>BAJA01000035.1 GCA_000613465.1 Bacteroides nordii WAL 11050 = JCM 12987
TCTGATTTTTGTTCATGCCTGTCCTTCCGAAGTGAAACGTGTCAAGTCCATGGTCTCTTATTTGCAGTATATCACCGATACCCGAAGCGGTCAGAAGATCATCATTCCCGACAATGAGATGCAACGTTTCATTGCCGTGGCTGGTACTTATCATGAGCAGCTCCTTTACTTCCGTCCTGATGAATTGAATTTGTCCAAAGGCACTAAAGTCCGTGTCACGGGTGGTGACTTCGAGGGTCAGGAAGGCATTTTTCTGAAAGTGAAGGGTGCCCGTGACCGTCGTCTGGTCATAAAAATCCAGGGTGTCATCGCCGTTGCCATGGCGTCCATGCATCCGGATCTGATAGAAGTAATTAAATAATTCAAATTCCTTAAATAGTATGACTCTTTCCGAAGAAGCCGCCTCTCTTCAGCGCGCTGCGCATGAACTGATGTATTTGGGTATGGACGATAGTCCCATCTATAGTGATGATTTGTCCCGTCGTAACAGTGAGGTTTACCGTTTGACCACCGCCTTGTATGACTCCGGTGCCAAAGGCTCCACCCTTGAAGAACAGGCCCATGTCTGCTTGGCTCTCCTGATGGGTTACAATGCCTCTTTCATCGATTACGGTGAAAAGCAGCAACACATTCAGGAAGTTCTGGACCGTTGTTGGGATCTTCTTGATGCCCTTCCCGCTTCCTTATTGAAACTCCGTCTGCTAACCGTCTGCTATGGTGAAGTGTTCGATGAGCCTTTGGCGGATGAAGCCCGTGCCATTATCGCGTCTTGGGATTCCGCGTCGCTCACTCGTGAGCAGCAGGAAGCTATCACAGAATTTCAGAATGTGGTGGACAATCCGTATCCCTGGGAATATATTGACGAATGAGATAGACGAATGGCCGGGTAAGCAGAGTGACTTTCACGCAGTCATCTATTTTTTTTAAAGCATAGAATCATTATGTATTTATCATACTTTTTTATAACAATTCTTTCATGAAATCGTACAGGGGTATCGGGGTTGCGAGAATCTACTACCGATGACCATCGGAATAAATACTAATAATTTTTAAAACAAAGTTCTGCTTTCGACAAACTTTATAGGAAAGCTACCAGTAGGTGACTTTCTGTAGGGGGATGCCTTAATTGGACGCTAACAATAATGTTTCGCATTGATTCTCTAATAATATAGATATAATTATGGCCCAGAATATAAAAAAAATCACTTCTTTTTTATTTCTTTTAAGGGTATTTAAAATGTCGTTATCCGTAGTGGTCTTAATAGTCTCAGCTAAATATTTTGGAGTGAACTTAGATCGTGATATCTGGATATTAGCTTCTACTTTTTTGTTGACAACAAGCGCTGCTATCTGGGGACCTATAAATGAAACATTCAGAACTAAATTCATTTTTATACGGGAAGAAGAAGGTGAAGAAAAAGCCATTCTTAAAACAAGCAGTTTAGTTGGTTTTGTTATTGTAGCAACTACAATTGTATGTATTCTAATCTGCTATTTTTCAAAAGATATTGCAGTTTTTATGATTAATAAAAATTCTTCAAAAGAAAGTATATCATTATTTATTTCACTTCTGTTATTACTATTACCAACCCTTTTTATTAATCAATTAACAGCATTAGGCATCAGTATCTTAAATGCATATAATGTTTACTATATTCCAGAGATATTTGGAGTTTTTAGTGGTATTTTCAATATACTATCGATTGTATTATTAACATCTTCTATTGGTATTTATTCACTGCTTATCTCCCAATATGTTAGTGTCATCATACTGCTATTTGCTGTATTGTATTATATAAGAAAAAAGAACTTATATATTTGGAGATATTGTTTTCCTGTCAAATTGCATTCAATGAAACCTTTCTTATTATACTCTTTACCTTTTTTCTTTCCTTATGTAGCAGGTCAATGTAATATATTAACTGAAAAATGGATTGCCAGCCAATTGGGTGCCGGGAATGTTTCATCATTAGATTATGCAAGGCAATTTACAGCATTGCTTCAGGGAGTATTGAGTAGTGTGCTGACAACTGTAATGATACCCATGCTGTCCAAAGCTTATATAAAGAAAGAAAAAATGATATTTGAAAGCATATTAAATGAAAATGTTCAAGTTTGCTTTATTATAGCAAGTTTAGCTTTACCATTAATGTTGGGCGGAGCGGTTCCATTGTCACATTTCTTTTTTGAACGGGGAACTATTTCTTCTGATTCTGTTAGTCAGATAACAGAGCTTATGAGTTTATACTCTTTATCCTTTTTGGGAGTAATCCTCTATCTTCTTTTCGGTCTTTCTCTTTTAGCATCCAATAAAGCAAAACAGTATGCTTTCTGGGGAGTGATTGCTCAAATAATAATTTTAATTTTAAATTTGTCTCTTTATCACTTATTTTCTATCTACATATTCCCGTTTTCATTAGGAGCAACTCATCTTCTTTCTGCTGTCATTATGTTATTTATGCTAAAATTAGAGCATAAATGGAAGTTATGCGTAAAAATAATCATATATATAGTTATTATTTTTTTATTGTCTGCTGTTTTATTTGCTTTTAATAGTATAGTAAAAATAGACAACAATGTCGTTCAGCTATTTTTCAATATACTTCTTCTATTACTTCTATTTCCTATTATATTACGAGGATTTGGGATTAATATATTCAATTATTTATCCATACATAAATCTAAAAACAAACTATGAAAACAATAAAAATTAAATTTGTTGATTTTTGGCCAGACTTTGATATTTATGATAATTTTATTACCAAATCAATACATCTGCACTACAATCTTGTTTTTTCTGAAACTCCTGATTATTTATTTTTTTCCTGCTTTGGATCATTACATTTGAAATACGACTGTGTGAAAATCTATTTTATAGGTGAGAATATTGTTCCTGATTTTAATATTTGTGATTATGCCATAGGTTTTAATTTTATAGAATTTGGAGACAGATATTTACGGCTACCTTTATATGTCACTTATGAAGGATTTTCTCAATTAAAGAATAAAATGATACAAGAAACTGAAGTGTTGAATAGAAAGTTTTGCAATATAGTAGTTTCTAATGCCTCTACCGCTACCCCCATAAGAGAACGTTTTTTTCGGTTACTTTCTAATTACAAGCCTGTAGATTCCGGTGGTAGAGCCTGGAATAATATTGGGGGGGCCGGTTACTGATAAAATATCTTTTTTTAAAAGAATATAAATTTAATATTGCTTTTGAAAATAGTAGTGTGCAGGGATATACAACAGAAAAGATAATGGAACCTATGCGTGTGAACTCTGTTCCAATTTATTGGGGAAATTCTTTAATTGGAC
Source organism: Bacteroides nordii WAL 11050 = JCM 12987 (assembly GCA_000613465.1). Classification (GTDB taxonomy): domain Bacteria; phylum Bacteroidota; class Bacteroidia; order Bacteroidales; family Bacteroidaceae; genus Bacteroides; species Bacteroides nordii. Next base: position 3,319 of record BAJA01000035.1, read on the forward strand.
GTGATTTTAATGAAAACTCATTTATAAATGCACATAACTTCAAATCTTTAGAGGAATTAGTAGAATATATAATTTACATTGATTCTTCAGAAACAGAATATCTTAAAATATTACATCAACCATGGTTTACGGATAATAATTATTTAGATTGGGAAAATCGGTTGTTTCTTTTCTTGAATACTATAATTGAAAAACCAATAAGTGAAGCTAAATACATCATAGATTTCGGAGCTTCAAGAAATTATTTGAAGAAAATGATATTTTTCAATAAGAAAGACTCTTATTTCAATCTAATTGCTATGTATGGTAAATACAATAGATTTAAAGCACACATAATGAATTTGAGAAAATGAAAAATGAATCATTAATTGGCATTATTCACCTATAGAAATTATAATGAAAGTATCTTTGATTATTCCAATATATAATGTCGCTGCCTATATTGAACGGTGTCTTTTGTCTGTCTTAAACCAGACATATGCTGATATCGAATGTGTTTTGATAAATGATTCGACACCGGATAATTCAATGGAAATTGCAGAACGATTAATTAAAGGATATTTGGGACAGAAAATAATTAAGATAGTCCATCATGAGGTAAATAAAGGTTTATCTGAAGCAAGAAATACGGGTATCCGCCATGCGACGGGAGAGTATGTATACTTTTTAGATAGCGATGATGCTATCACAGAAGATTGCATTGAAAGAATGGCAAGTTTGGCTGAGCATTATACTCCCGATTTTGTCATTGGGCATGTAATGGAATATGGTGACCACGACACTGAAGTAATAGTTTCTGTTATCGGAGATTTTGTTGATTCTAATGCACAAATTGCCAGATTATATTCAAGCCATCGTTGGAATATGATGGCTTGTAACAAATTGATAAACAGATGTTTTTTATTAAAACATAATTTGTTTTTCTTCCCAAATATCTATCATGAAGATGAATTATGGTCCTTTCAGTTGGCTGCTTATGCTTGCAAAATGTCTATATGCCATGCTATTACCTATCTTTATTTTCGTAGACCGGATTCTATAATGAAAATAAGATCATGCAAACATTTTGAAGACATGTTTAAAATAGTAGAGCAATGTAATCTGTTGATTGATACAGGTTGCGTTACGGAGAAGTTATATCCCCAAATAAAAACATTGTACTGGGCTACTCTGAATGAATTATACAAAATAAACCATTCCACCCGATATAAGAAATCTTTGATAAAAAAATTAAAATCGTCTATAAACAGAAATGTAAAATACTCTATCTGCATTTATAATTTAAAAGACATAATAAAATATTTCGCAGTATTGTTTCCACCCTCTATCGCTTTATTTATGTGTAAGTTGACACAAAAGCATAAATAAAATCAACATAAAATGAAATATCAATAAAATGTTAAGTGACGAACTGTTGTTTATTAAGGTATTCTATGAAGTATTGTGGGTAATATTATTGTTCCAAATAATCATTTCATTTTGCCAACATTCGGCACTTCATCTAAAAATTCATATATGGAACAATTTCTTTTCTGTTATATTAATAGTATATGCTTCTTTTTACTTGGGTACCCGGGAGGCAATAGCCCATACAGACACCGGTGTTTATATAGAGTATTATAATTATCTGACTACTTCGTTTGACTTTTGGAATTATGGCGAGCCAATCTTTTATTTTCTTATGGCACTGTTTGCCACTACTTTCCTGTAGAGTATTTTTTTACATTTTGTGCATTTGTATATATAGGTGGTGCTTATATTTGCATGAAACGTTTTTTTTTCTTCTTCTGCTATATATAGTTTATTATTGTTTTTTATAAGTCCATTTTTCTTTTTGTATGGAATAAACGGAATACGAAACGGATTTGCAGCATCCCTTTTTTTACTTTCATTATATTGGCTGAACAGAAATAATAAGAAAATGTATACTTTAATGATTGCAGCTTCATTGTGTCATTATTCTATGTTTATAGTATTACTTGTTTTCATATTGTCTAAATACATAAAATCAAATTTTGCTTTATTATGTATCTGGGGAGGAGTTTTATTACTCTATCTTATCAATATTAGGTTTAGTTCTTTTTTAGGAGGAATATTTAATATAAACGAATCTGCAGAAAATTATTTGATGACTAAATCAGATGATCCATCTGCATCTTTAATGAATTTCTTTACATATAGTGCTTCTCCTGTTTTTCTTTCTTGTTTTTTCATATATGTAAAGAAATACAAAGATACGATATATCTTAGATTATTAAACATGTATATCATTTTGAATATATTCTATATTCTGGTTATGGATATTCAATTTGCTGTACGTTTTTCTTATTTATCGGGATTTCTTATGCCAATTGTCCTCGTATATCCTTTAATAAAAGTACGTATTATACCGCTACGCCTTTGGATTTTATCATTGTTTCTTGCTGGTATCTTTTTGATTAAATCATCTAAAATTTTATTTTAAAAATGCTTATAACAGTTTTTACCCCTACTTACAATCGTGCTTATATTATAAAGCAATTATATGATAGTTTGTGCAGACAGACAAGCCAGGATTTTGAATGGCTGATAGTAGATGACGGAAGTGCTGATAATACAAAAGAGCTTGTTTCTTCTTTTATTTCAGAAGGTAAAATATCTATTCGATATTTCTGGCAAGAGAATGGAGGTAAACATTCTGCCATTAATTTAGGCGTTAATGAAGCTAAAAGTGCTTGGTTTTTTATAGTTGATAGTGATGATTATGTTACAAATGATGCCATTGAAAAAATAAAGGAAGAGTGTAAGGCAATAGAATATGATGACCGTTTTTGCGGAATTTCAGGGCGAAGACAAAGGCCTGATGGTAGTATAATTGGAAACAAGCAGGCAAATGGTATTATAGATGCTACTTCTTTAGATTTTTTTTCATATAACTAATTCAAAAAGTTATGACCGTGTAGATATTTATAAAACTGCTATCCTAAAAAAATATCCATTTCCTATTGTTGAGGGTGAGAATTTTGTAGCGGAAAGTATCGTTTGGAATAGACTTTCCAATGATGGATATCTACTTCGTTTTGTAAATGAAGTTTATGTAGTTTGTGAGTATAGAGAAGATGGGCTTTCTAAAGTGAGTGTACGCAATAGACATAAATGCCCAACTTTAACGACATTACTTTATTCGGAATTGGTCGTTAGCAAGATACCTTTTAAATACCGTTTTAAAGCTTTAGTCAATTATTGGCGTTTTTCTTTTTCAAAAAAGGAAAGAAGAGAACGAATAGAAAAAGTCTCTATATTATTGAGTATTGTAGCATTTCTTTTAGGATATATATTATATCGAAAGGATAAGTGGTATTTTTTATAAATCTCTGCTGTTAATTCTGGAATTTCATAATGTATCATATGATCATGATATAATGATATATGAATTCAAAAAATGATTGGGTACATTAACATTCTATTGTTTAAAATTCTTTTCTGTAATCAATAAAATACACAAGTAATGAAAATTCTTCAGGTTATAAATGCTTTAGGAGCTGGTGGGGCTGAAAAGCTTGTTGTTGAACTTTCTCAAAAGTTGAGACTTAAAGGTCACCAATTAGATGTATTGGTTGTAAATGAAAAAGATGATAAATGCAGAAATTATTTATCTGCATATTCTATAAACATCTACTCGTTAAATATTAGTAACTTTTATAATCCAATTTGCATTTTGAAGATTATTAAGTATTTGAAAATGTACGATATAATACATGTTCATTTATTTCCGATGCAATACTGGGTGGCTTTTGCAAGTTTTTTTTCAAGAAAAACTTGTTTAGTCACAACAGAACATTGTACAACAAATAGCCGTAGGGATATCTCTGTTTTAAAATCTTTCGATCAAATTGTATATAAACAGTATAAAAAGATTATTTGTGTTTCTGAAAAAACAAAAGAAAGTATCTCTTCTTATTTAAAAAATAAAAGTAACCAGTTTATTACTATTAACAATGGGATAGATATAGATCGAATAAATAAAGCTGTAATGTATACGAACTCTGAGCTCATCAATGTGGCTGTACCTGTAAAGGTAATAATGATGGTAGCTTTATTCCGAAAACAAAAGGATCAGGATACATTGATTAAAGCTATTGCAAAGTTAGATTCAAACATACATTTAGTCTTGGTTGGCGATGGTGAACGTCGGGATATTTTAAAACAATTGGCTATTGATTCCGGTGCTGCTAATAGAATCCATTTTTTAGGTCTAAGAAATGATGTTCCTTCCGTTATAAAGTGTGCTGATATCGTTGTATTATCTTCACATTGGGAAGGATTTGGTTTAGCCGTTGTGGAAGGTATGGCGGCAGGTAAACCTGTGATAGCTTCTGATGTACCCGGCTTGGCCGAAGTTGTAGAAGGAGCGGGGCTTTTGTTTGAAGAAGGAAATGTGGATGAATTAAAGAATTCGATCTCAAAATTACTGAATGACGAAGATTATTATAAAGAGATTTCTCAAAAATGTATAGAACGTGCTAATTTGTATACAATAAACGATATGGTAGATTCATATGAGAAAGTCTATTACAGTGTGATAAAAAATAGAAATTACTAATGTGTGCAATATCCGGTATAATAAACTTCCACAAGCCAGTCTTAAAGGAAGAACTTCAGGCTATCTCAAACCGAATGTATTTACGTGGTCCTGACGAAAGCAATGTCTTTATTGATAATAATATAGGCTTAGCGCATCGTCGTTTGTCTGTCATTGACTTGGAAACGGGGCAGCAACCCATGAAAATATGCGATGACACTATTATAATTGTTTTCAATGGGGAGATCTATAATTTTCGGGAACTGAAAGCGCAATTACTGAAAAAGGGCTTTACTTTTAAGACGCAGAGTGATACAGAGGTTGTGGCCGTTGCTTACAAAGCCTATGGGATTGATAAATGTCTTCAATTACTGGAAGGTATGTTCGCTTTTGCTTTATATGATAAACAGAAAAATTTAGTATACATAGCTCGTGATCGATTTGGGGAGAAGCCATTATATTATGCACGTAACAGTGATTCTTTTATATTCGCGTCTGAACTGAAAGCTTTTGCACCAAACCTATCAAAATATGCAATAGATAAAAAAGCATTAAATTATTTTCTGGCATTATCTTATATACCTGCTCCTTATACTATATACGAAGGGATCAGTAAATTGTGTCCGGGTACCTATATCACTATATCCAGAGATAAGAATATCGAGTTTACACCATTTTACCAACTATCATCGGTGTTCACACAGCAAACGGAACTTTCATTTGAAACCGCTAAAAAGGAACTGTATAGTCGGCTCACAGAATCAGTCAAAAAGCGCATGGTTGCTGATGTACCTATGGGTGCTTTTTTAAGCGGTGGTATTGACTCAAGTATCATCTGCAGTATTATGAGTAAATTGTCTGATACTCCTATTAATACTTTTTCTATCGGTTTTAAGGAAAAAGACTATGATGAGAGTTATCGTGCCCGGATTGTTGCTAAGGCAATAGGTGCCAATCATACAGAGTATATATTGGATTATAAAGATGTGCTTAATGTATTGGATGATATCATATTGTATTATGATGAGCCTTTTGGAGATTCTTCTGCTATCCCCTCTTATTATGTTGCAAAATTGGCACGAGAGAAAGTGAAAGTTGTATTGACTGGTGATTGTGCCGACGAACTATTTGGAGGGTATGAAAAGTATTTAGGGCAATATTATGTAGAAAGATATAGAAGGACACCGTCTGTTTTGAGAGTACTGTTTGAAAAGACAATAGAAGTGATTCCGCAACATTCCCGAATCAATGTATTTTTAAGAAAAGCTAAGAAAGTTATACGTAATACCAAGTGTACGGAATTCGATTTGTACTATAATTTAATGTGCCTTGGATTTGAAGACGAATCCCGAAAAAAAATTGCTAGTAGAGGGGGGCTATCAGGATGTTAGGCAAGAGATATATAGTCAATTCCAAAGGGGGGACAAACTGTCTTATTTACAAAAAGAACAATATTGTGATATAAAATATGTATTGGAAGGGGATATGTTCCCTAAAGTAGATCGCGCCTGTATGCATGCTTCCTTAGAGAATCGCGCTCCTTTTATTGACTCGGAAATAGTAAATTTAGCTTTGAATTTACCTGATTATTTCAAAATTCAAGGAAATAATAAAAAATATATTTTAAAAGAAACATTCAAAGATTTACTTCCACCCAATACTTTACATTTTTCCAAAAAAGGATTTAGTGTACCAATAGATTATTGGTTCCGTAATGAGTTAAAAGAAGAATTGAGTACGCTTCTGAACGAGACATTCATTCGTCAGCAAGGTTTATTTAATTATGAGTATGTCTCAAAACTATTGGATGCACATTTGAATAATAAAGAAAACAATAAAGGACAATTGTGGAATTTGTTTGTCTTTCAAAAGTGGTATATCTCTAAAATAAATTTATAATATATGAGAGTATTAGTAACAGGTGGTGCCGGTTTTATCGGCTCTAACCTTTGTGAGTATTTACTTGCTCAAAACTACAATGTTGTTTGCCTGGATAACTTTTCAACAGGTAAAATTGAAAATTTATTTCCTCTATTGAATCAATATCCTCAAACTTTTAAATTGCAGGTTGGTGATATTCGTAATTTATTAGATTGCCAAAAGGCTGTGAAGGGTGTTGACTTTGTATTGCACGAGGCAGCCCTGGGATCTGTCCCACGTTCTATAAAGGATCCGGTTACAACGAATGAAGTTAATATTGGAGGCTTCCTGAATATGCTGGTTGCAGCAAGAGATGCAGGAGTGAAACGTTTCATGTATGCTGCCAGTTCTTCTACTTACGGGGATAGTAAATCTTTGCCTAAAGTGGAAGATGTGATAGGTAAACCCTTATCACCTTATGCAATTACAAAGTATGTAAACGAGTTATACGCAGACGTATTTGCTAAAACATATGGTATGGAAACAATTGGTTTGCGCTATTTCAACGTATTCGGTCGTCGGCAGGATCCTTTTGGAGCTTATGCAGCAGTGATTCCTCTGTTCGTGAAAAAACTGATGGCACACGAAAGGCCTGTAATCAATGGAGATGGAGAGTATAGTCGTGACTTCACTTACATTGATAATGTAATCCGGATGAATATGCTGGCTATGACTACGAACAATCCGGATGCAGTGAATCAGGTGTATAACACAGCTTATGGAGAACGTACTACTTTAAACCAACTGGTTGGTTATCTGAAAGAATTCTTAAGTGAGTTTGACCCGGAAATAGCCAAGGTAGAAATCGTTCATGGTCCTAATCGGCTGGGTGATATTCCTCATTCTCTTGCCTGTATCAATAAAGCTAAAACGCTTTTAGGCTACATTCCGAAATACAATATGCGTGAAGGATTAAAAGAAGCCGTGAAATGGTATTGGAATAATATCTGATTTTGTCTCTCTAATTTTATACAATTCATTTTTTTAATTATCAATTGACATGTGTGAAACTAAAATTTGCGTAATCGGTCTCGGTTATGTAGGACTTCCTTTGGCTCGTTTGTTTTCAACAAAATATAAGACTGTCGGTTTTGATATGAACCGGGTCCGTGTGGATGCTTTAATGGCAGGACATGATGCTACGCTTGAAGTTTCGGATGAGTTACTGCAATCTGCTATTCGGAATGGCTTTAAATGTACTGCCAACATAGGTGATATCCGTGATTGTAATTTCTATGTGATCGCAGTGCCTACTCCGGTGGATGAGAATCATAATCCGGATCTGACTCCTTTGTATGGTGCTAGTACTACAGTAGGTAAAGTAATCTCAAAAGGAGATATTGTTGTTTACGAGTCCACTGTTTATCCGGGAGTGACGGAAGATGAATGTATTCCGGTTGTAGAGAAAGTTTCCGGCTTAAAGTATAATGTGGATTTCTTTGCCGGTTATTCTCCTGAGAGAATTAATCCTGGTGATAAACTTCACACGGTAGAGAAGATAAAAAAGGTTACTTCCGGCTCTACACCAGAGATTGCCCGGAAGATTGATGAAGTATATTCCTCTGTAATAGTTGCCGGCACTCATTTAGCTCCTACTATAAAAGTGGCTGAAGCAGCCAAAGTGATTGAAAACTCTCAGCGTGATATTAACATTGCTTTTGTGAATGAACTCTCAAAGATTTTCACGCGCATGGGGATTGATACGCAGGATGTACTGGAAGCTGCCGGTACGAAGTGGAACTTCTTACCCTTTAAACCAGGACTTGTAGGGGGGCATTGTATTGGAGTGGATCCTTATTATCTGGCTCAATGTGCACAACGTTATGGATACAATCCTGAGATCATTCTTGCGGGTCGACGGATGAATGACGGTATGGGTGAATATGTTGCCAGTCAAGTGGTGAAGAGGATGTTAAAAAAAGGAATACAGGTTTTGAATTCTAATATCCTAATACTTGGTTTCACGTTCAAAGAAAATTGTCCGGATGTGCGTAATACAAAGGTGATCGATATTGTGCATACTCTGAAAGAGTACAATCTTAATATTTCAATATATGATCCATGGGTCAATCCAATTATTGTTCATAAAGAATATAATCTTGAAGTTACAAATATCCAACCAAAAGGACATTTTGATGCTATAATAATGGCAGTCTCTCACAAAATATTTAGAGATATAAATCTACATTCTATGGTAAATGACAAATATGTAATTTTTGATGTAAAAGGAATATTAAATAGAAATAATATAGATGCCAGGCTTTGATAATGTATAAATATATAAAACGTATCTTGGATGTGACAACAGCAGTTTTAGGGCTCATTTTAGCATTCCCGATTCTTCTGATTGTTTCAGTTTTAATAAAAGTAGAAAGCCGCGGAGACGTTATTTTCAAACAAGAACGCTTAGGCTTACATGGTAAGGTTTTCAAAATCTATAAATTCCGTTCTATGCGTGTAGGAGCGGAAAAAGAAGGAAGCGGAGTGTATTCTTTTAAAGGTGACTCCAGAGTAACAGTAGTAGGTCGGGTTATTCGAGCTACCAGCATTGACGAACTTCCTCAGTTTATAAATGTGATAAAGGGAGATATGTCAATAGTAGGGCCACGTCCTGTTTTAACTTATCATCCATGGACTATTGACAAGTATACAGAGGAACAATTGCACATGTTTGATGTACGACCGGGTATTACCGGTTGGGCTCAAGTGAATGGACGTAAATCTGTTGAATGGCCACGTCGTATTGAATTAAATCTGGAGTATGTTCGCAAAATTTCATTAATATTTGATTTGAAGATTATCGCATTGACTGTTTTAAAAGTACTTCTGATAACTGATAACAATAATGTTTCAAAAACAAAGAAGTAAGATAAGCCTTTTCCCTTTATGAAAAAGAACTTTGTTTTAATCTCTCCTAAAAATCGAACTGTCTACAATTTTCGAGGTGATCTGATACGCTCAATTATAGAAAGGGGATATGATGTATTAGTTGTTGGTCCCAATCGGGAAAATATTGATAAAATATTAAAGCTTGGAGTGAAATTTGTAGAAATACCAATGCATAAAAACGGAATTAATCCGATAGCTGATTTAAAATACTTATGGCGCTTGACAAAAGTTTTGTCTTCAGAACAAGCAGATGTTACATTAGGATACACAATAAAGCCTGTGATCTATGGTGCTATTGCAGCTAAAATCGCAGGGGTTAAATCAATAAATTCAATGATAACCGGTGCCGGTTATCTCTTTATTTCCGAATCTGGGAAAGCGAAAATCCTGAAAAGAATTGGATCAATCCTTTATAAGATGGGATTGAGATGTACAGATCATGTTCTTTTTCAGAATAAAGACGATCTCAATGAGTTTGTAGAACATCATCTTGTCGCAAAAGATAAATGTTACCTGGTAAACGGTTCCGGTGTAAACATGAAACATTTTTATAGAACACCTTTACCTGATAAAATCACATTTTTCATGTTGTCCCGTGTGATGGTAAGTAAGGGTATCCGTGAGTATTTATCGGCTGCATACATAGTTAAAGCTAAGTATCCGGATGTCCGTTTTATGCTACTTGGAGCTATTGAGAAGCTACAGGATTCACTACCCGCAAATGAGTTACAACCTTATATTAATAAGGGAATAATTGAATATTTTGAGGAAACGACGGATGTACGAGAGTATATTACTCAGTGCTCGGTCTTTGTACTCCCATCGTATCGGGAAGGAACTCCTCGCACGGTTTTAGAGGCAATGTCTATGGGACGTGCTATTATAACAAGTGATGCTCCTGGATGTCGTGAGACCGTCAAAAATGGAGAAAATGGTTTTCTCATAGAAGTACGGAATGTTAATAGTTTAGTTCAGAAAATGATATGGATGATTGAACATTCTGCTCAATTAGAAAAGATGGGTAATAATGGTTATTTGTACTGTAAAGAGCGCTTTGAAGTATCTAAAGTGAATATTGAAATGCATAGGATAATGGGAATAGATAAACTTTGAAAATATTTACGATGACTAATCATATTTCCAAAACGATATAAGGATAAATGGCATGCTAACATTAATGTATATAACCAATAATCCTGTTGTAGCACAGATTGCAGAAGAAGCTGGTGTAGATCGTATTTTTGTAGATCTTGAAACAATAGGGAAAAAAGAAAGGCAAGGTGGTATGGACACTGTACAGTCTCATCATACGTTGGAGGATGTAGCAAGTGTACGTCAGGCTATTTCTTCAGCAGAGTTGCTGGTACGTTCAAATCCAATTCATCCGGAGTCTCCAAAGGAGATAGATACTATAATAAAGAATGGAGCGAATGTAGTAATGCTCCCCTATTTCAAAAGTGCTAATGAAGTCGTCCGGTTTATAGATTATGTGGATGGACGCGCTAAGACTTGCCTATTGGTGGAAACAGCAGAAGCTGTAGACAAAATAGATGGTATTCTTGCTCTGGATGGTATAGACGAAGTATATATCGGTTTGAATGATCTGCATTTGGCCTATCATAAGAAGTTCATGTTTGAGTTACTGACAGATGGAACAGTAGAGAATTTACGTAATAAGATTTTGGCAAAAGATATTCCTTATGGATTTGGAGGAGTGGCGCGTGTCGGTATGGGAGCTTTGCCAGCCGAATCGATTATTAAAGAACATTATCGCCTGGATTCTACCCGGGCCATTCTTTCACGAAGTTTTTGTAATACAGATGTTGTTACGAATCCTGATGAAATAAAAAAAGTGTTTATGTCCGGGGTAAAAGAGATCAGAGATCTGGAATGTGAAATCAGGATGCATAAAGAGTACTTTAGTAAAAATAGGCAGGATGTTGAACGAATAATTTTAGAATTGACAGATTATTGATATATGGCAACACGGCTCTTGTTTTTTATAGCTGCATTGCGTGCATTAGCTGCAATAGCTATCACAAATTCACATTATGAAGGAGTTTATCCAACAGATCTGATAGCTAATGGAGGACTAGTGGGAGATGTACTCTTCTTTGCTGTTTCCGGTTATTGTCTTCAGGAAATTAAATTGGATTTTCGATCATGGTATTGTAAACGACTTTTACGCATATTTCCAGCTGTCTGGATTATTACATTGATTTATCAGTTTCTAGGTGTATATAAGATAAATACTCCTGTTGATTATTTTTCTTTCTATTTCTGGCCAACTAAGTATCATTTTGTAGGAAGCATTGTTTTACTTTATATGCCTTTTTTTTTTATTTGTAAGTATGCTAAGACTGAGAAACATTTAAAAAAAGTAATTAGTGGAGTCTTTTTATTCCAAATAATGCTTTATATCACAGTTTATAATTATAGCTATTATCATATTGATACCGTGAGGGAACCTATGATTTGGTTCTTGTTTTTAGAAGCCATGTTACTAGGAGCTTATTTTAGGATAAAGGTAAATCGACAGCCTTTGAATAAGGTTCATTTCTTTTATTGGGTAGGCATAGCAGGGCTGATTTGTATCTATTTTATTTCGAAACTTAGTTTTGTCCATATTCCTAAATTGGCTCCCTGGCAGATTATAAACCAAATTTTTCTTTTAATCCTTCTCTTTTGTCTTTTTAGAGGTTTTACTGGATTAGAATTTTATTTTTCTACTTTAGGAAAATATCCTAAGAAAATTATAACTTATTTAGCTGATAGAACTCTTGAAATTTATTTAGTGCAATATGTCATTATTGCAGAGATTAACATTGGGAAATTCCCATTAAATTAGTTTCTTATAACTTTTTCTATTCTATTTTCTGCCCATATTCTTCATGAAATGTCAGTGTGGATTACAAGACGAATCAATATATGAATTTACTATTGACTGGTGCTTTTGACTATTCAGCACAACAAATAGAAGAACTGAAAAGGTTAGGATATAAGGTGTTCTTTATGCAGCATGAACACGAAGTATTACCTATACAGGCTAAAATGATAGATGCAGTGGTATGCAACGGCTTGTTTCTTCATCATGATATAGACTCTTTCACCCGATTACAATTTATTCAGCTTACCAGTGCCGGCCTTGACCGAATTCCAATTGAAATAGTTAGTAAACGAAACATTCTCTTATATAATGCTAAAGGGGTATATAGTATTCCTATGGCCGAATGGGTACTTTTTCGTGTATTGGAATACTATAAACAGGCAGTACACTTCCGATCGGCACAAGCTGCCCATTCTTGGACAAAAATTAGAAATATCCGTGAAATAAATGGCAAGAGAGTTGCCATTTTAGGTGTAGGAGATGTTGGGCAACAGGTAGCTAAAAGATTCCAGGCATTTGGGGCATATACAATAGGTTTTGATATCGCAGAATTTGATGTACCTTATATGAATGAGTTACATATGATTGAGGATATTGACGTTTGGCTTCCACAATGTGACATCGTTGTCGTAACAATGCCACTAACTTCTCAAACTAAGCACTTTCTATCGAAAGACAAACTGTCCCAAATAAAAAAAGGCAGTATCTTAGTAAATATTTCTCGTGGCGGAGTAATAGATGAAGCAGAATTAACAAATGCACTTTACGATGAGCGTATTGCTTATGCAATCTTGGATGTTTTTGAAAATGAACCACTTGACAGAAATAGCCCTTTATGGGATTTTCCAAATGTCGCAATTTCTCCGCACAACTCGTTTGTTTCGGATGGAGTTAAAATGAGAATGTTCAATTTATTATATAAAAATCTGGAACATTTTATTTCTCTGCAGTGAGATCATTAGAGGAGAACGTTCTACTAACTTCAATCAAAACAGACACTCGTAAGTAGCTCTTGTATTATCTTAATAAAGAGAAACAGATCGTTCATGTAAATTAATTATTGAATTATATTAATCTAAAGTTTAAATCAAGAAAATCATAAACGAATGAGAACTTTCTTATCAGTACTCAAAGGACTTATTCTATTTTTTACTCTTCCTTTTTTTATGTGGAAGAAATAAATATATGAAATCAAAGAATCTTCCGGCAGGTTTTATTTATATGATAACTCCTGCCAGAAGATTTATTTTATTAGGTACATCGATGAAACGGGAATTATTCTGTATATTTGTCTATGAATCGCTAATAGAATGAATTATGGCTAAGCTTTACCCTATCGGCATACAGAACTTTGAGAGTTTACGGAATGACGAATACTTCTATATTGATAAAACGAGATTAATCTATGAACTCGCTAAAACGGGTAGATATTACTTTCTGAGTCGTCCCCGCCGTTTTGGGAAAAGTTTACTTATCTCTACACTGGAAGCTTATTTCCAGGGAAAGAAAGAGCTTTTCCAAGGGTTGGCAATGGAGAAGCTGGAAAAGGACTGGGTGGAATATCCGGTACTCCATCTGGATCTTAATACCCGAAAGTATGATGATGAAAAGTCTTTGGCACTTGAACTAAATAAACATTTGGAAATTTGGGAAAATCTTTATGGTAGTCCGTATGCTGACAGAGAGCCGGAGGAGAGATTCTTTCAAGTGATTCGTTTAGCTTATGAAAAGACAGGGCAACGTGTGGTGATTCTTGTGGACGAATATGACAAACCTATGTTGCAGACTATCGGCAATGAGAGTTTACAGGATAAATATCGTGATACACTGAAAGCTTTCTATTCAGTGTTGAAAACAATGGACGGTTACATTCGTTTTGCTCTTCTGACGGGAGTTACTAAGTTTGGTAAGGTGAGTGTGTTCAGTGATCTGAATAATCTGAATGACATTTCGATGGATAGAAGATATGTCGAGATTTGTGGTATAACGGAAGAAGAAATTCAACAGAATCTGGAGCCGGAGTTGCACGAACTTGCCGAAGTGCAGGGTATTACTTATGAGAAGGTTTGCCTGGAATTGAAAGAACGTTATGATGGGTATCATTTCACCGAAAATTCGGTGGGTTTGTATAATCCTTTTAGTTTGCTCAATACTTTTGATAAAATGAAGTTTGGTAGTTATTGGTTTGAAACCGGTACCCCTTCTTATTTGGTGAAGCTTTTGAAACGTGATAAATATGATTTGCACCGACTGACTTATGATGAAGCTACCTCTGACATGTTGAATAGCATTGACTCTACTTCAAAGAATCCTTTACCGGTGATTTACCAGAGTGGATATCTCACGATAAAAGGATATGATGAACGTTTTGATGTTTATCGCCTGGGCTTTCCTAACCGGGAAGTAGAAGAGGGATTTATAAAATATCTGCTCCCATTCTATGCAAATGTAGATGAAGGGCGAAGTGCATTTCATATCACACGCTTTGTTTCTGAAATAGAGCATGGAGATTACGAAGCTTTCCTCTGTCGGCTGCAAAGTTTCTTTGCCGATACTCCCTATGAGCTGGTACGCGATCTGGAATTGCATTATCAGAATGTACTTTTCATCGTTTACAAGCTACTTGGTTTCTATGTTCAGGCAGAATACCACACCTCAAACGGGAGAATTGATATGATGCTGAAAACTGATAAGTATATTTATGTCATGGAGTTTAAATTTGATGGTACTGCTGAAGAGGCTTTGAGACAAATTAATGAAAAGGAATATGCTGCTCCTTTTGCCAGTGATACAAGAAAAGTAATAAAAATAGGTGTGAACTTCAGTTCAAAGACGAGAAATATAGATAGTTGGAAAGTGGAATAGAATAATAAGAAGATTTCGTTTGAATCAATAGATATAGCCTTCGGAGCCCATTGCTCCGGAGGTTTTTTGTTTTTGTAGTTGGGTAGCTTATCCTTCTACTTCCAGATTACTCATTCTGTCAGTGGTTTGAAACTCAAACTCCGGATATTCGTATAAACTAAACCGGGGCTCTGTTTCACCTTCTGTGTAGCTCCATATGCTGGCGTAGTCTTCGGGATCTTCTCCCATCTTACCCAATTGTCTCAGATAAGCGGCAAGCGATTTATTTTCTACAATATAAATTTCTCCCATTTTATCGATGATCGGACTATGGTGGCGTGTGCGGTCATGGTCGAAGCGGAGAATACGTTTTCCGTCTTCAGTAAGACCTACCATGTTGAACGTCATACTCTTGCCTATGGCAGGGAGGTTGAGTACACTTCGGTCGGTAGCCAGGAAAGGCAGGTGGTGTTTCCTCATGAAGCGACGGATACGAGTTGTTGTATCTTCTCCTTTTTCGAGTAGGGTGTAGAGTTCTGTAGCTTGCTCCGGTGTCAGCTGACCATATATCTTTTCTTCATGCTGTTCCTGCAAGGAGCGGCTGTTGGGGGTAAATACAGCGTAGTTTTCATTGAAGCCTTTCACTGAGAAGGTATAATAACAAACGACTCCAAGGGAGTTGAGTATCTGACGCAGCTTTGTTGTATGTCCTCGCCGGGAAGCTGCTACGGTATAAACTAACTGGTTGGTGATAAGCCACCCGGCAGAAAGTATCTTGCTGATGGCTTCCCGTGCTTCCGGAGTGATCTCCAATGGTGTCTGGAAGTGCGTTTGGATGATGAATTGCTTCACGCCAATAGCTGAAGCCTTTTCTTTAAACTCGCGAAGAATCTCAACGAGCTCGTCATTGATACGCATAGGAAGATAGGCTGGCAAGCGCGAACCGAGACGTACACGTTGTAGTTCGGCATACTTTTCTCCCTCCGGACGTTCCTGATTAGCTTTCCGTTTGCGGGCGGCCATCCGGTATACAGCTTCCAGAATGTTTCGTAATGTTTTGTTTTGGCTCATTAGTGCATCTCCACCTGTGATAAGGATATCACGCAGTTGCGTGTCTTCTTCGAAATAACTCATCAGGCGGCGTAGCTTTTTATCCCAGGATTCTTTGGGGCGCAGGCTGTCGAATTCAAAATTCAGACGCTCGCTCTGGAAATCGTACATACGCTGGCAAGAAGCACACAATCCGCCGCAAGCCCGTCCCATGGTATCCGGTATCAGGATAGCAACTTCCGGATAACGGCGATGAATATTGTGCCCGTCCGGAAGTAACCATCCGGCTGCATTGGGTTTTCCGGCTTCTACTATGTCTTCTTTTTCCCAGGCACGGATATTGCCATATGTCTCTACCAGACGGGGGGAATAAAGAATATAACTGCGGATCGCTTCGTCATTGTATCCGTCTCCGGTAATATCAAGTAGTGACAGGTAATAAGGAGTAGCAAAGAAAGGCATTCCTTTTTTACGTGCACGAGAAAGCAGATACATCGTTTCGCTGGAAAGTGAATTTCCCAGTAGACGGTTTAATTCGGAAGGGCTTTTTATCGCCATTGACAGATGAAAGCGGAAGTCGTTCCACCATTGGCTGACGAGTTGATACTTCTCGTCATAGCTCAGCTCTGTCAAATTTGAAACGGGTGGAACCGGATTTGCGGTTTTCAATCTTCTGTATCAGTACGTGCAGCATTCGTTCTTTGTTTTGTGCACGGAGTTCCATGACTTCTTCATCCAGTCCGGTGGCCCAGCGTTCGGTACGGCTTTTTATCCGTTGTGGAGAGGGGAGGGGCATTTCGGGGGCATCCAGTCTTTTGAAGAGATAAAATAAGTCTATGAATAAGTCTGTTGCCAGATCTGTATTTTCCAGTTGCCCGATGAGAAACTGGTGGAGTACTGAAAGAGTCTGTACAGGCATGTCCTGTCCTGTGGAGAGTTCGTGGATATTTGTTCCGTCGTAATTGATAAGGAGTCGAATTTGCTTACCCGGGTTGCTTTCAGCTTGCGGATGGAGTGACAGGAATCTTTCGAGGCTGTTTCTAAAGTCTTTATCGTTAATACTTTGACCGGCCAGTTGGCAGAGTTCCGGTAACTCCTGTTGGTATAGTTGTTTCAGTTGTGAAAGAGTGAGGGTTAGCATTTTCTTTTGTTTCATAAGCGATTTTTCTTTTATTGGTGGTCAATATGTCAATGTACATGCACCAAACATCTACGCTAAATATTTCCGGATAAATCGGTATATTTAACGAAACGAGTCATTTATTGGCACATTATTAGGCATAAATATACAAAAAAAAGCGGAAGTACGTGACTTCCGCTTTTCTATAGCTGCATTCTTTTACGATTATTTTTTGTTTCGTAACATTTATGCTTTGACATCTTCGTTCTTACGTTTAGGCTCTTTCTTGGCCAGTAAGATAATGTTATAGACATATTCTGTCATCCATTGTTCGGAGTAGCCGAGACGTTCTTTGTACTGTCGTACGGAAGTTGCTGTTTTGTGTACGTCATCTGCTTTCCACACCGTTTTGGTACACACATCGTGTACGGTTTTTGCTGTCATGTTGCGAAGCGTCTTTTTAAATACAGACGGCATACGGAATTTCCACTGCATGAGGTTGCCCATTAGCATCATCAGGTCGTTAGAGAAACCCTGATACATAAATAAATAGGCCTGTATGTCGTTTTGTGTACGGCAGTTCTTTTTTATTGAAGAATCGATTTCTTTGAAAAATGATTCGCTGATTCCATAATCTTCCATTAACATTTTACGGGCTGCTGCTTTTTCGCCTAATCCCAGTTTTCCTCCCTGAGTGGGTATTTTGAACAGGCGTTTGAATTGCGCTACATCCGGGAGAAAACGAATATTGGTGATACCAAGACTTACAGCAATTACCGATTGGAAATATACGCGTGTCAATGACACGAAATCTTCTACATTGCCTACAGCCTTTCCGTCGGCTTCGGCTTTTTTCTTGAATAAGTTAGCAAATATGCTCATATATATTAATTATAAATTTTGAATTATGAATTCGGGTTTGCGATTGCAAAAGTACTAAATAAGTTGATTTACACCAACTATTACATCATTCATCACTTAAAATTAGTAATTAAACCGTCTACCAACATTCAATATCCTTTTCTATATCTTTCATCTTATCTTTAGTAAATACGGGGTTCTTTATTCCGCTTCTCTTCTGTGACCGGTAATCGTTTAGTAGTCTGAAAGCATATTTACCTAAAAAACTTATGGCGATAAGGTTGCATATTGCCATAAGGCCCATAGTGATATCCGCCATACTCCACACAAAGTCGAGGCTTGCCAATGAACCGAACAATACCATTCCGCCTACCAATAACCTGTATGTATATACCACCCATTTCCGGCGGGTGATGTAACGGATGTTTGCTTCACCATAATAATAATTGCCTATGATACTGCTGAAGGCAAAGAAGAACAAGGCTACTGCTACAAAAATACCTCCCGAAGCACCTATCTCGTTGGTTAGTGCCTGTTGGGTAAGTTGCACCCCATTTGCCGAACCATCGAGTGGAGCACCACTAAACAAAATAATAAATGCAGTGCAGGTACATATAATTAATGTATCTGTAAACACTCCTAATGTTTGGATAAGCCCTTGCTTTACCGGATGTGAAACGAATGCAGTTGCTGCTACATTGGGTGCTGAACCCATGCCGGCTTCATTGCTGAACAATCCCCGCTTGATACCCTGCATGAGCGCCATGCCTACACCTCCTCCTAATGCTTGTTGCCATCCGAAAGCATGGCTGACAATCATTTCGATAACAGCAGGCAGGTGAGTAATATTGAGTATTACAATGACAAGAGCCAACCCGATATACCCCAATGCCATGACAGGCACAATAACACTACTGACTTTGGCAATACGCTGGATACCACCGAATATGATAATAAGAGTCAGTGCGGTAATGATAAATCCCATAGGTACATGATTGAAGCCAAAAGCATGTTCGATAGCTGCACAAATAGTATTACTCTGTACTGAGTTAAAGGCAAATCCGAAAGTAATGGTAATAAGTACGGCAAACAGCATTCCCATCCAGGGCTGTTTCAATCCTTTTTTCATGTAATAAGCAGGACCTCCTATAAAGGAGTCTTTTCCTTTAACCTTATATAATTGTGCCAGGGTGGACTCTACAAAAGCACTCGAAGCACCCAATAGCGAGATGATCCACATCCAGAATATGGCTCCGGGACCTCCCACGGCAATAGCTGTTGCTACTCCTGCCAGATTGCCTGTCCCTACGCGGCTGGCCAATGATATGGCAAATGCCTGAAATGAGGAGATGTGTTTCTCGCTCTTGTCACCTCTTCCTGCCGAATCACCTAACAGGCGAATCATTTCGCGGATCATACGGAATTGTACAAAACGGGTTTTCAGCGTGAACCAGACAGCACATCCCATCAACATAGCGATAAGGATATATGTCCACAACGCATCATTAACCAACGTCATCCATTTGTATATCAATTCCATTCTTCTATTTCAGTCTGAAGTAAAATTTATGATTCTCAAATACCGGTTCTATTATATCAAACCGGATAAATTTAGCCAGCAAATGTTCGGCAGCACGACGCGGGATATTTGCCAGGCGGCAGTATCGATTTAATGAAAGTGAGGCGTTTGCTTCGAGCAAATCAAGCAACAGTTGTTCCCGTTCGGTGTATTGTATCAATTCTCCTACCGGGCTATCGCTTTGTTCCCATACACGCAAGTGTACCGGGGTAGCCAGGATATTCTCATCTTTTATACGAATATAAGCCAGTGGTTTGCCGGTTTCATCTTTTGCATATACCGGCTTTTGGGCACTTTCATCTATTTGTACCACTAATATAGAACGTCCTTCGGCATGAAATGTTTGCATGGAGTAGTGAACTTCGGGCAGACAATAGAGTTGAGCCGCTGCTTCTATCATATATTTCTCTTCGTCTGAACGTACACCGGCTATTTTTCCATTGTCCTTAACACCGATGAGTAAACGCCCGCCATCGGTATTGGAAAAGGCCGACAATGTTCTGGCTATTTTGCGGGCATCCGAAATTTCAAATTTAAAATCCTGTTGCTGGTGCTCTCCCTCAGCTATTAAAATATGTATGTATTCGGTATCTGTAAGTGGTTTCATGGCTGCAAAAGTAAAGAAAAAAGCCGAAACCGCCTTTTTTAGATGATTTTTCGCGGATTATTTCAAAAAAAATATTGTTTTTATGTGTTTATTTCGGGAAAGAATGTATTTTTGCCAATCATTATTAACGAAGAAAATATAAAAAGGATCATGAAAGAATTAGTAGAAAAAATCGCAGCTCTTGTAGCTGATTTCAACAAGGATGCAAATGCACAGATCGAAAACGGTAATAAAGCTGCTGGAACACGTGCACGTAAGGCTTCATTGGAAATTGAAAAAGCAATGAAAGAATTCCGTAAAGTATCTTTGGAAGAATCAAAAAAGTAATTTTTTGAATAAAGAGAAATGCGAAGCCAGACCTTATGAGGACTGGCTTTTTTATTTTATAATTGTTGAGAGAGGGCGTTTATGACTGAAATTCACCACAGAGTCGCACAGAGTTTCACTGAGTGTTATTTATCTGATTTAAAAAAATAATTAAAACTCCGTGTCACTCTGTGAGACTCTGTGGTGAACTATATTCAGAGTTCTGTTTCAATTAACCACCGCCTGCCGTACCTCCCCCTGCGGGAAGCAGGTTCAGATATTCGCCATATCCTTCTTCTTTCATCTTTTCTTTGGGGATGAAACGAAGGGAAGCACTGTTGATACAATAACGTAGCCCTCCTTTATCTGCAGGACCGTCTGTGAAAACATGTCCTAAATGTGCATCTCCGGTCTTGCTACGTACCTCTATACGTCTCATGCCATGGGAGGTATCCATGTTTTCCTTCACCAATGTTTTATCTATTGGTTTTGTGAAACTGGGCCAACCACATCCTGAATCAAATTTATCAGTAGATATAAATAATGGTTCTCCGGTAGTGATATCTACATAGATACCGGGTCGTTTCTCATCCCAATATTCATTATGAAAGGCTGGCTCGGTAGCACTTTTTTGTGTTACGGCATATTGCTCGTTGGTGAGCTTGGCACGAAGTGTGGCATCATCCGGTTTCTTGTAAACAGGTTTTGCTGTTGTTTTGGGAGCATTCGCTTTTTTGGCCAGTCCAAACAATGCCGGGTCGATATGGCAATACCCTCCCGGATTTTTATCCAGATAATCCTGGTGATAATCTTCTGCCTGATAAAAGTTGGACAATGGTTTAATTTCAATGGCGAGTGGCTTTGAATAGTTCTTTGCCAATGCTTCTACGGCAGTTTGTATAGTTGGCAGATCAGATTTATCTGTGTAATAAATACCTGTACGGTACTGTGATCCGCGGTCATTCCCTTGGCGGTTGACACTGGTGGGATCTATTGTTTTAAAGTATAAATCTATTAGTAAAGGAAGCTCTACTTCCTGTGGATTATAGATAACCTTTACCGTTTCGGCGAAATTGGTATTTCCGCTACACACCTGTTGGTATGTGGGGTTGGCAATATTTCCGTTTGCATAACCTGCCTGAGTGCTTTCTACACCCCTGATTTGTTTCAGAAAATGTTCTGTACCCCAGAAACAACCACCGGCGAAGTATATTTCTTTTTGATCTTTCATATTGTTATTCTCCTGTTTTTTGAGTTTAGTACCCTGCACACCCTGTGCATAACCTGTCAGCGAACAGCCCATGAAGAGCAGTATAGTTATAACGATTGTTTTCATACTTTTCATATAGTATATAACAAAATAGTGGTGCGTTTCACTTGTATCATTCAACTCTTTTTTAGTTATTTCACTATATCTTCTCTTTATTATGCTTATTTTTGGCACAAACTATCTTCAATTTTGCAGCAGATATAAATAAAAGAGATATGGCTAAGCAACAATTCAATAAACTCATCTGGCTGGTAGATACCATCTATCGGAGCGGACGCATTACGTTTGCTGAGATCAATCGTCGCTGGCGGACAGGAGATAGTACTCGTACGGATATTCCTTTGCGCACTTTTCATAATCACCGGCAAGCTATTGAAGAGATGTTCGACATTAATATAGAATGTGATAAGTGCACAAATACTTATTATATAGCTGATGCCGAGGGAATGTTGGGAGATAAGCTCAAAATGTGGTTGCTCAACAGCTTTTCATTAAACAACATTCTGCAGGAAAATGTGGATATGAAGAACCGGATTGTTTTTGAGGAGGTTCCTTTGGGACTACAATATATGGATATCATTATAGATGCTATGAGGACAGGGTCTGTGCTTCATATGGAGTATCAGGCTTATAACTGGGAACAACCGAAAGAGGTTTGTCTGGAACCTTACTTTCTGAAACTGTTTCGTCATCGCTGGTATCTGATAGGAGTCAACCGGAAGTATGAAGCTTTCCGTTCTTATTCTTTAGATAGAATTAAGTCGGTAAGGACAGGGAATGATACGTTCCGCTTTCCCCGGAAATTCACTCCACAGGATTATTTTCAGAATTGTTTCGGCATCATTCGTGATGAGGCACAGCAACCGCAACGTACTGTTTTGCGGGTTGTTGCCGAGCAGGCTCCTTATCTGCGTAACCTACCTTTGCATCCCAGTCAGCAAGAGATAGTAACGACAGATACTTATACTGATTTTGAAATGTATATATCGCATACTTATGATTTTATTCAGGAGTTGTTGTCTAAAGGTTCGACGGTAGAGGTTCTGGAACCTCAAAGTTTGCGTGATTTGATGAAAGCTGAAATAGAAAAGATGCAAAAACTGTACTGATTATGAATGCAAATGTTCTTGAAAAACTAAAGATATTGGCAGAGTCCGCCAAATATGATGTGTCTTGTGCTTCCAGTGGAACAGTGCGTGCCAACAAACCGGGAATGCTTGGCAATACTGTAGGAGGCTGGGGGATATGTCATAGTTTTGCCGAGGATGGGCGATGCATCTCTCTCTTGAAGATAATGCTTACCAATTATTGTATTTATGATTGTGCTTATTGCATCAACCGGCGTAGTAATGACTTGCCACGTGCCACCCTTTCTGTTTCTGAGTTGGTTGACTTGACCATTGAGTTTTATCGCCGTAATTATATAGAGGGTTTATTTCTTAGTTCGGGGGTTGTACGCAATCCCGATTATACAATGGAACGTCTGGTACGGGTAGCCAAAGACCTGCGTGAAGTGCATCGATTCAATGGATATATTCATTTGAAGAGCATCCCCGGAGCCAGTCGTGAACTGGTGACTGAAGCCGGACGTTATGCCGATCGTTTGAGTGTGAATGTTGAGATACCTAAAGAAGAGAATTTAAAGTTGCTCGCTCCGGAGAAAGACCATAAGAGCGTATTTGCTCCTATGTTGTATATTCAGCAGGGGGTACTGGAGAGTAGCGAAGAACGGAAGAAATTCAGGTATGCTCCTCGTTTTGCCCCGGCAGGCCAGAGTACGCAGATGATAGTTGGAGCTACTGCCGAAACAGATAAAGACATTCTCTTCCTCTCTTCTGCTTTGTATCAGCGTCCCACCATGAAACGGGTTTATTATTCCGGTTATGTTTCCGTCAATACCTATGATACCCGTTTGCCGGCTTTGAAGCAACCGCCTCTTGTCCGTGAAAACCGGTTGTATCAGGCAGACTGGCTAATGCGATTCTATCAGTTTAAAGTCGATGAAATAGTAGATGATGCTTATCCAGATCTTGATCTTGAAATAGATCCGAAGCTTTCGTGGGCATTGCGTCATCCCGAACAGTTTCCGATAGACATAAACAGGGCAGATTATGAAGTGATACTTCGTGTTCCGGGTATTGGGGTAAAGTCTGCAAAGTTGATTATTGCTTCGCGGCGTTATTCAAAGTTAGGATTCTATCAGCTTAAAAAGATAGGTGTAGTGATGAAGAAGGCGCAGTATTTTATTACTTGTAGTGAGCTTCCGATGAAGACTGTCAATGAAATGACCCCACATACTGTGCGTAGCCTGTTGCTTCCCAAACCTAAGAAGAAGATAGATGAGAATCAACTGACATTTACTTTTTCTGATTAACTCTGATTGTAAGTCGGCCCATGAATTTATTTATATATGATAAAACTTTTGAAGGTTTACTGACAGCTGTTTTTGATGCTTATTTTCGTAAAACTTTTCCGGATATGTTACTGTCTGAGGGAGATGTTTTGCCTCTGTTT
The DNA here is from genome assembly GCA_000613465.1 of Bacteroides nordii WAL 11050 = JCM 12987. Taxonomy (GTDB): domain Bacteria; phylum Bacteroidota; class Bacteroidia; order Bacteroidales; family Bacteroidaceae; genus Bacteroides; species Bacteroides nordii. The sequence continues at coordinate 27,727 of BAJA01000035.1, forward strand.
TATGATGAAGCTTTTACAGTACATACCGATGAAGAGAAGTCCGGACGTGTGTGGCGCGGATTACAAAAGAAACTCTCGGTTTCAGCTCTTTCATCTATTACCTGGTGCTGGCTTTCTGAACTTCCGGAGGTAGACATACTGCTTTTCCGCTATATTCGTAAAGCAATTGATGCCCCCCGCTCTATTGAAACTAATTTTGGAGATCCGGATGTACTGGAGCTTGCGAAAATATGGAAAAAGGTAGATTGGGAACGGCTACGTATGCTTCAGTTCGTTCGTTTTCAGAAGGCTGCGGACGGTACTTTTTTTGCTGCTTTTGAACCTCGGCATAATGCACTACCACTTACCATAGAGCACTTCAGAGATCGTTTTGCCGATCAGAAGTGGTTGATCTATGATATGAAGCGACGTTATGGTTTTTACTATGACCTGAAAACCGTAGAAGAGGTTACTTTTGATGATGATAGCAGTGCTTCCCATCTCATTACCGGCATGCTGGACGAGAGCTTGATGGATAAGGACGAAAAGCTTTTTCAGCAGCTTTGGAAAACTTACTTTAAATCTACCACGATAAAAGAGCGCCTCAATCCGAGGAAGCACAAACAAGATATGCCAGTACGCTACTGGAAGTACCTGACTGAAAAGCAAAAGTAGCTTTACTCTATTCTTTCTACTGTCACTTCCGGAAATTCCTGTATAAGTGACAACAGATGTCCTTCGTCATAGTTACGTTTCGATTTTATTACCATTGTCACTTGGTAGAGAGATACTTCTCCGTGTCCTATGGTATCCATCTGATAGGATACAATCCGGTAGTCTTTGGAGTTGAACTTATCTGCAATTAACTTTAGTATGTTTTTATTTTCTGTAGAGAAAGTGATCATGGAGCTTTTCATACCTACACTTTTGAATATATAACTCAGTGCTTCGAGCCCGACGAGGGTTAGCAGCATTGCAGCAATTCCTATCACATACATGCCTGCACCTACAGCCAGACCTATTCCTGCTGTGGCCCATAATCCGGCAGCAGTGGTCAGCCCCCGCACTATTTGCTTCTGAAAAATAATGGTACCGGCACCGATAAAACCAATTCCACTGACTACCTGTGCTGCTACACGGCTTGGGTCCAGAGTAACACTGCTCTCTTTTATAATGTCCTGAAAGCCATATTGAGAAACAATCATTATCAAGGCACTGCCCAATGATACAAGAAAATGGGTACGATAGCCGGCCTCTTTGGCGCGATACTCTCTGTCCAGTCCGATGATGGCACCCAATATACCAGCTACTAACAATCTTAATACAAAATCAAGGTTTAATATCATACTCTTACTCTCCTTTCTGTTTTTAAATACGTTCTCTGAGGTTTATGTATAACCATCTTTACAGACTCTTAAAGATACAACTGTTTTCTTTTTCGTTGTTATTTCTTTAGTGTTATTTTAGAGTTCAGGATGAGTTTTTGTGATAAAGAGGTCATTTACCGTAGATTTTATAGTATTTGATTATCTGTTATACTTAAAATCAGTATCTTCGCAAAGAGAATATATGTATTCTATGCTGAACCGGGCTTTAAGGCATATAAATCTATAATTAAGGCATATGGACAAACAAGAACAAGACATCTTAGAACCCATGACACAGAAGGTTGGATATGGAGATGCTGAAGAAAGTAGAAATACCGGCACTTTGGTCGGTTTTGTTTTATTGAATACCAAAGAGTGTGATTTTGAAAGAATAAAAAAGAACCTGAAAGCCGACTGGAAAGATGTAGATTGGAGAAAAGTTACTAAGGAAGGATCTGCATTGGTGTTTGAGATTGATGATATGATGCTTTGTTTCAGCTATTTTGATGCTCCGGTTCCCGATAAAGAAGCTGAGTATAATGCTGAAAATAACTATCTGTGGCCGGAAGCTGTTGAAGTAACGAAAACACATGTGGCCCAACTGTGTGTAGCTGTACTGAGTCGAAATGTGTCTATTGTTGAAGCAGGTGAGCTATTTGTTAAGGGAGCCTCTTCTTGTTTGAAGCTGGCGAATGCGATTGGTTTTTACGCTTCGGGTACTGTGTTTGAACCGAAGTTTTATATAGAAGCGTCAACTGTAATGAAGGAAGATACGTTGCCCATTCTGAACTGGATTTATTTCGGTTTTACAAGAGGAAAACAGGGACCGGGTATTTATACGTATGGGATGACTGCCTTTGGTAAAGACGAACTGGAAATATTAGATAGTAGAATGAGTCCGGAAGAGTTAAGTGAGTTTTTGTATGATGTAGTATATTATATTTTAGAAAGTGATGTAACTCTGAGAGATGGTGAAACGATTGGAATGTCTGAAGAACAAAAGCTGGCTATAACTCGTTCGGAAGGAGTGTCGGTAGATGGTTTCAGTCTGAAAATTGCTCTTGAGTAAAATTTAAACGGGCTATTGGGATAGCTGGGTTTATACGATTGATTATGAAGAAAAGAATTATTTATGCCCTCTGTTTTCTTGCGATACTGATAATAGAAATTATTATTGGTGTATATGTTCACGATACCTTTGTTCGTCCTTATGTGGGTGATATTTTGGTAGTCGTACTGATTTATTGTTTTATTCGGATCTTTGTTCCCCGGTCTTTACGCTGGTTGCCAGTATATGTTTTTGCATTTGCATGTTTTATAGAGATACTTCAGTACTTTCAACTTGCCGATGTGATGGGGCTATCTGAAAACGGATTGGCTCGAATTGTGCTTGGATCAACTTTCGACTGGAAAGATATCCTTTGCTATGCAATAGGTTGTGGGATGCTTTTGCTGATAGAATATATTGAGCGTAAGATAGTGCGGCACAGAAGAGAGACCCAATCACTCATTGGTTATAAGAACCGGACTCACTGGTATCTTTAGTTTTAACTTTGTCTTTGTAAAGTGGATATCCACAATATTTGCAGTATTCTGCATTTTCATCATGTCCTGTCTTATGACAGTTGGGGCATTGTATATCTTTCAGCTTCTTATATTCTTTCATCATTGAAACGGACACAATGCCGGTTGGTACGGCAATGATGGTGTAACCAATCAGCATAACGCAGGCAGAGAGAAACTTACCCAAAGGTGTTATCGGAGTAATATCTCCATATCCTACTGTGGTCATAGTGACAATGGCCCAGTAGATGCTATTGGGGATATTGTTGAACTGCGTATCATGTTGCGTACCTTCAATCATATACATCAGTGTGCCGATGGAGATCACAAGTATTACTACAAAAAGAAAGAACACTGCTATTTTCTTACTGCTCTCTTTGAGTGAAGTGAGCAATCGTTCTCCTTCCATCCAGAAGGTGAAAAGCTTGAATATACGAAACACCCGAATAATACGGAATGCCCGGATAACCAATAGATAACGTGCTCCCGGCAGGAAAAAGGCAAGATATAGCGGTAGGGTTGCCAATAGGTCGATAATGCCGAAGAAGCTGAAAATGTACTTTTTGGGTTGTGGTGAACAGTAAATACGCGTAACGTATTCGAAAGTAAAGAAAGCCGTAAACAGATATTCGAATATAATAAACGGAGTTGAAAGCCAGGAAGGAATTCCTTGCAGACTTTCGAGAATAGCCAGCAGAATACTGAGTGCAATACATACAATAAGCGCCACATCGAACATTTTTCCTGCTGGAGTATCCGACTCAAAGATGATAACATACAACTTATGTTTCAGTGGTTTATTGTTTAAAAAACGTGTAAATCGCTCTTTTACTGTCATAATTTAACAATATAAACTTTCTATTGTTTACCGCATTTCCCCGTACGGAAAGCACAGCGTTAATCAATTACCCATTTGGGATTGTGTGGAATTGTTTTTTTAGGATTGTAGTTCATTCCCTCTTGCGTAGGTAGATGTAGAACGTATGTACGGCCTGTTTTGTTTTTCAGTGAATGCTCACGCAACCAGGGATTTGCATCACGCAATTGTGCATAGGTGAGCCCGTTCTTTTGGGCATACTCGTCCAGGTTGTCTATGGCACTGGTGATGGTTACTTTCTTGTATGGAATAGGGGGATACAAATGTTCCCGTTTTAGCAGGAAACCAAAGCGTTGCGGATTGCTGAATATCTCTTTGGCTGCCAGCCGACGGAACATATACCGGGAAGTTTCTTCCACCAGCCAAAGGTCCATGGCATGATCTGCAAGTTGCTTGTCCAACTGCGACGAAATACGTCCCTGCCCTGCATTATAGGCCGCGGAAACAGCCATCCAGTCACCGTATTTGGCATAAGCCTGTTTGAAATACTTGCAGGCGGCAATGGTTGCCTTTTCGATGTTGTAACGTTCGTCGATATTATCATTTACTTCCAGTCCGAATTCGCGTCCGGTGGCAGGCATGAATTGCCATAATCCGGCTGCCCCTGACGGAGAACGGGCAATGGGGTTGAGGCTGCTTTCAATCACCATGAGGTATTTGAAGTCATCGGGGATGCCATTGGCTTTTAAGATAGGCTCGACGATTGGGAAATAGCGGTTGGCACGTTTCAACATTAACATGGTTGTGGAGTGCATATAGGTGAAAGACATCATTTCACGATCCATACGCTCGCGGCGGTCATAGCGGCGAAGGTCAATTGTTTCACCGTCAAAGGTAGCCTGTTCAGGAACACTGGGAGGGCTGACACAATAAGGAACTTCAGACTTTACAGAGTGTGGTTCTGTCAGTTGTGTACTGCCAATGAGAATAGGCAAGGTTGCTCCGGCACAAAGTGCCAGCATGATACTTAATATTTGAGTAATACGAGTTGACTTCATATGAGTTAAAAATTGAAAGTTAAAAATTGAAAATTGAAAGTTGAAAATTGTGCCTATTAATTGTGCCTATTAATTGTGCTGTCACACTGCATAGTAATTTTCAACTTTCAACTTTCAATTTTCAACTAATATTGTTCACTTGGCAGCCGCTACAGTAGTAGATACTGCCACCCAGATAGTTTTCTTTCTTTATCGTTTCTCCGCAACGAGGGCAGGCGGTACCTGCTGTGTCTTTAGACAGATGTGGTATATATCCTCCGTTTTTTCCAAAAATATCTGTTTCCGTACTGCGTCCTCCTTGTTCATAAATCTCGTGGAGCGTAGACTTTACCTTATCGTAAAGGTTTTCTCTTTTCTCCGTAGAGAGAGCGTTGATCTTAGTTTTAGGGTGGATACGGGCATTGTACAGGATGTCCTGTAATACTCCGTTGCCTAATCCGGGTATGGTTTGTTCGGTAGCCAGAAAAGCTTTTGCCGTCTTTTTCTGTGCATCTTCGGCGTTTATCAGCTCCATGAAATATTCTTTGCTGAACTCTTCTGACATCACCTGCGGTTTATTTTTCGCCGCTTCGTAATAGGCAGATATAGGAGCATCGAATCCTTCGTTGGGAAAACACCACAAACCACCATACATTCGTACGGAAGCTACCAGGCAACTCTCATCTTCGAAACCAATGAGTAACTGGTGTTTGGCGGGAAGCCTTTCTCCGGGGGCGAAGTAACGCAGGTTGACACCATCCGTAAGAATCAGTAACATCTCTCCGGCTTTTATCTCAATCATTCCGCCTCGGGGATTGATTTCATCAATTGTTTTTCCGGCAAGACGTTCGGGATACTCTTCCGGGTTGCATAAAACCACGCGAATTTATGGGGTGTGTATTGCGCAAACACATCGGTAATCTTCTTTCCTCTTACAGTCCGGTTCAGTTGCTCGGACAGATAACGGGCTTCGGGAGCTTCGATCATGGGATTTATGAATTATGATTTATGAATTACTGCAAAGATACTCTCATTTTACGAGCTTCAAAGAACTTTTCCCGCTTTTAATACGTTTTTGTACTATACATTAAAAACAGTTTACGTCACATGAATATAGCAATCAGCGGAGCCAGTGGCTTTATTGGCAGGCATCTTACAGCATTTCTCACGGAGCAGGGACACCGGGTGGTTCCTTTGGGGCGGCCTATGTTCCGGAGGGTACATTAGGGTATCTGGTGCAGGCATTGTCTCATTGTGACGTAGTCATTAACCTGGCCGGTGCACCTATCAGCAGGCGGTGGACACCAGAGTATAAACGGGAGCTGTATGATAGCAGGATCAACGTGACACATCGCATCATTCGTGCTTTGGGGGCAGTGCGACGGAAGCCTCAGCTTATGATTTCGGCTTCTGCCGTAGGGTATTATCCGTTGGAGGGAACTTTTGATGAATATACCAATACGAGGGGGAGTGGATTTCTTGCTGATCTTTGTTATGCTTGGGAAAAGGAGGCCAAACGCTGTCCCCCGGAAATGCGGCTTGTGATAGCCCGTTTTGGAGTTGTCCTCTCTCCGGACGGAGGAGCTATGGAGCAAATGTTACGTCCTTTAAAGATGAAATTGGCTGCTGCTATAGGTCCGGGCACACAACCTTTTCCGTGGATTAGTATTAATGATCTTTGCCGCGCCATGGCTTTCATTATCGAGAGTGGGACCTTACGGGGAACTTTCAATTTTGTATCTCCGCAAGAGATTACACAATATGCTTTTGCCCGTGCACTGGGCAAAGCCTATCATGCCTGGGGGACGATCATTGTACCTCGTATGTGTGTGCAACTGATGTATGGCGAAGGCGCAACTTCACTTACAACCGGACAATATGTACGTCCAGGAAAACTGCTGGAATCTGGATTTAAATTCCATGATGCGGTGGTGGAACAACTTTTTCAGGGGATAGACCATACTACCGTCAATGAACTTGATTTGCCTCGTTATATGGGGCGTTGGTATGAAATAGCCCGTTACGATCATCGTTTTGAACGAGGGTTGTCTGAGGTAACAGCTACTTATACGTTGCTTCCCGATGGGAGTATCCGGGTAGAAAATGCCGGATACAAACAAGATGCTCATGGCAGAGGGAGGTATAAGCGTGCTATAGGCCGTGCAAAGATACCTGATATTACCCGGCCCGGAAAACTGAAAGTTTCATTCTTTCTGTGGTTTTATTCTGATTATTATATATTAGAGTTGGATAAGGAAGGATATAACTATGCACTCATCGGTAGCAGTTCCGATAAGTATTTGTGGATATTAAGCCGGACACCTCAACTGCCCGAGGAGGTAAAGAAACGCTTGTTGACCGTTGCGTTACAGCGGGGATATGATATAAACTTATTAGTATGGATTAACCAAAGTACACTTAAAATAGATTAGATTATGGAATATGAAATTGAACATCAGCCCGAACAGAAGCTGTTTAAAACTGAAGTAGAAGGTCGTACAGCTTTTGTACAATACCGTCTGCTAAACGGAGGTCTGGATATTATTCATACAATCGTTCCACGTCCGCTGGAAGGACAAGGAATAGCTGCCGCACTGGTGAAGGCTGCATATGATTATGCCGTTGCTAACGGATTGAAGCCAAAGGCTACCTGTTCGTATGCTGTTGCGTGGCTACAACGCCATCCGGAGGTGACAAAAGAAGCAGTGTAAAGATAACATTTATTTAACTCTCTAATAATAAGGTGAGGTTTTGGCTTCACCTTTTGTTTTATATTTTTATCGGTTTGACATAACCAATTCCGATAAAATTCATTTCAGCCTTGACGTCTTATTCTTGGAATATACCTTTGTGTTCGGATAAATAAAAGATTCCTTCTACAAAACGCCGTATCTTACTAAAACTATTTTGATTTAAGATATACAGATATAGTTTTTATTTTTTTATCGTACAAAATAGCGGAGATTTCCATATTTTTTGGCTTCAATTTAAGAATCCTATTTACATCGCTTTTTGTGGATATAATCTTGTCATTATACATGTACGATACTTTCACCCCATTCAAACAATAATCCAACTCTTTGATTTTATCCATAATTTTATTATTTACAAATAAATAACCCTCTTTTGCATATTTGGTATACACATATATTTCCCTTTTTTGTTGGATTGTATCTATTTTTTGGGAATCAACTCTATAATCTGTTTCTTTTAGTTTGGAATAATATGTAGTATTAAAGATTTCAGGAATTAATCTTTGGTCTAAATTATCTACATAAATGTACTGGTTGTAAGAGTCATATTTTTCATGTCCAGCAATATTTGTTTGAGCATTTAAATGACATGGGAAACTCAAACAAATTATTATTAAATAAATACAGGTTTTCATCGATAGTTAGTTTTTATCGTTTTGCTATGATTTAAATCATAAGGTCTAACAGGAAGTCCTATTACCTTTCTTGTATAGTTTTCATAATCAATTACACCTCCCCTAAAATTGATATTAGATGTATTCCGTTCTCCGATTTCATGAAACAAGGTAGAAGTGGTATTTTGCAGGACATTTTGTGTTGGAAACCCTATTCCTCCATTTACAAATTGCATTTGATCTAATGTAACATTTACAGTACCTACACTTGGAGCTATAACTATTGTATTATCTGTTTTAGAATATATTCCTCCTCCAAATTCATTTACAATATTAACTATTCTCACTTCTCTGCCAATAGTTAAATTATAATTGTGAAATAAATGACGGTTATTTATTAGCTTTCCAACGTTTCAGTTGTGGGAAGAACTGCTTCATATTTGCAATTGCTTCCTCTTTCGTCATCTTTATTTCAGAGTCTTTGTTGAATTCATCTACAAACTGGGCACAATGATTAATCATCTCATCCATGGTGCAATCCGCAGTGAAGTGTCCGTTGGCATAGCAATAACAGCAATATTCTTCATTCTTACTACCATCTGCTTCTGTTCCCAATACAGCAATGTCATTTAGTGGCATGCCACAGCTTTGGCAAAATTTCTGTTCCATAATTAGTTTTTGTATTTAAGTTATTTGGTTTTAATCGATAGCCGTTTCCATATCCAGCGTGGTATCATTCGCCAGAAGAATACGATAAGGGCATACCGCCAGTCAACGATTACCACCCGTTGCTTACGATTCAGTGCCCGTATAATGTGAGTTGCTACTTTTCTGGGATTCATTAGCAGTGGATACCTCTTGCCATCATTTAATAAGTCGGTGGATACAAACCCCGGGCGGATATCCGTGAAGCGAATATTTAGCTTTTGCATGTGTGCAAGCTGTTCAAGGGCGTCAATGTATGTGTTTTGAAATCGCTTTGTAGCAGAGTAAGCAGGTGCAACTCCCAATCCTTTTGTTCCGGCTATGGAACTGATAACTGCCAGATGTCCCCCACTATGTAAGTGGAAATATTGGAAGGCAGCAGTAACCATTCGCGTGAATCCTTCTACATTAGTACCAACTGTTTGTAGCTCGATGTCCGGATTTAACTCCATATTTTGATGTCCTATACCGGAACTAAGCAAAAATAAATCCATACCTCCCAATTTCTCAATTAGTTTGTGCAGCTTTTCGGTGGCGTCATCTTTGGTTACATCCAGTACTTCGGTTTCTATGTTATCTGGCGCAATCGTTCGAAATGCTTCCAAGGCAGACTGGCGTCTCCCTGCCACGCCTACTTTCCATCCTTGTAGCAGTAACCCTTTGGCTACTTCTTGTCCGATGCCGGAGGTGGCTCCAATGATAATTGCTTTTTTCATTCCTTTGTTTGTAAGATTAGTTTTTTGATTGGCAGAAGCAAAGGTAGATAAATCTTTTGAAAAATAGTCTGATATATTAAAAGTCTGACTTTTTTAATCCACCCTTGGGCTGAATAATGCAAATATAGAGATTTATTTTTGATGTAACCTATCAATATCTTTCCATAAAATGAATATAATACCATAATGGAATAACCTTTTTCCCATTTTGGGAATCATCTTTTTCATTTTGGCGGGATGGTGGATGAACTGTTTTTCATTATGAAGAAAATATATCATTGATACTGATATGTTTATCTGTTTATGGTAGAGTATTATCAGGGAATATACGTATTGAGAACAAAAGCAGTCAATGTACTGTTGCTGTTCTATCCGGAATTCTGGAAAAAACAGACAATCTTTCCAAGGAGTAAGAGGTTATCCTTTTACTCCTTGCAGTTCTACTTCAAAAATCAATGTAGAATAAGCAGGGATATTTCCACAGGCCCGTGTGCCATATCCCAACTCGTAAGGGATATAAATGATCCAGCGCGAACCGGTGGGCATTGCTTTCAGTGCTTCCTGCCAACCCTCAATGACATCTTTCACCCGGAAGGTTTCAGGGCGTTTGCGGGCAAAGGAGTCATCAAATACTTTTCCATCAATGAGGGTCCCCCGGTAGTGTACTTTTACGGTACTTTTGGCTGTTGGCACGGGGCCATTTCCCCTCAACAGAATTTTATACTGCACTCCGCAGGGAAGTTCCATTACTTCTTCTTCGGTGAGATTCTCTTTCAGAAAACGTTCGTTTGCTTCTTTGTACTCTTTATGTTTAAGACTCATAATTTATATCTGGTTAATCTGTCATTAAAAACAAAACTCTTTAGTAATTCTCTTTTAGCCATATTCCTAAAAACTGATCATAAATCTGGTAGGTTCCTTGTTCCTGTGTCACAAAATCTTTCTCCAATAGTCCTTTTAGTGCAGACTGTACGGAGCTTGACGAAGATAATTTGTATTTTTTTATAAATGCTCCCGATGTGATTGCCTGGGCTTTTCCTTCTTTAGTGATGGCAATGAGTAACTCCTTTTGCTTTTCCGGCAAACGGAAGAGTATCTCGGAATAAGTATATTTGAATGAATCTATAATTTGACGTATCGCTTCACTTACCATTTGTACTTCACAGATCGTGTCTTGGACAGTCATATCATAGAGGGTATGAAGTACTTTTTGCATATACCAGGTGATACCGTCAAACTGATGGTAGATGGTTTCGATGGTTTCATTGGTGATACTCTTTCCAGCTTCATTGAAATGCCGTTGGGCGAATAATGTGTAGTCTGTCAAAGGGATACTTTCCAGGTGCATTATCGAAACACTTTGATAAAACGGTCGCGAAGCAGTAAGAAACATGTTACCCATCACATGCCGTTGGCTTCCGGCAAAGATAAAGTGTGCATTATTACAACGTTGCACATAGGTGCGCAGCGTTGCTTCTACATTGTCTTCTGCATATCCGGCTATTTGCTGAAACTCGTCAATGGCAACAAGACAGGGTTTGTCGGCACGATTCAGGTACTGAAATATTTCGTCGAGCGTAGTTGGAGGAGCTTGTATATCTCCTAATCCGAGGTTTAGAGAAGGAGTACCGTTAATATCAAAGGTCAGGCTTGTCTGTAAAGACTTGACACTCTCCCAAAAAGCCTGTAACGCTTTTTTTCCGGCAGGTTTTAATCCTTCCAGAATCTCTTTGCTGAGGGCGAATACAAAGTCGCGCAGTGATTTGCTGGCGTAGATATCTATGAAGAATGTATAATAGTGTTTTTGAATCTCTTTATTTTGAAAGCAATGTTGGATTAATCCGGTTTTTCCCATTCTACGGGTGGAGATTATAGCTATATTGTTTCCGTTAGTTACTTCCCGGATGAGGATTTCACTCTCTTTCTTCCGGTCACAAAAGTAAGCAGGGGATATGTATCCACTTGTAATAAAAGGATTTCTGATGATTGGCATATCTTTGTTTCTTTATTATGCAAAGATAATTATTATAAAGTAATAATGCAAAGATAATAATAATCTTATTGAAATAGATGTTTTATGGCCTCCCACGGTGCATAAAGGAGCATTCTTGGTCCGGAGAAACGCATCACTTGCCGCATCCGTTCACGCATAACAGGCTTATAGCAGTGTACGGTACACTGTTTGCACGAACTTTTATTCTCTCCGAATGGACAATGGGCCAGTCTTGCATGGGCATAACGTAACAACTCTTCGCACTGAAGGCAAAGGCATTCATTCTTTTCTTTTTTCCGGCAATAGAGTCGGATCATTAACTCTACGATTCTTTTCTCCCGGTCAATACGGTTCTTACTCAATTTTATTATTTGTTAGATGGCTACAAATGTAACCAACATATCTAAAAGATACGTATCTTTGCACCCCGAAAATAAGAGGATTGCTATGAATATTAACAGCAAAGCGAAAGGATTTGTTTGTGGAGCCGTGGCGGCAGCTACATACGGCATGAATCCGTTGTTTACTCTCCCGTTATATAAAGAAGGGATGAGTGTAGACTCGGTATTGTTTTATCGTTATGGTTTTGCCGTCCTTATTCTTGGTATCCTGATGAAGATACAAGGGCAATCATTTGCTTTGAAGAAAAACGAAATATTTCCGTTGGTGGTGGGAGGTTTACTCTTTTCCGCCTCTTCTTTGCTTCTGTTTATGAGTTACAAGCATATGGATGCAGGCATTGCTTCCACTATTCTGTTTGTTTATCCGTTGATGGTGGCAGTTATTATGTTTCTGTTTTTTCGTGAAAAGATATCTCTGTTGACTGTCTTTTGTATCTTGATGGCACTTTCGGGTATTGGTATGCTTTACAAAGGGGATGGTGGCGAAACTCTTAGTTTAATAGGTATGTTGCTGGTTATTCTCTCTTCGTTGTCATATGCTATTTATATTGTAGGAGTCAATCACTCTACCCTTAAACTGATGTCTACGGCTAAGCTGACTTTTTATGCCTTACTTTTCGGGCTTTCTATCTATATTGTTCGTTCCAACTTTTGTACAGAGTTACAGGCTATTCCTTCTCTTCCGGCCTGGGGGAATATTCTTGCAATGGCTTTTTTGCCTACGGTTATCTCCTTGATTTGTACTGCTATATCAATACATAGTATTGGTTCTACCTCTACAGCTATTATGGGGGCACTCGAACCGGTAACTGCTCTTTTTTTCGGTGTTATGATATTCGGTGAGCGACTCACACCTCGTCTGATGCTGGGGATTCTGATGATTCTTGTTGCCGTAACTTTTATTGTTGTAGGTAAATCTGTTATGGAGAAGATAAATCATCTGTTTATGCAGTTGATGCATCGCCGATAATCAATGGCTGATTTTAGAGCGTTCTTTCATAGTTGATAAAACAGGAAGTTTGTTTTGTCAGAATGTATGAGGGAGGATAAATCCTTGTATAATAATTGTTTTGTAAATAGTTGAGAATCAATAGGAGAGAGGCATACATATCTCCATCGCAAAAGTGTACAATAAAGGATGTGTTAATTGTACACTTTTATCATATAATATTGTACACTCTTATGCTACCAAACTGTACACTCTTGTCAATAGAAAACAGTATGTTAATTTTCTTGTTAACAACGTTAATGAAAATCAGTTTCTTTATATCGTTACTTCCCTGTTAAAATCTCCACGCCAATATCCTGCTGCTTTTTGTTCCTTGCTGCATCCGGATCGTTTTGTATTCAGCTACATCTTCCAACTTTAGCCGGGTATATAGTTTGTTCAGGTTCTTCTCTTTGGAAACTAAACTGGTGAACCAACCACAGTTCTTCTGGTATTTCCGGCTTTCGGTAATCATATCCAAAAGAAAGCGAAGTTCTCCACCTTCGCACCAAAGTTCATTTGCATTGCCGCCAAAATTGAGTTGGGCTTTGGATACTTTTTTTCCTTTCAAACTGCTGAGCTTGCGTAGCGTTCCTTCTTCCGCTTCTTCTTTAGAACTGTGAAACGGGGGATTACATATGGTCACATCGAAGTATTCATCCGGTTGTATTATTCCTTTGAAAATACTCCGGTTGTCCTTTTGTAATCGTAATTCTATCTTATGGACTAATACCGGATTACAGGTAACAATCTTTCTGGCATTCTCTATTGAGACAGGATCAATATCCGAACCGACAAATGTCCATCCGTATTCAGTACAACCAATGATCGGATAAATACAATTGGCGCCTACGCCAATATCCAGACATCTGTACTTGGGCGTTTCCTCTAACGAATTCCCGGAATTAAGTAAATCGGCAATGTAATGGATATAGTCTGCTCTGCCGGGAATGGGAGGGCATAAATATCCTTTGGGAATATCCCAGTACCGGATTCCGTAATAACTTATTAGTAATGCTTTATTCAGAGCCTTTACTGCCTGCGGATTGAAAAAGTTGATACTTAATGTTCCGTATGGATTGGGTGAAACAAACTTCTTGAGCGGTGGATAATTTTCTGTCAGTTTCGAAAAATCATACTGCCCGTTGTGCCTGTTTCTTTTATGTAATTCGTTTCTTTCTGTCATGGCGGCAAAGATACGGAGAATCTGTTTTATTATTATGGAATAATTTATTAAATTGTAGAAGTCGGATGATGCTATGTTATTATGAATTGCGTATTTTTGCATATACCAATAAAATAGAATAAATATGGAAACGAAATATCTTACTCTAACAAAGGAAAACATAGAGACTGAGCATATTTGTTGTGCCTTCTCTGATAAGAAATGTAAAGAAAGTTATGAGTTGAAAAAAGAGTGGCTGAAAAGAGAGTTTGATAATGGATTTGTTTTCAGACGCCTCGATGAGCGTGCTAAAGTATTTATAGAATATGTGCCTGCCGAAAAAGCATGGATACCTGTTGATGCTCCCGGTTATTTAATGATAAACTGTTTCTGGGTGTCAGGACAATACAAGGGAAAAGGATATGGCAAGGCTTTGCTGCAATCGGCCATTGACGATGCAAAAGAACAGGGAAAACATGGTCTGGTTACCGTAGCCGGTACATCTAAATTTCATTTTATGAGTGATACAAAATGGCTCTTGAAACAAGGGTTTGAGACTGTAGATAAACTTCCTTACGGATTTAGTCTTTTAGTCCTGAAGATAAATCCGGATGCATTGAATCCTTCGTTTAAAAAGTGTGTGTCAACCGGAGAATGTGAGGATAAAGATGGGGTAGTCGTTTATTATACCAATCGTTGTCCGTTTGCGGAGTATCATGTTCGTAACTCCTTGGTAAGCGTAGCTGAAAGTAAGGGAATCCCATTGAAAATAGTGAAGTTGCAAACTCTGGAACAAGCACAGACAGCCCCTACACCCGCCACTATATTTTCTCTTTTTTATAATGGGAAGTTTGTCACGACCGATCTGAGTGCGTGTATTGATAAGCGGTTTGATAAAGTAATAAAGATAGAGACACAATCTGAATGATTGTGTCCCTTTTCAGAGATAGACAAATTCCTTCTCAGAAGTTTCTTAAAACTTCCATCATACTTGGGCGTCGTTTATAGGTAACTCTGAATTCTTCAACAATCTCCTGTACCAGCGCTTTACCACCTTTCAGTTTTTTCGTTTCTTTCAGAATTCGGGCAATGTATTCATAATGGTTTCTGCTACATTCTCTTCTGCATATTTGCAGATACTTTTATGGAGAAGCAGCAAAATTTCATCGGAGTAGATTTCTGTCAGATGGTGGGCATAATGGAGCAATGCCTCTATTGATCTGTGGGATGTGTCGGACAACAAATTTAGCAGACTTTCATAATCTTCTTCTTCTGCGTAGATATCTGCTTCATTACATTGTCCACCCAAATAATATTTGATGAATTTCGTTTGCTTCATCATTGCATTTAAAAATGTTTTCCATTTTTCTTTTGCCACGTACTTTTTCAGTTTACGATAATAGGCAAGATCGCCGTTTTCTAATATAAACAGCTCTTTACATGCATCTATAAGTCTGGAATATTTTCTGTCTGCTCGTAAATCGACAGTTTATATTCCAGCCATTCTTTTATCGTTCCCAACTCTCCTTTCTTTTGCGCTATTTGTATTCCCTCATTCAGTGTTTTTATCGTTTCATCATATTGTTGGTTTTCAATGTAGCGTTCTACTTCCTGTTTCCTGATTTCCGGTAGGTAGAGATAAAACTTTATGGTGGCTTGTGCCTCTTCTTCACGATGCAGTGCACGTAAAATATCGACTTTACGCTCAATTAGTTTATAAAGTTCCCAACTGTCTTTTCTTTCTTCAATTAATTGATTCACATATGATAAGGCCTCCTCTTTCGTCTGTGTCTCTAATGTTATCAGTTCCAGTAATTGTTCTATATCATAAATGTCATACTCCCTGTAAGCTGATAATTTTTCTATTAGTCTGACTTCCTTCAGAATTTCTTTTTTTTAATGTAGCGGATGCATCAGAGTGTTTGATTATATTCATTAGTATTTTTCCTGAACTGTCACAGAAATTAATAATAGCCATTCCGTCATGATACAGTAATTCTTGTTCTATATAGTTTTCACCAATAGATTGTAAAATTTGCAAAGCAATTGAAGCAGCATCCGCAAAATTATGTCGTTCACATAGTAATTCTGCTTTTTTCAGATAACCGTCCAGGTAACAGGACACTTTGTTCCAATCAGTCTCTGGTCCGTGATATCTTCCGTATCTGTCTTCGGTTTCTCTATAAGGTACGTTGAAACATTGTTGTATTTCTGTCCGGTAATCCAGACTTGTTTTATTCGTTGTGTTCCGTGCAGGGAGAAATTTTTCTATTAACGCCTGTTTGCATTCAGGATGTCCGGAAGCATATTCCAATATGAAGTTAGATAATTGCTTCGGTGAAATGAAAGATAATATGTCTTTTACGTTAGTGTCTTTCGACATTTTCTTTTGTTTCTCCATGATCTTTACTTCTTTAGCAGACGGGAAACGCTTTTCTTTGGATTTGTTTTCACGAATTGCTAATATTACGGCTACTACATGCTTGCAAATATCACCATCATATGGACAATCACAATCCCAATATACAATTTCTTTGCCTTCTATAGAAACCTCTACTTCATAATCCTTCGTTCCTTCTACTTGCGCAATCCATTCACCCGGTTCTGTCTCTTCCAGTTCGGTAACTGCACCACTTTCAAAGTATTCCTCTCCTCGCATCCATATATGTGGAGGTACAAAGTTCTCAAAATTGGATAGTGTCATCATAATAATTCTGTTTTTTTAAGTTGAGAGCGTACCGCTCTGTTATTATGTTCAAGAATATCAGATAGAAGAAAGCCTGTATTGACTGTGAAATATCAGTATTCATATTATTTCCGAATATACACTTTTACCATTACAGATTAAAAATGATTGAATTTGTTCTTAATTTCGTTATATATACTTTTTTGCCATTCTTGTATATCGTTTTTTATAGAAAGGGTGAATATATGGCATTTACGAGTTGTTTCCATACCATTATTACTGGTATGCATATAAGCACCTTCTATCGGTTCGGTTTCATCTCCGGGATATACAAGAGCCACGTGTTGGGCATTGAAATATTCGTGGTAAACATACATTTGTCTGAGATCATCGGTTGATGGATTATTTCCATTGATATTTTTCCATTTCGTATCCAATACCACGCAAAAATCTTCTCCGATGTTTACCACAATATCCGGTCTTATGGAAGTTATGTGTCCTAATGCATGTTTCCAAAAATTCTTTCGTACTTGTTTTTTTACTGTTTCACCTGGCTGACAATGTTTTCGGAGACTAATATATACGAATTCTTCCCAAAGCAGATTCATATCAAACATCAATGCTAATACATCATTGTGTCCTCCTCGGATGTCCGGATGATAACACAGCAAGAGCAGGCGGGCTATGTTAATTGCATTTCTATAAGAAAAAGTTTTTCGGTCATAATTTATTCTTGCGAATATTTCATCTGTAACCTGTATGTCGGGCATTTCCGGAAAGTTCAGCAGTAGAGTTCCAATACGACTTTGTAAAGCCGGATCAGTATTAATGATTTTCAGTAGACGAATTGTTTTATAAAGTATACAGTGTAACTTATGCTCGGTATCGTAAGATACGTAGCGGACATAAAAACGCTCTTGATGAGTTAGGTTTTCTCGGATGTGTTGACTGAACTTCAGGCTTCCTTTTAATGTGGTAACATTCCCTTCTTTCGGATGATACTTTTTTGCCAATCCATTACGCAATAGATATTCTACTTCATTTATAAAGAGTTCAAAGTAGAGACTGAGTAGGCTATTGGGCTTTATTTGCAGCAGACTGTTTCCAGGAGTTTGTACATCAAAAGGACCTATCGTTAACAACATGCTGATCAGCATATCACGCCATTGTTTTTTTTCTTCTCTTCCGAAATTTATATGGTCAGCCTTAGGTAGTACTTCAACTACAGTATCACCTACTTGTATTACTCCTACATATTCATTAAACCGGATACCATTATGTACAAGTGAAAAATAAGGGACTCCTTGGTCGCCATAATGTTGTTGGAAGGACTGTAGCTTATATTTATCAAAAATGATAGTCTTATTCCCATAGGTAAATTCTTCACCTAATCGAATGACTTGGTGTTCGAATACACTGATATGTCCGTTAGCCCCTAACATAGTTTATTTATTCAGAAGTTGCAGGATTGCTTTCTTGAACTCATCTTTACCCATCTTTGTTGCAGAACAGTCTTTTATTTTGCAAATAGCCCTGTTGGTAAAACTTGAAACGTCGTTGTCGTAATCAAAATCGGCGAATATTTTGCTGATGTTACTCGGACTTTTTATTGATTCTATAAAGCCTTTACCTACTATAAGGCCAATTTTTCCATGGTCTCCGAAGAAATATTCTTGTAATAAAGGTAATATATTCTGATGGAATACAGCTTGTAATTTCTCAAGACTATCTACTTTCATAAAATAACTGTGGCCTATCAAATGATCTTTGTCAAGTAGAAGTTCAATACGTTCGTTTATTTTCTTCAATATATCCTTTAGCGAGAATTCTTCTTCGTCTATTTGAATTGTATTTTCCAGTAATTCCGGTTTGGGGGGTATTTCCTGAAAGCAAAATCGACGGCGTAGTGCTGTGTCGAGAGCTTCTACACTACGGTCGGCAGTATTCATTGTACCAATGATATAAAGATTAGGTGGTACGCCGAATCTATCTTTACTATACGGTAAGATGGTTTCCAGAACCTCTTCTTTTCCCAGACGCTTATCCTCTTCAATGAGTGTGATCAATTCACCAAAGATTTGAGATACATTACCACGGTTTATCTCGTCAATAATAAGAATGTAAGGCTTTACCTTTTTATTTGCACCCTTTGTCGGTTGATCCGATGATTCGTCTAATTGATAGCTTTTAAGTTTATTAAGTAAAGACTGATAATATTTGCCTAAGCCTTCAGATTGAATGGGACGAGTTCCATAAAAATAATCCTTGAGAGTAGATATATTTAAAGTATGGCTTGTGCCTCCACTTGCTTTTTTAAAGTGAATAGAATTTGAAGTAAAATTTAAAATGGTGTAATCCTTTCCTTTTTGTTTTAAAGGAAAAAGTAATTGATGATTATTTTCCCATTCCTCTTGTAACATCTCAAATGCGTCATTAAAAGAGATAGTATCATTTACGGGAGTGTGGGCTTCTGACCAATTGTTACGTGCTACTTCTGCTAATTTTTTAAAGATTCCTGCTTCGACATCATAAGCTACTTGTTTTTCATTGTTTGTATACGGCTTTATCCCTTCGATAAAATCTTCATAACACATACTTTGATGGAAAGTGACAAAAGCGATTTGCCCCTGTGGATTCGTCCAATCATCGATAAGCAGTTCGTTAAAGCGTTCCTTTAATTTATCTCTTTTGGAAAATCTACTTTCAAGTTCCTCCTCTGTAAGTCCATCTATGATTGAAATGGCTTTGTTAATCGTATGATATGTCTTTCCTGTGCCAGGAGGGCCATATAAGATTTGATTAAGAGGATTTGATAGATTGTTTATTTTCATGTTAGTATCTATATTTTGAGTTAACTCAATTTCAGGACCATTCTTACCAAGTGATATCACATCTTCTATTTCCTTAATTTTATCTTTGTCCGTAATTTGGTATACGGCTGTCATTTTTCCGATCTTATTAGACAATTCTGGTTGGATACTCAACCATTTCACCGTTTTTTGATGTGGAAAATCAGCATCCGTATTATATTGATAATCATCTTCAACCTGTGCAATACCTAATACAGAATAACCGTCTTGTACCAGTACAATATCTCCTATGTGGATTTTTGAATAGAAGTTAAATATTTCTCCGGCTTTTCTGCTTCTTACTTGACTTTCAGAGTTATAATATCCATTCTCATCGAGTAAGCTTATAATATCATTTTTACTCTTTACTCCGGCACTCTTCAGATCTCCTATTTCCGGCCAGCCAATACAAATCTTTTTTTCAGATTTCATTTCTTCCCAATAACTGGTATCACCGTCTTTTGTACCAATTCTCCAATAAGAAGCTTTTTCAATCCATTCATCTTTCAAAATCTCCGGTAAATATTGGTTGAATATGGAGAAGTAGGTATCTACGTCAAAAGGTATACCACGTTTAACTATGTTTTTGTCTTTTTTTTCGTCTAACGGGCGATTATAAAAACAAAATTCTACATTACCATCATATATATCCAGAAATAGTTGTTTAGCTGTTGTTTGGCTTTTGTGTGTTTGGTTTATGAAAGCTATCCAACAGCGGGTACTACCAGTATTCCGGGCACCTCGGAAATCAAAATCTTTTGCAACGATTTTACCATTAGCACCGAGTGAATCGATTGTAATGTTAATTATATTATGGACGGGAATATTCATCTTATAGTCTGCATCCGCGAGTATTAATATATATAATATGCTATACCAACTGGGATACATCTTAAATTTGTCGGGAGCTTTATCCTTTTCAGCATTGATTATAGCTTCTATTTCTGCTTTACTGATAGTTCTATCTTTTACAATTTGCGATATCTCCTTGCGGATTGTAAGGATAGGACCATTTCCATTTTGATATTGCTCGAAATTTTTTTGCTTAACGTCTGAAGGTAGATTATTTAAGTAATCAACCAATGCGTCATTGTTGTCAGAAAGCTCTTTTATCTGAATAGAGTATTCCCTTAGTCTTTCAATGTTCTCTATGAAATTTTTTTTATCTATATCCATGTTTTTCTTATATTTCGATTTGACCGTTCATTAACTTAGGTAAGAGAATGTCGCGGGCTTCGTGAAGTTCGTTGTTATAAATTTCGAATTAGTTTAAACTAACTTCTGATTCTTCCTTGCATATTGTAATGGAAGTATTTTATATTTTCAGAATGTCTGACAAAGTTAATTATTTTAGCCGTTATTTACAAAGAATCTGTGGATATTCCGGAGATAAATATTTCAAAGTACATAGTGCTTTTGGCTGATAACATTAATAATATGAACAAAAGTAATGAGTCGTTTTTAAAGTTTTCATAGAAAGTGCATATAAAAAAACGGTACCCCGATTCACATCGCAGCACCGTCACAACACAAACACAAAATAAAACACGACAAAACTACTATGCAATCTTACCTGTCTATGCCGGGGAGGCATGCGAATGCTGCGATATGGATATTCACATATGCATAAAGAGCTTCAGGCTGATTTGCATAATATAAACGCAAAGGGATTTTTTTTGTTCAATAGGAAGTATAAAAAAAGTGATTTTATAGGAGTAATTATTGTTGTACCTCATAAAAACGTTACTTTTGCTCCTTCTAAAGACAGAAATGCGTATGGAACCCAGAGAACTTATCAACTTTATGGCTATTGCGAGAGACTAAAGTGTAATACACGCCATTCGTGGACATCAACCTATCGCCATGAGAGCGTAGCTGAGCATAGTTGGCGACTCACTTTACTGGCATATTTTGTACAGGATGAATTTCCTGAGGCTGATATGAATAAAGTGATTCAGATGTGTATTCTTCATGATTTAGGTGAGGCTATCACAGGAGACATTCCTGCTTTCTATAAAACGCAGAAAGATGAAGAGGTTGAAGACCGTAAGATTGAGGAGTTGTTTCAGACTCTACCTCCTTTTTATCGGGATAAACTATTGCCGTTATTTCGGGAGATGGGAGAGCTTGCAACGCTGGAGGCGAAGATATACAAAGCTTTGGATAAAATGGAAGCTATCATTCAACACAATGAAGCTGATATTTCTACCTGGATTCCTTTGGAATATACTGCCAACTTGGAGTATGGAGCAGAGAATGTAGCGTTTTCTCCTTATTTGAGACGGTTGAAACAGGAGCTCTATAATGATTCGGTTCGAAAGATTGAAAGTGTATCTGGCCAAGGGGGAGGCAGCAATAACAGATGGGTTGATTTGACACTGAAAGTCACCCCGAAGATGATAAAAGATGCACAGGGAAATGAGAACAAGGCTTTCACGGGACATTTAGGTACTCATTTTGATGTGATGAATAAAGAATTCCCATTGAACTATACAGAACGAAAAGCTATTGTTTTTGATGTGAGTTCCATATCCGGCAGAGACATAGAGGTGCAGGATATTGATCTTTCTAAAGTGAGGCCCGATATGTTTGTTTCTTTTTATAGCGGATATATTGAAAGGGAAAGTTATGGTAGTAAAGCCTATTTCTCAGAACATCCGCAATTGTCGGATGAACTGATAGAGAAGCTGTTGGACAGACATATTTCTATAATAGGAATTGATTTTGCCGGTGTGAGAAGAGGGAAAGAGCATACGCCTAAAGATCAGTATTGTGCTGATAAGGGCGTTTTTATCATAGAAAATCTCTGCCATTTGGGACAGTTATTGGTTGGTGATGAGAAGTCTGCTGAATTTATAGCCAATACATATCCTATGAATTTTGCAGAGATGACCGGTTTACCTTGTAGAGTTATAGCTAAGAGAAAGTGATTAAAATTTAGTCAGACGCTTGGGAGAACCGTGCCAGGAACATCCCAGACAGTATATTTCTGTCATATCAAATCCTTCTGTCGAAGCTTCTGCATCTTTGGGAACCACTGTTCCTTCTTGGGTAATATATACTAACAGGCGTTCGCCCTGTTCATTTTTAACATACATACCAGCGATTTTACACTGGGGACAAAGTAATTTTCTCATTCTGCTATCCTATGGTTTACGCCTACAAAGATAGGTGATTAATCTTTGCAGGATTGCTTCATTAATTTTCTTTAAGTAGATTCTGAACTTACTCTTTCAAAGAATATCCATTAGAAAGTAACTGAAAATAACATTTCTGCCTGGAAGTTTCCATAATCAATCGGTTTAATCAATCGTACTCCGGTAGTGAGTGGATAGCTCATGCACAATACATTCCAGTCGAATATGAAATCGGCTCCGTAAGAACTTTGTGTAGTCCATGCGCTCTTACGACTGGCTTGATTGCGTGACAGATCGTAGAAGAGGTTAGCACGTAACCGGCGGATATAAATCAATGGCCCGATACTTAGATCCGGTGACAGGAGAGGAAGAGCATAATCAGCTTTGAAAGCCCATTGTTGCTGGGTTTGATATTGAAAATTATATCCGCGTGGCTTTTCCAATAAGTGTTTGGGAAGATACAATGCTTTGTTGTCCAGGTCTTGATACTGATAGCCGAAGCGGAGCATTAAGCCTTGGTTGCGTACAATGCCGGGCCAGTAAGTAGTAAGCCGGGCAGCATACAGACTTCCATAATTTTCTGTATTGAAGGGCGTCATCAGGTATTGTAACCGGAGCTGGTAACCGTTACGGGGGAGAATATCCCGCTGGGCCTTTCGCCTGTAATTATAGAACAGGACTTCCGGCAGGATGTATTGAAAGTTACGAAACTTCTGCGTACTGTATTCCTGGTACTTATTATTGGTGAAATAGTAAGTGAATGCTGGTTGTATACCTCTGATCCGTTGATTTCGTGTCAGATTAAAGGGGAGATAGACACGAGCTTCAGCTTCCAGCAGATTGCGGTTGGTATAATATCCTTGGGTTACAGCCTGTCCTTTTTCATTCTTTTTCCAGGCCATATTAAAAGCCTTGTCGCCATAATCGGCAGCAAGGTCGATGACCGGGAACCATCCTTGATAGGTAAAAGATAATTTTCCGTGATGATACCCTTTGTGATAGTACCAACCTGCCTGCATGATGGCAGTATTCAGCGTATTCTGAGACATGATTGTAGCCCCGGGCTTAACAATTGTGCTGAGATCCGAAGCACTGGTATTCATCGCTTCTGCCACATCATAATAGAATGGGGCCCAACTATGGATTTTGAATGTATGTACTCCTTTCCGATAACGCTCCGGTTGAAAATCGACGGCCTCCAGGCGTACAGAGTCAAGGTTGAATTGTTCTTGTGCGGCCAGTGTCTCTGTGAAAGGCATAGAAGCGGGTTTCCCGAAATCGGTCTTTTCAAACAACAGGCTGTCTGCAGGTAGTGAAGCAATCCGGTACCCATTTGCCTGATAGTCGGCAAAGAATAAGCGATGGTCCGATCTGGAAAATGAGGGATCGAATGCCCCGAATCGTGCATTAGTCAGGCGATATACCTGATTATCTGCCGGGTTAAAGCAATATATATTGTTGGTGCCGTTGGCGCCCGATTCAAAATAGATTTTTCCATCCTTCCAGATTGGTGAAGTGATATTGACAGAGGTGGTTTGTAGTAGTTCTTTCCACATACCGGAGGAAGGATCAAATTGAAACAGAGTGATTCCTGTATCTGTAACGGCTATTGCAGTAATCTTGTCATCCGCTCCGAAAGTCAGTTCTTTGATGAATGCATTCTCCGGAACGTCAAAAGACCGGAGTTCTTTTCCATTTTCCAGATTGACTAATACAAGCTGATTCTTTCCGGCAATTGTGCTTCGCGAAACTGCGGCTATCTGTCCGTTTTTGTCAATAGAAGGGGCGAGGTAACGTTGGCGGGGAGCAACCGTTTTTATCCGGTCTTTATCCAGATCGTAGTATTTCAGTACGGAATAGTTTTCATGGGTCCAGCGGATACCCGGAACTATTTCTGTCCAGTAGATACGATTGTTGTGGAAATCTAACCGGCTGTTGATACTGCCTATATAGCTCAACCGTTTTTCTTTTCCATTGCTGATGGCTACTAAAGAATTAATATCTTTCAGTCCCGATTTGACAGCTATCACAACAGAGTCATTGATAGCCAAAGGATACCTGTAGGATGTGTAGGTTTTATTGTCGGGCGATAGATATGCCGGAACAATGACAGCTGTATCCTGTTTTTCCCATCCCTCCCTCAAAAAGTCGAATGTGTCGTGATAGAGTCGTTTAAAACTACTTCCCGTATAGTGTTTGAATGAGCCTTCAAAAAGTATATTACTGGTATACCGGGTGGTGCTTTTATCCCAAATATCACTTCCATAACGCTGACGGGCATAGGAAGTCATATCATATCCCAATGCATAATATGTACCGGTATAGTTTTTGTATGAACCTAACAGCCATTTATCAAAAGAGTAGAATTTGTCTCCTCCCAGCATTTGTGCCCGGTAAGCCATATTGAATTCGGGCAATCGTCCTCTGCCTCCGTTGGACATGGCTGTTTCTGTACCTACGGCATCACCTTCGAGAAACCACACGGGCAGGAAGAATGCAGCAACTCCCGCAGCCTGTTCGCCTATCAGATAATAGAATGGCTTGAAAATGCCACGCATTACTTTTCCTGTCTGGAATACGTGCCGGGATTCGTGTAATACCAGATGTTTATCCCACCTTTGAATACCTAAATCAGAAGATGGAGTAGTGATGAGCTCCATACGGCGGGGAGCCCACGATACCATGCCGTTGGATATCATATTGGCAGGGTGCAGGATAACGGGAAACTTAGCTTTATGGGTTTTCCGATTGTTTTTTGTATGTGCGGATAAGCATTTTCCAGGTAGAGGGCATAGCGGTAGGCCATGGAGTCTGTTCCTTGTGGATAAACCAGGTTGTAATGAGGCAGCCGGACTATATTCCATTTGAACCGGGCGGGGTCTGAACCATAGTCCATGAATTGGGCACGCAAACCGGATGAGGCCAGCAGGCAGACAAAGAGAAGAGGCAGGTATTTTAATTTTGACATTTAAAGTCTTTATTGGATTATCAGGACACAAAACTATAAAAAATAAGTTTTTTAGTTCTTTAGTTTATGAGTTTTTTAGTTGTATACTCTCATATTGTGACTTATGAACCCACAAACCCACAAACTCACAAACTTACAAACTCACAAACTTACAAACTCACAAACTTACAAACTTACAAACTCACAAACTTACAAACTTACAAACTCACAAACTTACAAACTCACAAACTTACAAACCCACAAACTCACAAACTCTTATACATCACAAAATTAGTCATTTTAACATCGCCTATAGATACTATCTGCTCTTTTTCTGTCGTATATCCCTGCTTTTCAAAGAAAGGGTGAGCGGTAATACTGACTTCTGAGTGGATAGACACTGCCTGATGGAGACGGGCATACTCTTCTGCCTGGCATAAAAGGAGAGAAGCTATGCCTTGATGCTGGAATTGGGGGTGAACAAACATGCTGTGTAGATAGCCGTTAGCATTGATAGAAGTGAAACCAACTGTACGGAAGTGTTTCGTCTCTTCGGCGAGTATGAAATGTAAATCACTTTGAAGTAGTTCCCGCCAGCGCTCCGGGGTTGCTCTTTCAATCCATGCACGGATTTGCGGAGCGGTATAGTGCTGCGAACAGGTGTTGAGAACACTTTGTTCAAACGTAGCATGCATGGTAGGGATGTCCTCGGGTTCTGCTTTTCTCAACCGGATGTTTTTCAGTTGCATATGCAGAATCGGGAATGGTTTTCCCATACTGTCCAGATCGTCCCGGCTGATGATTTCAAACCCTCTGTTCTGATAGAATCGGAGTGCCTGCCCGTTCTGCTCGTTTACATCTACTTTATGTATCTGTTTTTGGCGTATTGCAAATTCTATTAATTGTTTGCCATATCCATGTCCCTGTTCATCAGGATCTACAAACAACATTTCGATGAGGTTGTCACTCAATCCCATGAAAGCGGTTATCTGTCCGGAATGATTACGGATTGTGTAAAGTTGTACTGCCGGAAAATATTCATGGCGTACTAAGGGCTTATAAAACCGTATATCTTCTTCGGATAGAAAGTGGTGAGAACTTCGGACTGCTCTTTCCCATATTTGGAGGAGGACATCGTATTCTTGTGTATTAGCTTGATTTATCATGATTGTTTTCGTTTATAAATATGTGGTATAAATATAGAGGTTTCCTGCCAGATCAGAAAATGTTAGAAATCCGCTTTTCTTTCAATACGAATGATCTCTCCGGAAACCGGATGTACAAACTCCAGGTATTCGGCATGCAGATAAAGCCGGTCTGCTTGCTTTCCATAGAGCTCGTCTCCCGTAATAGGGCAGTTAAGACCAAGCGGGTGGGCGGCATGAACACGTAATTGATGTGTCCGTCCGGTGAGTGGATAGAAAGCTATACGTGTTTGAGATTCATTACGTTCGAGAACCTGATATTTAGTGATGGCGGTTTTACCATACTCTTTATTTACTATCTGCCGGGGTCTGTCGAGAGGATCCGGACAGATTGGAAGATTCAGAACGCCTTCATCCGGTGCGATGATTCCGTCCAGTAAAGCAATATAACGCTTC
Organism: Bacteroides nordii WAL 11050 = JCM 12987; assembly: GCA_000613465.1. GTDB lineage: Bacteria > Bacteroidota > Bacteroidia > Bacteroidales > Bacteroidaceae > Bacteroides > Bacteroides nordii. The sequence goes on from BAJA01000035.1 coordinate 55,045, forward strand.
TTTACTGTACGATTCTTGAACTGTGCCTGCAGATTCTGATGTGTTTCTTTGGTTTTGGCAATAAGCAGTACTCCCGAAGTAGCCATATCCAGACGATGTACGATCATTGGGCCTGTAGCATCAGGATATTGGGTTCTCAGGTGTTGATAGACAGAATTTATTTCTCCCTTTCCGGGTACGGAAAGCATGCCGGCGGGTTTGTTGACAACAAGCAACTGCTCATCTTCAAAAAGAACTTCGAGTGTTGTCTTCTTGTGAAGATCGTTCGATAATGGATTGGGCTCTACATCCAGACCTTGTAACATGTGTTTCAGAATAGGTTCACACTTTCCTTTGCAGGCAGGATAGTAGTAACCATGGTGGCGTATTTCTGCTTTTGGAGAGTTGCCCCACCAGAATTCGGCCATGGCAATGGGTTTGAGCTGGTGCAGATAGGCATATTGTAATAGTTTGGGAGCAGCACATTCGCCGGCACCGGCGGGAGGCGTTTTCTGTACGGTCTGCTTGAAGATAGCACATAGATCCTTTATTTCTCCGTTGGCATTTAGCATTTTGAATTGTTTAAAAAGCTTTTGCTGCAAGGCTGCCGATCGTATTTTGCGCTCGTTTTTGAGAGCTTCTATTTTTGCTGTATAATCATCTGTTTCCTTTTGCAGGGCAGTAATGCGATCTTTCCAATACTTTTCCAGTCGTTTGAATTCTGCTTTCTGATGCTGGCTTTCGCGTATCATAGCTGCTTGTTCTGCCTCATCGGGATTGTTTACACGACGAAGTTCACGTACTTCTTTGGCTACTTTCAAAGCTGCCTTAGCCTGAGTTATAGCTTGCCGGTTCAGAATGTTTTCTTCGGTCAGTTTCTGTTTGAGTGCCAGATAATAACTATCTTCCTGCAACTGTCTGATCTGAATGTTGATGGCAGAGATTTTTTCTTCTTCTATTCTGAAAAATCCGTCAGGTTGGAGTAAATCATATACAGGAGGTACGAAGTAGGAGTGCAGGTTTTTGCCGGCAAGGTTTCCGGAGAAAGCTGCCAGATAGCCTATCTCACCATCAGGGGCTTGTACCACTAATACCCCGAACATCTTTCCTTGCTGCAACTCCTGTTCCCATTGTTTCTGGGTTTTGATATAGTACTGTACTTCTTCTGTGGCTATCAGGCAGAGCGGATGTGGCGTATAATGAAACGGATATGTAAATTGTTCCGGCAGGGGCAAGTGGGTAACTTTATGAATGAAAGGATGCAGCATATGTTTTGGGGTTTCCGGGTTGTTCTAACGCTTTGCAAAATAAATTCTATTTAAGCAGTATTGCAAATATCAGCGAATAAAATACGGTAAACTTTGCATATTAGTTTGGATCGGTGTTTATT
>BAJA01000034.1 GCA_000613465.1 Bacteroides nordii WAL 11050 = JCM 12987
TCATTAGGTTTCTCTACGAGATCGGGTCGAAACTCTACGAGGATCGGGTCTGTTCTCGTAGAGTTGACCGATCCTCGTAGAGAAAAAAAGTTTGTATATAACTTATTGATATGCAGGATGTTGTAAAAAAAGGTTGTATGTTAAATGTTTTCAACTCAATAGTGCTGCCTTTTATTCCTTCTATTAATTATTGATTCGTTATAAATCATTACAAATAGTATATTCGGCTGAATGCAACTCCTATTATGATATTATAGGTTGTCTATGAATTAATATTGTTAACGTAAAATTTTAACGATATAACCTTCGTATGCAAGAGTGTACAATTCAGTACTCTAAGATTGTACACTTTTGCATGACAAGAGTGTACTATCTTGTATACTAAAAGTGTACATTTTTGTAGACCTTGTCTTTATATCTTTGTTGTTATTGAAAATCAGTACATTAAGATTGCCGTAACGATCTTATTCAGCCTTTTGATTCATTCTTCTGAATATTTATAATTCTTTTTTTAATAACTATAGCCCCGGTCGGAACTTGTTTTTATTATTCCATGACTCTTTGGGGAGTGATCAGAAAGCACTCCGATTGTTTTTTGGCTGATTCTTTTTAGTTATGGCAACAAATGCTTTACTTTGCAGTAGCTAAAAGATATTCGCATGAAAAAACTGCTTAATTACCTTAATAGTCCTTATCCTGTATTTTATCAGCGCTGGAAGATTGCAGTGATCTCATCTGTTATTGTGTTTTTAATATTAGCTTTGTTACAGCCGTTTGGTATAAGCAGTATCGAACATCATAAATTGGGTATCTTATTGGGATATATGGCAGTGACAGCAGTGTTTCTCTGTATTCCGGTCTATTTGTTCCCTGCGTTATTTCCGGCGTATTATGAGGATGATCGCTGGACGGTTGGGAAACATATTCTTAGTCAGGTATATATTTTCTTTTTTATAGCCATTGGAAACTGGCTTTATTCCGCCATTGTATTCAATTGGGGATTTCGTCTGGATATTTTTTACAGTTTCCTGCTTTGTACAGTGATCATAGGCTTTTTTCCCTCTGTACTTTTTATCTTGCTGAACCGAAACCGGTTATTGGCCTTCCATCTCAAAGAAGCTACTGAAATGAATTTGCATCTTCAGAGATCGGCTGCTACTGCAAATGTTGAAAGAGTGGAGCAGGAGGATACTGTGATTCTTTTTGCCGGTGGCGCCAAAGAAGTATTGGAAGTGAACACATCCGATTTGTTTTTTGTAGAGGCGGATGGTAATTATGTGAAGATAACTTATCGAAAGAGTCATGAACCGGTAAGAAAGCTGCTACGTATGACAATGAAGCAGGCTGAAGAGGCAACGGCTGTTTATCCTTTTATTATTAAGTGTCATCGTGCATTCCTGGTCAACTTACACGCAGTGTCCCGGGTGAGTGGAAACTCGCAGGGATATCGTCTTTCGCTCGATGGCTGTGAAGAGGAAATACCCGTTTCACGTGCTTATAGCAAAGAGATCAAAACACTGATAGAGAGCATGAATGACGCATAGCCGTTCGTCACAAAACAAAGCAATTCGTCACAACGAATAGGTCATTTATCACATATCCGGGCTGTCTGTCCCGGATATTTTTTTCCCTCTATTCTTTCCTTTATGTTTGCCGGTGAAAACGTTAGCAAGCAAAAAAATGAAAGATCTGTTTTTTATCTCAATCGTAGCTTTGTTTCTCTTTTCTGTTCATGTGCAGTCGCAGGTAGCAGTAAAAGACACAATATTTCTTACTTCTTTTTCGGATAGTGTTTCACTGGATGAAGTGGTAGTAAAAGGAAGCAAAACTCCCCAAATGAACAGTCGTTGGAGTAATATGCAACCTGTGGAACTGGTAACTGTGGGAGGAGCAAGCGGTAATCTGTATCAGGCATTGAAGCCCCTTCCGGGTACACAAATACAGGGAGAAAGCGGACGTTTGCTGGTACGTGGTGGAAGCAGTGACGAAACGCAAACTTATATAGACGGTATGCACGTTCTCAATCCTTATACCACTACCGGTACAAATACCCCGGCACGCGGACGGTATTCCCCCTTTATGTTCAGTGGCATCAATCTCTCTACAGGCGGACATTCACAAGAGTATGGTGAAGCCTTATCGGCTGTACTTCCTTTGGAAACGAAAGATGATAGCCCGATTAATAAAGTGGGGATGAGCCCTTCTACTGTTGGTATAGGTGGTGGCGGGAATCGCTCTTTTAGAAAAGGCTCTATTGCTTTGAATCTCGATTATCAGAATCTTGCTCTTTATAATAAAGTATATCCGGGAAGGGTAAACTTTGAGAAACCATATGAACTGTTTTCGGGAGCTACCCAGTTTCGTTATCTACCTGCTGAGAATGTAATTTTTAAGATATACGCCGGCTATGACCGGACAGATTTTTCTAACTATACCGGTGAAGACTGTCGTCTGTTCCGCCTGAAAGAAGACAATGTCTATTTGAATGCCACCATCCGTACGAAAACGTCTTCCGGTTGGAACTGGTTTGCCGGAGTAGCTTACTCTTTTTTTGATCGGAAAGTAGGGGGAGCTGCTGTAAGCGATGACAATTGGAACGAACGTCAGAGCGAACTACATCTGAAAGCAAAGCTGACTAAACGCTTGCGCCCTTTTTTGCAACTGGATATGGGAGTGGAATCTTTCCTTCGCCAATATAGAACTCGCTATTCTTTCGGGCTTCTTGCCGCTCAAAAGAATATTGCTCCAACGGTAGAAGCCGGATTTGTTACAGCTACTCTTTATCCGTTTGAGAATTTGAAAGCCGAACTCTCTTTCAGAACCGAGTATACATCTCTGAACCGGAAGATAAGTTATTCTCCCCGTCTGGCACTTCGTTATACCTGGAATGAGATTGCATTCTCAGCTACGTTGGGTCGTTATACCCAATCGGCGGATAATAAATATCTGGCGCAACAGACTTCTTTGCGTTCCGAAGCTTGTGAACAGTATAATGTAGGAGCTTTGTACGAAGCAGCAGGGCGTTTCTATAAAGCAGAGGTATATTACAAAAGGTACAATCGTCTTACACTTTTTACTCCCGATGGTCTCACTTCGGACGGATATGGGAACAGTAAAGGAGTTGATCTTTATTTTGAAGATCGTTCTTTATTAAAAAACTTTGAGTATTATCTTTCTTATTCCTTCAATCTATCTAAACGCAAATGTTTGGAGTACAGTGAACTGACTATTCCACAGTATGCCACCCGCCATAATGCTTCTTTGGTATTGAAATATACTATTCCCAGGCTGCGTACTATTATTGGCCTTACGGAAGGGATTGCGAGTGGGCGTCCATATCATAATCCCAATCGTCCCGGTCTGATGAATGATGAAGCAAAACCATATAACAGCCTTGACTTGGGCGTTACTTTTCTGGCTACTAAGAAGATAATTATACATGCTTCGGCCACCAATATACTTTGCCGTAAGAATGAGTTCGGACGAATAGATGGTATCCCGTTACGAGCTTCCAGTGATCATTTCTTCTATCTCGGTGTCTTCATCACCTTAGGTAAGAAAGCTGCTTATGATGTTTCTAATTTTTAAATACATGTGATTATGAAAACAAATCTGATTTTCTTATTTTTAGTTTTTGCAAGTGTAATAGGTAGTGCTCAGACATTAACCCTCAAGGTGGAGGGCATTGAACATGTAAAGGGAAACCTTTTAGTCGGTATTTATAGTTCGGAAGAGTCATTCATGAAGAAGCCTGCTTTCGGGTTTAAAGTGGAGGTGATAGATACTACGTTGAGTATTCCTTGTCGGGGTTTACCTGCCGGAACGTATGCTATTTCTCTTTTTCAGGATGAGAATGGGAATGGCATACTGGATACCGGTTCTTTTGGCCGTCCGACGGAGAAGTTCGGTTTCAGCAACAATGCCGAAGGCGTAATGGGAGCACCAGCTTATAAGAAATGCCGCTTTGAATGGAAGGAAGATACCACGATGGTTATTCAGTTAAAGTAGTTTAGGGATCTTTTCCGTTTTAGTTCCTGTTTAAATTTTGCTCAGCATTGGCTTCTCTCAAAATATCTCTTATTATTAAATCTGACGTATAGTCTTTTGAGGGTTATTTTAGAGGATGTTTTTTCATTTTAATGAGAAGGATAGCGGGCTATCTGACGACTATACCTTTACGAAATAATCTAAAGAGGTTTTGAGCGAAGCTAATTAAAATGGGAAAATAGATCAAAAATAAACCCAAAAGAAGCTGATAAAAATTTTTAAGAGGAAAATTTAAATAGGTTCTTATTATTTTATAGATTATAGAATTTTTCAAACAACTTCTTTTTGTATATTTTGCTGATTTTCAATTCAGTAACTGCATTAAAGGGGTATAGCATGATACAGGTGCTTTCCTGTATCATGTTTAGGTAGTTTATATTAATGATATATGTTTTGTGTATCTGAATAAACTCTGTTCCATAGTTTAATATCACATCTGCCGTTGTGTTATGTTTCAGAATAACGTGCCGGAAGTCATCCAATACGATTTCCCACAACTTACGTTCGGAATTATATCGAAAATATCCAATGTTTTGCGGACGTAATATAATTTTGTCATTGGTGATTGTTGTTATCAGAAGCGGTTTGTCCGTAGGATAATGGATCGAAGGTATAGGTGACGGTTGTGTATTCTTTCTATGTAAATAATACCGGTTCATTGCCAGTAGCAGATCGTCTTGGTTGACAGGTTTTAATAGAAAGTCGAATGCTTGCATGCGAAGTGCCTGTAACATATACTTTTCGTAGGATGTATAAAATATGATATTCATCTCCCAATCTATTTTGGAATGCAATGCAGCCAGAAATTCCAGACCATTGCTGCTTGGCAGTTCGATGTCAAGGAATATCAATTGGGGTTTATGTTTCAAAATGGCTTGTTCGCCGTCATAGCTATTGAATGCAGTAGCTACGACAACTACATCCTGATAAACCTTCAATTCGTTAGCAAGAACAGTTACTGAAGGTTTGTCGTCGTCAATGATAATAACTTTGGTTGGGGTACTCATAGGTAACTTTTAGTTTATGTTAAAGTTATAGTTTTCAGGGATGATAAGTTGGGCACAGCATCCAGTTTCTTTCATTTCATCCCGCCATTTTGTAAGACTGTAGCTCATTTGTTGCTTATTCCGTTCATTCAGCAATTGGATGGTTTGTGATACTACCCGCAGGCCGATTTGTGTCTTTTGGTCCCTATTTTGTAAGTTCAGAGGTTTACCGTTGTTGCAGACATCAATATAAATGTAGTGTTCTTTTATAAATATGGAGCCTTAATCTCTTTTCAATTTTTCCTTCAGTATCGGCAGGCATATCTTTCAATCCGTGTTTGATAGCATTTTCCACAAAAATTTGTATCATCATGGAAGGTAGTATTACTTGTTCCGGTTCTATATCTTTTTCCAGAATGGGTTCATAACGGAAATTTTCTCCTAATGCTTCCCCTTCTATGCTGACATAAAGTTGAATAAAATCCATTTCTTTTTTTAATGTTGTGCAGAACACATTGGCAAGTGTCTGTCCTTGCCTGAGTAAGTTTACTAATGTATGCAGTTGAGTCGGTTTTCCATGTTGCTGTACAAGCAATTCATGGTTCAATGCATTATAAATGAAATGAGGAGTTATCCTGTTGCGTATGTTTTCCATACGTAATTCCACGATTCGATGGAGCATCTGTTCTTCTTTGAGCCTGGTTTGTTTGCGTCGATAATATAGCAGTAATAAAAGCAGGAATAGAATAAAAATAGATATGGCCAGCCAAATGTAAGTTTGCAGGAGTTCCGTCTCTTTTTGTCCGATGTATATTTTCTGGTTCAGCACTGTTGCATCTCTTTCGTAACGCATTTGAAGGTCGGCTGTTTTCATTTTTACCCGGTCGTTTCGTAATGAATCGTCTAATTCTATGCATGCCTTTTGATAGTGATGAGCCTTTTCCCAATCCTTCCTTTCAGTGTAGAATCTTTGAAGAAAATCTAATCTCGCCAAAGCATGCTCCGGTTTTGTTCCTTTGGGAAGTGGATATTTCCGAATCAGTTCTTCTACTTGTTTATAGTTCTTTTTTTGTAATGTTAATTCCATTAATTGGGTATATAAGTAGGGGAGCACGGTTTCGTTTTGCATTTCTTTAAAGAAGCGGATGTTGTCATGTAACAAGCTATCAGCCTTTTTCGGTTGCTTCAGCTTGAGATACACATCTGCCAGGTTACTGTTACAGAAATGCCTTTCCCATTCAAGTTCAGGCCGTGCCTGTAAGAAAGTGTCCAATTGCAGGAATGTATTCAGGCAATTGATATAATCTTCCTGAAAATAATAATCGTTTCCCCGGTTATTCAGATAGTTGAATTGTTCATGTGTCATCATGTGGTCCCATATTTTCAGACTCTTGTCCAACCATATTTTGCTTTGCTCAAAATCACGAAGAGCCGTATAGGTAGTTGCCAACCCTCCATACAAGGGGACGTAATTTCCGATGGAAGTTTGTATGGAATCAGCCAGATAAATTGTTTTTCTATAATAGTAGGCGCTTCGATCCAATTCTCCTTTTTGCTTGTATGCGTCTGCCAGATTGCTGTAACATAGTATTTGTTGTTCAATGTCCGGTTCTCGGTCTGCTATTTTACATGCCTCCTTGCTATAATATACTAAAGAGTCCGGATCTAAATAAAACTGGGCATAGTATGCCGCTTTAGTTTGCAGGCATTTTATATACATCTGGTCCCTCCTGGGAGTAGCAGGTTGCTTGGACAGGTAGTTCGTACTTCGGGATAGGTTATTGAGCATCGAATCCGGTTGTGACATATAAAAATAGAATATTACATCGTATAAAACGAAGTCATAATAATCATCACTATCTTTTGCCATCTTTTTCCCTTTCAAGATAGCCTCTTTTACGAAATCTGTGTTAAAGGTTTTGATGGAGTCATGAATATCCTGTTTCAGCATTTTTATTTCTGCTTGTTCTTTAGGGGACAACTCGTTTGTGTTTTTGTTCTTTTGACAAGCGCCTGCCAATATGGAAAATGCAAGAATGACTAAGGTCATTTGGGTATATATAGCTTTCATTAGCACTCGTTTTTATCGCATTATTGATACTTTTGTCTGGGTGTGACTTTTTGTTTGAGTGCGAATTTAAGAAATAAATTCTTTATAACTTCATTTATATGAGTTAATAGTGTATTGTATTTTTCCTGTTATTTGTGTTTTTTGCCCTGTCAGTTGCTGTTCTAGTCGTTCTATTGAAGAAATCTGTAAAATGTGGATTGTTCTGGATTTTGAATCAAACTACACTATGTCGTCTGTGTACTATACTCCTTGTAAACAGAATTGGCAACTAAGATTATATTCCTATCTTTTCGGTGCCGGAAGTGCCCCTAAACGGTATCGTTATCTTTGTCCGGTGTTGTACTTTGGTTTTCTCAGAAAGGAGCATTCCTTTTCTTGTTGCACTTTCTTGTTTTACATGTACATGTCTTACTGTTCCACATGTACATGTCGTACTGTTCCACATGTGCATGTCGTACTGCTTTACATGTACATGTAAAACAAGGTTGCGTACCGAGACTCCATATGTTCCTCTATGAGACGGAACTTCATCAATACCGGAGAAAGATACTGATGGTAATGATAAACACCATTTGGCACAAAATCAGTTGACAAGGAGACGAGTTGGTAAGGGAACAAGGGGTTACGCTGTGTTCGCTGGCCAAAGATTATTCTTTCGGCTAACACGTTGAAAGGTCTCGTCTCTTTGTCAACCTATTCCCTCGTCAACTAACTCAAAACAGGAGGGGAAACCATACGAAGAAAAGTTATATCGAATCCCCGTTAAAATAAAATAATACCTGTCAGATTCGTTTTTTGCCTTGTTAACTATGTATAATGATCTGTTATTGAATAATGTTGAAAAGTGCCGGTTGTAGACCATGGATGGTTTATCTATCTTTGACCTAAGATTTTAACAAGCAAACTCAACTTAATTATTAACATTAATAATGAAACTTATGAAGAAAATTTTATTTGCAGTTCTGTCTCTGGGGTTGATGGGATTGATGACCTCTTGTGGAAGTTCAAAGAAAGCGCAGCAGTATACACCGTATTCTCAACAACCTCAAAATGTAGTTCCGTCTCAACCTAAGGGTGGAGATCCAGTGGAACAAATGGTGAAAGAATATACAGCAGATGGGTTTAAAACAGAATCAATGGCTTTTACTATGTATGAGTCTATAGCAACATTCCGTCAGAAACTGATTTCTAATCCTAACCTTGTAGAAATTGTTAGTGACGGTGAGGGAGCAAGTTCTTTCTCTGCGGAAATGCAAGCACAGAACGCAGCTGCAATAAAATATGCTACAGCTGCCGGAAGTGTAATAACAGGAGGTATGGAGAGAGATTTTGGTAAAGTAGAAGGGGGAGCATACGATGTTTTTCATGGCGCTTATGTGCAGGATGTTGCAAGTTTCGTTATGCCTTTATTGCAGAAGAGTATGAAGTTTGTGAAGAAGAGTGGAAACGATTATGTTGTGCGTGTAGGCTATACACTTGATGAGAATAGTGCATCTAAGGCTCGTAATAAAGCTTTTGATGAGGCTTTGAAAAAAGCGGGAGACGGCATGACTTTAGGTGAAGGTATCCGGAAATATGTAAAAGAGAATGTTAAACCTGAAAATTGATGAAGTACTTAATTTTTGTTTGTATATTGACATTGTTCAATGTGTCTCAAGTTTGTGCAAGAGTGATAAGCCGGTCGGAGAAAACTCCGGAATGGGTAAGGAAGGGGGAGGCGGGACTTAATGAACGTCGTTCCAATGACACTTATTATTTTAAGATTATCCGAAATTCAGGTGTGACACTTGAGGATTTAAAGAAGCAACAATTAGGTGCCTTATCTCTGTTTGTAGGACAGTATAATCAAATAAGTGGGCAGGCTCAAACTGATATAAAAGAGATATCGGGAACGCAAGGGCGTCAAAGCGTCAATCCTATGCTTTAACGTATGTCAATGATAGTCGTACGGATGTTTTTTATGCCCGCTTGGTTGATGAATACTGGGAATATATATCTTATCCGGAAGGAACAAATGGATATGAGTATTATGCTCTGTTTGCTGTTTCCCGCCAGGCTTCGACTCCTGTATTTGATGATGTCTCATTTTCTACACATTACGGCATGCAAGGCTTTGCCCGTTCATTAATCCCTGGTTGGGGGCAGATATATAAAGGCAGTACGACAAAGGGGCTTTGCATTCTCGGAGGTGAAGTCGTATGTATCGGTGGTATCATTGTCTGCGAAAATTTGCGCTCTTCTTATGTTAAAAAGATGAAAGAACAGCCCAAATTTGCCAAGGATTATAGTTCAAAAGCAGATAATTGGGAGAATGGGCGTAACTTCTGTATTGGAGCGGCTGCGGCATTGTATGTTTATAACCTGATAGATGCCATTGCCGCTAAAGGAGCCAAACGGGTCATTGTGAAACCTGCGGGTAGACCCCGTTTCTCGTTGGTGCCTACTGTGATGGATAATGGTGGGTGCGGACTGGTATTCGCTTATCGGTTCTGACCCCTTATTTAATTCTAACAAACGAAAGCGAATGAACAACAAACTACTACTACTTTTTCTTGTGTCCTTCTCCTTTTCTATATCCGTTTTTGCTCAGCAGACAACGGATTATGATCGTTATGTCCAACAGAGGCGTCAAGAGTTTGAGCAATATAGACAGAAAAGGCGTACTGAGTTTGAAAACTACCGTGCCCAGCGTAATAAGGAATTTGCAAATTATTTGGCACAGCGTTGGATAGAGTATCAACATTATAGAGGTGTTGAAGCTCCTCCCTGCCCGGATCCGCTAAAACCGGTCATAAAGTTTGATGATGGTCACAATACACTACCGGTAAAGTTACCGGTAAAAGGAATTGTGACCATACCCAAACCTCAACCGCGGGTTCCACTAAATATTATGCCTGATACTCCCGCACCTCTTCCGGGAACACCGTCAAATCCGCTACCCGATCAGCCTTTACGCCCATCTGTCACTCCTGTACCTACGTTTAATACCCGTTTTTATGGTACTCTTTTGAAGGTGAGGTTGGAAGAACGGGATAAGTTTACCCTCAGTAGTGTAGACGAGAATGTAATTAGTGCAAAATGGAAAATACTGGCTGACGGCCGTATGGATAAAGTAGTAGATGATTGTTTGGCTTGGCGCGAAGCGATGCATCTAAGTGATTATGCTTATGTACAGATGTTAGGTACATTGTGTAATGCCTTTTTCGGAGGAAATTATTCGAATGAAGCAGTCTTGATGCGGGTCTTTTTATTGGCGCAAAGTGGTTATGATGTAAAATGTGCCCGTAAAGGTAGCCATCTGGTGTTGTTACTTGCCATAGAGGAGGATGTTTATGAAATCTCTTATTTGAAATTAGACGGAAAGAGATACTATACCATTGATGATCCGAAAGGGACAGAAGGATACTATACATTTCCACAAAAATTCTCTCCGCAATCTCAAAGCTGTTCTGTAATGATACGCGAGAAGATTGAACTGATGGATCAGAAGCTAAGTCCGGTTCGTCGCTTGATTTCTAAGCGTTATCCGCAACTGAGCGTGGAAACACAAGTGGATCAGAACTTGATGGATCTGTACAGTCATTATCCCAGTTGCAAATGGGATATGTATGCCAACACGCCTATGAGTGATGTACTGTCGGATGATATACTACCGACCCTAAAAGAGGGTATTGCCGGTAAATCAGAAGCAGAATCAGCGAATATGCTGATAAACTTTGTGCAGACAGCCTTTGAATATATGACGGATGAGGAGCAGTTTGGATATGAGAGACCTTTCTTCGTAGACGAAACTTTTTACTACCCCTATTCGGATTGTGAAGATCGGGCTATCTTATATTCCAATCTGGTGCGCAGGTTGCTACACCTTGATGTTGTGTTGTTGCATTATCCTAAACACCTGGCTACAGCCGTGCGGTTCACTTCAAATGTAGAGGGGGATTATGTGATGGTGAACGGGCAAAAGTACACGGTATGCGATCCTACATACATCGGTGCTGATATTGGTGAGGCGATGCCTCAGTTTAAAAATTCGGAAGTGGAAATCGTAAAGTTTTATTAAATATAAATAATTTGGACATGAGAATATTGAATGTGAGGTATTGCTGTTTTTTTTTATTTGTTTTTTTATTTGCAGCTTGCGCTAAAGATGAGGTAGATTTAACCGGGAGGGTTTATGGAAAAGTCACGGATACCTCTACTGGTGAAATACTAAGTAATGTAACGGTGAGATTGACTCCGGGAGGCCTGTCGCGGACGACCGGCAGCGACGGGACATTTGAATTTCAGAGCTTGGAACCCGGTCAGTATGAATTACAGGCTCAAAAGGAGGGGTATACGAATAATACCAAACTGATAAATGTTGAGACCGGGAAAACGATAAGCGGTGATATTACACTTACTCCGATAAAGCAGATGCCAAATTGGTGTTAAGTGTCTCTACACTAAACTTCGGAGTAAAAAACACTTCCCTCTCTTTTGATATCATTAATCGTGGTACAGCTAAATTCAACTGGAATATTTCCGGTTTGGAAAATGTGAATTGGTTGGAAATAAATCCATCTACCGGAACCGTAGAAGCCGGTAAAAGCCATGCCATACAAGTGAACTTGCTTCGTGAACGATTGACGGGGAGCAAAGAGGCGACGATTCTGATCAATGCGGATAAAGAATCACTTGCCTTGAAGATCACTGCCGAGGCAGAGAATAAATCGTCCAAAATAGCCCTGAATACGAATACGCTCAACTTTGGCAAAGATTATTCTTCATTGACATTTGACATTAAAAATATAGGTAACGCAGGGAATGTGAACTGGACAGTCACCGGTATTGATGTGGATTGGATAAAAGTAACCCCAAAAACAGGCACTACAAGCATGGGCAACAGTAGTACAGTAAAAGTCGATTTGGATCGTACCAAAGTGATAGGTAGCATGAGTACAACGATTCTGGTAGAAGGAGATGGAGAATCGTTTCGTGTGACAATCAATGCGGAAGAAGCCGGGGGTGACACGCCCGATCCTCCTGTTATAGATGTGACGAACGGCTTATATGCCTATTATACCTTTGAAGATGCAATAATGGATCAGACTGAGACGGAACTGACCGGAATAGGAATTGGAAGTTCGTTTGTCGATAGTTATAATGGAACAAAAGCCTTAAAGATTCCGGCAAAAGAGTCTGCTTATCTGTCTATTCCGGACGGGTTGGTAGACCAGAAAAAGATGAGTATCTCGTTTTGGGTAAAAGGATTGAGTGACGGTCATATATTCCATGTGGTTCGGAAGGAACTGAACGACAACATGTTTGTTTTAGCGATGGAAAACGGCTTTTTGAAATTTGTAGTAACCCATTATAACCTTTGTTACCAGTACTCAAAGATGACTTCGTTTGTACATAATTCTTTAGGGGATGCTTGGCATATGGTGACATTGGTTTCGGATTTTAATGATACGACTTATGCAACAATTACGACTCGCTTGTATGTAGATGGTATTTATACCGATCAGATAACCGAATCTGATAATCCATTCTCCGAATCGGAAGGGATGTCTGATGCGAAACACTACAATAGAGGACTTAAATTTGTCTTTGGAGGAAAGATAGGAAACCAATATGAGCCGTCGCTGTCACCGGTTTCGCTGACTATAGACAATCTGAGAGTTTATAAAACCCGTATGCTGAGTGCTGACGAGGTGAAACAAATCTATAATTCGGAAAAAGTCCGTTAAAGGCTTGGAACGTGATGATGATTGGGCATTAAACTACTATATAATTATGATGAAAGCAATTCTTAGAGCTGTTGTTGTATTAATACTTTTGGTTGCTATTGGATCGTGTACAAAAGATGTGATCGATACGACCGGTGATTTAGTGGGCATTGTGAGTGATAGCCAGACAGGGGAACCGCTTTCCGGTGCATCTGTTTCTCTCACTCCTTTGGGAAAGACTTCTTCTACAGGTAGTGACGGACGTTTTGAATTCAATGCAATCGAAGCGGGTCTGTATAAGATTCAGGTGAATAAAGATGATTATCAAAGTAATACGAAAGAGGTGACTGTGATGGCTGCCGAGACAACGCAGGCTGATATACAATTAAAACCTCTCTCACCGGTATTGACGGTCAGTCCCGGAAGTCTTGATTTTGGGCCATCTGCCACAACGCTTACGCTTAATATCATAAATAGCGGGCAGAGCACTCTGAAATGGCAAATAAGTGAAGACGCCCAGTGGCTGTCTTGTCTTCCCACCTCCGGAAACACTACGGTGACCGAACAATCTTCTGTAGTCGTATCTGTGGATCGGACAGAATTGAGCCGGGGGAATTATTCCCAGACAATTGCCATAACTTCCAATGGAGGAAGTGCTGTAGTCAAAGTGACAATGTCCGTAGCCGGCATTGCTGTTAGTTTATCTCCCGAAGAGTTAGATTTTGGTTCCATTACCTCTTCCATGCAATTGACATTGACAAATACGGGTACAGGTACTATTTCTTATTCTCTTACTCCTTCCAATGAGTGGATTGTACCTGATAAGACAAAAGGGATATTTACTTATTCAGAAGTCGTGACAGTTGCTGTCAATCGTTCAGTGTTGTCTACAGGAGATTATACAGGAGAACTTTCTCTTAAGGTAGGTGATCAGTCGGTCTCCGTGCCGGTTAAAATGAATATTCCTTCTAAAACCAAACCTACCGTATCTTTTATATCTATCGATAATCCAACTTTCAACAGTGCACAGTTAAAAGGGGCTGTTGTTTCTATAGGTAGTGCCAAAGTTACCCGTCATGGCTTCTGCTGGAGTACGGAGCAGGAACCTACTGTAGACTTACCGGGGATCTGTAATTTGGGAGATTGCATCGTTCCCAAGGATTTTACATACAACCTTACCGGCTTAGAGGCCAATACAGCCTATTATGTACGGGCTTATGCCGAAAATGCAGAGGGCGTTTCCTATAGTAATGAGATGAGATTGAACACTTCCGGCACTCCCTCTAAACCGACAGTAGAGACGGGCAGCGCTTCTGATATACGTACGGAGCAAGCCGGTTTCTCCGGAAATATTATTAATCTGGGTAATGTGCCTTCACTGATTCAATATGGACATGTGTGGAGCACTTCTGCTAATCCGACTATCGATTTATCGGCTAAAACCCAACTTGGTAAAACCCAGAGTACCGGTGCTTTCAATTCTACTTTAACGAATCTCTCTGCTAATACTACTTATCATGTCCGGGCTTATGCTACGAATGAGATAGGTACTTCCTATGGAGATGAAGTTACGTTTGTAACAAAATTAGGTGATTTGAGTTTGACCACTGCTCAGGTGACGAGTATCACCCATCAGGCTGCTACAAGTGGGGGGACGATTACAGCTTTGGGTGGAAATACCGTTACGGAACGCGGTGTTTGTTGGAGTACTTCCAGTAATCCGACGATATCAGGATATAAAGCTGTTTCTTCGGACAACGGCAATACTTTTGCATGCAGAATGGAGGGGCTGTCTCCCAAAACGGCTTATTATGTACGCGCGTATGCCAATACATCCGGCGGGACGGTTTATTATGGGAACAATGTGACATTTACTACTACTCATGAAATCACTTTACCCGCTTTATCAACGGTGACTGCATCGGAAATAGGCGTTTCAAAGGTTTCACTCGCTTGCTCCGTAACAGACAATGGCGATGGTAAAGTTTCGGATTGTGGTTTCTGTTATGGACTGTCAGACAATCCCACCATAAATGATAATAAAGTCAGTTATGGTGCATCAAACTCCGCATTCGGGCGTACGGTAACCGGACTGTCCGAGAATACACTGTATCATGTTCGTGCCTATGCCACCAATGAAGCCGGAACGGCCTATAGTAGTGATATGACTTTCACCACGTTGGAGGTAACTGCTCCTGCCGTGTCCGGGATTACTTTCGGTATTATCAGCAATACCTCTGCTGCCTTTACGGCAACAGTGACATCGCTTGGAAACGGAACGTTGGCAGATGCCGGTTTTTGTTATTCTACCAGTTCCTTCCCTACTGTATCTGATAAGAAGCTGTCTTGCGGAAATGTTACCTCGCTCACTAAAACAGCCACCGGCTGATTCCCGAAACGAAGTATTATGTCCGTGCCTACGCCATTAATGAAAAGGGGACTACGTATGGAGCGGAAAATTCGTTTACTACTACCAAGCAAGAAGTGAACCCTTATACCACTTTGACGGTAGAGACTTCTTATGGTTCAACCACGTTGGATATGGCAAAAGTAACAGGGGGAACTTTCGACATGGGTGCTCAATCCACTTCTTCTTCAAGCACTAATTATGATGTAAATGCCAATGCGGACGAGAAACCGGTTCATAAAGTGACTGTTTCTACTTTCTATATGAGTAAAACTCCGGTTACCCAATATCTATGGTATGTAGTGACGGGAGGTTATCCGAATATAAGTAGTACTTACGGGCGTGGAGATACCTATCCGGTTTACAATATTACGTATGACCAATGTCTGGCTTTTATTAATAAGCTGAATTCATTGACGGGTAAAAGATTCCGTATGCCAACTGAGGCGGAATGGGAATTTGCTGCCCGTGGTGGAAACAACAGTGAAGGTACCAGATGGAGTGGAAATACTTCTTGTGGCTCTGTTGGCTGGTTTAGTGGAAACTCCGGTGCTAAGACGCATCCTGTTGCGGAGAAATCTCCGAATGAGTTGAATATTTATGATATGAGTGGTAATGTCTGGGAATGGTGTTCGGATTGGTATGCTAATTATAGTAGCGCATCTCAAACGAATCCGACGGGCGCTGCATCGGGCAGTAATCATGTGATACGTGGAGGTAGTTACAGTGATGCTGTCAATGACTGCCGGGTATCTATGCGAAACTTTATAGCTCCATCCAAAAGTATGCCGATATTAGGAATGAGATTGGTAATGGAATAAATGAATAATTAAAAAAATAATAATATGAAGAAGAATCTATTTGTGTTATGCCTTTTATTGTGTACAACGGTTTTGGTCAAGGCACAATTTAGTGGAAATGGTACAGGTACTGCCAATGATCCTTATCAGATTACAAATGCGGATGAATTATTTGAGGTGAGGAATGACTTGTCAGCTTCTTACAAGTTGATGAATGATGTTGATTTGAAACAGTGGATTGAAGAGGATAACCCAACACAGGGATGGAATCCGATAGGAAATGAAGATACTCCGTTTCATGGGACGTTTGATGGAAATAACAAAGTTATTAAAGGGTTGTATATAAATCGCCCTTCTTCTGATAATACAGGCCTTTTTGGTTATATTAAAACTTCTGTAATAAATGATGTTGCTTTATTATCTCCCATCATCTCAGGAAATAATAATGTTGGAGGAGTAGTCGGGAAATGTGGTTATAATAGTTCTGCCGACATAGCAGAAAATATGAATACAATAAAAAATGTGATTATTATAGGGGGGAGTATTTCTGGAAAAGAAAATGTTGGGGGAGTTGTTGGAGTCATTGAACCTTCGGATTATAATTTTCAATATGGTGAAACCCCCGTATTTCTAATGTCCGTTGTCGGATGTTATGCGTCTTCCATAATAACTTCTTCGGGTATAAATACAGGGGGAATCTGTGGGAAAATTTGTTCAGGACAATATTACTATCATTATTCTTCTTACTCTAGTGGTGTTGGAGCAACTTATCAAGTCTTGTTAGATGATAATGTATTTGCAGGAATAATGAATGTTAAGTCTGTAGCGGGTGGTATAGTTGGTTGGTCAATAGGATATGCTCAGGATTATAATTTCTTGAAGTCATGCTACAATATTGAACGAAATTTAGTAACAGGAACAATAAAAAGTAGTGGCTCAAATGTCTGTGGAATAATAGGTCAATATAAAGAACTTTATAAAGAAAAAGAACGTACCGTTAAATATAAATGTAAATATTGCGGATTCTATATTTGCATTAAGCACTGTATATCGGATTGCTGATGAACCTTGGCCTAATAACTTTGCCTATTCGGGTACCAAAGTGTTTGTTAACGGAAAATCGGTCACTGTGGAAGATAATAATTATAATGGGACGGGCTACGGACTAAAAACGTTGAAGAAACAAAGTACGTATGAAGGTCTGGGTTTTGATTTCTCCAATCAATGGGCTATTGTTGAAGGACAAACTTTCCCTTATAATAAGAAACAAAGTACCCCTCCTACAGTGACTTCTTTTACAGCGGGTAATAAAGTAAGTATTTCGGGTACAGCTACAGGAAATGGTGGCATATATGTTATGGTTGGAAACATTGTTTATGAATCGTATATTCTTGATAATAAGTGGTCGGTGACATTAGGTGCTATATCCAAAGGTACAACGGCGAAAGTCATGACTCGTTATGATGGATTGATGCCATCTATCCTTGTTACAGCTGTAGCAACGGCTGGTGGTGGGGATACTCCGGAGATTTTAAAGGGTGATGCCAATGGCGATAGTTCTGTGGATACGGCCGATGTAGTTGCGATCGTCAATCATATCTTAGGCAAATCTTCATCCTCATTTGTAGATGCCAATGCCGATTTAAATGGAGATGGACAGGTATCGGTAGATGATGCGGTTGCTACTGTCCAGTTGATTTTAGATAAACAATAAATAATAAGAATGATGAGAAAATATTTAGTTCTTTTGTGCTTACTTCTGTTTACTGTAGGGGCCCAAGCGCAGTTTAGTGGAAAAGGCTCAGGCACAGCCAATGACCCTTATCAGATAACCGATGCATATGAGTTGTCGGAAATAAGGAATGATTTAGCAGCTTTCTACAGATTGATGAATGACATTGATCTTACGGAATGGATCAATGACAATAATCCAACCGCTGGATGGGCACCTATTGGAACTTCCACTGCGCCATTTACCGGAATTTTTGATGGCAATAACCAATGTATCTATGGTTTAAAAATAGATCGTTCGTCTCTTGACAATATAGGATTATTTGGATATGTGAATAAAGGGAAAATCAGTAATGCTACATTAGTTAAACCAATAATAAAAGGCCGGAATAATGTAGGAGGAATTACAGGTGCACAGGGAGATATCACTAATTGTGTCATTATAGGGGGAAGTATTACTGGAAATTCTACTGTTGGAGGGATTGTAGGATACTTTAATAAAGGTAGTATTATAACAGGATGTTATTGCAATGCTGTTGTTACGGGAGGGACGGACTATGTCGGGGGAGTAGTAGGAAGCCTAAGCTATGGATCAGTAACGAATAATATTTTTTCGGGTGATATATCTGCAACAGGTCAGCGCGTAGGAGGAATTTCTGGTGGGCTGTCTAATTCCAATACTGTAATTACATATAATTATGTGACTGGTAGTATAGAAGGTAGAGAGTATGTTGGTGGAATTGTAGGCATAGATGGCTATAGTTATTATAATAAGATTTCAAATAACGTTTGTATCGCTGATGAGGTTCGTGCTACTTCTTCTACTCCATATCGTATTTCTATACAAGTTGACGCAGGTAATCTCGCTTGGGCCAAAACTCGACTCATCCAGAACGGAAAGGAAATTGTTGCTGAAGATAACGAATCGAATGGGACCTCTTATGGCGAAAAAACGTTGAAGCGGTCTACTACGTATATTGGTATCGGCTGGGATTTCAATAACACATGGACCATTGTCGAGGGGGAATCTTATCCTTATTTGAAAGCACAGACCGATTATCCGACTGTCACTTCGTGTGAAGCCGGCAGTAAATGTTTGGCTAAAGGGACAGCCCCTACGGGAGGAAAAATTACAGTGATAGCCGGTGAAGGCATCTATTCGTCGACTATACTCGATAACTCGTGGGAAGTATCACTTGGGGCAATGAAGGAGGGAGAAGTTATTCAGGTCTTTTCTCAGATGGAAGGCAAATTGCCTTCGTTGGTGGTGACAGCTGTGGTGACAAAGGGAGGGGGAATATCTCCTGATATTGTAAAAGGAGATGCCAATGGCGATAGTTCTGTGGATACGGCAGATGTAGTTGCGATCGTCAATCATATCTTAGGCAAGTCTTCTGTTTCATTTGTGGAGGGTAATGCCGATCTGAATGGAGATGGACAGGTATCGGTAGATGATGCGGTTGCTACTGTCCAGTTAATATTGGATAAACAATAAATAGACTGAAATGATGAAGAGATTTATAGTGAGATTAGCCTGTATTTGCTTTTTTCTTTTTGCTTATACAGCACTTGTGCAGGCGGAAAACAACGCTTCTGCAGCCGGAACGGCACAACTGACTTTAGCACCTGCTACGTTGTCGGCAGGTACTAATACGACACTTTCTTTCGATTTGGTTAATTCTCTTCCGGTGACTGCTTTACAGTTTGATGTGATGCTACCGGAAGGTTTGTCTGTGAACACCATAATCAATGAAGACGAAGAGGAGGTGCCTGCCATTACGCTAACCGATCGCAAAAAGAGTAGCCACTCTTTAAGTTGCAACCGACGGGAGGATGGACGTTACACGGTGGTCATCCTTTCTATGAAAAATCAGGCATTTAGTGGAGAAGAGGGAGCATTGGTTAATATATCCGTTGCCGTCTCTTCTATGTTGCCTACGGGAAGTTACGATCTGGCGGTAAGCCAGATTATCATTGTCCCGTTAGAAAACGAAAGACCGGGAACTACGATTAAGCAACCGGACTTTACGGGGCATGTCTCTGTCAATAATTCGAGTGGTGATACAGGGTCGGCTCAATTGTCTTTGGCTGCCGGTAGCTTGAAAGCAGGAACGGAGCAGACTATTTCTTTGAACCTGACCAATGAAACGGAAGTAACTGCTCTGCAGTTTAATGTGAAGCTTCCGGAGGGTGTCACCCTGTGTACTATGAAGAACGAAGATGATGAAACCGTACCGGCTATCACGCTGACCGATCGCAAAAAGAGTAGCCATTGGCTGAGCTGTAATGAGCAGGAAGACGGTAGCTATATGGTGGTGCTTCTTTCCATGAAGAATCAGGCACTTAGCGGTACAAGCGGAGCTTTGGTAGATATGAAGGTATCGGTTGCCTCTACTGTGACTACCGGAAGTTACGAGGTGGCTGTTAAGGATATTGTTATTGTTCCATTACTGAATGGAAGGCCGGGGATTTCGATTAAACAGCCGGAGTTTACTGATCGTATTTATATTGAAAACACCGGTGGAGGAGGTGACGTAACCGGTCCGGTTGCGCTGTCTATTCCCGCGATGGCATTGGCTCCCGGCGCTGAAGGGATATGTAATATTGATATGGTGAACGATCGGGATATCTGCGCTTTTGAGTTTAAAATAAAGTTTCCCGAAGGCATTAGCATTGTCGAAGCGTATAATGAAGATGATGAGTGGGCTCCCTCCATCCAATTGACAGATCGCAAGAAGAGCTCGCACCAGATCAATTTCCGAAAGAAAGACGATGGCAGTTACAGAGTGGTGGTAGTTTCCATGCAGAATGCTACCTTCAAAGGTAACAGTGGTGCAGTGGTAGCCATTAAGGTGAAGGCTGATCCGGAGCTGAAGGAAGGGAGTTATGGTGTTATACTGAGTGAAGCGCTATTGGTCACTCCGTCGGAGGAAAAGATAACGCAAGAAGATGCAAGTTATGCCATAGATATAAAAGAAGGCGTGGGCATTGAAAATGAGAACACAAACGGAATATCCTGTATATGTCAGGAGGGTGTCTGTCTGATTCGCGGCACGTCTGTTGGTGATCTTGTCGAAGTCTTTAATGTAGAGGGTCGTAACATTTATTCGGAATCCGGTACTGGAGAACAACTTGTAATACCCGGGGTGGAATTTCCTTCCGTGCTGATTGTGAGAGTCTCTCGAGCCAGGAAGCTGATCTATGTACGGAAGCTCGTATTACAATGAAACTAAGTTTGTTGTGAAATAATGATTAGATGATATGGCTAAATATTATCTTTTTCTGATAGAGACCTTGCAACATCAGGAATGTTTGAAAGAAGAGGTCTTGAAATATGTCAACTCGTTTTTAAAGACTCATAGAGAGCGAGCCTCTGTAGATGTTTTTTTTCATTATTTCACGTTGGTGAGTTATAATAACGGTAGCTATGAGATTCTTATAGACGAGATGGATCTTACGGAAGTTGCCCCTTTGGAAGATATTGAGTTTGATAAGGAACCCTCTTATTATAGATATGGATGTACTTATTATGTACTTGATACTTTTATAGAAAAGGTTCAGCGAGGTATTTCAAACCGGGAGGACACTGTTTCTATAAATATAATCTCCGGAGGACGAAACAATACGGTTAAAGGGCATTGGGGGCTTGAAATATTAAGATTGATTGAATCTAAACAAGAACAAGGCTGGAGGTTCTGTTACTCCGGAATGGATGTTGTAAATAGACAATTGAAAATTGATCAAGGTATAAGGACTTTGTTTCGTTGGGATGCTACTGTCCTTTTCCATTTTATGTCGGGACCGAGGAGCTTGGCAAAGAATCGGGAGGAGGTTGAAATCGTCAAAGAAAAGAAG
Source organism: Bacteroides nordii WAL 11050 = JCM 12987 (assembly GCA_000613465.1). Classification (GTDB taxonomy): domain Bacteria; phylum Bacteroidota; class Bacteroidia; order Bacteroidales; family Bacteroidaceae; genus Bacteroides; species Bacteroides nordii. The sequence goes on from BAJA01000034.1 coordinate 21,606, forward strand.
ATGGAAGAAAACACAGAGAAACCTAAAATGCTTTCATTGGTAAGTCAGGCAGGAACTAAACCTTTTGAACTGAATGGTATAGAATATATGAGTTTCAGGGATTTTTGCAGGAGAGATGAAACCTATCAGTCTGGCGTTACAATACAGAAACACGGATTTTATGTTTTGATGAATCACAAAGGGCAGCTTATATTGGAATATTCGAGGCTGTATCCCTGTTTTGATAGTTACGATTATGCCAACGAAGATCGTTTTCATCGAAATTACTGGTTGTGTAAAGATGAGCAGGAATTGATGGTTAAATATGAATATATTACACACAATCGTTTCAGTTGCAGCGATGATGATTATTCTACTTGCCCGATGCCTGCTTTTCTGGGGCCTGCCGTATTCTATGATGATGGGACAGGTGTGGTAAAAATAGGAGAGTGAGTTTTGGACTCTTCTTTTGTTAAAGAACTATATGTACATGGGATGATTTATAAAGATCATCCCATGTACTTTTTAATTTTTCATCTTTCTGACTTTTTGTTCGTGTTTTATAAAAGTAACGATTTGTTTTGGTACGAAAAAGAATAATTTTATATACATTTGCGCATTCCGGACAATAGATCGGTTTATAGTTTTCATTTATAAAAACTACTATGCGAAACACACTCCTTTTTATATTTATCCTTCTGCTTCCTATTAACCTGGCAGCACAAGAGACATTGGGTAAAGTGGTGAATACCCTGAAAGAACGTATTAACTTATCGGCATATGCCCAGTTGGGATATACCTATAACAATGCAGCCGATCCGGATAATACATTTGATATCAAACGGGTTATTTTTATGGCAGACGGGAAGATTACAGAACGTTGGTCATGTTATTTTATGTATGACTTTGCTGTCAGTTCTCTGCAGGAATTATATACAAGTTATCAGTTCCTGCCGGGGCTGTCTGTTCGCATAGGGCAGTTTAAAACACCCTATACCATGGAAAATCAGTTATCACCTACAACGGTAGAGCTGATAAATTGCTATTCTTTGCCGGCATGTTACCTGGTTGGTATCAATGGAAGTGATACTCTTTGCTCTGCAAGCGGGGGGCGGGATATTGGTTTGATGATTTATGGCGATTTGTTTAAAAAACTGCTGACTTATAAAGTGGCGTTGATGAACGGGCAAGGTATAAATACAAAAGATAAGAATTCTCAAAAGGATGTAGTGGGCTATCTGTCGGTGAACCCTTTAGAGTGGTTTACTGTGGGTACTTCCTTTGTTATCGGTAAGGGACATTCGGTTGCGGGAGTACCAATTCATGGAATAAAACCGGGTGAAAACTACCGGCGCAACCGTTGGAGTGTGGGAGCTTTCTTAACAGGAGAAAAGGCAAGCCTGCGTACGGAATTTATGTTAGGCAAAGATGCTGATGTGAAAAGTAACGGGGGATATGCTACGGGATGTGTCCGGATTATTCGTAATGTGGAAGCCGTTGCTTCTTGTGAATATTTAAACCGGGATGTCATTGCAGAAGATAAGCAATCAAATTATATGGTTGGTTTACAATACTGGTTTTATCCGAAGTGTCGTCTTCAGGTTCAATACACTCGTTTGAGTCCGAAACATAACGATCCTTCGGATCTGGTACAAGCTCAGGTGCAGGTACGGTTTTGACTGAAGAGGATAACTATTTGTTTTTTCTCAAAAGATTCGGTTATTTATTCAATAGTTTGTATCTTTACGCATCATGTTACTAATAGTTGAGAATGAATGATGAAAACTAAAAATGAATATATAGCTGATGTTAGGCAATTTAAAGAGAGGTTTGCCTCTAAATATGGCATTCGTTCAATCGGTATTTTTGGTTCTGTTGCCCGGGGAGAGCATCGGTTGGATAGCGATTTAGATGTGTTCGTAGAGTTGGAAGAGGCAGATCCGTTCACGATGTTTGATATTCGGGAAGCACTTGAATCTCTGTGTGGCTGCAAAGTTGATTTGCTTCGTTTGCGAAAAGGGTTGCGTGATTTATTGCTTAAAAGAATAGAACAGGATGGAATCTACATTTAAAGAGGAAATTACGGATAAGTTAGCTCAAATATTAGAGTCTGTTGAAGTGATTGAGGAGCGGTGTAAGAGTTATCAGAATATTGATGATTTCTTGCAAACCCCGTGGGGGATGACAATACTTGATGCTTGTATTTTGCGTTTGCAGGTTATTGGTGAGACAATAAAAGCCATTGACGATAAGACCAGACAGGCTTTGTTTATCCGGTATCCGCAGATTCCCTGGCGTAAAGTGATTGGTTTACGGAATATTATTTCGCATGAATATGCCAATATTGATTATGAAATTATCTGGACAGTGATACGTAAACACCTTCCTCCTTTGAAAGAGACAATATTGCTTATAAAGGAAGAATTATAATTCAATAATATACGATAGAGAATTATATAAAAATGTAGGGTCTTTTTTAGACCCTACATTTTTTTAAGCTAAAAAGTGCCATTCTTTAAACTTTATTCTGTTTCTTTGTTCTAATATAAAGTGACTTAAACTTTGAACATATGAGAATAAAACAGATTTGCATGATGGTATTGCTTGCTTTAGGAGTAGCCCCCTGGGCAAATGCGCAGACGTTTGACAAGTTATGGAAACAAGTGGATCAGGCTGAACAGAAAAGTCTGCCACAAACAGTTATTCAGTTGACAAACGAGATTTATAAGAAGGCGGAAACAGAGAAAAACTCTCCGCAAATGCTGAAAGCTTACACATGGCGGATGAAGTATCGCGAGATGCTGACTCCCGATAGCTTTTATGTAAGCCTGAACGGGCTGGAGCAGTGGGCTAAGACTGCGGAAAAACCGATGGACCGTGCCGTACTGAATTCGCTGATAGCGGGTATCTACTCCGACTATGCCTCCCGTAACCGCTGGCAGATATTCCAACGGCCGAATATTGTGGATGAAACTCCTTCCGCTGATATACGTGAATGGAGCGGAAATATGTTTGTGCAACAGGTGATGCAGCATACCACAGAGGCTTTGAAAGACAAAGAGTTGTTATTGGCTACGTCCGCACGTATCTATATCCCGTTTGTAGAGTTAGGTGATGCCAGCGAATATTATCGACACGATATGCTTCATCTGCTGGGCAGCCGTGGAGTAGATGCATTGAGAAATGTAAACGGGCTGGATAAAGACTCTGTTGTGAATGCCGGCATTGAGAATATCTACCAGGAGATGCTTGATACTTACAAAAGAGTTAATATGGATGATGGCTACGTGCTCACCATGCTCAATTACCTGGACTGGCGGCGTAACTCCGATAATACCTTTGTACCCTACCGTGCACCGCAAAAGTTGATAGGGTTGACGCAAGACCCCTATCTGGCGGGACTTGACAAATTACGGACTGAGTTTAAATCTCATGATATTTGTGCAGAAGTTTATTTGGCTAAAGCAAGATATGCTATTGAGAAAGGACAACAGGCAATGGCTTTACAGATTTGTGATGAGGCTGTCAGGTTGTATCCGGGCTACAAACGTATCAATGCTTTAAAGAATCTGAAACTGGAGATTCTGAATCCCGCTTTGTATGTACGTGCTGATGAAGTCGTTTATCCCGGTGCCGACATGAAGTTGATAGTCAACCACAAGAATCTGGATGGCTTTACTGTACGTCTATATCAAGAGAAAAAGTTAGTGGCAGAAGAACATTATTCTTTGCTTCGTCCCGAAAACTATCAGGAGCAGGATACTGTTTTCACCTTCAAAGCTCCCGCAGAAGGTAGCTATGTGATGCGTATTGTTCCCGATAGCAAAGCAAGAGAAAACAGTGAAAGCAAACTGAATGTGACATGCTTCAAGGTATTGACATTACGTTTGCCGGGTGATCAGTATGAAGTAGTAGCCCTCGATTGTATGAGCGGGCAGCCTGTTGAAGGAGCGCTCATTACTCTTTATACGAATGATGAAAAGAAACTGACGGAGTTCACTACCAATGCAGAAGGAAAAGCTAAGTTCCCTTATAAACGAGAATATCGTTACCTCACTGCTACCAAAGGACAGGATATGGCAATGCCTCTGCAAGGTATCTACGGAGGCAATTATACCTACTATGCTGATAATAAACCTACTGATTATGTGAAACTACTGACAGATCGTTTGCTCTATCGTCCGGGACAGACGGTTTATGTGAAAGGAATTGCTTATGAGCAGCAACCGGATACAGCCAATGTGTTAGCTAACCGTACTTATACGTTGACTCTTACCGATGCCAACCGACAAGAAGTAGGCAGGAGAGAACTTCGGACCAATGAGTTTGGTTCTTTTGCAACAGATTTTACATTGCCCGCTGCCTGTATGAACGGTACATTTACACTTTCTACAGAAAAAGGTACAACAACGATTCGCGTGGAAGAGTACAAACGTCCTACCTTTGATATTACTTTCGATAAACTGACAGGATCTTATAGCTTAGGTGATAAGGTAGAGGTAAAAGGTGCTGTTAAGACCTTTAGTGGTGTTTCGTTGCAGGATTTACCGGTAAATTACACCGTTACCCGTTTTTTACGATTCGGTTGGAGAGGAGTACAGACGGGTGTAGAACCCATTGCTTCGGGGAGTGTGTTACTCAACGAAGACGGACAATTCACTGTTCCGGTGTTGCTGGAAGGTGATAAGAAGATGGATTTAGGGTATTATGTTTTCCGGATAGATGCAACGGTCACTAATCTGGCAGGAGAAACACAGACCTCCTCTTATAACGTGAGTGTAGGAAATCGCTCCATGACATTGGGAGCTAACATTCAGAATCCTCTATGCAAAGATGATTCTATCCGGCTTACTTTTATTGCTACCAATCTTGATGGGCAGCCCGTGAGCGTAGAAGGAACTTACAAACTGTATCCGGTTGCAGACGGTGCAAAATCCGAAGATGTGATAAAGGGTACTCCGGCTTTTACCGGAACATTTGTATCCAATAAGGAGACACTTCTTCCGGGATGGGCCTCTGTGCCTTCGGGAGAATATCTGTTAGTGATGTCTGCAAAAGATGACCAGGGACGAGAAGTGACTAATAAAGAAGAAGTGATTCTCTTCTCAACTGCAGACAAACGTCCTCCGGTAAATATTCCGGTATGGTATTATGCCGAGAATACATCGTTTGATGCTGCGCATCCGGCTGTATTCTATTTGGGTACTTCAAAGAAAGATGCATACGTCATGATGAATCTGTTCAGTGGCAATACAATGCTCGAAAGCAGGATATTGCGCCTGTCCGATTCTATTGAACGTTTTGAATTCCCCTATAAAGAGTCGTATGGCAATGGATTGTCTGCTACATTCTGTTTTGTAAAAGACGGTGGAGTCAATCAGCAAACGGTGAGAATGACGAAGCGTCTGCCGGACAAAACCTTGACGATGAAGTGGGAAGTATTCCGTGACAAATTGCGTCCCGGTCAGGAGGAAGAGTGGAAACTCACGATTAAAACTCCACAAGGAATGCCGGCCATGGCCGAGATGTTAGCCACCATGTACGATGCTTCGTTGGATAAAATATGGAAAGGAGATCAGAGCTTGCAGGTATTTTATAACCTCTCAGTACCTACTACCCGTTGGATGGATGGGTATTGGGGAATGAACTCTTATAATTATTGGTTTCCGTATAAGAGCCTGAAGGTAGCTCCTATGGTATATGATCAGTTTATTGTTATTTTTTCGGGAGTTGAAGAGCTGCTTTCGGTCTATAATACGAGGCGGGGTGGAGTAAGAATACGAGGCTTAGCGAAAGCTGAATCAAATGCTCCGATGATGTCTATGGCATATAAGCAAGCTGTCAGTGATAAAGCAGATGTTGCCTTCACAGAAGAACTGGCAGAAGGAGCAGCGGGAGAAACTCTTCCCGAGGCTACGGAAGAACTACGTACAAACTTTGCGGAAACAGCTTTCTTCTATCCACAACTTCGGACCAATGAGCAGGGCGAAGTTTCGTTCTCATTTACTATGCCACAAAGCCTTACCCGCTGGAACTTCCGTGGATATGCCCATACTAAAGGCATGCTGACTGGAATGATCGACGGATCGGCAGTGACCAGCAAAGAGTTTATGCTGACACCGAATCTGCCCCGTTTTGTCCGTGTAGGTGATAAGACCTCTGTTGCTGCCTCAGTAGCAAACCTTACCGGAAAGAACCTTGCCGGAACAGTCAGCTTTATTCTCTTTGATCCGATGACGGAGAAGATAATCAGTACACAGAAACAGAAGTTTGCTGTAGAAGCCGGACGTACTACAGGTGTTAATTTCTTGTTTACCGTTACGGATAAGTATGATGTATTGGGGTGCCGTATGATTGCTGACGGTGGTTCGTTCAGTGATGGTGAACAGCATCTGTTACCGGTACTCAGTAATAAAGCCAATCTGGTAGAGACTGTGCCGATGCCTGTTCGTGGAGAAGAGACACGGGTTTTCTCACTCGATAGTTTGTTCAACGACCACAGTAAGTCGGCAACCGACCGTCGCCTGACCATCGAGTTCACCGGTAATCCTGCCTGGTATGCAATACAGGCTTTACCTTCACTGAGCATGCCCGATAACAGTGATGCTATCTCCTGGGCTACTGCTTATTATGCAAATACATTAGCTTCGTACATTATGAACTCACAGCCGCGTATTAAAGCTGTGTTTGATAGCTGGAAACTGCAAGGTGGAACGAAAGAAACATTCCTTAGCAACCTGCAAAAGAATCAGGAAGTGAAGAATATTCTTTTGTCCGAGTCTCCCTGGGTAATGGAAGCGAAAACTGAAGAAGAGCAGAAAGAGCGTATTGCAACGTTATTCGACCTGAATAATATACGCAATAATAATATCACAGCCCTTACTCGCCTGAAGGAGCTTCAGCAGCCCGATGGTTCCTGGGCATGGTACAAAGGAATGAATGGCAGCCGGTATATCACCAATTATATTGTAGAGTTGAATGCCCGTCTTGCCATGCTGACTGGTAAACCATTGGAGGGAGATGCTTTGGTTATGCAGCGTACTGCTCTCAGCTTCCTCAATAAAGAAGCGCTGGAAGAGTATAAAAATATCCGTAAGGCAGAGAAGAATGGCGATAAAGTGAAAGGGCTTTCTGCTTCAGCATTGAAATATCTCTACCTTATTGCTATTTCCGGTGAGCAGATCCCACTTGCAGATAATAAGACAGCTTACGATTACTTCCTTTCAAAAGTTACGGAAACGCTGACTACCCGTTCTATGACTGATAAGGCACTTGCTGCCATTGTTCTGGAGAAGGCCGGACATAAGAAAGAAGCATTGGAGTTCATTGCCTCTTTGAAGGAGTTTTTGACAAAGACGGATGAACAGGGTATGTTCTTTGCTTTCAATGAGAATCCGCATTCATGGGGCGGTTTGCAAATCCCGGCACATGTGATGGTGATGGAAGCCCTTGAACTTGTTTCCGGCGATTCGTCAACGGTAGAAGAAATGAAACTCTGGCTTTTGAAACAGAAACAGACACAGGCATGGGACTCTCCGGTGACTACGGCAGATGCTGTTTATGCATTGTTGCAAGGTGGTACCAATCTGCTCGAAAGTCAGGGAGATGTACGTATTGTTATTGCCAATGAAGTGCTGGAAACACTTTCACCTGCCAAGACAACCGTTCCCGGATTAGGATATATCAAGAAGACATTTACTGATAAGAAGGTGGTAGACGCCCGTAAAGTAACTGTTGAGAAAAGAGATGCCGGAATAGCCTGGGGAGCTGTTTATGCACAATATCAGGAAGATATGAGCCAGGTGAAACAGCAGGGTGGCGAATTGAATGTAGATAAGAAACTGTATGTAGAACGTCTGGTGAATAACGTTCGTCAGTTGCAGCCTGTTACAGCCGGTACGGAACTTGCTGTTGGCGACAAGGTTATTTCACGTTTGACGATTCGCCTGGATCGCCCGATGGATTTCATCCAACTGAAAGATCAGCGTGCTGCTTGCTTTGAACCTATGGAAACGCTTTCCGGTTATCGTTGGAACAATGGATTTGGATATTATGTCGATATAAAAGATGCATCTACCAATTTCTTCTTCGACGGATTGGGTAAGGGAGTCTTTGTATTGGAATACAGCTACCGTGTCAGTCGTTCCGGAACGTATGAAACCGGATTGGCAACGCTCCAGAGTGCTTATGCTCCGGAGTATGTTTCCCACTCCGCTTCAATGAAAGTGACGGTGAAATAAGTGCTGATTCGAAGACGGTTGCACTTATTATAAAATATTGATTGTATTGGAACGTAGATTAACACAGATTTTCGCAAAGAATATGATAGAGAAAGAGTCGTAATTTCTTGTCTTTGCGTCAATCTGCGTTAATTTGCGTTTTGTCGTTATAACAGCGCAGCCTGCTAATCACTAAACCGCTAATCACTATTAATATTCCTTTCAATCCGTTCCATATCTCGTCGAAAACTCCTACATTTGTGCTTCAAATATAATATATAAAGCATGAAACGCAGTATACTCTCTATATTAACTGTTTTTATTATTACTTTGTCTGCCATTGCCCAACCCCGTCTTTCGTCCAATAAAGAGACGCATAACTTTGGGCAAATTGAATGGAAACATCCTGTAACTGTAGAATATACCATTACCAATACCGGAGATAAACCATTGGTACTGACCAATGTCACTACATCTTGTGCCTGTTCGGTTGCCGATTGGACGAAAAAGCCGATTGCTCCCGGCGAGAAAGGTACTGTCAGTGCAACTTTTGATGCCAAAGCCCTTGGTCATTTTGAAAAAACGGTTGGTATTTACAGCAATGCACAACCCAGTCTGGTATATCTGAAATTTGTAGGTGAAGTGGTGCAGGAAGTTACGGATTTTGCAAAAACACATCCCTACGCCATTGGCTCTATTCGTTTGGACCGTACCGAATTTGATTTTCCGGATGCACACCGGGGAGAAAAACCTACCATTACGTTCAGTGTAGTGAATTTGTCGGACCGTCCTTACGAACCTGTACTGATGCATCTTCCTCCTTACCTGAAAATGGAAAGAACGCCGGATGTGGTTCTGAAAGGAAAGAAAGGAAAGATTAAACTAACGCTTGATACGAAACAACTCACGGATCTTGGCCTGACACAGACTTCTGTCTATCTGGCTCGTTTTGCCGGCGATAAGGTGAGCGAGGAGAATGAGATTCCTGTTTCGGCTATTCTTCTCCCGGACTTCTCGGGTATGACCATGCAGGATAGCCTGAATGCACCTGCCATCCGCTTGTCTGAAGCCAACATTGACCTCAGTGCCCGGTTGGCTAAGAAGAACAAAGCTTCTCATGATATTGTTATTACCAATACAGGTAAAGCACCTTTGCAGATCAATAAATTGCAGGTATTCAATTCCTCGGTAGGAGTGAGCCTGAAAAAGACGGTTCTTCAACCGGGTGCAAGTACCAAGCTGCGGGTTACCATTCATAAAAAGAATACAGGCAAGAAGAAACATCACTTGCGTATTCTGATGATCACGAATGACCCGGCACGACCGAAAGTAGAAATTAATATAAAACGATAACCCCTAAATATCATTACCATGGAACATCCGGAAAACAGCGAAGAGTACAAAGGACTGGTTGTCAACAAAGGTATTGAGCAGCCCTCATCGGTAAATCCTTATCTGAAACGTAAACCGAAGAAGCGCCAGCCCACTGTAGCAGAATTTGTGGAGGGTATCGTGCAGGGAAATATAACGATCCTCAGTCAGGCAGTGACCTTGGTGGAAAGCGTGAAGCCCGAACATCAGGTTATAGCCCAGGAAGTGATAGAAAAATGTCTGCCATTTTCCGGAAACTCCATTCGGGTAGGGATTAGTGGTGTACCCGGTGCCGGAAAGAGTACTTCAATTGATGTCTTTGGCCTGCATGTGCTCGAAAAGGGAGGTAAGCTGGCTGTGTTGGCTATCGACCCGAGTAGTGAGCGTAGTAAAGGGAGTATTTTAGGGGATAAGACCCGTATGGAACAATTGTCCGTACATCCCAATTCGTTTATTCGTCCCAGTCCTTCAGCGGGTTCGTTGGGTGGTGTAGCGCGAAAAACCCGTGAAACGATCATTCTTTGTGAAGCCGCCGGTTTCGATAAGATTTTTGTAGAGACAGTGGGAGTGGGGCAGAGTGAAACGGCTGTGCACTCTATGGTAGATTTCTTCCTGTTGATTCAGTTGGCAGGCACAGGTGATGAACTTCAAGGTATTAAGCGCGGTATCATGGAAATGGCGGACGGCATTGTTATCAACAAAGCTGACGGAAATAATATAGACAAAGCGAACTTGGCTGCCTCCCAATTCCGCAATGCTTTGCATCTTTTTCCGGCTCCCGACTCTGGCTGGACACCACAGGTCTTGACGTATTCCGGTTTCTATAATATAGGTGTGAAAGAGATATGGGATATGGTTTATGAATACATCGACTTTGTGAAAGCGAACGGATACTTTGAGTATCGACGCAATGAGCAGAGTAAATACTGGATGTATGAAAGTATTAATGAGCAGCTTCGCGATAGTTTTTATCATAATGCTAAGATAGAATCGATGCTATATGAAAAAGAACAACAAGTGCTTGGCGGTAATCTGACCTCTTTTATAGCAGCAAAGACATTATTGGATACCTATTTTGAGGAATTGAGAAAATAGGGATATTTATTCACTTTTTATCTGTCATCTTTCGCTCTTGGGTGGGGCTTTTTTGAAAAGGAAATTGTACCTTTGTGCTCCTAAAAGAATAATATCATTTATATATACAAAAGATGACGAATAATAATGTAATTGAGCAGGAAGAAGCTCTGTTGCTGAGGCGTAAACTTGACTTGTTGCTCCGTACCGGTAAATTGTTGGTAGAAAGTGCTGCGGATACAAACCGGATTGTGCGTAATATGAAGCGTGTAGCTGCTTATTTGGGGTTGCCGGAAGATAAACTTCATATTGATGTAAGTTATACAATGCTGGTTGTGAATGTCAGTGACGAGGCGCACTCTTTCTCTAAATTTCAGAAGTGTGAGAAGCATGGTATTAATATGACGGCTATTTCTGAAGTTAGTAAACTATCCTGGCGGGCTATTGAACATGATTATTCTTTGGATCAGTATGAAGAAGAACTGGAGAAAATCTGCTCCCGTCCGCGTAATTACATTCCTTATCTGGTAGCCATTGGTGCAGGTTTTGCCTGCGGAGGTTTTTGCAAGTTGTTTGGCTGTGACTGGATGGCTTTCTTGCTGGCTTCTGTTTGTGCTTTTGTTGGTTTCCGTGTCCGTGCTCGATGCATGGAGTTTGGTATCAATGTATATATGAGTATTGCCATTGCGGCTTTTGTTTCTACTTGTCTGGCTTATGCCTCTTCGTTTAGCGGACTTTCATCTACTCCTTATCATCCGCTTTTGGCCTGTGCTTTGTTTATTGTTCCGGGTGTTCCGTTGATCAACTTTGTGGACGATATGATAGACAATTATCTGTTAGTGGGTATCACGCGTGCTGCTAATACTGCTATGATGGTGGGTGCTATGGCTTTCGGTATTGTTCTTGCCATCCGTTTGTGTGTGATGGAGGATGTCAGCATTGATAAAAAGTTCAGTGAATTGAGTATGATTCCCCATGATCCTTATTATGTATACGCGATTGCTGCCGCAATTGCCGCAATGGGTTTCTCTATGATATTCAACATTCAGCGTCGTTTGCTTTGGGTGGTAGCCATAGGCGGTATCATAGCTGTGTGTACACGTAATTTCGTGAATTTCGAATTAGGTTTCGGACCGGTGATCGGTTCGTTTATGGGTAGTTTTGTAGTTAGTCTGATAGCCGTGAAAGCCGTTCATTGGTTTCATGTGCCCAACCACGTATTGACCATTCCTTCCGTCATCCCTATGATTCCCGGTGTATTGATGTATCGTTCTTTGCTGGGACTTATCGGCATGCACGGTGTAGTAGGTGAAGTAACAGTTGCCTTTTACAACGGTATCAATTCTGCTCTTATTATTCTTTGCATAGCTTTAGGCGTAGCTGTCCCTAACATTTTTGCCCGTCGTTATATTGCCAAAGACCGCCAGAAATTCCTGGAAGAAGAACTGGCAAAGAGAAAGGCGAGGGGAAAATTTATAGAATGGTGATGAGTGATTAGTGGTTAGTGATGAGTGGTTAATGATAAAGCGCAGCCACTAATCACTCATCACTAATCGTTAATCACTATAATCCTCCTTCCTTTTCCAAATCCGCCCTCGACTTGCTTTGTGTCACGATGTATACACCCAGAAATACCAGACCGATGGCGATTCCCTTTTGCCAGCCAAAGGTACCGATACCCATGACTACTGCTGCGATAGACGCGATGATTGGCTGTACATAGTTGTACATACTTACCACTGTGGGACGGAGTAACTTCTGTGCTGTCATTACGCAGATGTAAGCGATGAAGCTTCCTCCCAATACTACATATAAAACTTGCCAGACGGCGGGTACGGAAATCGTGCTCCATTCAATTGCTGCCACATCCTGATAAGAGAATGGGATGTAGCACATAGAAGCATAAATGAACATCCATTTATTGATGGTAACAGCAGAATATTGCTGGGTAAGTCCTTTGAATACAGTTAGGTAGATAGAGAAACTAAGTTGTGCCAACAGGCAGAGCAGGTCTCCCCAGATACTACTATTGGCATCTCCTGAAGTCTGACTGCCTAAGATAAGTATCAATGCTCCCATTGCTCCGACAAAGATACCTAATACTTTCTTGTTCGTAACCGGTTCTTTCAGATAGATGGCGGCTACAATCATTGTGATGATAGGCAGAGTGGTAGTCACAATAGAGGCGTCAATAGGAGAGGTCAATGACAATCCGAAGATGAAAACTCCCTGATTAAATACCAATGCAAACAAGGATGCAAAGAATATTTTGAGCATATCCTTATGATTCACATGTTCCTGCTTGCAGAACATGGAGAGTATCCAGAAAGCGGCAGCTGCCCCCACCATTCGAAAAGTAGTGACCGAAAGAGCTGAAAACTCTTGCAAAGCAAATTTTCCGATGGGAGCCATTAGTCCCCACATCACATTGGCAGTAAGAGCAAACAGATGTCCTTGTACGTTCTTGTTGATATTCATCTTTTTAGTGACCTTTATTGAAAACTGCTGCAAAGGTAACCAATTTATCATTTGAATTGTTTATATTTGCCTTGATATAAAGTAAGAATAGCATGGAAAAACAAGCCAAATATATCCGGCGTATTGAAATAAAAGGGTTGTGGAAACGGTTTAATATTGCCTGGGACCTGCGTCCCGACGTGAATATCCTTTCCGGCATCAATGGGGTTGGTAAAACAACGATCCTGAACCGTTCCGTAGGTTATCTGGAAGATCTTTCCGGTGAGATGAAGAACGGAATGAAAGACGGGGTAGATATTTACTTTGATGATCCCGAAGCTACTTATATTCCTTATGATGTAATCCGTAGTTATGACCGCCCTCTTATCATGGGCGATTTTACTGCCCGGATGGCTGATAAGAATGTAAAGTCTGAACTTGATTGGCAGCTCTATCTCTTACAACGCCGTTATCTGGATTATCAGGTGAATATAGGCAATAAAATGATTGAACTTCTAGCCGGTAATGATGAAGAAGAGCGGAAGAGGGCAGCTACTTTATCGTTGGCTAAAAAGCGCTTTCAGGATCAGATAGATGAACTGTTCAGCTATACCCGGAAGAAAATAGACCGGAGGCGGAATGATATTGCTTTTTATCAGGACGGTGAGCTCTTATTGCCCTATAAACTCTCTTCCGGCGAAAAACAGATGCTTGTTATCTTGCTGACTGTATTGGTACAGGACAATGAACATTATGTTCTTTTCATGGATGAGCCGGAAGCCTCGCTCCACATCGAGTGGCAACAGAAGCTTATCGCTATGATTCGTGAACTGAATCCCAATGTACAAATAATACTGACCACTCATTCGCCTGCCCTCATTATGGAAGGCTGGCTCAATGCTGTCACCGAAGTAACCGATATTACAACGAATGTAGTTGACAATTGACAGTTGACAGTTGACAATTGACAGTTGATAGTTGACAATTGAGAATACAGAGTAATTTCAATCGTAAATAGTAAATCGTCCAATCGTAAATCTCACATGGCATGGCTCAAACCCTACGCGACAATCTGACTTCCTCTTACTTTAGTGCCGCCCATAAGCTTTATCCCAAGAACACACGCCGGAGAATTGTAGCTTATGTGGAAAGTTATGACGACGTGCCTTTCTGGCGTACGTTGTTTGAGGAGTTTGAGAATGATGAATATTATTTTCAGGTAATGCTTCCTTCGGCTACCTCTTTGGCAAAGGGGAAGAAGATGGTATTAATGAATACCCTGAATACGGCCGAATTAGGAAAAAGCCTCATCGCCTGTGTGGATAGTGATTATGATTTTCTTTTGCAGGGAGCTACTGCTACTTCCCGGAAGATAAACAGAAACAGATATATCTTTCAGACCTATACCTATGCCATCGAAAATCATCATTGCTTTGCAGAGAGTTTGCATGAGGTATGTGTACAGGCCACACTGAATGACCGTCCGTTGATTGATTTTGCTGCTTTCATGCGGAGGTATTCCCAGATAACTTATCCTCTTTTTCTTTGGAACGTCTGGTTCTATCGGCAGCATGATACACACACATTTCCGATGAGTGACTTTAATACATATATCCGGTTGCTGGACGTCAACCTGCGGCATCCTGAACGATGCCTGGAAGCTCTACAAAGGACGGTCTCTGCCAAACTATCGGAACTGCAAACCCGTTTTCCTCACTGTATTAGTCGGGTGGATGCTTTAGGTTCCGAACTGGAGAAGTTAGGATTGGTTCCGGAAACCACCTATCTTTATATCCAGGGACATCATATCATGGATAATGTAGTGATGAAACTTCTGATACCGGTTTGTACACTTCTTCGCAGAGAACGGGAACAGGAGATAAAGAAACTGGCAGAACATGATGAACAGTTTCGTAATGAACTGACTTGTTATCAGAACAGTCAGATAAATGTGGAAATCATGTTGAAGAAGAATAGTGCATACAAAGCACTGTATCTTCACCAATGGTTGCGTGACGACGTAAGGGAATTCCTGGAGAAAGGATAGTGACGTGAAACAAACAGGGTGTTTTGCCGTTGCCCTATTATAACGGCAGATAAAGTATAACAATGGAAAAAATTACAGGTATAATCAAGGGAATTCTCCAGTCATGGGGATTTAATGAGTCGTGGACTGATGATTTAACGAGTACTATCATTTTAGTTATCATTTTGGCTATTGCTTTTCTGGGAGATGCCATTTGCAAGCATGTTATCCTGACGACGGTTACCCGGCTTGTGAAAAAAACAAAGGCCACATGGGATGACGTTGTGTTTGATCGCAAAGTGATGATTTACCTCAGTCATCTGGTGGCACCTATCATTCTGTATATACTGCTACCGCTTGCCATATCCAATGCCGGCCTGCTGACTTTTATATTACGTATTTGCATGATTTATATCATTGCAGTCTTTTTAAAGTTTATCAGTGCACTTCTCTCTGCACTTTATCATGTATACAGCGAGCGTGAGCAGTTTCGCGACCGTCCTTTGAAAGGATTGTTACAAACGGTTCAGGTCATTCTTTTCTTTATTGGTGGTATTATTATCGTCAGTATTCTGATTGATAAATCGCCGATGGTGTTGCTTACCGGTCTGGGAGCTTCTGCCGCTGTCCTGATGTTGGTGTTCAAAGACAGTATTATGGGCTTCGTTTCGGGCATTCAACTTTCTGCCAACAATATGCTGAAGGTGGGAGACTGGATTGAGATGCCGAAGTATGGAGCCGACGGAACGGTGATTGAAGTAACCTTGAATACCGTAAAGGTACGTAACTGGGACAATACCATTACCACCATTCCTCCCTATGCTCTGGTCAGTGATTCTTTTCAGAACTGGCGGGGTATGCAGGAGTCCGGAGGACGACGTATAAAGCGTTCTATCAGGATTGATATGAACAGTGTGAAGTTCTGTACTCCGGAGATGTTGGCAAAATACCGGAAAATACGTTTGCTGAAAGACTATATCGAAGAGACGGAGAAGGTAGTGGAGGAGTATAACAAAGAGCATGGAATAGACAACTCCGTGTTAGTGAATGGCCGTCGTCAGACCAATTTAGGTGTATTCCGTGCCTACCTGACTAATTATCTGAGAAGCCTTCCGGCAGTCAATCAGGATCTTACATGTATGGTGCGTCAGTTGCAACCCACCGAACAAGGTATTCCTCTCGAACTCTATTTCTTCTCGTCCATCAAAGCCTGGATACCTTATGAAGGTGTTCAAGCCGATGTGTTCGATCACGTGCTTGCCATTATTCCGGAATTTGATTTGCATGTCTTCCAGAATCCTACAGGAGAAGATTTCAGGGCGTTAAGCAGGAATGATTAAGAATTTAGACTAATACTATTTACAACAATGAATGCACAGCAAAGTTATATTATCCGTGAGATTACTCCACTCTCTGACAAAGATTGTTTTTATGTAGCCGAGCGGTATAAGACGGAATTTACATACCCTATTCACAATCATGCCGAATTTGAATTGAACTTTTGTGAGAAGGCTGCTGGAGTACGTAGGATTGTAGGTGACTCTGCGGAAGTAATTGGCGACTATGATCTGGTGTTGATTACCGGGCAGGATCTGGAGCATGTCTGGGAGCAAAATGAATGCAACTCAAAAGAGATACGCGAGATAACTATTCAGTTTTCCCCTGATCTTTTCTCTGAAAGCTTCATTAATAAGAATCAGTTCGATTCTATTCGCCGGATGTTGGAACGTGCGCAAAAAGGACTTTGCTTCCCTATGTCTGCCATTATGAAAGTGTATTCCATGCTCGACACATTAGCTTCTGAAAAACAAGGATTTTATGCTGTGCTTAAGTTCATGACTATTCTGTATGAGCTTTCTCTCTTTGAGGAGGAATCCCGTACATTGTCCAGTTCTTCTTTTGCGAAGATCGATATCCATGCTGATAGTCGGAGGGTACAGAAGGTACAGGAATATATCAATGAGCACTATAAAGAGGAGATTCGTTTGAATAATCTGGCAGATATGGTAGGAATGACTGCTGTTTCTTTTAGCCGCTTTTTCAAACTTCGTACCGGAAAGAGTCTTTCTGATTATATTATTGATATCCGTCTTGGGTTTGCAGCCCGGTTGCTGGTAGATTCCACTATGTCTGTAGCGGAAATCTGCTATGATTGCGGATTCAATAACCTCTCTAATTTTAACCGGATATTTAAGAAGAAAAAGGCATGCTCTCCTAAGGAGTTTCGGGAGAATTACAGGAAAAAGAAGAAGATTGTGTGAGAAGTGGTAGGGTTGTAACCCTACCTCCTCATAATCCTATAACCTCCTTAATTCTTCCTTTGTAAATGAGGTATTTCTTATTGCTTTCAGATTATCTTCCAGTTGGGCTACCGAGCTGGCACCAATGATGACTGATGTTACTAAATCATCTTTTAGAACCCATGCCAGAGCCATCTCTGCTAAGGTTTGTCCCCGTTCCTCTGCCATTTTGTTCAGTGCTTTGATTTTGCTTAAAACATCTTCTGTGAGTTGTTCCTTTTTTAGGAAACCTCCGCGGGCCATTCGTGAATCTTCGGGAATGCCATTGAGGTATCGGTTTGTCAATAATCCTTGTGCTAAGGGAGAGAATGCAATAAATCCGGTACCATTTTCTTTGGCTTGCCGGAGGATACCTTCTTCTTCCGGTTCCCGATTGAACAGGTTATATTTTCCTTGATAGAGCAAGCAATGCACATCTCTTTCTGCCAGATATTTGTAAGCAAATTCAGCGGCCTCTTTCGGGTATTTGGAGATACCTACATACAATGCTTTTCCCTGGCGGACAATATCTACCAATGTTTGCAATGTTTCTTCCAATGGAGTCACCGGATCATAACGGTGCGAATAGAAAATATCCACATAATCCAGATTCATACGTTTCAAGCTTTGGTTAAGGCTTGCCATCAGATATTTTCTTGATCCCCATTCTCCGTAGGGGCCCGGCCACATATCGTGTCCGGCTTTCGTAGAGATAAACAGCTCATCCCGGTAAGGAAGGAATGATTTTCTCATAATCTCACCGAACGTTTCTTCTGCCGAGCCATAGGAAGGCCCGTAGTTATTTGCCAGATCGAAATGAGTGATTCCCTTATCGAAAGCATAATGCGCCATTCGCTGGCTGTTGGCAAATGTATCTACATCTCCGAAGTTATGCCACAGCCCCAAGGAAATTTCCGGGAGCATGATTCCGCTTTTGCCACAACGTCGGTACTTCATACCGTTACTGTATCTCTCGTTGTCGGGTGAATAAACAGGGTTTATCATATTTGTAATTATTAGGTTATTGTATAAGCAATGTTGCAGAATAAGTTAGTATGAAAACAAAGATATAGCTTTTTTATCAATCCGGATGTATGAGAGATGTCTTTCTGTCCTCTGGGGGAGAATAAATCGTTTATTGGCGGAGTCAACATCCTGTTCCTGCTGAGTTTCGTTTTGTTTCATTAGGTTGAGAAAACAGCTTAACTCTGTTGGTCGGTGATAAATAGTATAATGATATGATAAAATAGTATTGGATACTTTGTACGGACTACACTAACTTTGCATTATCAACTAATAAAACAGAAAAGACTTCGATTATGAGCCTATTTAAAGACAAAATTGCTACCTTGCTGGCCGAACATGAGGAATTCCTCGCCCGCAAAAACAATCCGATGAAAGGTGGAAATGGTATTATTACCCGTTATGAACATCCTGTGCTGACTGCTGCCCATACGCCGGTATTCTGGCGTTATGATCTGGATGAGAAGACGAATCCTTATCTGATGGAGCGTATCGGCATGAATGCAACCATGAATGCCGGTGCCATCAAATGGAACGGAAAGTATCTGTTGATGGTACGCGTGGAAGGTGCTGACCGTAAATCGTTCTTTGCCATTGCAGAGAGTCCTAACGGAATAGATAATTTCCGTTTCTGGGATTATCCGGTGACGATGCCTGAAGATGTTGTTCCGGCAACGAACGTTTATGATATGCGCCTTACCGCTCATGAGGACGGTTGGATATATGGTATATTCTGTGCCGAACGACCTGACGATAATGCTCCGGCAGGAGATTTGTCGTCGGCAACGGCTACAGCCGGTATCGCCCGTACCAAGGACTTGAAGAACTGGGAACGCCTTCCGGATCTGAAAACAAAGAGCCAGCAGCGTAATGTTGTATTGCATCCGGAATTCGTTGAGGGGAAATATGCACTTTATACCCGTCCGCAAGATGGATTTATTGATGCCGGAAGTGGTGGTGGTATCGGTTGGGCATTGGTAGAAGATATGACGCATGCCGAGGTGAAAGAAGAAGTCATTATAGATAAACGCTATTATCATACTATTAAAGAGGTGAAGAATGGAGAGGGACCGCACCCGATCAAGACCCCGCAAGGCTGGTTGCATTTGGCTCATGGGGTTCGCGGATGTGCTGCCGGATTACGTTATGTATTATATATGTATATGACTGACCTGAAAGATCCGACAAAACTGATTGCCTCCCCTGCCGGATATTTTATGGCTCCGGAGGGTGAAGAGCGTATCGGTGATGTATCGAATGTATTGTTCAGTAACGGTTGGATTGCTGATGAAGACGGAACGGTGTTTATCTATTATGCCTCTTCGGATACCCGTATGCATGTAGCTACATCTACCATTGATAAGTTAGTGGACTACTGCCTGCATACACCGCAGGATGGCTTTTTCTCTTCTGCTTCGGTGGAGACGCTGAAAAGGATGATAGAGAAAAACAAGAAAGTAGTGATTAGTGAGTAGTGATGAGTGATTAGTGCCATGCGGTATAATTGCGCAGCCTACTAATCACTACTCACTAATTGCTTATCACTAATCACTACTCACTCATCACTAATTACTCTTTTTCTACCATGATAAAACTCAAAGAAAAAATAGGCTACGGTTTCGGTGATATGGCTTCGTCCATGTTCTGGAAACTGTTTGGCTCTTATCTGATGATATTCTATACGGATGTTTTCGGACTTCCGGCTGCTGTGGTCGGTACCATGTTTCTCATTACCCGTGTCTGGGATTCGGCTTTCGATCCGATTGTGGGAATCATTGCTGACCGTACCCATTCCCGTTGGGGAAAGTTCCGTCCTTATCTGCTGTTTCTTGCCATTCCTTTCGGGCTGATTGGCATATTGACGTTCACTACTCCCGATCTGAGTGATACCGGCAAATTGATATACGCCTATGTCACTTATTCGTTGATGATGATGATTTATTCTGCTATCAATGTGCCTTATGCTTCATTGTTGGGAGTGATGAGTCCTGATCCGAAAGAGCGGAATACACTGTCTACTTATCGCATGACATTTGCCTATATCGGCAGTTTCATAGCTCTGTTGCTGTTTATGCCTATGGTGAATTACTTTAGCCAGGGACACAGTGAACAACACGGTTGGATGATGAGTGTGATAGTCATAGCAGTCATGTGTATGATACTGTTCTATGGCTGTTTTGCATTGACGCGCGAAAGGGTGAAACCTATTAAGGAGGCACAAAGCCCGTTGAAGGAAGATGTGAAAGATTTGCTTCACAATAAGCCCTGGTGGATTCTGCTCGGTGCAGGTATTGCTGCATTGATCTTCAACTCTGTTCGCGACGGGGCCACGGTTTACTATTTCAAGTACTTCATTGTGGAGGAAGATTATGCTACTGTTTCCTTCTTCGGAGTCTCGTTTGTACTAAGCGGCTTTATCTGGCCGTGGGGCAGGTTGCCAATATCGTAGGGGTAGTTCTTGCTGCGCCACTCAGTAACCGTATTGGTAAGAAAGCTACCTACATGGGTGCCATGGTGATTGCTACCGTACTGAGCATTATCTTCTATTGGTTTGGAAAGGGAGACATTGCACTGATATTCATTTTCCAGATACTGATTAGTATTTGTGCCGGAAGCATTTTCCCGCTGTTATGGTCTATGTACGCCGACTGTGCCGATTACTCTGAGTTGAGAACCGGCAATCGGGCTACCGGGCTGATATTCTCTTCTTCTTCCATGAGCCAGAAATTCGGTTGGGCAATCGGCAGTGCTATCACCGGTTGGTTACTTGCTTATTTTGGTTTCAAGGCCAATGCTGTACAGAGTGCCGAAGCGATTCATGGCATTAAAATGTTCCTGAGCTTCCTGCCGGCAATAGGTACAATACTGAGTGTACTATTTATCAGTATGTATCCGTTGAGTGAGAAGAAGATGAAAGACATCACGGCAGAACTGGAGAGAAAACGGAATTAAAAAAACAATAGGAATCAGTAATTCAAACCAGATCCGATATGAATCAGTTCACCACAGAGGATACGGAGGGCGCAGAGATATTATTTTCTCTGATGAAACGCGGATGATCGCAGATGAACGCAGATTAAAAAACTGTAGTTCTTTATTTTATCGTTATTTCCCTTTGCGAAAATCTGCGTTCATCTGCGTTTCAATAAAGATTTAAAACTCTGTGCCTCTGTGTCCTCTGTGGGGTGGGGAAATACATTCAAAACCATACAAATATGAATCAATCTATATCAACTTTGAAGCAAGAGGTGCAGGAGGTACTTATTACCAATATCCTGCCCTATTGGATGAACCGAATGGTGGACGAAGAGAACGGTGGTTTCTACGGGCGTATCACCGGCATGGAACAACGGATGCCCGAAGCAGAGAAAGGAGCTATCCTTAATGCCCGCATTTTGTGGACTTACTCCGCCGCATATCGTTTGTTGAAAAAAGAAGAATATCTTGCTATGGCCACCCGTGCCAAAGAGTACATTATTCACCACTTTTACGATAAAGAGTTTGGTGGTATTTATTGGAGTCTCGATTGCAAAGGAGCGCCGCTCGATACAAAGAAACAGATTTATGCCCTCGGCTTTGCTATTTACGGACTGAGTGAGTATAATCGCGCTACCGGAGATAAGGAAGCTCTTGACTATGCCGTACGCCTCTTTGAGAGCATCGAAGCATATAGCTTTGACACTGTGAAGAATGGTTATTGTGAAGCCCTTACCCGTGAGTGGGATGAAATGGAAGACATGCGTCTCAGCGAGAAAGATGCCAATGAACGTAAAACAATGAATACGCATCTCCATATTCTCGAACCCTATACCAACCTTTACCGGGTGTGGAAAGATGAACGGCTGAAAAGGCAATTGTATAATCTTATCCTGATTTTTACCGATAAAATACTAAACCGGGAAACGGGGCACCTGCAACTCTTTTTTGATGACGACTGGAATAGCAAGTACCGGATTGTTTCCTACGGTCATGATATTGAAGCTTCCTGGCTCATTCATGAAGCTGCATTGGAGCTGGGCGACAAAGACTTGCTGGCAAAAGTAGAACCGATTGTGAAACAAATAGCGATAGCAGCTTCTGAAGGGTTTACTCCGGAAGGAGGGATGATTTATGAAAAGAATCCCGATACTCACCGGGTAGATGCCGACCGTCATTGGTGGGTACAAGCTGAGACAGTGGTTGGTATATGAACCTTTTCCAGCATTTCAATGATAAGGAGGCTTTGCAAAAGGCCATTGCCTGCTGGGATTTTATCAGGAAGTATCTCATAGACCGGGAGAATGGTGAATGGTATTGGAGTATCCGTGCCGATGGCACAGTGAACCGCGAAGATGATAAAGCCGGTTTCTGGAAATGCCCTTATCATAACGGGCGTATGTGTATGGAAGTACTGATGAGGCTTTGCCTCGTAGAGTAATGATTCGTTGCCCGGCATGCAGAGTTGTTTTACATGTACATGTAAAGCTGCTCCACATGTACATGTCGTACTGTCCCACATGCACATGTCGTACTGCTTTACATGTACATGTAAAACAACTCCCCACACCGGGCAACAATACATTCCTTCCTAACCTAACCAATGAGCCATCCCGGGCAATCCTGTCTACCTGATATTTAAATAGTCTCATCGCCTGGCGTACCTCCCTGTGCGGGAAGCACTAATAGTCTGTATTTTCCGGATCAAAGTTGGTCCAGTTATCCATCCAGTTGTCTTGTGCGGAGAAAGCACCGATATAAGTAACTTTTTCCAGTTGGGTAGCATTGGGTACGGCATCGAACGAAGCTTTACCCAGCAGTGGACTTTCGCTTGTTGGTGCATATTTCTGTCCTACGTTTTTCGTGTCGATTAGTTTCAGATCGTCTTCGTTCTCAAACACTGTATTTCCTTTCTGTGCTTTGAAGAAAGTGCTGGAATAAGACGGTTTTGTTTCGTCGTAAGTAATCTTACCGTCGCTGTATGTACCAAGTACATCTTCGTACTTCTTGTTAGCATCCGTACCTACCACCGAGTTCTTGCCCAAAGCCAGATAGATGTTTTGCAATACGATCTTCCCTTCTTTGGCCGATTCAACCGTATTTCCTTTTTCACCGTCGATGATCAGTCCGATAGGCCAGCCGATGGCTACGGAATTAACGCAATTCAGGTTACTGCTGCGACGTATCTGCATAGCCGACTGGAATTTACCAAGACCAGAGTTGTTATTAGGATAGAGATCACCGGCATTGATGTAGTCCGAAGTATTCTGGAAATCAGCATTGAGTTTTGTGGCAGGGCCTACAAAGGTAACATTACTGAATACAGCTGTCGTAATAGGGGTGGCTGCGATATTACCGTCAGCGCAGTTGTCCGACTCAAATCCGTTACTCTGTGATACGTCTGCAATTTTCGGGTCACGCACGCCCAGACAGAATTGCACGTTTCCGGAGAATCCATTGTCCGTATCAAAGTCGTCGTCCCAGCCTTTGTAAGCAATCAGGTGCTTGCAGTCTACGCTTCCGCCAAACCATTCAAAAGAATCGTCATTAGAATAGGATACCTGCAGGTGGTCTACTATCGTACCTTTACCTACTGAACCGAAAGTGATACCGTTGATTTCCTTATCCTTTTCAAAAGGGAAACCGGCAAACTCTACACGGATATATTTGAAGATACCGGAGTTATCGTTATCGTCATTGCCTCCATGTTTGGTTCTGGGACCACCTTCTATTTGCTGCTCTTTCTGATTGTTATTTGCCTTTCCGCAGATGATGAGTCCACCCCAGTCACCCGGACGGCGGAGACCTTTTTTCATCATGGAAGTCATTACAATCGGTTCTTGAGCCGTACCTTCGGCAATCAGTTTACCACCGCGTTCTACAATTAAAGCAGCTTTTGTACTCTTGTCGCCACGGATTACCGTACCCGGGTCAATGGTAACCGTCACTCCGTCAGTGATGTAACACCAGCCTTTCATGAGATACGTACCTTTGGTGATGTGTACGTTCTGTTTCACTTCCCATTGTTGTGCACCCTCATTATTGCCGAAGAGTACTTCCAGATCTTTAATGTTGGTGTCCTCATTCGGATCGATAAAGTAAGAAGGAGCACTTTCGTTATCGCTACAACTTGTTACGGTGCCAAGTGCCAATATAGATGAGAGGCAAAGGGCTGCAAACATACTCTTTTTCATTGTCATTCTTTGTTTAAGTGATGAATTATAGATTAAAACTAATACTCAGATTAATATTTCTTCCGGGCTGATAAGCGCGGGTGATCTCTTCATGTTCGGACTTCACGTCACCTTTGCGTACCTCCGAGACCTGTTTGAAGTAAACTTTTTCGGCAAGCAGATCGCGTACACCGGCTTTCACTTCCCAGCGGCCGAACTTCTTACTTAGAGAAAGGTCTATCGTGTTGCGTGGCATCTCGTAGGAGTTGGGTAAGTTGTTGGTGTTTTCACTTCCGGCACTTCCTACACTGCGGCCTACTCCGATGATGCGTTTTCCGATACGGTTGTAAAGTACGGCAGCATTCAGTCCCAGCTTCTCATTCTGATAGAAAAGGCCTGTATTGATGAGGTAAGGAGATTGTCCCTGCATGGGGCGGTCAAGCTCAATGCTGTTCTTGTCGAATTCTACCTTACTCTTGATCCATGCTCCGTTGAAAGTCCAGCTTAAATCTTTCAGGCCGATAAAGCCGAGGTTCTTACGGATATCAAGTTCGATACCATAGTTGTTGGCTGCTTTGGCATTCTTATAAGAATAGGTGAGGTCTGTTCCTCCGTTTACGGTGTAAGTCCACTCTATCGGATTCTGGAAGTTCTTGTAGAAAAGTGCTACTGAGATCACCTCTCCGCCGGAAGGATAATACTCATAACGGAAGTCTATATTCTGAATATACGCAGATTTTAAGTCCGGGTTTCCTTCTACCGGACTTGCCAGATCGAAGTCATAATATACGGAACTGGAAACTTCACGGAATTCGGCACGGTTGACGGACTTTCCGTAAGCCAGACGCAATTGCTGCTTTTCCGTTAGTTCATAGCTGATGTTCAGAGACGGGAACAGGTCATTATTGGTATAGTACTTGCTTTTGGGGCTTTTGGCTGTAGAGCGGGTATTGCTGATCAATTCCATTTGATTGTACTCATAACGTACTCCCGCGTAGATATTGAAAGCTCCCAAAGGCAGATTAGCCCCTATGTATCCGGCTGTCAGGATATTATTTCCACTATAATCGTTCAGCTTGTTGGGTTCTTCAAAAAGGTGAAGTTTGTCTAAACCATAATTCTCCGGACGTAATACGGTATTTATCATATCCATATAGCGAAAGTCAGCCGGAAGTGTGTTGCTTGCCTGATTCCAGTTATAATAGAAGCGGCGGGTGGTAAATTCACGTGTACGGTATTCGCTGTAAGCACCGGCTTTCAGTGTCGGATTGAATGTACCGAAAGAATATTCGTGTTGATAGTTGATGTTGGCCGAAGCAATGTGTTCGTCCAGCTTGTAGAACTCACGGCTGATATCCGAACCACTGGTTAGCCCTATCCTGTCTTTTTCAAGTTCATCATTCAACAGGATGCGGCGGCGGTCGGGCATATTGCGGTTGGCGTATGCATATCCGGTACTCCAATCCAGTTTGCCGTTGTCAAAGGTATGTTTTCCGGTGAATTGCCCGTTGTAGGTAGTCCGGCTGGAGTAGTAATATTCCATACTCCGTTCATTATTGCTCTGTGCATCTATACCTTCGCGGGTGGTGTACCGACTTTTGCCAAGCTGGTTGAAGATGTTCTTGAATTCAAAATGATGGCGGCTGTCTTTGGGTTGGAAAGTAAGATTTGCCATGGCTCCGAGGCGCACATCGTTATTGTATTGGTTGTCTATGCTTCTGCGTAGATATACTGAGTGGTCATGAGTTACGTCATAAGCTCCGAACAGGGAGTTTTCCATATCCTTGTAAGTTTTATAGCTGTTGCTATAGTTCAGTGTAGCCAATAGACCGTATTTGCGTCCGCTTTCCGTATCCCAGATGTGGCTGTAGGAAGTATTCAGTTTCAAATCGGGCAGGGGCTTTTTGTTTTTTACGGTCCAGTCATTGTTCAATCCGTTATTCATCAGATCTACGGCCTTGCCATCAAAAGTATTCATTATTTTGTCAATGCCTCCTTGTAGTGAACGTAGCCCGTTGTCGAAACCAAGCAGATCGGTTTTGCTTCCCTTGTTATAGTAGAAATCCCTGAAATGGGTATTGTCATTTACTGCCGCACCCACAGAGAGGTTAAAGCTGTTTTCACTTGGCATATCTTTGGTATTGATCAGAATAAAACCTCCTGTGAAGTCCGAGGGATATTCCGGTGCAGGACTTTTCACGATCACCATGTTGTCAAGTTGTGAACTGGGAATGATGTCAAATGAGAAAGCACGTGAATCGGCTTCCGAACTGGGCACGGCCCCTCCGTTTATCCATACATTATTATACCTTTGCGAGAGTCCGCGTACCATAACAAACTTTTCATCGATAATGGATACACCTGGTACCCGCTTGATAACCTCCGAAGCGTCTTTGTCTTGTGTTTTACTGATTTGCTGGGCCGATACTCCGCTTTGTACTACCAGGCTTCGGCGTTGGTCGGTCATTATTGCCACATCGGTATTTCTTTTCATTTGTGCCACAACGGTGACATCACTCAACGTCTGTGCGTCAGCCTCCATCTCAAAGTTAAGTATGAGTGGCGCATGGGTGACCTTTATATCTTTCTGTATAATGTCTTTATATCCTACGTATCTTATTTCGAGCGTATATACACCACTCTTGAGATTGTTGAATTGGTACTTGCCGTCCATGTCGGCAACTGTTCCGAGTGTAGTCCCTGAAAGTTGTATGGTTGCTCCGGTCAGTGGCTCGTTTGTAACCCGGTCTGTGACTGTACCATGAATGTTACCTGCTTGTGCTGCAAAAGTCAGTACGGTGAGTAAAAAGAAGAACGAAATTGCTTTTCTAAATGCTTGTTTCATATTCATTATAGGTGTATTTCTTTTGACGTTGCAAAGGTGCGGAGAAGGGATTACATAGGTAATACACTTGAAATACAATTGGTTTGCACTTCTGTTACAATCAGGTGTCTTTATGGGTTTTTCGATAGGTGAAAATGCTGCATGTAAAAAAACTCTTTTAGTGCCATAATATATAATTAATTAATTACTTTTGCCGAATATAGATAATTGTATTGTATGGCCGTTTCTACTAACTTTCAATGCAACGATTACGAACGTTTGCGTGAGCTTACTTTTTTAGCACAAATAGGCTGGTGGGAGGCCAATTTTGCTACCAGAACTTTTCGTTGTTCTGAGTATATTTGCGATTTACTTAAACTGGAAAACGATGAGATCAGTTTTGATTCGTTTTCTCGTTTGATCCGGCAGGATTATAATGGACGTACCAAGCGTGAATTCATCTCTTTGTCATACATTGATGTATATGATCAGACTTATCCTCTGCTTATTGATGGAAAGGAAATATGGATTCATTCACATCTGGGTTCTAAGAAAAGAAATGAAGCGGGTGAATTAATAGCCTTTGGCTATATTCGTCAGGTGGAAGGAGCAGAAAAAGATATGGCAGCGAGGCTTGCCATACGTACTAATGAACAACTTGCACGGCAAAACTCAATTTCACAATCGCTCTATTATTTTGTTCAGGAGTCGGATGCTACACCCGGTATCAATAGTATATTGAATGATATACTTCAGTTTTTTCAGGGAGGGCGCGTTTATATCTTTGAGTATGACGAGGAGTGTAAACATCATAGTTGTATTTTTGAGGTCTTGGCAGATGGAGTGAAGCCGGAAATTGATATTTTACAGAATATCCCGGCTCAGGAACTTCCATGGTGGACGGAGAGAATTCTTTCCGGGCAGCCAATTATCCTTAATTCTGTTGAAGACCTGAAGGAAAAAGCTCCGGCTGAATATGATATTCTTAGTAAGCAGAATATTAAATCGCTGTTGGTTGTCCCTCTCAAATCTGGGGAAAAAGTACGTGGGTATCTGGGAGTGGATTTAGTGAAACGTACTCATATGTGGAGCAATGACGACTGTCAGTGGCTCTCTTCATTAGCCAATATTATCAGTATTTGTACCGAACTGCGTTATGCCCGTGATGAGGCTAAACACGAGCAAGCTTTCATGCACAATTTGTTTCACTATATGCCTATCGGATATATTCATATAAGTATTGTACGTGATGCTGAGGGTAAGCCGATAGATTATCTGGTCACTGATACGAATCAGATGTGTACTGATCTGATGGGGATTCCAAGTACTGATTATATTGGGAAATATGCCAGTGAACTGCATGTTAACTATCAGCAGAAGCTGAATTATATTGCTGATATTATAGATGGGAGTGGTTATAAAGAATTAGAAGTATCTTTTCCTGTATCCGGTAAAAATAGCCGTTGTATTGTTTATTCTCCTGAAAAAGATGAGATAGTGGCACTCTTTGTTGATATAACAGAGACTGAACAGGCACACAAGGCACTGGACCGTAGTGAAAAGCTCTTGAGTATAGTCTTTGCTAATATTCCTGTTGGTATAGAAATCTATGATCAGAATGGTTTCATGATCGATATTAATAATAAAGACATGGAAATATTCGGGGTTCGTGACAAAGCAGATGTATTGGGTGTTAACGTATTTGATAACCCGAATATATCGGAGGAAATCAGAGAACGGATGCGCAATGAAGAAAAGCTGGATTTTCGTATGAATTATACGTTTACCAGTATACGAGAATATTATGAATCTGAAAGAAAAGGATATATAGCTCTCTATACCAAGGTGAGTAAGTTCTTTGGCAAGGATGGTAAGTTTCTCGGGTATATATTTTTGAATATGGATAACACCGAGCAATTGGATGCTATCAAAAAGATACAGGATTTTGAAAATTTCTTCCTTTTGATTTCTGATTATGCTAAAGTAGGCTATGCGAAGCTCAATCTTCTTGATAAGCAAGGATATGCTATAAAGCAGTGGTTTAAGAACATGGGTGAGGAAGAGGATGCTCCGTTGGCAGATATTGTAGGTGTGTATAGTAAAATACATCCCGACGATCGTGAACAGATTCTTAATTTCTATCAGGAGGTAATAGAAGGACGTAGTAAAAGTTTTCGTAGTGAAGTCCGTGTACACAAGACAGCAGAGGAAATGCAGGATTCCAAAGTTCCGGATTTCTCCGAATGGAATTGGGTGCGGATGAATATTATGATGTCTCATTATGCTCCTGAAGAAGGACTGATAGAGATAATAGGTATCAATTATGATATCACGGAAATGAAGGAGATCGAAGTCAAGTTGATTGATGCCAAAGAAAAGGCAGAAGAAGCCGACCATCTGAAAAGTGCTTTCCTGGCTAATATGAGTCATGAAATACGTACTCCGCTGAATGCGATTGTGGGTTTTTCCGGATTACTGGTCGAGACCGAAGATGTGGAAGAACGCAAACAGTACATCGGTATTGTTGAAGAGAATAATGAGCTATTGTTACAGTTGATTTCGGATATCTTGATTTGTCGAAAATAGAAGCTGGTACTTTTGAATTTACTATCACGGAGGTGAATGTAAATTTGTTATGTGAGGACATTGTACGTAGCATGCAGGGAAAGACCACAGAAACAGTAAGGCTGGTATTTGATAAACATTTGCCGGAATGTTATATTATGAGTGATCGTAACCGTCTGCACCAGGTTATCTCTAACTTTGTGAATAATGCAGCTAAGTTTACTTCGGAAGGAACTATAAAAGTAGGATATGAACAACTGGAAGATAGTAGAATTCGTTTTTATGTGTCCGATACTGGTATTGGGATTAAAGAAGAATACCGGGTACAGATTTTTGATCGTTTCGTGAAGCTGAATTCATTTATTCATGGTACCGGTTTGGGGCTTTCTATTTGCCGGAGTATTATAGATCAGTTGCATGGTGAGATCGGAGTGGAATCTGAACCGGGTAAAGGCTCCTGTTTCTGGTTTATATTGCCGATAGTGTAAGGACAGCTTGAAGCTATCGGCACTTATCCCGAAGTGATGGTTGCACTTACACGGAATAACAGTTGCATTAAAAAACGCAGATTACACAGATTATCGCAAATTAAATTTAAGTTTTGCGATAATCTGTGTAATCTGCGTTTAGAAGTTACATGTTGATAACTTTCTCACGCTTCTGATATTCTGCTTTGAAAGATGATCATCCGGTCTTTACAGTCCGAATGCGAACTTATCTATTGTCTGGTAAACTACACTTGCAATACCTAAGCCTAAAATACCCAATACACAAAGTGCCAAACCTATTCTTGTACAGTTGTCACTTCGGAATGCCGGTGCCGGATTGTCTGAAGGTGTAATGTACATGGCTTTCACTATCAACAGGTAGTAATATAGTGAAATAACAGTATTGATCAGCGCTATGAACACCAACAGATGGAAACCTGCCTGAAATGCCGACATGAAGATGAAGAACTTAGAGAAGAATCCCGCAAACGGTGGAATACCTGCCAGTGAGAATAGAGACAAGGTCATAATGAATGCCAGTTTCGGGTTTGTTTTATAAAGTCCTGCATAGTCTTCGAGCGTGAATCTTTGGCTGCGGAGTGCTACAATAGTAATCACTGCGAATACGCCTAAATTGGCTACAGCGTAAACCAATACGTAGTATACCAGTGAAGACATTCCGGAAGCTGTACCGCCAATCACACCCAGCATAATATATCCTGCCTGAGAGATACTGGAAAATGCCATCAGGCGTTTCAGGTTCTGCTGGCGGATCGCAAACAGGTTAGCTATTGTAATAGAAACAATTGTGATCCAGTAAAGAACCTCCTGCCAGTCTGCTATCATCGGGGCAAATACTTTAATCAATACTGTGAGAAGTACGAAAGCTGCCGAACCTTTTGAGATGACACTTAGGTAGGCTGTTACCACACTCGGTGCACCTTCGTATACGTCTGCTGTCCAAAGATGGAAAGGAACCAGAGAGAGTTTGAATCCCATACCGGAGAAGAAAAATACAAATGCCATTACCTGCAACATATTACCATCAATGTGTGCAGGCAGGTCGTTGAAGTAAAGAGTACCGCAAGTGCCATAAATCATCGATAAGCCAAACAGCAATAAAGCGCTGGAAAATAAGGCTGTCAAAATGTATTTGGCACCAGCCTCGGCAGAGTGGTGACGGTATTTGTCGAAAGCAACCAGTGCTGCCATCGGAATACTGGCTGTTTCCAGGCCGATGAAGAACATCAGGAAGTGTCCGGCAGATATCATGAGATACATACCTAATAAAGTGGAGAGTGTCATGATATAAAATTCACCGCGTTTGATTGCTGTATCTTCCAGCTTCAGCCATTCGGCAGCCATAAAGAATACGATAATCGTGCCGATGTTGAGCACTGCTTTGATAATGGTTTGCATCGGCGTATATTGATACATTCCGCCAAAAGCTTCCGCATTACCGGCTGCAGGTACCAGGTTGATAACCGTATGAATGATCAGCAATGCGATAGGAAGCAGGGTTGCAAAACGTGCATGTCCGGGAGTATTTCGCTTTTCCGGGTCCATAAACAAGTCGGCCAGAAATATAATGAGGATAACTGCTATCAGTGATAACTCCTCTTTCATATATAGAAATTGTGAATAATCCATTTCTATCAAATCTAAATTAATAATTAAAAATTAAAGAGAGATCACGGGATTAAGTTGGATACTACAGGCAGAACACTACCACTGATCATATCACTTATCCAGAACGGAGCCAACCCCAGACCTGCTACACTAATGATGAGGCAGATCACGGCGAAGCGTTCATCCAGGTAGCATCTGTCAACGCCAGGTGATGTTTGTTGGTACAGGTTCCGTAGAGTATTTTACCTACGAGACGCAGGATATATACGGCCGTGATAACAATACTTGTACAAGCGATGATGGTCATTGTGCGGTAGAATACACCGGTATTCTGGAAAGAACCGACAAAGATAGTCATCTCAGCAACGAAACCGCTTAACCCCGGAAGTCCTAAATTGGCAAGACCGGCAATAACATAACATACCGAAAGAAATGGCATCACTTTCATTAATCCGCTCAACTCGCGGACGTCACGGGTGTGGGTACGTCCGTAAATCATACCGATAAGAGCAAAGAACAGGGCTGTCATTAATCCGTGTGAAAGCATCTGGAGTACAGCACCTGTGCAGGCTGTCTGATTCATCATCAGGATAGCGAAAAGTACCAAACCGCAGTGGCTTACGGAAGAGTAGGCATTGATGTATTTCAGGTCTGTTTGAACACAAGCCGAGAAGGCACCATACACAACGGAGATACCCGTCAGAATCAGGAATATCCAGCTTAGTTCGTTGGCTGCTTCCGGCATCAGATACATGGCAATACGGAAACAACCGTATCCTCCTAACTTCATCAATACTCCGGCGTGGAGCATAGATACAGCTGTCGGTGCGGAAGCATGACCGTCGGGACTCCATGTATGGAACGGGAAAAGGGCGCCTAATACACCAAATCCAAGGAATGTAAGCGGGAACCAGATGCATTGTTGGGAGAAGGGGATATTGTGTAACTGTGCTATCTCAAGGATATTCATTGTTGTTCCACCTGATCCGAAGAAGATACCTAATATGCCTATCAGCAGAAAGGCAGAACCGCCCATCAGCATCAGTGTCAGCTTCATGGCTGCATATTCTTTGCGGCCCGATCCCCATACACCAATAAGCAGGTACATCGGAATAAGTGCTATTTCATAGAACATGAACATTGTGAACAGGTCTATTGAGATAAAGAACCCGAATACACCCATAGACAACAAGGTGAACCACAGAAAGTATTCTTTGGTAAGTGGCTGCAAACGCCAGGAGGCGAATGTACCGGTAAATACGATGACAGCCGAAAGTAGCAACATAGCTACAGAGATACCATCGACACCCACGGAATAAGCTATGTGAAGGGGCGCATACCAGACTGTGTCGGCCCGGAAAAGCATCTCGGAGGTATCTCCACCGGCGCGTGCCTGCAAATACCCTACTGTTAACGCAATGGCCGAAATCAATAGTGCCGAAGAGCCGACTACCATTACCGTGCGTATCTGCGCGATGCTACGGCTGAGCCAGAGAGCAAACA
Source organism: Bacteroides nordii WAL 11050 = JCM 12987 (assembly GCA_000613465.1). Classification (GTDB taxonomy): domain Bacteria; phylum Bacteroidota; class Bacteroidia; order Bacteroidales; family Bacteroidaceae; genus Bacteroides; species Bacteroides nordii. Next base: position 55,192 of record BAJA01000034.1, read on the forward strand.
GCATCAGAAGGGGAATTAGTACGAAAATTGATAAGAAATTCATCTTTATATTTACAATTTGACGATTTACGATTTACTATTTAGAGAATCACGTTAGAGAATAAGCAGCAGGATAAGTGCAAGTGCTCCACAAAGGAATACGTAAGCATACTGTTGTACCTGACCACTTTGTAAGCCACGGATCGAATCACTTGCTGCATTGGCAGCCCAGGCGATGAAATTGAATGTACCATCTATCACATGACGGTCAAACCAGGCAATGGGTTTGCTGATGCAACGGAAAATAATCCGGTGAGTGACGAACTGATACACATCATCAATGTAGAAGCGATGATAAGCAGCTGTCCACAGACCGGAAAAGCGGTGTTGTAAACTGTCGGCAAGCGGCTGGCTCTTGCCTTTGTACATAAATGTGGCAAGTGCGATAGACAAAAGGGCAACAACAATACTTGTTCCTGCCACCGTCCAATCCAAATGGATGGTATAGGATTCCCCGTTGGACGAGATAAAATGTCCGAAAGGAATGAATCCAGCTCCACAGGTGACAAGTGCCAGGAATATCAAAGGGATAGTCATAGCCAACGGACTCTCATGAGGGTGAACTCCTCCGGTTCCATGTGGAGTGTGGTGGCTATCATCGCTTGACGAAACCCGGTTCGGCGCCTCGCCGCCCCAGAAAATACCGTAGTAAAGACGGAACATGTAAAACGCTGTCATTGCCGCAATCACAGTCATAATCCAACCCATAACCGGGCTGAAAGCGAAGCAGGCTGCCAGAATCTCATCTTTAGAGAAGAAACCGGAGAAAGGAGGGATACCAGCAATGGCCAGACATGCAATCAGGAATGTGATATGCGTCACAGGCATATATTTACGCAATCCGCCCATAGCCGACATTTCGTTGGAATGTACCGCATGGATAATGCTACCTGCACCGAGGAACAATAATGCTTTAAACATAGCATGTGTGAACAGGTGGAACATAGAAGCCATGTAACCTAATCCTCCGTGATGCGGATCGGCAGAAGTACAAACTCCGAGGGCAACAATCATAAATCCTATCTGTGAGATAGTAGAAAAAGCAAGTACGCGTTTGATATCGCTCTGCACACAAGCTACGCTCGCTGCATAGAATGCAGTGAATGCACCTACGTAAGCTATCCAGTGCAATACATCCGGTGCATAGGCAATGAATAACGGGAACATACGTGCCACCAGATATACTCCGGCTACTACCATGGTTGCCGCGTGAATCAGGGCGGATACAGGTGTCGGACCTTCCATCGCATCCGGCAACCAGATATGTAACGGGAACATGGCACTCTTACCGGCACCACCCACAAACATCAGTCCTAATGCCAAAGGCAGCATGGAAGCTCCTCCGCTGATCAGTGAAACCGTGTCGGGAGTGAAACCGAATGTACCTCCGTAATATCCGTAGATAAGGATACCGATCAGGAAGCCTAAATCGGCAAAACGGGTAACGATAAATGCTTTCTTACTTGCTGCAATAGCTGACGGTTTGGTATAATAGAAACCAATAAGCAGATAAGATGAAACACCTACCAGTTCCCAAAACAGATACATCTGGAAAATGTTGGTAGCTACTACCAGACCCAGCATTGACATGGTAAACAGGCTCAGAAAGGCATAATAACGCTGGAATCCTTTTTCTCCTTTCATGTAGCCGAAGGAGTAGATGTGTACCATCAGTGATACAGTAGAGATGACGATGAGCATCATTACTGAAATAGGATCGAGCAAAATTCCCAGGTTGAATGTCAGTGTTTCTGTGAAAGGAAGCCATTCAACGTTATAAGGTATCCATGTAGCAAACGTACCATCTTCCAGGCGTGGAGCCGAGAAGTATTGCACCGCAGTGACGTATGACAGCACAGCTACCACTCCCAGCACAGTAGTGCCAATGATACCCGCTGTGCGATGTGTCATCCATTTACCTCCGATTCCTAATAACAGGAAAGAGAGGAAAGGCAGGAGAAGTATTAATATTGTATATTCCATTTGATTAAATTAAAAATTGAAGATTAAAAATTAAAAGTTCTCCCTCTTACCATTTCATATCATCCAGTTTCTTCACCTGGATACTTCGGATATTACGGTAGATATTGATCATGATCGCGATAGCGACTGCTGTTTCTGCGGCTGATATAGCAATAGAGAACAGTGCGAAGAAATATCCTTCCAGACCATCCGGAAAAAGGAAACGGTTGAATACAGCGAAGTTGATATCTGTTGCATTCAGCATTAGTTCTACGGATATCAGTATAGCCAACGTGTTGCGGCGTGTAAAGAATCCGTAAATTCCTGCAAACATCATGATGGTTGAAACCACCAGATAATATTCCATGTGTATCATCATATCTATTTACGATTTTACGATTTACTATTTACGATTGAGATTACTTTGATTTACGATTTACTATTTACGATTGAAACTACCTCTGATTTACGAGGTTATGAAGGGCTTACTTCAATTGTCTAATCGTCAATCGTCCAATCGTCAATCTTTTTATCTTTTACGTGCAATTAACAATCCACCCACGATGCAGGCCAATAATAGGATACTGACTGCTTCGAACGGCAGAATATATCCATACTTGTCTCCTGATAACAATGCATGTCCAATTGTTTTGATTGTTATTTCTACCGGTTCAGGGTTGCTTACAGATACAAAGCGGTGGCTGAGTGTAATAAACAACACAATGATTGCTCCTACTACTGTTGTCCCCAGTCCGGCTATGAGTTTACTTCGTTTCAGCTTTTCGGCACGGTCGCCTTCTCCACTGGTTAGCAGGATGGAGAATACATAGAGTACCACAATACCGCCGGCATAAACCATTATCTGCACCGAAGCCAGGAATGTGTATCCCAGCAGAAAATAGATACCTGCCGTACCAAATAGTACGAAGAGCAGGTAAGTGGCCGAACGCACGATGCGTTGTGTTGTCACCGTCATGATACACATCACTGAGATGAACACGGCCAGAAAGTAGAATACTACTGTTTCAAGTGTAAATTCCATGAATTTAGTGTTTAGTGTTCAGTGATAAGTGATTAATAAGGAAGTGAGAAGATACCGCAACTTGCTAATCACTAATTACTAAACGTTAATCGTTATTTACTTATTACTTTACTGCCTTCGTGATTTAGCTGTAGGACGAGCTTTGAACGATCAAATACGGCATGTTCAAAGTTCTGGTCGAACGTAATAGCATCATGTGGACAAGCGTTTACACAAAGCTGGCAAAACATGCATGCACCGAGGTCGTATTCGTATTTGGCAAGTATTTTTTTCTTTTTGCCCTCTGCTGTTTCGATTGTTTCGGTAGTGATGCTTATCGTATCGTTAGGGCAGGCATTCTGACACAATCCGCAGGCTATACAATGATGCTCATTGTTTTCGTTATGTGGCATATTCAGTGTGCCACGAAAACGGTCGAACATCTTCAGCTCCTTCCGGTTTTCCGGATATTGCTCTGTAATCTTCTTGCGGAAGTACACCTTCATAGTGGTCTTCATACCGGTCAGCAGCGTGCCGATACCATTAAACAGACCTCCTAAATATGTATATTCTTCTTTTTTCATTCTTCTATAGTTCTTATTTTACTTATTGCTCTTATCGCTTGGCGCACCTCCCCGTGCGGGAAGCACTAGAAGTGGAGGCCAAAGACTACGATTAATACCATTAGTAACAGGTTCAATAATGAGATAGGTACCAGGTATTTCCATTCCAATGCCAGAATCTGGTCGATACGCAGACGCGGGAAAGTCCATTTCACCCACATCAGTAGGAATACTACAAAGAATGCCTTTGCGAAAAACCAGATAAATCCCGGTATATAATCCATTACTGCATTAAATCCGTCCAGTCCGGAGATGTGCAACGGCATCCATCCTCCGAGGAAGATAGTAGCAGCTACAGCCGATACGATAAAGAGATTCAGGTATTCTGCCAGGTAGAAGAATCCGAAATGCATACCCGAATATTCTGTATGATAACCAGCAGTCAATTCACTTTCCGCTTCGGGAAGGTCAAATGGACCACGGTTACACTCGGCATTACCGGCAATCAGATAGATGATAAATGCAATTACTGCCGGAATGTGTCCTTTGAAAATGAACCAGCCATTGGCCTGGCTTTCTACTATTTCAGAAAATTGCATTGTACCCATCAGCACTACCATTGTCAGGATGCTCAATCCTACGGAGAGTTCGTAACTGATGATTTGTGCACCACTACGCATTGCTCCGATAAGAGAGAATTTATTGTTGGAACCCCATCCGGCAAGCAGGATACCTACCACGCCTACACTTGAGGCTGCCAACAGGAAGAATACACCCACATTAAAGTTGAGTACCTCCATACCTTTATTGATAGGTAAACATGCAAAGGTGAGGAAAGAGGCGATAATCACCATGAACGGAGCCAGGTTATAGAGAAACTGGTCTGCTCCTTTCGGATTGAAAATTTCTTTGGTGAGCATTTTCAGCACGTCGCATATTACCTGTATAGAACCCCAGGGGCCCACACGCATCGGACCAAGACGGCATTGGAAGAATCCGCACACCTTACGTTCCATATATATAAGTACAATGGCCAATACTGCATACATCAGTATGATGCATACCCCTATTGCCACACATTCGATGAATACAGCCCACCCTTCCGACATGACAGAAGTCAGCATTTGGTGTATCCAGTTTGTTACAATACTAAAGTCAAACATATCTATATTTACGATTTATTTCCTACGGTCATGACCATTATCTAATCTTTAACACATAGGAACGTTGACGATTTACGATTTAAAACACTCTGTATTACGATTTTCTTATTTACGGTTTACTCTTTTTACTCTTTCCGCTTCGCGCAGCCAAAATCGTAAATCGTAAATCGTCCAATCGTAAATCCCTTTATCTGTCAATATCCGGTACCACATAATCCAATGTTCCTCCGATAGCAATCAGGTCGGCTATCTTTGCTCCACGGCAGATGGTATCGACTACACTTACCAATGGCAATCCTGTTGAGCGATAGTGCAGACGGTAAGGAGTTTTGTCTCCCCGGCTTTCAAGATAAACACCGAATTCACCGCGGCTCCCCTCTACGGCAGCGTAGTATGAACCTTCGGGGACACGGATGATTGGTTTCATCTTCTCCTGAAAAGGACCTTCGGGGATGTTGTCAATCAATTGCTCTATGATGTTAAGACTTTCCATGATCTCATCCATACGTACCATGTAGCGGGCAAAAGAATCGCCTTCCGTATAGACAATTTCTTTGAAATCTACTTTGTCATATACTCCGTAAGGGATACGTTTACGAACATCACAAGCCCATCCGCTGGCACGTCCCGTACCACCGGTAGCCCCAAATGAAATTGCATCTTCACGACTCAGTACGCCTACACCTTTCAAGCGGCTTTGAGCGATTATATTGCCTGTAAAGACGTCATGGTATTCGTGAATGATCCCTCTCATATAAGGAATGAATTCTTTTACCCGTTTTACGAAATTCGGATGCAGGTCTGCCTGTACGCCACCAATGGTGTTGTAGTTCATAATTAGTCGGCCGCCACAAGTTTCCTCAAAAATATCCAGTATCTTTTCTCTGTCGCGAAAACCGTAGAAGAAAGCAGTCAGTGCTCCCAGGTCCATACATAGGCAGGCGTAAAACAACAAGTGGGAGTCGATGCGTTGCAATTCATCCATGATGGTGCGAATGTATTTCACACGATCACTTACTTCGATTCCCATTGCCTTCTCAATACACATACACAGGGCATGTCGGTTCTGATGTGCTCCTAAATAGTCGAGACGATCCGTTAGCGCCAGAGTCTGCGGATAGGTGAGGCTTTCGTTCATTTTTTCGATACCACGGTGGATGTAACCACAGTTGGCATCTATCTTGTGGATAATTTCACCTTCCAGTGATACGCGAAAACGGAGTACACCATGTGTTGCCGGGTGCTGCGGACCGATGTTTACTACATACTCTTCGTCTCCAAAGAGAATGGTTTCTTTGTTTTTAATCGTTCCGTCCGGGTTTAGTTCTATTTCTGTTGTAGTATCAATGGTGTCCTCGTTTGTCATGCAGAGCGGATTGTCCTTTTCCGGATCATTATCCTTACGTAACGGATAGCCTATCCAGTCATTACGCAGGAAAAGACGTCTCATGTCAGGATGACCTGAAAAGACAATACCAAAGAAATCGTACACCTCACGTTCATTCATCTCTGCTGCTTTCCAAAGATCGCATACAGAAGGTATTTCCGGATTTTCCCGGTTGAGGGTAGAAGTCTTTATAGTGATGCGTTCTCCGGTTGTTGTCGATTCCAGGTGGTAGACCACTCCCAATCCACGGATTGCGTCCGGTGCATCACCTTCATTAGGCTCTCCCCAGTCCATACCGGTGAGGCTTTCGAGGAAATCCATTTTCCGTTCGTTTCGCAAGCGTGTCATTTCTTTACGCAACGCTGCGGGTTTAATATATTTAATTTCTTGCATACTATATTAGTGATTAGTGATAAGTGATTAATGATAAGTGAGTAGTGATTAGTGAATGAATATACGCCGCATGGTACTAATCACTAATC
>BAJA01000033.1 GCA_000613465.1 Bacteroides nordii WAL 11050 = JCM 12987
AAATGCCCCTTTGATGGTCGTATCCCTGATAAATCTAAATTTTGGGGCGCAAGTATGACTTATGTTATGGAAGATTATTATTATTGGAGAGATAAACGTCCCTTGTATTTTATTTATGTAGAGTTTGAAAGACCTTATTTGAAAGGTCCGGAGGATACTCGATTTATGATAAAAAAAGGGATGCCTAATCTTTATCGTTCCCTATTTAAAGATCAAGTGATAAAAGATTTGGAAATTCGTTTGGTAGAAAACGATCCTCGTAGTTGGAAAGAAGTAGATCGTTATTAGGTCTGTTTTTTATCTGAAGCGCATTTAAAAGCGCTTCAGATATTCTTTCATTATCTTGTTATAAACGAAAGGTTTTGATGTATCAGCCAATTATATAAGGAGGTATTATCTTGTTTTGATGGCTAATTTAGATTTGTTAAAATGAAAAAGATATTTATATTAACTGTTGCTATTGTGTTAAGCCTATTTATGCTTATTTCCCGGAATGAGCATATAGGAATTAATCTTTCCCTGAATTCTGATGTATGTACTTTTCCTATGGAAACCAAACAAACCTGTTATTTAAACCTTGGTTTTTCTTCGGATATGAATTGTTTGAATGGATTGGCTGTCAATGTGTTGGGTAGTATGGTGTATGAGGCAAAAGGAGTAGCTGTTTCCGGGTTATACATTTTAAATCATACCGCGCATGATTATGATGGTTTGTTTCTTTCCGGAGGAATAAATTTCACGGCAGGTGTATTGCATGGGATACAGATAGCGGGATCATGAATAGTCTTGGAGAAGTTTATGGAACACAAGTATCGGGAATGTTCAATTTGGCTGAAACATTGCGTGGAATACAGTTTTCCGGTTTGATTAATTCTGCAGGTGACGGAGCTGGTGGAATGATAGCACCGGTCAATGTTACTTCGGGAGAGTTTAAAGGAATACAGATCGGCTTATTTAACTACTCAGAAACGTATACATTTCAGATTGGTTTGATTAACATTAATCGGTTCACTTTAGATTGTTGGGAATGGTTGTCGAATTTATTATCTATGTAGAATTCGAAAGGCCTTATTTGAAAGATCCGAAAGATAATTTATAGAAGGAGGCATTATCTTGTTTTGATGGTTAATTTAAATTTGTTTCGATGATGAATAATTATTTACGAGAAGTTATAAAGAGTATAAATTACAATACCGTTTTATCACAAGTGTTTTTCTTCTTGTTGTTAGGATTTCATGCTCATGTAAGAGAAGTTTCAAAAGTTTCTCACTTATATTTCTATCCTGGATTCTCTTTTATTTTTTTTGCAATAAACCTATCGTTTTTTGTATGGTTTAGAGACTCAACCTGGAAGCTATGGTATATTTGGCGTATTTTTTGGATTATTTTGTGGAGCACATTAATGCTATGTCCTTCTGTTGAAGAATATGTAATATGCTATTTTGATAATTAATTGTTTCATTTTAGATCACAGAGAATGGTTATCAAATTTGTAGATATAAAGTGGCTACTGGCAGGCATTATTTTTTTGCTTTTACCTTTTTTTACCTCTTTCAGACACCTGATAGAAGAAAATCATTATATAATGTTATTGGGGGGCTGCTTCATTCTATTGTGTGCAACTTTGAGTATAAACCGATCCGAGTGGATACCGTTGAGCATGACAGATATACTTGTCTTACTATTTGGAGGATGGATACTTATGACTACTTTTCTTTGGAATGAACGAAGAGTTTCGGATGAAAATATTGTTTTGTGGATTGTTGCCGGTGTTTTTTATATCAGTGGACGTATTTACGGACCATCCTCGCAACGTATATGGATATATATAGTAATTGCTTTGGGTGGTTTTATACAATCTATATATGGTTGGTTGCAATATATAGAATGGCTGCCTTCCAATCATCTTTATTTTTCAGTAACAGGTAGTTTCTTTAATCCTGCACATTTAGGGGCATATACCGGGCTTGCAATATGGGCTTTTTTCTTTTTAATGAAGGCTGTTTATAACCAAAAACGATGGTCATTATTTGGAGGTTTACTTTTAGTTGCATTACCTGTTACAATGTTATTTATAATTATACAATCTCGCGCATCTTGGGTGGCTTTATTTCTGTCTTTTATAGGTTTCTATTATTTCTGCAAAAGAAGGAAAATACGTTTTCAATTTTTTTTATACTTCTTGTTGGTCATTACGTTGTTAGCTGTTCCTCTTTATAATTTGAAGAAAGATTCGGCAGACGGTCGTCTTTTTATTTGGAGGGTTAGTAGTGAATTGATAAATGAAGCTCCATTAACAGGAAAAGGAGCCGATTCTTTTCCTGCCGGATATATGTTGGCGCAAGCTTCTTATTTTAAGGAAAACCCAAATTCAGAACATACGAATCGTGCTACATCCAACATTCATGCTTTTAATGAGCCTTTGCGTATCTGTTGTGAATATGGTATCATCGGACTGTTAATTTTTCTTGTACTTTTTGTTACTCTGTTTACTTCCCGGTCTGACTGTTATATTCGTGCTATGCTTTTGTATTTATGTGTTTTTTCCTGTTTTTCTTATGTAGGGGAAGTTTCTTCTTTATTGATAATGGTTGCATTTCTTTTGGGAGTTACATCCGGAAGTGGAAAGAAGAAAATAAAAGGTTGTGCATGTAGATACAGGAATTTTCTTCTAATCGGTATGATTTCCTTTGCATGTTTGATGGCTGTCTGGGCATGTTGGCGGTATCAGAGGGTTCTGTCCGGATATGTTTTTGCCAAACAATATAATAGAAGTTATATTTTAAATAATGCCCATTATTTATATAAGAATGGGCAATACACAGAGGCCTTACCCTTTTTACAACGGGGGGCTGAATTGCTACCAAGTCCCGATCTTTATATTGATTTAGGAAATTGCCTTATGTATCTGGAAAGATATACGGAAGCGGAAAAAGTGATATCAACGGCTATATATATGGTTCCGGGACATATACTTCCACATTATTATCTTTTTCGGTTTTATGTAGAAACCGGGAATGATGAAAAAGCAAAAGAGTTGGGTGAGAAGATTCTTATAGGTGAATATAAGATGGAAGGGTCTGTTGCAATGGAAGTAAAACACTATGTGCGAAAATATCTGGGAAAGTAGAGAGTTTCAATGTGAATTTATAAATATCTAAAGAAATAATTGTATTTGTTTAAAGCTGGATTTTCTTACTTATAAAAGTACGTATTTAAATGTTTGTTAATTACCTATTTAAGACATACTTAAAATGCATAGTTTGTACTAATAAAGTACGTACTTTTATAATGTAAATATACAAAAGGTTAAAAGTGTGATTTTTATAGTTTTATCAGAGTTTGTTTTTGTAATATGTTTTTGTTGCACGGAAGTAGCAAGATACTTTCTGTACGTCTCTCCCGGGATTAATTAATTCGATATTGTTTGAGACCAGACGAGTATTGGGTTGAGGAAATAGTTGTTGATAAGTATTTGATAATCAGTGTTTATGAAAGTGTGCAATCTTATCATACAAGAGTGTACAGAGATGTATAGCAAGAATGTACACTTTTGCGATACAAGAATGTACACTTTGTTTTGATAGAGAATCGATGCTGATATTTTACCTATAGTATTAAACGGATTTTTCTATTACAGAATGAATCAGAGAATTTTCTTCTGTGTATATCGTTTGTAAATTATTGTGCTTAAATATCCTGTAAATATCCAAACTTACTTCTTTTTACTTTTTATTTTCCTTTGAGATAGAATTTATAATCATTGATACAAGTCTGAAAGTCCGGTAAAGACAAAGCATCTATCTTAGCGCTAACTTTAAAAGAAACACGAATGAAAAGCTTTTTAATTACCATTTTAGTATCTTTTGCCTTTATACAGGCAACGGCACAAGTTCCCGGGAAAGTACCTTCTTCCTGGGCCAAAGAAATAGCTCATACAGTAATGACGCGTTATCCTTCGGCACTGACTATTCCTTTCAAACCGTGGTGCTACCCGCAAGGCTATTTCCTTATGGGACTGGATAAGTTGTGGCGCTCTACCGGAGACAGAAAGTATTATGATTACATGATGAACTGGGCCAATGAAGTAGTGCGTCCGGATGGAAGCCTCGTTTATTTCAAAGGACGAAGTATGGACGACATGATGGCTGGTTCTGTTGTTGTCTGGGCTTATCAGCAAACAAAAGAAGAGAAGTTCAGGAAGGCTGCCGATATAATTCGGAAGAGTTATGACGACTATCCGCGAACGTCCGACGGAGTGTTTTGGCACGGACGGGGGACTGTTGGGCAGATATGTGGATGGTGTTTTTATGGGACAGATGTTCCTTACAAAATATGGACACTACATTGGCGATACGGATTATTGCTTCAATGAAGCTTCCCGTCAGTTAATAGGGATGTATACGCATCTGAAAAAAGGAGAGTCCGGTTTGCTTTATCATGGCTGGGATGAGGATAAAGATGCCCGATGGGCGGATCCGGTGACGGGCATGGCACCGGAGGTATGGAGCGAAGGGCTTGGCTGGTATGCACTAATAATGGTAGAGACCTTGGAAATATTCCCAAAAACTCATTCACAATATAAGAAGTTGGTTTCTATCACACAAGAGTTAATGCAGGGGTTAAAGAACTGCCAGGATCCGGTCACCGGACTATGGTATCAGGTGGTAGATAAAGGTGATCAACCCGGTAATTGGCAGGAAACTTCCGGTAGTGGGATGTTTGTGTATGCTTTACAACGTGCTATAGAATTGGGTATTATTCCTGCCGGAGAATACAAGAATTGTGTGGGAAAAGGATATATGGGATTGCTTTCTAAAGCAAAAATAAGTTCTGTAGACGGATTGATTGATTTGCAGGATGCCAACAATGGATTGGGCATTCAAAAAGACTATCAGACTTATGTGACCCGTCCGAAGAAAATGAATGGGCAGGAAGTGATTTCCTCTTTCCTCTGGGCAACCTGGATTGTAGAGAACAGTAATCAATATCCATATCTGGAATATTGCAAAACATTTGCTTGTACGGATTATTCGCAAGGGAAGGTTTTTATCTTTGAGAATGGGAGAATTGTCTGGGAACACGATGCACCGCTTTCCAATGATTTGTGGATACTGGAGAATGGAAATATACTTTTCACTACCGGACAGGGAGTGCTTGAAGTGAACCAAAATAAAGATACTGTCTTTCATTATACATCTAAAAGCCATATCTTTGCCTGCCAGAGATTGAAGAACGGAGATACATTTATAGGTGAATGTAATTCCGGTCGTTTGCTGGAGGTGAATCCGAAAGGAGAAGTTGTAAAGGAAGTATGTATTCTACCTCCGGGTGTAACGGATGGTAAGAAGTCGTTTATCCGTAATGCCCGCAGGTTGGACAACGGACATTACCTGGTGGCACATTATGGTGGTAAACGGGTAGTGGAGTATGATGAGAATGGCAAATCGTGCTGGGAAGTAGAAGTTTCCGGTGGAGCACATTCTGTTATCCGGTTGGACAATGGCAATACACTTGTTGCGGTGGCAGATGCGGACAAGAATCCCCGCATTATGGAGTTTGATAAAGCAGGATAGTGGTCTGGGAATTGTCGAACAGAGATCTGAAAGGAAGCCCGTTGAAATTTCTCAGTGGTATGCAATACTTGCCAGGGGTGGGGTTGCTGTTTACTAACTGGCAGGGACATGGAGTGAAGGATAAAGCCCCTCATATGTTTCTTGTGGACAGACAGAAAAATATTCTTTGTACATTTGGACTGCACGATTCTATACAAACGCTTTCTTCGGTGTATGTTCCAGATAAAGGGTGTTTTCATTGACAAATGGAATAATAGTTTAAGCTTATGGGATAATTCTAAAAGCTGAAGAGAAACTAAACTTTTATTTTTGCGCACTGCTAAGAGATCCTTTATTATACACCTTATAACAAATTGAGTAGTTTATGAAATGCTTTTATTATTTGCTTTTAACTTGTTTTCTGTTTTCATGTGCGGCGTCGGGCCCCGATCCGGTAGTGAAAACATTAAGACAGGAGATATTGAAACGTGCAGAACAGAATCTGGCGGAGAAACCAGTAACAGTGACTTCCTTTATTGCTGAGCGTAGTATGGGTGGATCGCATGATTTCTTTTCTGAAGGAGATTATTGGTGGCCTGATTCATTGAATCCCGACGGACCGTATATTCGACGTGACGGAGAAACCAATCCGGATAACTTCGTAGCCCATCGGCATGCAATGGTTCGTTTTAGTGTGATTACCGGCAATTTAACTTCTGCCTATCTTATTACACAAGATAAGAAGTATACCGACGCAGTCCTTCAGCATATACGTGCCTGGTTTGTGAACAAAGAGACGCGAATGAATCCGAATCTGTTGTATGCACAGGCTATTAAGGGGATTGCTACCGGACGTGGAATTGGGATTATTGATACGGTTCATCTGATCGAAGTGGCTCAATCACTTTTACGCCTTCAACAGGCTGGAGTACTTCCTGCTGAAGATGCAAAGGCTACTAAAGAATGGTTTGCATCTTATCTGAACTGGATGGTAACACATCCGTATGGCATGGATGAGATGAAGGCGAAGAACAATCATGGTACTTGCTGGGTAATGCAGGCAGCAATGTTTGCCAAATATACCGAAGATGAGAAGATGATGAAATTTTGTTCGGACCGATACAAGGAAGTATTGCTTCCCGGACAAATGGCGGAGGACGGTAGTTTTCCGTTAGAACAAGAGCGTACCAAGCCGTATGCCTATTCGCTTTTCAATCTTGATGCAATGACCATGATATGTCAGATCTTATCGACGAATGACGATAATCTTTGGCAATATACAACTGCGGACGGACGAAATATTATGTTAGGTATTTCTTATCTTTACCCTTTTGTAGCGGATAAGAGTAAATGGACATTGGCACCGGATGTGATGTGTTGGGAAGAGTGGCCTGTTGCACATCCGTTTCTGCTTTTTGGTTCTGCGCAGTTGAAAGATGAGGCAATGTTTGATACCTGGCTCAAACTGGAACACTTTCCGACAAATAATGAGGTGGTACGCAATTTACCTATACGTAATCCTATTATCTGGTTATAAAAATGTTATATATGAAAACACAAACTATTTTCGTTCTGCTATTTTTAGGAAATATATTGTTGCAGCCGATTATGGCGCAAACCAATCGCGTGACTACTACACGTACTACTGGTACGACTGTAGAGAATGGAGTAACAATGATGGTCACTCAGGAAACGACTACCCGTTACCGGCGAACAACTTCGCAAGGGGTACCTGATGCAAAGTTGGGCTATACTCCCGGTCAAACACCCATGGATCTGGCATTACCACTTGCCGAAACGGTGATGGCACGTTACCCTGACTATCGGTTGGCGTATTGGAAAGACTATACGTATGTACAGGGATATATGTTTGAGGCAATGGATCGGTTAGGACAATTAACCGGTAATCCGGATTATCTTGAATATATCCGGAAATATATAGATTATTTTGTAGATGATGATGGAAACTATAAGGGTGGGGACTGACCAATCTTGATAACTTCATGACAGGCTCTGCTTTTTGTACACTATATGCCCGCACAGGTAATGAAAAATATAAGAAAGCTGCTTTACAGATATTAAAAGCTGTGGATGACTATCCCAGTTCTGACGGACAATTCTGGCATGGAAACCGGAGCCCGAATATGTGGATTGATGGTGTTTTTATGATGCAGATGTTCCTCATCCGTTGCGGACAATATGTGGGAGAGACTGATTATTGCTATAATACGGCTTGCCGTAATGTTATTACTGCTGCACGTCATCTTCAACGTCCAGACGGACTGGTGCTACATGCATGGACCACAGAACCGGAAAAAGCTACCTGGGCTGATAAACAGACAGGCTTGTCGCCTGAAGTTTGGAGCGAAGGTATGGGGTGGTACACATTGGTGGTTCCCGAATTACTTGCCGTGTTACCGGAAACTCATCCGGATTATAATAAAATACTCGATATATATATAAAGATGTGTCGAGGATTGAAGTCTGTACAGGATAAGTCTACCGGTGGTTGGTTTATGGTTGTAGATAAGGGTGACAATCCATTGAATTTTATTGATCCTTCGGGTACTGCAATGTTTGTTTACTCTCTTCGAAAGGGGATCAATCTGGGTTTACTGAAGCAAAAGGAATATATGCCTGTTGTCACTAAGGGATATGAGAGTCTGCGTCCTTTTATACAGGTTAACGAACAGGGATTACTCGATGTGATAGGAGCCTGTGATGGAGTGGTTATCAAGAAGAATTTCATAGAATATGTAACTGTGCCCAAGATACTCAATGCAAAGGAAGCCGTAGCAGGAGTGCTATGGGCGGCTGTAATAATGGAATCGGAGAAATTAATGATAAATAATGATTAAAAAACAGATATTGACAATCTCTTTTCTGGCTACTACCTTTGTGGGAGTTGCCGGTGAAGTAGACCAAGTGGTAAATGATACCGTTCGTTTGAATGAAGTAGTAGTGACTGGGACCATGACAGAGGTGAATCGGAAGTTTTTGCCGATGACTGTTACTTCGCTGGATAAACAGGAGTTACAAGGACGCTATACCAACTCTGTTTTGACTGCACTCTCAGAACAGGTTCCCGGAATGTTTGTTACCGGACGTGGTGTGATAGGCTATGGGGTTGCTAATGGTGCAGCCGGTGGAATGAGTATTCGTGGTATAGGTGGTAGTCCTAATACGCAGGTGCTGGTTTTGATTGACGGACATCCCCAGTATATGGGTATGATGGGGCATCCGTTACCCGATGCCTATGAATCGGCTATGGCTGAAAAAATAGAGGTGGTACGCGGACCGGCTTCTGTACTTTATGGTTCCAATGCGATGGCAGGTGTTGTCAATATCGTTACCAAAAAACAGCAACAAGATGGGGTGCATACCTATGGTCGTGCAATGTATGGTTCATACAATACTTTTAGTGCTGAAGCTCACAACGCCTTTCGGCGAAAGGGTTTCAGTTCTTTTGTTTCATTGAATTATAATCGTACAGACGGACATCGTGAGAATTCTGAATTTGACCAGTATGGGGGATATGCGAAGTTGGGGTATGAATTTTCTTCTCATTGGAATGTGTTTGCAGACGTGAATGTCACTCACTATAATGCGGCCAATCCCGGGTTAGTATCGGCTCCTATGATTGATAATGATGCAGAAATCACCCGAGGCATGACTTCTTTTGCACTATCCAATTCGTATGCCCGTACATCCGGTGCTTTGAAGTTTTTCTATAACTGGGGAAATCATCAGATTAATGACGGATATACTGCAGGCAGTAATCCCCAGAAAGAACTGTATCACTCTACCGATAATATGTTGGGGCTTTCTCTTTATCAGTCCTATTCTTTCTTCACCGGCAATGATATAGCAGTAGGGATTGACTATGCCCGTTACGGTGGTCATGCCTGGAATACTCCTTTGGCAGAAGGTGGTAAAAACAGTGATATATTATCTTCTACTTATATAAATGATGTAGCCGGATATATTAATTTTCGTCAGATACTGGCAGAGAGATTGACACTGAACGCTGGTCTTCGGCTGGATTACAATGATAAGTCGGGAAAGGAATTGATTCCTCAAGTGGGTATAAGCTATATTGTTACTCCTGTCACAGTACTAAAGGCCATTGTAAGTAAAGGTTTCCGTAATCCTACGATTAGAGAAATGTATATGTTCAAACCTCAAAATCCAAATCTGAAACCGGAGAGTTTAATGAATTACGAAGTTTCTGTTGGTCAGAATTTTTGGGATAATGCTTTGCATTTTGACCTCAATCTATTTTATATAAATGGAAAAGATATTATCTTTACGGACACAAGCACCGGTTCACCTGTGAACCGTAATATAAATAAGGTGGAAAATTATGGTATCGAACTGGCTACAGCCTGTCAATTGAACAGTCATCTGGGGTTGAATATGAACTATAGTTATTTGCATATGAAGTATCCGGTTCCGGCTGCTCCGGAACATCAGTTATACCTGGGTGGACGCTATGCCCGGAGTAATTGGAGTGTAGCTACAGGATTACAATATATCAATGGTCTGTATACTGCTATGGGTAGTACAACCACTGAAAACTACTTGTTGTGGAACGTTCGTGTCGCCTATTCCCCCATTAAAATAGTGGAGATTTTTGTGAAAGGAGAAAATCTCCTGGGACAGAATTATGAGATTAATTCCGGCTTTCCTATGCCGGGAGCTACCGTATTCGGAGGAATCAGTATAAACATTTGAAATAAAACACCATGAAGAAAATTGTATTTTGTTTAAGCCTGCTTATGTTTGTCATATCGGTTGTTCGTGCAGCTGAGACGGATGAACTTGTGCGTATCCGGCAAAATTATGTTCGCTCTTTACTTCCTTCAGGAGGCGAACAGGAAGACTTAGTTCGCTATTTGCAGCAGATCTCTCCGGAAAGTGAGATGTCTGATCAGGTAGTAATGGAGCTGCATCAGCTTTATCCTTTCGATTTAAGAAAAATACAAGGGTATCTTTCTTCTCAGAAAGCGGATGGAACCTGGCCTGATATTAATTATGATGATAAGAAACGTTCGGGATGGGAACCCAAGATGCATGCCGAGCGCATATTGGAACTTGCCAAACTTTACCGTTCGGACAAGACGGAATATAAAGGTTCGTCAGAAGTATCAAAAGTAATCCATGCCGCATTGAATTATTGGTTTACCGCAAAGCCTGTTTGTCTGAATTGGTGGTACAACCAGATAGGTATACCCAAAACAATGGGGGCCGCTTTTATTCTTTTGGAAGATGAACTGTCTCCGGCAGAAAAACAATCGGCTATTGAGGTATTAGAACATGCCAAGTTTGGTATGACCGGACAGAATAAAGTGTGGTTGGCAGGTAATGTGTTGATGCGTGCCTTGTTACAGAATGACTATCCTTTGGTGAAGGAAGCCCGGGATATTATTGCTTCTGAAATAATGACCGGAGGGAAAGAGGGAATTAAGGAAGATTGGAGCTTTCATCAACACGGTGCTCAGCAGCAATTTGGTAATTACGGACTATCGTTTTTGTCAGGCATGAGCTTCTTTGCCGGGTTGTTCTCCGGTACTTCATTTGCATTTGATGACAAACAGATGGAAATATTGAACACATTGCTTGCCGACGGTTATCGTTGGATTGTCTGGCGGGGAGAGATGGATATAAATTCTCTTGACCGGCAATTATTCCACAATGCACCTATTCACAAAGCACTTAGTGTGGGATTTGTGGCATTGACGCTGGGAAACAAAGAGTTTGTTGCTGATAATTTCCCTCCTCGTAAATCGGGAAGTACATTTACCGGACATAAACATTTCTGGCAATCGGATTACACGATTCACCGTCGTCCGTCATGGATGGCTTCAGTGAAAATGTCTTCTGAGCGGGTGATTGGTTCCGAACAGGTGAATGAAGATAATTTATTGGGATATTACATGGGTGACGGGGCCACTTATATCTATGAAGATACAAATGATTATCTGAATGTATTTCCTTTCTGGGATTGGAGAAAGATTCCAGGTATAACATCCTACGAGAGTAACGAACCTGTACGGTGGAAAAGGGGAAAACAAGCTGTTAATGATGCTTCTTTTGTAGGAGGTGTATCTGACGGTAGACAGGGAATGACGGTTATGGATTTCAATAAGGATGGTATACAGGCTCGTAAGGCATGGGTAATGACAGATAATTTTGTACTTTGTCTGGGAGCAGGTATACAGTCTGATTCGGCACTTACCGTTACTACTTCTATTGACCAGCGTCTAAAACGGGATAATTTACTCGTATTACAAAAAAATAAATGGGAGATAATAGAAGGTACTCAACTGTTTGATGGAAAAGAACAGCGTTTCTTTCATGGACGTACCGGATATATTCTTTTGGGGAATTCTTCTGTCAATAGCGTAGCCCATTCTGAAAAACGTACAGGACAGTGGCGTGACTTTATGCAGATGTATCGTCCGCAACCGGTAGAAGGAGAAGTTGTATCTTTGCATATTGATCACGGAGTACATCCGCAAAAGGCTACTTATCAATATCTTCTTCTTCCTTCAGTTAGTTGTGAACAGACGGCAGCGTTTGATCTTTCTTCTGTTAAGATACTACGTAATGATGAAAATGCTCAGATTGTTTTTGCTGCAGATAATTATTATATAGCTGCCTATCAACCTCTAAAAATAAAATTAACATCCGGGCTTTCTTTTGAAGCCGTTACCCCGGGTGTTTACATGATTATGCCTTCCGACAAAAACTATAAGGTTGCTTATGCCGATCCGACACAGCAACAATCAGAAGCAAAGGCTATAATTAATAAAAAAGAGATTCACTTCTCTGTTGCATCCGGCAAAATGGATGGAACAACTATTATACATTAAGAAACACAATTTACCGCTTAGGTTACAATTCTTTTATTAATCTTTTTTCTCCACTCAGAAGTACATAACTTGTTCTTTCTGAGTGGAGTTTTATTTTATGAGCGGATATTATAGTTAAGGTAATATATAAATAGGATGCTTTTATTCAGAATTTTAAGGTGGCTGATTCATTTTTACAAACCATTGATACAAATTAGAAAGCCTTTTTAGCATACATCGCCTATTTTTGTATTTGTAAAATACAATTTATTAATATATGTGTGTTCGCACACAAATATTAATATTCTGTTTAAGTTATTGATAATCAGTGGTATTTTAAAATATTGATAGTGCTGATACAAATTCTAAAGCAATTGAGATGTTTCTTAAAATTCGTTACTTGGAATGTGCTTATGTTTGTGCTATCAAAAAACTTAAAAGGGACAAAAACACCTGCTGTTAATTTAAGTCTAACTTAAAATTTATACTATTAATGAAAACAAGAAGAACACAATTTTATCCACCATAATGGTGGAAAGTCGTTATTTCTATTCTAAATTATTAATGTTTAATCTAATATTATTCTACAAATGAATGAAAAAGTGAGAAAAGAATCTCCGTTAGCCAGTATGCTATGGAAATTTATGTTATTTGTTGGCCTATTGTTGGGAGGTACATCTCAATTATATGCACAACAAAGCCAGGTGACTGGTTCTATTGTTGATGCCGAAGGAGAAGCTATGATTGGAGTCTCTGTAAAAGTGAAAGGTGCATCACATGGTACTATCTCTGATATGGATGGACACTTTAAACTAAGTGTACAGCAAGGGCAGACTCTTGTGTTTTCTTACATGGGGTATATCACACAAGATATCAAATGGAAAGGACAATCTACTTTAAAAATTGTGATGCACGAAGACGCCAAAGCATTGGATGAAGTAGTAGTAGTAGGTTATGGTACGGCAAAGAAAGCAAATCTGTCGGGAGCTGCAGTTAATGTAGATGCTGCCAAGATTGAGCAAAAACAACCGGTAAATGTAATGGATGCATTACAGGGAGAGGTTCCTGGTGTACAGATTACTGCTGTTTCCGGTGCTCCGGGTGCCGGATCAAGCATTCGTATTCGTGGTGTTTCGACGTTTGAAGCAGGAGGTACTGAACCCCTATATGTAGTAGATGGAGTAATTGTTGAAAGTATTGATCATATCAATGCCAACGATATTAAATCTTTGGATATTTTGAAAGATGCTTCTTCAACATCTATCTATGGTGCCCGTGCTGCCAATGGTGTGATTATTATCACAACTAAATCCGGTGAAAGCGGTAAACCTCGTATAGATGTTCGTTATCTTAATTCTTATGGTGTTCTTTCTAATACACTTCCACAGTTGAATCGTGCAGAGCGTGAAATATTTGCAAATACAATTCAGTCTGTAGCTGGTAAGAATCCATTTGCTATGTTCAAATCTAATAATGACTCGGTGAATATTCAGGGGACTACCAGTAACAACTATCAGGATGTGATTTCACAAACAGCTGTTCGCCATGATGTGAATGTGAGTATCAGTGGAGGTAGTGATAAAGTACGTACTATGACCAGTATTGGATATCTTGATGATAAAGGTATTATCCTGACCAGTTATGCAAAACGTTTTACAGGTCGTACTAAAGTGGATTATGAACCTTATAAATTTTTGAAATTCACTACTAATATTAATGTAACCTATCGTAAACAGAATAATATTAGTGAGGGTAGTGTATTTTATAACGCGATCAGGCGACCGACCGAATCGATTCTTTATTATCCGGATGGTACTTTGGTACCTGCTTATGGATCAAGTCCGTCTGGTAAACGAAATCCGATTCAGGAACTGTTGGAGCGTACGGACGAGACTACTACATATGAAGGACAGTTATCGGAGATTATGGAGCTTTCATTCCTTAAACATTTCAAGTTCGTAGGAAAAGCAACAGTTTCGTTGAGTCATGCTGACCGTAAGCAATATGCAAGTCCAAATGTGAACAAAACGAAGAGGGAAGAAGTGGAAGCCGGATGGGATAAAGGTTCTGACCGTACTATTTGGAAAAAGAATTATTTGATAGATGGATATCTTGATTATGCCCAAACCTTTAAACAGGCACATAATGTACATGTGATGATTGGTGGTAGTATCGAAGATAAGATGTCTCGTACGACTCTCATGGAAAGTGAGAAATATTTGAATAAGAACATGCTTGTACCACAAGCCAGTACATTGACCGGATATTCTATAAAAGGAGACGGAAACAGTATGGTGTCTATGTTTGGTCGTGTAAATTATGACTATTATGGTAGATATATTGTAGAGGGGTCTATTCGTCGGGATGGTTCGTCGAGATTCGGTTCTGAAAATCGTTATGGTGTATTTCCGGCCGGATCTGCAGCTTGGCGATTCTCTGATGAGTTTTTCATGGATTGGTCGAGATCGGTTCTTACTGATGGTAAAATACGTGCCAGCTGGGGTATTAATGGTAACGACCGTGTAAGTGATTATGATACCTATACGTTGTATGCTGTAGATCCGGACTATAGTTATAACGGGGTAACTGGTGTTATTCCTAAGTCATCAGTAGGTAATGCTTATTTGAAATGGGAGGAAACCAAACAGACGAATATCGGTCTTGACCTGACTTTCTTTGACGGGAGACTTTCATTTACAGGTGACTATTATGTGAAAAAACAACCGGCTTGTTTAATAATGATGCTATTCCTACTGAAATCGGGTTTAATAGTATGCGTGTGAATGCAGGTTCAGTGAAGAATGAAGGTTTTGAGTTTAATATTTCGGCAACTCCCGTTCGTATACGCAACTTCTCATGGTATACTTCTTTTAACTGGTCTAAAAACAAAAATACAATTTTAAGTATTGTAGGTGAACCACGTGATTTTGAAACTAACTGGTGGATTGAGCCGGGAATGGCTGCAGGTAATTTTTATGGTTACAGACATTTGGGAGTATATGCTTATGATGCAGACAATGCTTACGACGAAGGCTATAAGAATCGATTGATTCCGGTATTTAAGCGTGACCAATACAATAACGTAGTAATAAATAAAGTTGGAGGTCCCGAAGTGCTTGGCTATACTTATGCTGATGGTACTAAATATGAAGGAGAAATTTATCAGATGAAGGCCTCAGGAGTAGTATGTAAAGGTGGTGATGTAATCTGGGAGGATAAAGACCACAGTGGTAATATTGATGCCGGTGACAAACAAATATTAGGGAATGCACAGGCTAAATGGTATGCAGGATGGAATAATACATTGAAATATAAAGATTTTACTTTGAACTTCTCATTCTATATGAGTCATGGTGGTCTGATTTACAATTCACTTTTACGTGATTTGACAAGTTATGGCGATAACACTTCCAATCCGGCTCCTTGTGGAGTTCTTCAGGGCTGGAGATATCAGGGACATATCACAAATTGGTATACTCCGGGACAGAATGCACGTACAACAGAAAACAATCGTACTTTGAGTAGCAACTATCTTGAGGATGCTTCATTTATTCGTCTGCAGAATGTACGTTTGAGTTATCAATTGCCTTCGGTATATGCAAAGAAAGCATATCTGCAGTCTGCACAAATTTATATCTATGGTTCTAACTTGTTGACTTGGACTAACTATAGTGGTTACGATCCTGAAATTACTACCGGAGGCGTATTGAACCCTGGTAATGATTCACAGAAGTATCCGAAAAAACGTGAATTTGGTTTTGGTGTAAATGTAAGTTTCTAAATGATTAAAACTATAATGAAAATGAAAAACTTTAAAATATTATCATGTTCAGTTTTATTGGCGGGGATGTCTCTCTTCTCTTCTTGTGAGGACTTCCTGACTAAAACTCCGATAGCTGATTTGAGCAATAAAGCTTACTGGACCAGTGAGTCGGATCTGAAAGCATGGAGAGCTGGTACATATAATGGAGTACAGAAAATTGTATCAAGTACTTTGTTGGCCTGGGGTGAATTACGTTCAGATGATTATTACATAACTCTGTATGCCAATGCTGCTTTACAACTTAACTCTTTGGATTCGAACGGAAGTTATTGCGACTGGGAAAAATTATATCAGGTCATAAACCGGTGTAATCTGGCTATCGAGAATATCCCTGAAATGGGACTTTCTGAAGATGTGGCCGGATCATATTTGGGGCAATTTCATGGCTTAAGAGCTTTGATGTATTTCTATGCAGTACGTGTTTGGGGTGAAGTGCCATTGATTACTAAGTCATGGGATGGCGATTTGAATACTAAATATAATTCACGTGCTTCTTTGGAATCTATCTATGAAGTGATAGAGGATGATTTAACAATTGCCATTTCGTCATTGGGTAATGAAGGAGTTTACTATTTTAATCAGGGAGCTGCTTATGCATTGCAAACAGATTATTTGATGTGGCGAAAGGATTATGCTGGGGCATTGAAAGCATCGGATAACTTACTGGCTTTGAAAAGGTATGAAATGGTAAGTAATACTACCGAATGGAAGAAAATATTTACAGATCCTACCAATAGTAAAGAGGCTATTTTTACTATAGAATGGGATTTTGAGAAAAATAACAATAACAGTTATGGTGGCCCGATTGGCGTTGGTGGTGGTAATGCTCATTATCAGTTGTCTAATTCGCTGTTTCAAAGAATGCTCCAGGATAAAAAGGATGTTCGATTCTGGGGAGTTGTAGATACGTTGAATATATATAACGGACTGGACAAACAAACTTTAGCTCCAGGGAATTCTCAGATTATCTATGGAAGTACCGGTGCATTGGCTAATAAATTGTGTAAGTTCTTCCCGGTGAAGTCTACAGATCCTGCTGTTGAATTTGATATTCCTGCTACTTCCGGTTGTGTTTTTGAAATACCTATTTATCGTTTTGCGGATGTTATGTTATTGCGTGCGGAAGCATGATTCATGAAAATAAGCCGGCTCAGGATATTATTGATATAGTTAATCAGATACGTAGTCGCTGTGGTAATACGATTGTTGCGAAAGCAGAAGATTATCCGACAAGAATCGGTATGACACAGTCTTCATTGGAAAAACTGGTGTTGGATGAACGTCAGATGGAGTTTTATGGTGAACCTAAGCGTTGGTTTGACATTATACGTACCGGATATGTGAATGAAATACTGGATCCGCATCTATCTTATATTCAAGCAATGCGTGGTGAGGAACCTGTAGGTTTTGGCACTGATTTAAGACGGGTTCGTTTCCCGATAGCTAAGTCTGTCTTTACGTCCAATCCAACTCTGGTAGGACATCAGAATCCTCCTTATTCAGAATAATGATAATAAATAGTGTATATAATGAAAAAGATAATATTAAATATAGCCTTATTGGTAATTCCAATATTCACATTTACAAGTTGTGAACTATTTGGTCTGGATGTGCAAACTCCTTATGATTATGATTCAGAGAAAGGAACCTATGATAATCAAATTACTATGAATGCATGGGATTTCATGAATTCGCGTACCGATTTGTTTTCGTCTCTGATAGAAGCTATTAAATATTCGGGAGTTGATCCGGAATTATTCAAACAGCCTGATAGAACCTATCTGTTGTTGACAAATACAGCTTTGACTTCATCCAATAGTAGTGACCGGAGTTTCTGGAATGAGAACGCTTATCCGGATGAATTTAATCCGGAACAGTTAATTATTCCTACCAGTTGGGAGGAATTGGATAAAACCGTAGTGAAAAATATGATTATGTATCATATTATAAAGAAAGCTCTTTCGTATTATGAACTGACTGATTTGACAAAAGGAGTTATAACATTCTTTCCTACAGAATATGATTCTCCTTATGGATATATGGCTGTTGAAATGTTGAAAGAAGGTGCTCTTAGTATTTATTTCAATAACTACGAAGATCATTTTCAGCTGAAAACAAAACCTCGTACCAGTAATCTGCAAAGTCCTAACGGATCATATATTCACGTGATGGATAAGTATATGCAGTATCCTACAGATAAAGAATTAGTATCTATTCCTATTTATGGAGCAAAATGATTATGAAAAGAATAAAATATTTATTGATGGTAGCCTTTGTGGCTTTGATGGCATCTTGCGATGATGATTATGTTGAAATAGACTCTTTGCAGGTGTTTGGTGAAGAATTTTTTGCCGGAGAAACTGTTAATGTCGGTATGTCAGTGAGAATGAGTGATCCGGATAAAGCCGATTATTATTGGGAATGTAACGGGGGAACTTTGTTACAGCGTCAGGGATATACAATGAATCAGTGGAAAGCGCCGAAAGAGTCGGGTAGATATACGATTAAATGTACTGTAACCTGCGGTGGAGCAAAAGAGACCCGGCAGGCTGAAATCTGGGTGAATGGTTTGTTCTTTGATCGTTTTGGAGGAACAACGGCAACAGGATGGGCTAATTCAAATTCTGCTACTCAGATTCGTGACGGACGTTATCAGATGAATGTCACAACACCTAATGCTACTACCCGGAATTATGGTGAAGTACGTTATAATCTGAATCAGAAGGATTTTTACCCACCGATGTCCACTCGATTTGATTGTGGTATTGTAGGAGGAGCAACCAACACAAATAATCCTAAATATCCGGTAGATCCTGTTAAGTTTGTATATGGTGAGAATGCATGTGCAGTTGCTGTTTCTGGAAATACACCTTCTGTTGATATAACGACTACTTATTTTATTAGTGAAGTTCGTTTTGAATGGTGGCCTAAGAACCATATTCTGGCAGCAGTACCATGGGGAACTAACATTTATACAGATGTAAATGGTAATCCGGTAAGTTTCAATGCCGATGAGTTTGATGCCATTATACGTTTCCAGTGGACCTTGAAAGCTGACAGAGAAAATGGACGTCCAACTGTTCAAACCGGTTGGGTGGCAGTACCGGTGAAAATACAGAATAATCTGTTGAAATATGATGTGGAAGAAAGTAAAACTGTTGGTTTGGCGATCAGTGAGGATTACACAATAAAAGCAATGGTAGGAGCAACAACTCTTGCTACAAGTGATGTGATGAAGCAGTGGAGAGCGGCACATGACAATGCTGTTCTTCAGGTGAAGGAGTTTAAATATATATATCCTCCATTGACACAAGTTTATCTGGATAATGTATTCTTCTATAGTGATGATATATTTGGAGGTAATTGATTGTTAGAAGGGTTATGAAACCGGAGGAGGGAGTTTTTTTGCCTCCTCCGGTAAGTATAAATCATAAATCAATATGCTAATGAAGAATTTGTTACTTTTCATTTTTATTCTGGCTTTTTCCTGGCCTGTTGTTGCTCAGAATTCTAATGATACTATTGTAGGACGTTTGGTTGATGCAAAAGGGAAGGCAATTCGTAAAGCTTTGGTATCTGTAAAAGACGTAAAGGCCGAGACTGATCGTTATGGTATTTTTCAGCTGAATAATGTGAGTCTGCGAGATATACTGACAGTTATTTTGCCCAAAACAGAAAAAGAAGTGCAAGTTTCGGTAAATGGTATAGCCTATCCGAATATTGCATTGGGGCCCGAAATTTCAGTGACAGAAGATAAAGGTGAAATCATGAAACTAATGTTACGTAGTCTGCGGCGTTCCCGTTCGGTATCGAGTACGATTGTGGTGACAGGTGAAGAACTGGTTGCTACGGGTGAAAGTAATCTCTTTAATGCTTTAGCAGGTAAAGTCCCTGGGTTTACAGTGGTAATGAAGGATAACGGAGATATCTCTGCACAATTACGTGGGTCTACTTCTATTAGTTTGGATACTTCTCCGCTTTATCTGTTGGATGGGACACAAGTTGAAAGATTGGATAATGTGAATATCAATGATATTAAGAAGGTAGAGATAAGTAAGGATAGTAATATGTATGGTGCCAAAGGTGCCAATGGAGTGATTGCTGTCACTTTGAAATAGTAATATGTAACCTTTTTGTTTTTTATAAATTATTAATTTAAAACCAAGTATCATGAAAAAAGTACTTTAATTTTATTGGCAGCTTTATTTACTGCTAATTTATCTGCAGAAGAAAGAGTGGTAACCTCTCTTGCAGGGGATGCGGAAACAGAAGGTAGTTTCCGTCAGGTAATGAACTCATTGGAAAATGGTGATATTGTGACATTCAATATACCTGAGGGTGATGAAATTCTATTGGAAGGACAAAGCGGATGCCCTAAAGCAGTTGGCAATGTATATGTTATTGATGGAATTAATAAAGCTACAGGGAATAGAATAACTTTTAGAAGTGTGGGTGATCCGTTTCCTTTTTTTAAGGGTTTAGATGGTGCTACTGCTTCTAAAATGGATATAACGTTTCGTAATATTATAGTAAAAGAGTTTAATAATACAGGAAATGGAGCGGGATTTGCACTTGGAAACTCAAAAACTGCAACTGAAGGTGATACTGAAAACTATGCAACTTTCAGATTAATTAATAGTGAAGTTAGTGATTGTTTAATAAATGCTCCAGAAAATGGAAAAGCGAGTGGATGTGCTATTTTTAATGGTAGAGGAGTAGATGTTATTATTGATCAGTGCGTGTTCTCAAATAATGAAATTATATATCCAGAAGCTCTTATTGGTACTAAA
Source organism: Bacteroides nordii WAL 11050 = JCM 12987 (assembly GCA_000613465.1). Classification (GTDB taxonomy): domain Bacteria; phylum Bacteroidota; class Bacteroidia; order Bacteroidales; family Bacteroidaceae; genus Bacteroides; species Bacteroides nordii. The sequence goes on from BAJA01000033.1 coordinate 21,023, forward strand.
TTAGCTCAAGGTGGAGCTGTAATTGCTACTACAGGAAATAATAATGGTTCATTCCTCATTTCTAATTCAACTTTTTATGGAAATAAAATAAATGTAGGAAGAGGAGGAGCTATTTATGCAGGATATCCGGTAACACTCATTAACTGCACAATTGCAGGAAATTCTGGTGAGATGGGTGGTGGATTTTATGCACATAACGATCAGCCTATGATTCTTATTAATTCTATATTCTACCAAAATATTTCAACTGGGACGGATTTAAGTGGTGAAGATGTCAGAAGAAATAATGGTAGTTTCCAGATATATAACTGCCTTGTAGGATCGGCTAATGAATCGGAGGGTGCTGCTGAAAAGGGCTTTACATTTGAAGGAAACAATAATATTACTGTAATTCCTGGGGTAATGAAAGTGTTTGAAAATGATGCAGCTCCTGAATTGAAAGATAATGGTGGTAATACACTTACAGTTGCTTTACATGCTACGCAAAGTATGGCTGCTAAAGCAGGAATTGCCACTGCACCTGCCGGTATAGACGTAACTATTCCTACAGTAGACCAACGTGGTTATACTCGTGCTGCTAAACCTTGTATGGGTGCCTTCGAATTAGGTGGAATTGAGCCTGTAGGTATTCAGACTGCAACAGCCGACGCGAAATTTAACTATAGTGTGGAAAAGGGACGTTTGGTTATTGCAGAATCCGGTGAGTGCCGTATATTCAATATGCTTGGTGCTAAGATAACAGAGCTTACTATCAATGGTAGTGCTCCTATTAATCTTGAATCGGGTATTTACATTGTTCGTTTTATGAATGAAGCTGGTACTTCTGTTGCTAAAGTACTAATACCATAAGTTTAATAATTATCAGGGTTCTTTGGTGAATATGATTTGTCAAAGAACCCTGCTTCTTTAAAAAAATAGAGAAAGATGAGATTAAAAAAGTATTTCTTATATGTTATCCTGACTTTTGTGTCTGTGTCGATGTTTACTTCGTGTTCTTCGGATGACAAGGAGGAAGAAGCAATTACTCCAAGTCTGACTACTACTCCCACAGATGTAAATGCTAAGGCAAGTGGTGAAGACGTAAATATTACAGTGAAAGCAACTTCTACCTGGACTACAGTAATTGATGACAAGGTAGATTGGGTTAAAGTTAAGTCATCGGATATACAAGCCGGCAAATTAGTGCTTACTATAGTTGCAAACACTACTCTTGAATCGCGTTCGACAAATGTTATTGTAAAATTGGATAACACTGATTTGACAAAGCCGATAAAGATTTCCCAAGCTGCGGCTACTGCTTCTTTGGTGGTATCTCCAATGGAGGTGGTTGATATACCGGCTGAAGGTAAAGAGTATACTTTTACTGTCGAGAGTTCTGCTGGAGTAGATTGGGAGTATGAAATACCTGGAGAACAACAGAGCTGGATAAAAGAAAAATCGAAAACTGATAAATCACTCACACTGGCTTTTGAGGCTAATACAGGATCCCAACGCGGCTGTTATATTGTCTTTAAAGACAAAACAAAAAGGCATCCAATTTTAACGTTAAAGTTATTCAGTTGAAATCTGAAAATTTTGATCCTAATGATCCGATTCAGATGGGATACACTTTACAAGGAAGCATGAAGGGAAGTGCGGATTTGGTTGGTAAGGGGTATGCGGATGTACATACCTATATGAGAAAGTTTGGTTGGGACTATTCAGAACATCCAAATTCATCTACTAAGGACCATAATGAAGTAGACCATATTGAAACAGTGTTTGATGCTACTATCAATCAGTATATATTTAGATTTAGTAGTCACGCAAGTAGTGCTCTTGATGGCGATCGTGGTTCAATGAATGACCGTATGCGCAATGAGATGAAAACGCAAACAAGTGCAGCTTGGTATAAATTGAACGGTAACTGGGGAGAGTCTCAAATATTACAATGGAAATTTAAGATACCTAAAGGGTATCGACCCAGTACAAGTTTTTGCCATATTCATCAGTTAAAGGCTCAAGAGGGTGACAATGGAGCTCCTGTTATTACTATTTCTCTTCGTGGAAACAATGATGGAACCAATCGCAGAGTACAAGTCATTCATTCTTTGGGGTCTGACCATAGTGCAGGAACCAAAAGTCTGGGAACGTTTGTAGACAATGTGAAAATAGAAGAGTTTGAAGATGAATGGGTACAGGTAAGTGAAGAAGTGAAATACGATCATCATGGCAAGTATCGCTTGGTGATAACTCGTATCAGGGATGGCAAAGTTTTGATAGACAATACACAGAATGATATTGATACATGGCGGAAAGGGGCAATTAATATTCGTAATAAATTTGGTATCTACGTAGCTACGGAGGCAGTGGAGGACAGATAACCAATAATATCAAAGATGAAACAATTGATTTAGCTGACTTTGTAATTTATGAAAAAGATACAAATCCGAGCCCTGCTGCCCACGATTAGAAAGATATAAGTTGGTTTGAGATGGGAGCTATATTTAAAGATAGTTCCCATTTTTTTATTCGATAACTTTTCATATATAATGTCAGATACATGAAAAAGATTTTATGTTATAGTTTTTGTTTACTGTTTAGTGTACAACAGGTTGCAGCTCAAATAGTTTCCATTAAAAGTCCCGATAATAAGATTGTTTTGAATATAAAATCTGATAACGGGCAACTTCTTTTTAACGTGAAAAAGGGAGAGACTACTGTATTGGAAGATTCGCCTATGGCCTTTTCTTCTGATGAAAAGAAATTTATAATAGCGCATTTACACTCTCCTGAGTATTATAAAGTAGATGAAACGTATCCTATCCGGGGCATTCATTCGCTTGCGATAAATAAGGCAAATGGAATGAAAGTGAAAATCGCGGATAAAAAAAATAATACTTTATTTGCGATTGATGCTCGTGCTTATAATGATGGCATCGCTTTTCGCTTTCTGGTAAAGGGTACTCCGACGGATAAGTATATTCCGAAAGAGAGTACTGTTTTCAAGTTGCCTTTGGGAAGCCACATCTATTATCATGATATGTATGCACATTATGAGGGTATTCATAAAAAACAGGTAATAGATTGTGTTAGTAAAGGAGAATGGGCAGCACCTCCTGTAACTATTGAGTTACCGCAAAAACAGGGATATGCGTGTATCACAGAATCTGCTCTCAGAAATTATCCGGGTATGTCTTTACAGGCTGACGGGGAATGTGGGCTTGTTGTCAGATTGGGCCATGAACAACCGGCAGGATATCCGTTTGCTCATGATTATAGTTTGGAAGAGGCTAAACGTTTGTCTGAACCGGCTGTCATTACAGGCGATATTATAACTCCCTGGCGAACCGTGATTATTACTTCAGATTTGAATGAATTGGTAAATACAGACTTAATTACTAATCTGTCACCAGCTCCGGATAAGAAATTGTTTCCTGAAGGTGTGAATACGGAATGGATCAAACCGGGACGTTCTGTCTGGTGTTGGTTGGATGGTGGCCAACGTACTTTGGAGGGAATGAAAGAATTTTCAAAACTTGCCGGAGAGTTAGGATTTGAGTACAATACGGTTGATGCATTCTGGTATCGGTGGACGGATATGCAGATTAAGGAATTGGTTGATTACTCCGCTCAGTTTGGAGTTAAGATATGGCTATGGAGGCATGGGCGTGATCTGCGCGATCCTCAAAAGCGGAAAGAATTCTTTGATCGTTGTCAGCGGTTAGGAATTGTTGGGGTTAAGTTGGATGCTTTTTCTCACGAATCCAAAGAGTTTATTGATCTTTACCAGGCATGTTTGAAAGAAGCAGCAGAGCATAAACTGATGTTGAATATTCATGGCAGTGATAAACCGACAGGAGAGGTACGTTCGTGGCCGAATGAAATGTCACGTGAAGGAATTCGTGGTTTGGAGTATGGTAAGAATCAATATGAATGGGCTACACATAATACTACGTTACCCTTTACCCGATTAGTTGCCGGAGCGGGTGATTATACTCCAATGGTATTTGGTGACAGGAAATTAGATACATCCTGGGTACATCAGATAGCGACAGCATTGATATTCAATTCTTCTGTTATCTTTTTCGGTGCACATCCTCAGACTATACTTGATAATCCGGCAGTGGATATAATAAAAGACATACCGGCCGTTTGGGATGAGACAATTGTACTACCTTGTAGCGAGATTGGGAAAATTGCTGCCTTCGCCCGGCGTAGTGGTGATACTTGGTTTCTTGCCGTGGTAAATGGAAAAGAAGCGCAGACAATTCAATTCCCTCTCTCGTTCCTTGGTGAGGGATGGTATGAGGCTACAGTTTAGAATGACAGGACCACTGATGCAGGAGCAATAAAAATAGAACGTGCTTTTTGTAGAAATAGCGATTCCCTTACAGGATATATGCGTAATGGAGGAGGATATATAGTTCGATTTAAATCTAAATAATGAATTGATATGATAAAGAAAATAATTGGAATAATGGTTGCTACCTCATTTTGTTTTATAATGCAGGCACAACAGGTTTTTACTGATGTAAGAGTTATAGCCGAACGTTCAAATATGCGTTCTGATCGTCGTCCTATCCCAGTGGGATATTATGATGAACAAGCTGATCAAACGTTTGTGTGTTGGATGTCCACGGATAGTCATCCGGTTGTCAAGGCTTATAATCATGCTACCGATAAGTGGAGTGAAACAAAAATTGTGGCGCATTCTCCGTTTGTTGATAAACATAATTATCCGGGAATGTTACGTGGAACTGACGGACGAATTTTTTTGTTCTATGGTTGTCATAATTCTACATTAAAGATGGCTGTTTCTCCTAAACCTGGAAGTATTGAAGGAGAATGGAAGGATTGTTTTATTAATGAAGCAGAGCGTGCATCTTATCCCGCTCCGATACTAACAAAAGGTGGAACATTTTATGTGTTTTATCGGGATACACGTCAAACAAATAAATATTCGGATGACAGACCTTATCAGTTTGTGAAATCTACAGATGGTGGGAATACCTGGACACGTCAAATGGTTATTGATCCTTTTCCCCGTGTAACAGATAATATGATGGAGGTCTATAATGGTCAGGTTACTTATCAACCTGCCGGAAATGGACAAAAGGAGCGCATTCATATCGCTTGGACAATTTGTGGCGAGAAACTGGGTAAACATGCTCATGCTACTTATGGGAGAAATGTATACTATGCTTATCTTGATCCTTCTAATGACCATATGTATAATGTAGAAGGAATAGATCTGGGGACTACTATTGATAATGAAGAATCGGATAAATATTGTCAGGTATTAGAAACTCCCATTCCGGAACGCGGACACTCTGCCGGATTACAGGTGTCTGTTCACTATCGCGATAACTCATATCCTGTTGTACATTATCAATATCCGGAAGAAAACGCGGCCCGATTATCTACTTGGGATGCCGGAGAATGGAAACATCTGACTTTTGAAGCTAAAGGTGAACCTAGAGGCATTGAGAAATTAGGTCCCGAGTCATTTCGTATTTATGCTACTATGGGCAGGGGAGCAGTTACTTTTGTTACCAATGACGGAGGACGTAGTGTGAAGAAAGAAGCAGAGATTGTTACCCCTTTTTCGCTTTCCCGTTGTTATTGGATAGAAAATGCCCGTCCGAAACTGAAATTATTAATGTTTTCTAATCCACTTCCGGATGCTCCCAAAACGTTGGCTACTGCTAATAGAGACGTATATGTGGCCGGTATAAATGAATAATTTATCTCTTTTAGCATTGTTTTCGAAGTGTATTCCCTTATCTCAATTTAGAGATAAGGGATTTTTTTGATATTCTGTCTTTGAATACGTATTTTTATTATGCAAAAGTATATACTTTCTTTTTCCTTTTTTTTATGACACTTTTTGACTACTTTTGCGTGTCTTGATTAAACATTGTAACATTTTAAACTATTATTTGGATAAACTATGAAAAAGAAGCTACGTTTTTCCTTATTTTTCTTACTACTTTTATTAATGGAAGGAAGTATGCAGGCACAAAATGCACAGAAACCTTTTGATATCGATTTGTGGCAACAAGGCATGCCTAATACAAACGGTATGGATAGTGCTCCTTTTGATGAATCGAAAGGTAATTTCAAACCTTCAATTCGTGTTTTTCTTCCCGCACCCGAATTGGCCACCGGTCGGGTAATTATTGCTTGTCCGGGAGGTAGTTACTCACATCTTGCTTATAATCATGAAGGTTATGATTGGGCACCATTTTTTAATAAACAAGGAATTGCTTTGGTTGTATTGAAGTATCGCATGCCTAAAGGAGGACACAAGGAAGTTCCTTTTGCAGATGCGGAAGAGGCTCTGAGGATGGTGAGAGACAGTGCAGATGTATGGAATATAAATCCGAATGATGTTGGTATAATGGGATCCTCTGCCGGTGGACATTTGGCTTCTACTATGGCTACACATACTTCACCTGAACTACGTCCGAATTTCCAGATATTGTTTTATCCGGTTATAACGATGGATAAGAGTTATACTCATATGGGATCACATAACAACCTTTTGGGAAAAGATGCTTCGGCTGAGTTGGAAGAACAATACTCCAATGAAAAACAAGTGACCAAAGATACTCCCCGTGCTTTCATTGTATATAGTGATGACGATAAGACGGTGCCTCCTGCAAATGGGGTGAACTATTATCTGGCTTTAAATAAGAAAGGTGTTCCGGCTGCCCTTCATGTGTATCCTTCCGGTGGCCATGGATGGGGGATTCGTGAAGATTTTATATATAAAAATCTGATGTTGGATGAACTTTCTGCCTGGCTACGATCATTTAAAGCACCTCGTAAAGATGTTATTCGTGTGGCATGTATCGGTAACAGTATTACCTATGGGTCGCGTTTGAAAAATCGGGAAAGAGATGCATATCCGGCTGTTTTGGGACGTATGCTGGGTGACGGATATTGGGTGAAAAACTTTGGAATAGGATCACGTACGATGCTGAATAAAGGTGATCATCCGTATATGAAGGAGCAAAAATATAAAGATGCATTGGCATTTAATCCGAATATTGTGGTTATTAAATTAGGAACTAATGATAGTAAACCACATAATTGGGTTCACAAAAATGAGTTCACAAAAGATATGCAGGCTATGATTGATGCATTTAGAGGGCTTGCTGTTCATCCGAAGATATATTTGTGCTGTCCGTCTAAATCATATGATAATTATGGAATCAGCGATAAGACAATTGTGAATGAAGTTATTCCGATGATAAAGAAGGTGGCTAAAAAGAATAAGTTATCGGTAATAGATTTACATACTGCAATGGATGGAATGCCCGAACTTTTTCCTGATAAAGTTCATCCAAATGAAAAAGGTGCAGAGATAATGGCGAAAGTTGTGTATGAAATAGTAAAAGAATAAAAACGTTATTATGATACAGACGATACAACTGCACGGAACAGACAAACAACTTTATAAAATTGTGGCTCCATTGGTTATGGATCCTGAAGTGCTGAAGATGAACAACAATTACCCTTTTAAGACTACTGATAAGTTTATCTGGTTTATTGCCACAAATGGGAAACATGTGGTTGGATTTCTTCCGGTAGAACGAAGAGGAAAAGAAGCTATTATTAATAATTATTATATAGGGAAAGACCAGGAAGAGGCGTTTGCTCTTTTATTGGTGGATGCTATTGCAGCTTTTGATGCAGACAAAACGTTGGTTGCTGTAGTTCAAGTAGAACATCAGGCTATTTTTGAAAAACATGGATTCACTGTAGAGAAAGCCTGGAAACTATATGTAAAAATGCGGAGGGATGAATGAAGAAAAAAGAAGTAGAGGTAAAGAAGAATGTATATGAATTGGCGCAGGAACGTTTGCGCATGATTTTTAAAGAGTTTGATAACGTGTATATCTCCTTTTCGGGAGGAAAAGACAGTGGTGTACTTTTGAGTTTATGTATTGATTACATACGTCGTAACAATTTGAATGTGCGTATCGGAGTATTTCATATGGATTATGAAATACAGTATAAAATGACAATTGACTATGTGGACCGTATGATCGAGGCTAATAAAGATATTATTGATGTGTATCGCGTTTGTGTTCCTTTCCGTGTGGCAACCTGTACGTCGATGTATCAGTCTTTCTGGCGTCCGTGGGAAAAAGGGAAAAAGAAACTGTGGGTACGTCCTATGCCGAAAGATGCAATGACGGAGAAGGACTTTCCTTTTTATAATACTCAGATGTGGGACTATGAATTTCAGATGCGTTTTGCTAAATGGATACATGATAAAAAAGATGCAGTACGTACCTGTTGCCTTATTGGTATACGTACGCAGGAGAGCTTCAATCGGTGGAGGTGTATTTATCTGAATCGTAAATATCAGATGTACCATACGTATCGTTGGACTTCTAAAGTGGCAAACGATGTATATAATGCATATCCTATTTTCGACTGGAAAACAACAGACGTATGGACCGCCAATGGAAAATTTCATTGGGATTACAACATCTTGTACGATTTGTATTATCGTGCCGGAGTGAATATAGAACGTCAGCGGGTGGCCAGCCCATTTATTGGCGAAGCTATAGAAAGTCTGTCTCTTTATCGGGTTATTGATCCTAATACCTGGGGAAAAATGGTAGGGCGTGTGAATGGAGTCAACTTCACCGGAATGTATGGAGGTACTCATGCTATGGGATGGCAATCTATAAAACTTCCGGAGGGTTATACGTGGAGAGAATTTATGTATTTTCTTTTGTCTACATTACCAGAACGTGCGCGTAAGGGATACCTGAGGAAACTGTCGGTTAGCGTTAATTTCTGGCGTACCAAAGGAGGATGTTTAGATGATGAAACCATACAAAAGCTGATTGCTGCCAAAATCCCTATTATTGTGATGGATAATAGTAATTATAAGACAGTGAAGAAGCCTGTTCGGATGGAGTATCAGGATGATATTAATATCGCGGAGTTCAGAGAAATTCCTACTTATAAGCGTATGTGTATCTGTATTCTGAAAAATGACCATGCTTGTAAGTATATGGGATTTTCACCAACAAAAGAAGAGATTAGTAAGAGAAGTCAAATAATGGAACAATATAAAAATATTCTGCAATGAGTTGTAAAAAAAGTCCTGTGTATGATGTGAGAGCTGTACCAGTAGATAAAGTGGTTGCTAATGATTATAATCCCAATATAGTTGCCCCGCCGGAAATGAAGCTATTAGAATTATCTATTTGGGAAGATGGATTCACTATGCCCTGTGTATGCTATTACGATAAAGAAAAAGACATGTATATTCTGGTAGATGGCTTTCATAGATATTCTGTTCTGAAAACATCCAAACGTATTTTTCAACGCGAAAACGGCTTATTGCCGATTGTAGTTATTGACAAAGATTTATCTAATCGAATGAGTTCTACGATTCGGCATAACCGTGCCCGTGGTGCTCATAATATTGAGTTGATGTGCCATATTGTTGCTGAATTGGATAAAGCAGGTATGTCTGATCAATGGATTATGAAGAATATTGGAATGGACAGGGATGAATTACTGCGTTTGAAACAGATTTCCGGATTGGCCGATTTGTTTGCTAATAACGAATTTAGTATTCCGGAAAGAGAGTCTCCTATAAATTCAAAAGAAAGTACTGTGGTTTAGAATACAGCTTTTGATACTTATAAACAGGTCCTTGTATTTTCAGAATACAAGGACCTGTTTTGTTTTTGTGAAAAGGAATATTTGCTTTGTATGTAAATTTTTGGTGTCTGAATTTGCTTAAAATGAAATTTTGAATATTCTGTTTTCTTGTTTTTTTATTTCGGACAAAGAGTCTCTTTGGTGTGCTCATAATTAGTGGATAGATACTCTTCTTTGTATCGGTGAAAGAGGATAAAAGGTTTATTTAAATCAATGGGATGTTCGATATTTGTAATGTAATAATTGCTCGGAGACAACCAGTTAATAATTATATATAAGTTGGTGGGGCTGATAAAATTGTTCTGTAAATCTGTTTAGTTAAATTGTAGACTCGCCAAAAAAAAGATGCAGGCGCATCTAATGTTTTTTGTAGATGTAAAGTCCACAGGTGATATAGATTTTGATAGAAAAATTTATATAACCTGTGGTTTGAAGTTTTTGTTGGTTTGTTTTTTATTGTCTCAGGATGAAATAAAAAAAAGAAAGGAAGTTGCAATCACTGCACCTCCCTTTCTACATCACTGAATAGAGAATTACGGAGAATTATAGTTGTTCTATTATCTCTTTTTGTCGTTCCATAAAATTAATACGTTGCACTTCTCCACTTTCGGAAATTAGAGTTGAATGTCTTCTGAGGGATTGTATCCAATTCTTTTGTAAAGTACATATTTGTTGATTTTGTGAATCCATTGAGTTTATAGAGTATACCCTAAACAGGCTGATCTGAAAATCACTCTTCTCAATGTAAGTATATGTTGCTTCAAAGTTGATATTTGATAGATAGATGGCTACCTTGTTTCCATTATTAAATTCTCCTTTTATAGATAACTGTTCCAATTCATGTAATAATAGGAGAAGTTCATTCTTTAACTGTTTTACATCTTCTTCTGAAATCAGATTTAATCCTGCAAAATACTTAATTTCTTTTATGAATGAGTAGAAGATATTACTATCCCATATAAAACAGGTTTTCTTACAATGTTTTACTGTTTCACTCAATTTTTTATGTGCAGAAACGACTTTCTCAGGAACTTGCATTTCGGCTAATGAGTGAGGAGTTTTTATTTTCCCGTTTTGATATACCCAGCGACACAAGCGAAATTTAGACAGACTCTCATAAGCTGAATAGAGTGTGAAAGGAATTATATTGGCTGCGGTATATATGGTTGTACTATCATCATTTCTGATATAATTAAAGATTCTCAGATAACGTTCCAGTATTTCATAATAACTTTCTATCGGATCGGGTGAATGTTGCAGATTCAGATCGAATGTAGCCCGGTTTGACAGGTGATTGCCAATTATCTGATCGATGGATATTCCGAGTTTGTGAGATATAACAGCGACTTCATCAAAAGTGAAAGCTACCTCTCCGCGTAGTCTGCGATAAACGGCCTCTTTTCCCATACATAGTGTATTAGTTAGAAAATTGGCAAGTGTTTCTTTTGGAGCGATACGCTCTTTCATTTCATTGATGAGTTCGTTTACTATACTATTCTTCATACTTGCTTATATTGCTTTTAGTGATTTTCTTGTCGAAAAATGATTTTATGCAAATATAAAGCTTCCTGTCTGATAATTAGTATGGAATAAAACGTAATAGTGAGTTGCGTTATTTCTTATTTTATTGTTTTGTGTAATGTAGATTATGAAAAATGAAATTATACAAAAATAAAGCAAACGTATTTTCGTTATGAGAAAATGTATTTGCTTTTGATTCTGAATATCATTGATATATCTTTTTATAATGTATCAATTATCTCTCTTTGCTTTTGGAAGAATTGTATACGTTGCATTTCTCCACTAACGGAGATTAGTGTAGAAAACTTTTTTAATGACTGAATCCATTCTTTTAAACTCTTACACATTTCAATATCTTGTGTCGTGATGGAGTTTATAGCATAAACACGTATCATACTCAGATGTACATTGCTACTTTCTACGTAACTATAGGTTGCTTCAAAGTTAATATTAGAAATATATATATTAACCTCATTGTCGGATTCGAATTTTCCTTTTCTTGCCAAGTTCTCTAATTCGTCCAATAACAGTAACAACTCTTCCTTGATCTCTTGTCTGGCCTTGTCGGAGATGAGCTGAATGCTCGAAAAATATTCCAGATCATTCACTATGTGGGAAAAAATATTGCTATCCCATATAAAACTTGTACTATGAATCTGTTCTGCAGCATTTACAAAGTCTTTTTGAATATCTTGTAGTTTGGCTGGTATCTCCAAATCGTCAAAATGCTTGCAACCGATATTTTCATTCTGATACATCCATTTAAACAGTCTGAACTTAGACAATATATCGTGTTTAAGATATAATGTCTGTGGGATAGTGTTGGAAGATGTAGCCAATTCAGAAATGGGATCATCTTCTATACTTTTTAATAGCTCGGTATACTTATTTATAATATCGTAATATGTTTCAAAGGGATTACTGTGGTGAACCACATTCATGTCAAAAACGGCGTTTTCCTTAAAACTTACTCCTATCATCTTGTCGAGTGATACTCCCAGTTTTCTGGAAATAATAGCAGCTTCTGTCAGAGTGAAAGGAACTTCTCCACGTAGTCGTCTGTATACGGCTTCTCTACCGATAAACAAATTGTCCATTAATACGTTTGCTATATTACTGTTTGCCGGTATTTTTTCTTTTATGGCTTCAATGAGCCCTTCATTTAATTTATTTGTTATCATAATCATTGTCCTTTTCTTGTTTTCTTGATTTAAAACAAATAAGAGTAGAGAGATGTTTCGCATATCGCAACTATTTTCATTTTGTGGTTCATTTTTTGGCTTGTGTGGGGGTGAATGAAATTTTATATGAAATAAAAAAAGTTCATAATATTTGCATAATTAGGGTGAATCGTCTACATTTGTCCGTGCATAAATGGAACTTATAATACATGAAAAGAATATTAGTTAGCGGTGGGGCCGGATTTATAGGTTCACATCTCTGTACCAGATTGGTGAATGAAGGTAATGATGTTATTTGTTTAGATAACTTGTTTACAGGTTCAAAGAGTAATATCGTGCATTTGATGGACAATTATCATTTTGAGTTTGTACGTCATGATGTGGCATTTCCATATAGTGCAGAGGTTGATGAAATTTATAATTTAGCTTGCCCTGCTTCCCCTATACATTATCAACATGATGCCATTCAGACGATAAAGACGTCTGTAATGGGGGCTATTAATATGCTGGGATTGGCTATGCGTGTAAATGCTAAGATATTGCAGGCTTCTACCAGTGAGGTGTATGGTGACCCGATGGTACATCCACAACCTGAAAGCTATTGGGGGAATGTAAACCCTATTGGCTATCGTTCATGTTATGACGAGAGTAAAAGATGTGCCGAAACTCTTTTTATGGATTATTATCGTCAAAATGATGTTCGCGTAAAGATTATCCGCATTTTCAATACATACGGTCCTCGTATGCTTCCTAACGACGGACGAGTTGTTTCTAATTTTATAGTTCAGGCATTGCAAAATCAGGATATTACTATTTATGGTTCGGGAGAACAAACACGCAGTTTTCAGTATGTAGATGATTTGATCGAAGGAATGATCCGGATGATGAATACTCCTGATGATTTTACAGGACCTGTGAATATTGGTAACCCTAATGAGTTTTCTATCCTTGAATTGGCAAAAAAAGTAATTGAACTGACTGGTTCGAAATCAAAGATTATATTTAAGCCTTTGCCGCATGATGACCCTAAACAGCGTCAGCCGGATATTACATTGGCAAAGGAGAAATTGAATTGGAAACCAACGGTAGAACTGGAGGAAGGTCTTGGACGTATGATTAATTATTTTAAAGATTATAAAGTATAAAACAACCAGATAAAGCTATATAAAAGATGAACATGGAAATAAATCCTTCAGAATACAAAATACTAATTGTAGATGACGTAATGTCGAATGTATTGTTGCTGAAGGTGCTTCTTACTAATGAGAAGTTTCAGATTGCGACAGCCAGTAACGGTCGTCAAGCGTTGGATCAGGTGACAAAAGAGAAACCTGATCTTGTTCTGTTGGATGTGATGATGCCTGATATGAGTGGCTTTGAAGTTTCTCAGCAACTGAAAGCTAATCCGGAAACGGCAGAAATTCCGATCATCTTTTTGACTGCTTTGAATAGTACGGCAGATATCGTGAAAGGCTTTCAGGTAGGAGGCAATGACTTTATTTCAAAACCTTTTAATAAAGAAGAGTTGATCATTCGTGTCACTCACCAAATCTCGCTGATTGCTGCTAAGCGTATAATTGTAGCACAGACAGAGGAATTGAGAAAGACGATTATCGGACGTGATAAGCTTTATTCTGTAATAGCTCATGACCTTCGTTCGCCGATGGGATCTATTAAAATGGTATTGAATATGCTTATATTGAATCTGCCAAGTGATACTATAGGACCGGAGATGTATGAGTTGCTGACGATGGCTAATCAGACAACGGAGGACGTGTTCTCTTTGCTTGATAATTTATTGAAATGGACTAAGAGTCAGATCGGTAAGTTGAAGGTAGTATATCAGGATATTGATATGGTAGAAGTTACTGAAGGGGTGATAGAGATCTTCTCGATGGTAGCTGAACTGAAAAAGATCAGTATTCGTTTGGAAACACCAAGCAAGTTGGACGTACATGCTGACATTGATATGATAAAAACAGTTATCCGTAATTTGCTTAGTAATGCTATTAAGTTTAGTAATGAAGAAACTGAGATATTAGTAACAGTACAAGAACAGGAGGGTATGGCTGTGGTGAGTGTAAAAGACAGTGGTTGTGGTATCGACGAAGAGAACCAGAAAAAACTGTTGCATACAGATACTCATTTCAGTACTTTTGGAACAAATAATGAAGAGGGTTCCGGACTTGGTTTGCTTCTCTGCCAAGACTTTGTTATTAAGAATGGCGGTAGGTTGTGGTTTACATCTGCTAAGGGAGAAGGATCTACATTCAGTTTCTCTATCCCATTGAAAAAATAAACAAGAGAAAATTTATATTATAAGTATTATAAATTATACCCGAAGCCTGCTTTATAGAGAAAGAGGGCTTCGGGATTCTTTTTTACAAGATATATCTATTATGAAATTACGTTTTTACTATCTCGCTTTATGGATACTTATAGTTGTTCTTGGACTCGGTTCACGGACTTACGGTGATTATTTGCCTTCATGGGTTGCTACTTATGCCGGAGATACACTGTGGGCTGCCATGGTATATTTTGGAATAAGTTTTCTTTTTCCTTTTACCCGTTTATTGCGAAGAGCGACGATTGCTCTGCTGTTTTCTTATTGTATTGAAGTGAGCCAGCTTTATCAGGCCGATTGGATAAATGTAATTCGGGGTACTACTTTGGGGGCTTTGGTTTTGGGACACGGATTTTTATGGTCTGATATGTTGTGCTATACAATTGGGGTTGGACTGGCAGTATTGATAGACTTCTTCTTTACTACTCATAAGAGGTAACATGTAGGACATGAGCAAAACAGAATATTCTTTATTAGACAGAAGAACATAAGAACAAATAAGAAAACATGAGTTACATCATACTGTGAATATGTTCTTCTGTCTAAAAATAATTCTTTGGTCGTTTAGCTCCATTATATAGCGTTAGGAATTATTGCCGCGATATAACAATTATCATCCGGATATTCGGATTTAAAGATATTATAGGCTATACCTATTGCCTCTTCTGGCGAATCAGCTTCAATATTCTCCTTAATATTAAGAGATTCAATCTCTTTGCCTTCTTTTACGAGTACATAATAAATGATCACAACATACTTCATACCTTATGATATTTAAGTGCCGGAAATAGTGCCGGAAATACAAACATACGCCTTTTTATTCATAAAATCAAAATAAGTAATAGAAGTATTCTATGCAGAAATAAGCCTGTATGGATAAAAAAATAGATTTGAGGAGAGAAATAGGAAGCATTTTTATACTTTTGCGACCGATTTGGGATAAGATACAATCGCGCGAAGAAAATAAACGTTATGGATATATTTTGGAACACTATTGCGGGGTACAACTCGGCTACCTGGCTTTTTCAGTTGATAATTGTTATCATTGGTATCATTCTCACAGGGTTATTGTTGAGAAGGCCAGAGTCGTGGGTAAAGTTGTCGATGAAGTTTTATCTTATATTCCTTTACATATGGATTGCGGTGGTGTATTACTATATTTATTGTGCCGAACGTAGTTACAATGTTGTGATGGCTTTGTTTTGGGGAGTGATGGCCGTAATATGGATATGGGATACTTTGACCGGATATACTACATTGGAGCGTAGCCGTAAATATGATGGTCTGGCATATATCCTGCTGGCTATGCCTTTTATTTATCCTTTACTTTCTTTGGCACGCGGACTAACATTTCCGGGTATTACCTCTCCGGTGATGCCTTGTTCGGTAGTGGTATTTACTATCGGGTTGCTATTGTTGTTTGCTCGTAAAGTGAATATGTTTCTTGTACTTTTCCTTTGCCATTGGTCGCTCATCGGACTATCCAAGACCTATTTCTTTCATATTCCTGAGGATTTTTTGCTTGCCAGTGCTTCTGTGCCGGCACTTTATCTTTTCTTCAGAGAATATTTTCTGAACAGGTTGCATACCGATACACAACCCAGAGCAAAACTTATTAATTTATTACTTGTCTCTGTTTGTATTGCTTTGGGGGTTATTCTTACAGTTACCATGTTTCTACAACTGACTCCGGCCTAATCGTGTGGTCATTCTTGTCAAGAGCAGATTTATTGATTATTAACCTAAAAACAGTTTTTGGAGGAGAGAATATCTGTTTCATTGCAACACAGTAACATTTGCATCGCAACATATAAGGAAATGTGTCGTAACATACCAGCAAACGAATCGTAACATACCATGTAATTTTAAATAAGTACCGAAGAAATCTCGTTGAATACCCCGTTTATATGCCTTCAGGAGCCGGTGCAAAAAAATAAAGGAGAAAGTTGTGACTTCCTCCTTTACAAATGTTCTAACCGAATCTATTTTATGATTACGTTTACAAAGATAACCTGTTTCTTTATGAAAGTCAAGTAAATAAGGATTTATTTTACAGGAAACAGATACTTTTCTTTACTATTTCTTTATTTTATAAAATGTGCGCAGTGCATACCGGATGACCTTTCCCGGAAGCCAGCCCTTAACTTTGGCAAACATCACTTGCGACAACGGTCCGGTAAGTGTACGGAAAGGAGGGTTCTCTTTTTCTACTAATTTCAATACGGCGGTTGCAAACTTTGAAGGCGCGCAACCGTTTGTTTCAGCTTCTTCTATAATCTTTAGTGTATCTGTAAAGTATTGCCCGTAGTCGGAACTGTTCAGGGTGGCGGCAGAGATATTCCGGTTGGCTGTAAATCCTGTATTAAAATCTCCCGGTTCCACCACGCATACTTTGATACCAAATGGATGTACTTCCAGCGAAAGAGCTTCACTGTATCCTTCTATTGCGAACTTTGAAGCAGAATAAAAGCCTGGTAGGTACTGCTATTAGTCCTGCGATAGAACTGATATTGATTATCTTTCCTTTACGTTGCCTGCGCATGATGGGTAGTACGGAACGACATACACGAACCATACCCAGAAAATTCGTATCCATTTGCAGGGCAATTTCTTTATCAGTTGCCAGTTCCAGTGCACCGCCGATGCCCATGCCGGCATTGTTTATCAGTACATCAATGCGTCCCCGCTCTTTCATTATATGTTCCACTACGCAATGTATAGAACTGTTATCAGTAACGTCTGCAACAAGCATCGTCACATTTCCTTTGTTCTCGGTTTGCTTTCGGCTTGTGCCATATACGATATGTCCTTGTGCAGCGAGAGTTTGTGCCGTTATCTTTCCGAACCCCGAAGAGGCGCCGGTGATGAGTATAACTTGTGATTGTTTCATGAATTGTTTTTGATTTTGGGACAACAAAGATAGATATATTCTCTCATGGAGATGTATTCATGGAGATTAATTTACTTACTTTTCTGTTTGGATAATGATAGAAGGGAATGTGTATGGAAGTTCTTTTTTTACGTAATGCTATCATCATCAGGTGTTTCCTTTATCATCTGTTCGGTTAATTGTTACCTACTAATAGCTACTTTTGCTATAATACCCTTTTTAATATACCAATTAGTGACGATTGTGTACCCCGGTGCTTCTCTCTACCTTTACAACCCGTAATGTTCCGCTTTTTTCTGTATTTCTATCTGATAATAAATTACAGATATCCGCTCCGGAACTATTGACTATTTTAATTACACCTTTATTATTATGAATGAGAAAACAACTACTATTACTTTTATTTTTTGTCTGCTAACAGCAGGACTTACTGCCCAGAATCCCACTTTACAATGGGTTACTGCACAAGACGGTATGGGACTTGAAATTCCCCATGATATCAAACCTTCTTCGGATGGTAACGTGTTTCTTTTCAATGACTTTGCATCCAGCGCCCAGGAGAGTAGTTATGATCCTGACGGAGAGATTAACAAAGGGTACTCCAAAACTACAGATTATTATTATTACAATATTGCGGACGGTTCCGGAACCTCAGAGAAAACCTCTACCGGTGCACTTGATATGACAACTAAAGACGGGAACAAGAATATGACCCTCTATAAAGTTGATACCGACGGGCACCTTATCTGGGGAGTCTGCACCAATGCCGGATACTTTGATAGCGGTGGAGCCATAGCGCCTACGAATGATGGTGGTGCAGTGTTAGCTCTTAAAATGCGCCATTCTGAGAAAGGAGCCTATCGGAGTGATGTCATTTGTAGTTTCGTAGACAGTGAAGGTGTCGAAACTGTTGTGAACTGGGATGCTCCCGATTATGAAACATACGGTGGTGTTTACCAGCCCGTTATTGCTAAAATCAGTAAAGATGGCAAGATAGAATGGGCAAAACGTATTCCGGTGGATTATAAGGTAGTGACAATAGACGGAAGTAAAAAGAAACTTAGTGATAACTTTGAGATTAATGATATGGTGGCTGACGGAGATAATAATCTCTATCTGACAGGTGTTTACCGTACTTCTATAAACTTTGGACGCAGTGCCAATCTCAGTTCTCCCCACAATGTAGAAGGATGGAATGGAGATGTGCAAGGTACAGTGCCCGGTGATCTTTTTGTTGTGAAACTCAACGCTGCCGGAGAGGCTCAATGGGGGATAACCACCAAAGGGCAGATTACCAGTGAAACACCTAAAAGTATTTGCTTGTCCGGAGAAAATCTATATGTGAGCGGTTATCTACATGGTGATGGAGAAAAAGCGATCAGTCTGGGCAGCAGTCGTCTGGTTCCTACTGATAAGGATTGTCTTTTCTACAGTTGTATTTCTACAGCCGGTGATGTGAAATGGGCGCGTGTATTGCGATCGGTACAGCATCCTGTCACACAAGCCAGTGCTCGTGTGAAACCTACCTGTATCTCTGTTTCAGGGAATGATTTATATCTCGGAGGTTCTTTTTATGGCAATATGATGGAAGGCGATAAGGTATGGCTCGAAAATGATCTTCCAATGACGAACGGACTGCGTGCATATATACTAAAATGTAGTGCAGAAGACGGAACAGTGAAGAATGCGGTGAAAATAGAGGGAGGGCTGACGGAAGTAGAAGATATCCTGCCCAAGGATGGTAAACTACTGGCTCCGGGATATGATTTGTATGGTACTTCTAATCTTTATGTACTTGATGAAGTATTGGGAAACCTACAGACATATCCACTTAAGAACTCTTTAATGACAGCTACCCAGGGAGGTGTTCTTATAGGAAACCGTCTGATCTCGGCAATGAATGCTAATAAATCGGCAACCTTTCCGGGAAGTGACATGACATTGGAGGTGATTAATAATGGTGATGCCAACTACCGGGCCTGTGTCTTTACAGGGCATGATATCTCATCAATTGTAACGGGTATAGGGGATATACCTGCTGGTATTTCGGATGATACATTCCGTATATATTCCGGTCGGGGAGAAATAACCGTAGAGACTGCTACTGCCTGTCAAGTACGTATATATGGTATTGACGGCAGGCTTGTTGATAGTTTTTATGTTTCAGCGGGACGTACAGTTCATTCGTTGGCGGCAGGACTTTATATCGTAAACGGGTGTAAAACGGTAGTTCTTTAACGATAGGGGGATTCTCTGTTAATGATATGGAGTTAGAGAGACTATTATGCTTATGGGCTAAATCAAAACAGTTTCTTAATTTAAAACCCCAATAAACTTCGTCTATTAATATGATAAGTATTGATTCAAAATTAGTATACTCTATAATATGAATTTATTGAAACGTAAATGATCGCAGATTTTCGCAAATTAGATAGCTGCGTTCTGCTTGAAAACAATATTCCTTATAGGAAATCTGCGTTCATACGCGTTTATTTGCGTTTCAATAATAATCCGCTAAATAATCATTTAATGGTGATGTATTACTTATCTAAACTACTTTAAGATTTTATGAATCGCGAAACGATAATTTATAGTATTCTTTTGTGTATCACTTTTCTACTTCCCATACAGACCCTTGTAGCCGAAGATAAGATAATCTTTAGTGGTATGGTTCGGGATGCCATCACCCGGGAATCACTTCCTTATGCTACTATTCAGCTGGAAGGCAAACAACGGTATTCGGTCGTGGCGGGTGATAACGGAGACTTTCATCTGCCTGCAGTTATTCCGGGTTCTTATACACTTAAAGTTTCTTTTATCGGCTATGGACGTTACCAGAAAACACTTGATTTACAACGTAGCACTCATCTTACCATTTCTCTCCGGTCGGACAATCAACTGAACGAAGTAATCATTACCGCCACAGAATCCAAAGGCATCGTTACTACCTCCCGGATAGACCGTCCTGCTATGGCGCATCTTCAGCCCACCAGCTTCACCGATTTGCTTGAACTTCTTCCCGGTGGGATGTCACGTGACCCGGATATGGGAGCTGCCAATACAATGACTCTTCGTGAAACAGGAGGAATAGATTCTAATGGTAACAAGACTGCCGTGGGGAAGGATTATTCTATTACTTCACTGGGCACACTTTTCGTTGTCGATGGCATTCCTATTAATACGGATGCCAACCTGCAGGCAATACCCGGATCTGATGATACGGTGGAAAGTGGTCGCAATATAGTAAACCGGGGTGTGGATATGCGTTCTATCTCTACAGACGACATAGAAAGTGTAGAGGTAGTACGTGGTATTCCCTCTGCCGAATATGGCAATCTCACCAGTGGAATGATCAATATAAAGAAGATACGTAAAGTAACTCCTCTCAATGCACGTTTCAAAGCCGATGGGTACAGTAAGTTACTGGCTGTTGGAAAAGGTTTTGCACTACCTTGGAGCGAAGATCTTGTGATGAATGCCGATATCGGTTATCTTGATGCCAAACCCGATCCGCGCAATAATCTGGAGAACTATAAACGTATCAATGCTTCCCTGCGTTTCACATGGAACTGGAAACATGATACATGGACCATGCGTTATGAACCTGCCATCGACTATACCGGTTCCTTTGATAATGATAAGTTAGACCCTGAGCTGAATTATGGTAACACCGATACTTACAAGACCATTTATAATCGTGCTTCACTAACCAATAATTTCTTCTGGACATTCCCCCGGATAAAGGCCATTAAGGGAATAGGGTTAAACTCTTCTGTAAGTGCTCAGTTTGACCGTCTCGAACGCCGTAAGCTTGTTGCTCCGCAACGTTATGCTATTGTACCTTCTACGGTAGAAGGGGGAGAACATGATGCAACCTTACTTTTTAAAGAATATATTGCCGACTATCTGAGTGATGGTAAGCCTTTTGATATTTTCGTCAAATTGAAAGGAGATTTTACTTTTGGTCCCAGCTGGTTAACGAACAATGCCCGTGCAGGTACGGAATGGGGTTATACCAAGAACTTTGGACGGGGAGAAGTGTATGATCTTAGCCGTCCGCTTTCTACCGGAGGATGGAGTAGTCGTCCGCGTGCTTACAAAGATATTCCGGCTTTACAGAACCTTGCTTTCTTTGCCGAGGATATAGCCACTGTACGTATGGGGACCCACAAGCTGGAAATAATGGGAGGATTGCGTGCCCTGTCGCTTATCGGTCTTGACAAACGATATACGCTGAATGGCAAGTTCTACCTCGACCCGCGTCTCAATGTCCAATGGGTCTTTCCTGCGATCCGTGTGGGAGGTCATGATCTCAACATCTCTTTGGGAGGTGGGGTAGGCTGGACCACCAGAATGCCTACATTGGACTATCTTTTCCCCAATAAGTATTATAACGACATCATTCAGTTGGGGTATTATGATGCTCTTCATCCGGAACAAAACAGCCGTTTCAACATACGTACGTATGTAGAAGATCGTACTAACTATGATCTTCGGGCCGCCCGTAATAAGAAGTGGGAGATTCGCACCGATTTTGCTTACAATGGAAACCGCCTCTCGGTGACTTATTTCCGGGAGACGATGAATTCCGGATTCCGTTATATGGCTTCTTATGCTTCTTATTTTTACAAGAAGTATGATGATGGTAACATAGTAAGTTCCGAACTTCAGGGACCACCCGATCTGGCAGACCTGCCATATACCGAAACAAAAAAACTGGATGGGTATTCAAAGGCAGCCAATGGCAGTTATTTACTTAAAGAAGGAGTAGAGTTCTTGTTTAACTCTAAACGTATAAAGCCCTTACGTACAGCTATAAACGTAAGTGGCGCTTGGTTTCGTTCCACGTATACTAATAGCCTGCCTACGTTTCGTACGGTTAGTGAAGTAGTAAATGACGTATCTATTTCCGACCGTTATGTGGGACTCTATGATTGGAACGATGGCAATACTTACCAACAGTTCAACACCAATCTGATGCTGGATACACAAATACCGGAATGGGGATTGATTTTCTCTACCTCTGTGCAGTGTATGTGGTTCACCAGCAAACAAACCAAATACAAAGAAGGCGTCCCTATGGCTTATCTCTCTGCCGAAGATGGTCAGTTACATCCATATACCGATGTTTCCCGGGAAGATCTTTATTTGCAGCACCTCATCATCCCGTTTAGTTCGGGGATGTTTGATAAGTACACTGTGCCTATGGCTTTTTACGTCAACCTTAAAGCAACCAAGAAGATAGGCAAATATATGAGTCTCTCATTCTTTGCCAATAGGTTGCTGGATTATACTCCCGACTTTACGAGCAATGGGCAGACGATTCGTCGGAATGTAAATCCGTATTTCGGTATGGAATTGAATTTTACTTTATAAGTGTTTATTTGAAAGATTATGAAATATAGAAAAGTTATCAACCTCCTGGCTTTAGCAATGGTATTGACCGTTACTGCCTGTAATGATTCAGAGGATGTTTCCCGCACTACCGCTGGGATTACGATTAATTTTCCCGAAGGTATATCAGCCGGAGCTGTATCACATGATACGTTGACCTTTGTCAATGTTGCTACCGGTGAATCGGTTAAAATACCCGCATCCCAAACTCCTGTATTACCTCAAGGGCTTTACAACTGCTTCTATAAAGCGGATGTTACTTACCAGGAAAACGGAGATCAGATAGAAGGACGTTTACGCGGAGCCAGTGAGTCTGTAAAACTGATTGGCAGTGAGACTTCTTTTACGATGAACACTCATTTACTTATTGATGAGAATGATTTTATCATTGAAGAGATCTTTTTTACCGGAACACTACGTGCGAGTAATAAGCAGTATTATGGCGACGATTATGTGAAGATATATAACAATACAGACCGTATACTCTATGCCGATGGGCTGGCATTGGTGGAGTCTAAGTTTATTTCTACAGAAAAGTATGACTATACTCCGGATATCCGTGAGGATACAATGACGGTACATGCCATCTATGTAGTGCCGGGAAGCGGTAAAGAACATCCGGTTCTTCCCGGGCAGAGTATGATTTTGTGTGATACCGGGATCGATCATCGCGTAGCCAATCCGAACTCCTTTGATCTGAGCGCCGCCGATTTTGAATGGTATGATGTTTCTACGGAACCCAATAATATGGATATTGACAGTAAAACCGTACCTAATCTGGATAAGTGGTATTGTTATACGTTATCTTTTTGGGTACTTCATAATCGTGGTTTCCGTTCGTATGCACTGGCGCGGATCAATACCTCTAAAGAAGACTATCTGAAGAAATATTTCTATCGCTATAACTACATCATGCAACTGCCGCAAGGCAACTACCCGATGACACAAAAGGCATATAAACTTCCCAACGACTGGATTGTGGACGGAGTGAATTGCAGCGTCGGGACAGAGCGGGTATGGAATGTTCTTCCGCCTACGGTGGATGCCGGGTGGACTCATTGTGGTAAGATGGATAAAGATCCTACACGATACTTTAAGAGTGTACGGCGCAAGATGCTTTATCTTGACGATAAGGGAAACCGTGTACTTCAGGATACCAATAATTCTACGGATGACTTTAACACAGAGTGTGTACCTTCCATCATCGAGCAGCAACATACGGCCATGAATGCCGATGGTACAATTGCAGAGATAGTGACGTATGACGGAGTACAACCGGTAAGGAACTGAGATGTATCTATATAGAACAAAATACATAATGGGCAGAATCGTTATCATTATTATATTATTTTCTGCAGGCTGCCGAGGCGTGTATGCTGCTGATAGTTTATCGGTGCAGCGTCGTATAAATGCCAATCAGTCATCGGCAGAAAAGGATTTCTTTTCATTAGTTTATACCAATCCTGCAATGAAATTCAGGCAGTATACTTATACGTTGAACGAACTCCGTGCAGGAGGGGAGTATCGGCACGAACAGCAGCCTTTTGTTATTCAGGAAGGCAATGGCAGACGAATGGGACTGGTTGATGTCAATTCTTTCATCCGTAAGGGGCAGAGTAGTCTTTGGGGAGAGGCCCGTTACGTGAATGGAAAGAAGTTGGGACGCAACTGGAATGAAACATCCGACTACACGTTGCTCTATCCCTATGTTATGGGCGATACGGTAGGAGGAAATCTAAAGTCCGAACAATACTACTTTGCCGGAGGATATGCCCGGCAGACCGGACGTTTCACCTTTGGAGTTGATGCTTCTTATTGTGCTAATATTGAATACCGTAATGCCGATCCCCGTCCCAAAAACTTAACGGGTGATTTGAATGTAGCTGTTGGCGTAGTAACGAAATTAGGGGCTTCGTACGTTGCGGGTGTTTCGCTTCGTGCACGTAAGTATAAGCAGACCAATGAGCTGGTTTTCTATAACGAATTGGGTGTTCCCAATATCTATCACCTCACAGGGATGGGTACTGATTATTATCGTTTTCGTGGTAACAGGGGAAAAACGTTTTATAAAGGAAGGGCCTTTGGCGGAAGTATTAATCTGTTACCTTATGAGGCCGGTACAACAGGATTCACGGCTTCGGTGGCTTATGACTACTTCACTTTTGATAAAATAATTCTTCACTCAATGAACTGCCTATGGCAGAGGTGGGCGAACATACAGTGAAAGCCGAGGCAGCCTGGCGCAATCTTTCTACAGTATATCAATGGGGAGTAAAAGGAGAAGCTTCTTTCGTCAAACGTACAGGTACGGAAAATCTGTTTGGTGATGCGGCTAATAATACTTATCCTCTGATTGCTTCGGAGAAGATGTATTATAATGATGTGGCTCAAGTGGGGCTTTCGGGCTTTTATGAACATATTAGTGCGGGAGATGTGCGGTACTCCATACTACCCGCTGTGAAGTACAGAAGTATACGTACGCGTTATGTATATCCGAAACGGCAGATGGATATTAATCATCTGACTGGTGAGATCTTATTGCGTGCTTCTCGCCCTTACGGGCGTTACCTGTTGCAGGGTGAGGTAGGTGCTCTTTATACAGCTTCTGTTTCTCCGTCTTTACTTTTATCCGGTACTTCCCACACAGGGGAGTCTCAGCAGGCGATGGATGAAGGGCTTAATGCACCTGTGTATAGTAACTATCGCTATCTTTCAGAAGATAACGCTTTGATCTGTGTGGCTGTTCGTTGTGATTATTCTCCGCGAACCAGTTACAGTCTTTTCCTTGCCGTTCGCTATGAGCATGGATGGCAACAGGCCGGGAAAATGGCTTCTGATTATGTTACGGCTTCTGTTGGGGTAGCCTTTTAGAGTTGACAATTTGACAGTTGACAATTGACAGTTACTATGCAGTGTGACCATACAATCTGATTTTTTTTCTGAGAGGAAGGAGGAGAAAGATTTCGATCCGGTTGGTTTGTTCTACGCAGCTCAATTGGCATATTGGCACATTATTTAATAGGCATATTATTCAATTATTTATAATTAAAAACAAGAATTAAATGAAAAAACAATTACTTCTCATCTCCGGGACACTGATGCTGACGGCAGCATTGCTCCCGGCATCTGTCTCTGCTGCAAACTGGACGGATGACAGTCAAAAACCAGATACCCTTTGGTATACGGAACATAAATCTGCGACAGAATATACATTAACGAAGCCTGAAGAGCTTGCCGGACTTTCTATTCTGGTGAATACATATAAGTATACCTTCGATGGAAAAACGGTGAAGTTGGGTAATGATATCGATCTTACTGCAACAGTGGATGACGCACCGGTATTATGGACACCGATTGGTAACTATATCCGCAATAGAACAGAAATCTATTTCCAGGGTACTTTTGACGGACAAGGACACACCATTGACGGTGTAAATGTGAGTGGGGATGTGGATTGTTCCGGTTTCTTCGGTGCTCTCAACAAAGCTATTATACGCAATGTGACAATCGGTGAAAAGTCAAAGTTTACAACTACCAAAACGGTTGCCGTTGCCGGTGCTTTGGCAGCTTCCGTAATCGAAAGCCGCATCATCGGATGTACCAACCGGGGCGAAGTTTCTGTCATTAAAAACCAGAATATACATATTGGTGGACTGGTAGGAGCGGCACGTGCCAAATGCTACGTTGCTAATAGCCGGAACTATGGAAACATTGATAATGGCGGATATGTAGGAGGAATTTGCGGATATATTCAGGCGGACACTCTGGTGAACTGTGTGAACTACGGAGAGATTAAGGAAGCTTCCAACAAAGCAGGCGGACTTACCGGGTATGGCTATGGTGATTATCAGGTACTCAATTGCATCAATGCCGGAAAGGTAATCAATGGTGGCGGTATTATCGGACAGGCTGCCGGAGGAATGTCTGCCGCTGCATTGAAAGGACGAATGGCAAACTGTGTAAATCTGGGTGAAGTAAGCGGTACAGGACATAGTATCGTTATGACAACTACACATACTACCCTTATTCGTAATTATTCGATAGATAACGGGTTGTCTGCCGGAACCATTCCTTTTACCGTACTTACAGATGAGCAATTGAAAAGTGAGAAACTGGCAAAAGAACTGACTCTTGGTGCCGGTTACGAGAACCAACGTACCGGAGGAACACTGGGTGCTGTTACATGGACATCTGTTGCAGGTGAATATGTGGCATTAGGTAATGATGCTGCTACTCAAACCTACCGGGTCAGTATAGTGCCTACTCTGTTGGGTGAACTATCTGCATCTCCTTTGGCTTCGGATGACGCAATGTCTCTTTACAGTGAAGCCGGTGCTCAGGTTGTTCTTGCCGTAACTGCTTATCAGGGATACAATTTCTCCGGATTTAAATTGGGTGAAGAAGCCAAAACCGGTAATACATTTGCAATGCCTGCAGAAGATGTAAAGATAGAACTGCTCTTTAATGCAGGTACAGCCACCACATGGGCGGATATGGCACAACATGCTGTTGCTTCTACCGACTATAAACTGGATGGCACGGCCTATGAGGTATATACAGCTAAAGGGCTTGCTTATGTTGCATCTAAAGTGAATGCCGGAGAAACGAATATTGAAACGACTGTTAAGCTGATGTCTGATATTGATCTTGGTGTGAACAATGCGGCAGGTGAAACCTTATTATGGGTACCTATAGGAACTGAGACGAATAAGTTTGGTGGAATCTTTGATGGTAATGACTTTTCGATACAGAATATGTATATCAATGCCACTATAAAATATGCCGGATTATTTGGATCTGCCAGTGGTGCTGAGATTAAGAATGTGAGTATTGCTGCCAATTGTAAGCTTTCTTCTACACAACAATATTTCGGTGCTGTGGCAGGAGGTATAAGCAATACTGTTATCACAAACTGTCACAATGCTGCTGCAATTGAAGCATCGGGAATGTACGTAGGTGGTATCGTTGGAGACGCTATTGGTGCACAAACAGTTATTTCTCTCTGTTCTAATACAGGTACTATTACTTCAACCAATATGATGGTAGGCGGTATTGCCGCACGCCTTGGTGATAATAATGCCGTTTGTACAATATACAACTGTTTTAATACCGGTGCTCTTTCCGGTAAAGGAACAGTTGGAGGATTGGTTGCTATGTTGCAGTCACCTACTGCAGGACCGGCGCGTAGTCTTATCGCTAATAGCTATAATACAGGTGTGATTACTTCTGCTGCAAATGCGGCCGGAGGTATTGTAGCCATGATCAATGCTTATTCTGAAGTAAAAAATTGTATTAACTCAGCTACAGTAACAACCGCTGTTAAGTATGCAGGTGGAATTGTAGGACAGAATACCAGTAAAGATAAGCCGGGTATTATTACACGCAGCTATTATCTGGAAAACACTGTTACTGCCGCTACAGATCTCAACTCAGAAGGAAATGCTCTTACTGAAACTGAAATGTATGGAAGTGCTATTGCTACCGAAATGTCTGGTTTTGCCGGATATCTGAATAATATTGAATTGACTACCTATCTGCAATGGACTTCTTCTAAAACATCCTGTCCTACTTTCGGTACAAAGAATACAGTATCGACTCCTGCCTATATATTTACAGTAGAAGAACCGGAGCATGGAACTTATACACTGACCAAGCCCGTTGCCGTACTTGCCAAAGATTCTGCTACTTTCTTCCTGAAGCGAAACATAGCAGTAGAATTAGCCGTTACACCGGACAACGGTTATGAGTTTGAAGCTTTACGTGTTAATGGCGTATTGCTGGCTGAAGGAGTGAAAACATTCCGTACTGCTGCCGAAAATACAACAGTTGAGATTGTTTTCCGTTCCACAGGAGGAACAGGCATTACGGATACGGATCTGTCAAAAGAAGTACAGGTTTGGGCAACCGATGCAACACTGCATATGATACTTGCCCAATCAGCTTCTGTTCTTGTCTCAACTATGGATGGACGCATTGTCATGCGTGAGCAGATGCAGGAGGGTACTTATGAGTATGCTCTACCTCGTGGATTCTATATTGTGAAAGTAGAAAATACTTCTTATAAAGTTTATGTGAGATAAATAGTTTTGTGTTTTTTATAGCATACGGATAAGACCGGATCAGATAAGGCGGATGACGACGGAGCAGATTTTTTCTTTGATTATCAATAAACAAGATAAAAGATCCGTTGTCATTCGTTTTGTTTTATCCGTCTTATCCGTGTGTTATGAGACATAACGCAGCATTGATTCAATACCGCTTTCGTTGTTTTACCTAATTATGGGTACATCTATTGTCTTGTCTAAGTGGAGAATACCTATTTCGGGGTATTTATATCCATAGCAGGATGTGTAACTTTGCAGAGTTTATAACATTCATTTACATATACTAAAACAAAAATAATGAAAACCAGAAGAATTACTATTATTGCTGCTATTGCAGCCCTCGTTTTTGTAGGTACTTCCTGTGGAAACAAAACACAGAAAACTTCTCAGGAAGAAGTGACTACAGTAGAACAATCCGCCAACAGCGGTGCTCTCGAAATAGATAATCTGCTTGCCGATGCAGAATCACTTGCCGGACAGGAGGTGACCGTGGAAGGAGTTTGTACACATATATGCAAGCATGGCGGTCGTAAAATCTTTCTGATGGGGAGTGATGATACACAAACGATTCGTGTTGAAGGCGGTAGTGTCGGTAAGTTTGACCAGAAATGCGTTAATTCGATTGTTCGTGTCACCGGAACATTGAAAGAACAGCGTGTGGATGAAGCATATTTGCAAAATTGGGAGTCGCAACTTAAAGCTAAGGCTGCCGAGAAACATGGTGAAGGTGAAGCTGCTTGTAGTACAGAGAAGAAAGCCCGCGGTGAGACAGCCAATACCCCTGAAGCACGTATTGCTGATTTTCGTGCAAAGATAGCGGATCGTAAGGCTAAAACGGGAAAAGATTATTTGTCGTTCTATTTCCTTGAAGCATCCTCTTATGACATTCAAGGGTAATAATATCCGGAAGTGGAGTCGCGTTATACATCGCGACTTTTCTTTCTTTTTTTCAGGAATGTTATTGATATATGCTATATCCGGTATCGTGATGAATCACCGGGATACGATAAATCCCAATTATTCGGTAGAACGACGCGAATATACTGTTACTACCCCTCTGCCTCAAAAAGCAACCATGGATAAAACAGCGGTGCTTACTCTTCTGCAACCATTGGGCGAAGAAAAAAACTATACCAAGCATTACTTTCCCCAGCCGGAGATAATGAAGGTGTTCCTCAAAGGTGGATCTAACCTGCAGGTAAATGTACAGACAGGAACTGCCGTCTACGAATCTGTGACCCGTCGCCCCTTCTTGAGTGCTGTGGTCCGTCTTCACTATAACCCCGGACAGTGGTGGACTGTCTTTGCCGATATCTTTGCTGTTGGCCTTATCCTGATTACTGTTTCCGGTATCATCATGCTCAAAGGTAAAAAAGGAATTGCCGGGCGGGGAGGGATAGAGTTGGTAGCAGGAATACTTATTCCACTGGCATTTCTCTTCTTTTTCTAATCAGAATTTTATAGTAATAATTACAAATAAATGGAACCAATCATAGAATGTAACAACCTGACCCATTACTACGGCAAACGGTTAATATATGAAAATCTAACTTTTAGTGTACCTAAAGGGCGTATTCTCGGTCTGTTGGGGAAGAATGGTACAGGCAAAACCACTACTATTAATATTTTGAGTGGCTATCTGAAACCCCGTTCGGGAGAGTGCCGTATTTTTGGACAGGATATTCAGACAATGGAACCTTCATTACGTCGCAATATCGGACTGCTGATTGAAGGTCATGTGCAATACCAGTTCATGACCATTACCCAAATAGAAAAATTTTATGCCGCCTTTTATCAGGGACAATGGAAAAAGGAAGCCTATTATGAGCTGATGAATAAGCTGCAAGTTGCTCCCGGACAACGTATCTCACGTATGTCCTGCGGACAGCGTTCGCAGGTTGCTTTAGGGCTTATACTTGCTCAAAATCCAGAGTTGTTAGTACTCGATGATTTCTCTTTGGGACTCGATCCCGGTTATCGTCGTCTGTTTGTGGATTACCTGCGTGACTATGCCCGTGCCGAAAATAAAACCGTTTTTCTCACCTCCCATATTATACAAGATATGGAGCGGCTTATAGATGACTGCATTATGATGGACTATGGTAAGATTCTGATTCAGAAACCGGTTGGAGAATTACTTGATAAGGTACGCCGTTTTACATGGACGGTACCGGAGGGATATACTTGCCCTTCTATAGAAAGGCTTTAT
This sequence comes from Bacteroides nordii WAL 11050 = JCM 12987, assembly GCA_000613465.1. Classification (GTDB taxonomy): domain Bacteria; phylum Bacteroidota; class Bacteroidia; order Bacteroidales; family Bacteroidaceae; genus Bacteroides; species Bacteroides nordii. The sequence continues at coordinate 52,344 of BAJA01000033.1, forward strand.
CACCCTTCCGTGATACGTAATACGCTTGAAACATACTCGTTTCTTTCACCGGTTGAAGTAGAAAGTTTACTGAATGTAAAGGGAATACCTTTCACTGATGTTCATAGTGAACGTGTCAATTTGGAAGATGCTTTTATTGGACTGACTGGTAAATATTAAATGAAGAACATTATGAACGCTATATTTTATAAAGAATGGATCAAGACCCGCTGGTATCTGTTGCTGGCCGGAGTCGTTACACTGGGTTTTGCCGGATACAGCATGTTGCGTATAAATCGGGTTGTAGAACTAAAAGGAGTAGAACATGTATGGGAAGTAATGTTGCAACGTGACGCGGTATTTGTAGATTTACTGCAATATATACCATTGCTTGTCGGGTTACTACTGGCCGTGGTACAGTTTGTGCCCGAAATGCATCGTAAATGTCTCAAATTGACACTTCATTTACCCTATTCACAACTGCGTATGGTAGCTTCTATGTTGTTTTATGGGTTATTATCACTGATCGTGTGTTTTGCACTCAATTTTCTGTTGATGGCTGTCTATCTGGAAAGTATTCTTGCTTCCGAACTTGTGCGCCATATCTTACTTACAGCTGTTCCGTGGTATCTGGCAGGTGTTTCCGCCTATCTGCTTGTTTCCTGGGTCTGCCTTGAACCGGCTTGGAAGCGTCGCATTCTGAATCTGATTATTACCGTATTGGTTTTGCGTGTGTTCTTTTTGTCTGCTACCCCCGAAGCGTATAACAGCTTCTTGCCCTGGCTTACCCTCTATACATTGTTAATAGCAGGTTTTTCATGGCTCTCTGTCATTCGCTTTAAGGAAGGGAAGCAAGACTAATACTATCCGTACAGGAAGATTCAGCTTCTCAAGATTAAAATCATATTTACTTTCATAAACTAATTGATAATGAAACGTTTCAGCCAAATATTACTTTATGTGACCATTGTTTTGCTACTGGTGTGGCAATTGCCTGGTGCTATAACTTCTTTACTTCCAAACCGGAGAAGACTCCTTTTACCCTGTATAGCTTTGTCATCGACGATTTTGCCATGATGGGACAGGAAGGCGACAAGGGCATGGTTCGGCGTGATCTTTCGGGTAATACCTATACGCAGGCACAGTTTGACAGTATTTTGCCCATGTTTTATGTTCGTCAGCTAATGGCGGATGAACGATTTCCGGATACTATAAATGGAGTACCTGTAACTCCGCGGTTGGTACAAATGGAGAACTTTAATTTCCGTACTGTTCCTTCGGATATCAATGCTCCTCGTATCGGATTATACCCGTTACTGGAATCTATGTCCGGTCGTGTGGATCTGAAAATGCCCGGTGATGTATTTCGTATTACTGATACCGGAATTGAGTTCGTCACTATTGCCTCCAATACTATTGACCATGAAAAGAGTAGTCGTTTCACGGAGGCGATGAAGAAGAAAGGCTTTGTTTTTCCGGCTCTTGAAATTTCGGGTAATCCCACTACACGTAAAGACTATGACGAAGGATACATGCTACTGGATGCCAACCGGCATTTATTTCACTTGAAACAAGTGAAAGACCGTCCTTATGTTCGGGCTGTGGATTTACCTGCCGGATTAGAGTTGAAGCATCTTTTTATCACTGAGTTTAAAAACCGTAAGACACTGGCTTTTATGACGGATGTAAACAATACTCTTTATGTACTTAATAACAAGACATATGATGTAGTGAAAGTCGGCATTCCTGCTTTTAATCCTGAAGCAGATGCAATGACTGTTATGGGTAATATGTTTGACTGGACCATACGAATAACGAGACCTCATACAGAACTTTATTATGCGGTTGATGCCAATGATTACTCATTGATAAAAGTAATGGAGTTACCAGCTTCCGAACTGTCAGTGGCAGAGAAGGTAGGAAAATATATCTTTCCGCTTCGTTTATCCTTTACTTCCGGTACTGATAAATACGTGCGTGCCCGTTTTTAATTTCTCTTTATATACCCATACAGCCAGCCCGAAGTATACCACAGTCTGTACCCACAGCGTGATATATTCCGGGCGTATATCTGCCATGTTTCCTCCCATAGAGTTTAGTTTTATAAAAGCAAGTGTGCCCGGTGCTGCCGGTATAATATAATGTGCCATTTTCCAATACCACGGCATTAACTCCATGGGATAGGATACTCCGGAGAGGAAAATCAATCCCACGGAGAAGAAAGCAATCATCAGCAGAGGGGCTTCTGAATCGGTAAACCAGCGTGAAGCTACCAGTCCGAAGAAACTTGTTGCCAGCAGATAGGGGATGAGCATGATTATAATATCCTTGCCACTGCCTATATTGGGAATACTAAAGAAATGAGGTAACAATCCCAGTAGAAAGAAAGCGAACAGAGCATACAGCATGCAATAGACAAATGTTTTTCCTGCAACGATACGTGCTGCAGTTTTCCATCCCGTTCCAAATGGGAGGTAGGCACGTATACCGCCTGTTTGATATTCATCTCCCGTCACCATACCAATAACCATTAGTAATGTCTGAAAGATAATGACCATCATTACCGCCGGAATAAGATAAGAACCGTATCCTTCGGTATAGTTGTACAATGCTGTACCTGAGATATTGACAGGCTTTGCCATAGCTACAGCTATCAGGCCTTGCGGAGGTAGAAATACGGTACCATCCGGGCGATAGGCATCATTAATGGCAAGCATCACCCGTGATGATGCTTCCTGTAGAGCTTCGTAATAAAGAAAGGCATCTGTAGTGGCATAGAGTGAGAATACGGCTTCTTCTCCTCGAAATACCCGATCTTCGAAGTTGTGTGGCAAATACAGAATACCTTGTATTTTTCCTTCCTTCATCCATTCCTGTGCCTCATGATAATCCATTGCCTGTGCATAGATTTCTATTTGTGGTGTGGCATTCAGCCAGCGTATGTATTGCCGGCTCAAACTACTGTGTGAATTATCTACCACAGCAATAGGAGCTTTGGTAACAATGTTCGGGGCATACATATAGTTGTAGAGTAATCCGTATACAAAGATACCTCCCATCAGCACTAATAGCACGGCATAACTGGTGCTAATAGCACGAAATTCGCGCGTGATAATAGATGACAGTTGTGAGAGTTTATTGGATGTTTTCATACTTATGACTGATTATAGCCCGTTTCAGGTGGGGGAGCATCATTAACGCTAATAACGGGAAGATGCAAAGAAAAACGGCCGAAGGCCATAGATGGACGAATCCACCACCGGAATAGAGCATAGTTTGTACAATTTCTGTAAAATGACGTATTGGAAAGAGGTATGAAGCATCTCTTACCAAAGGATACATATTGGCCACCGGGAAAGTAACCCCGGACAATGTTGCTCCCAGTGAACCTACCATAGATACAATGCTGATGATGAGTGCCACTGCCGGAAACAGGGAGAAGATGAACAGTGCCAGTGCTTGAGTTGCTATCACAAAAAGTACGGTCATTGTATTCATCAGCAGCCAACTACCATGAAAGGGAATATGCAGTATACCAAACATAACATAATTGCCGAGTATACCAATAAGACTGAAAATGATGGTGTAGGGCAAGAGTTTACCCATGATGGCGCTCACCATGTTTCCTTTTGCTACGGCAAGCCAGTTGTCTCCGGTGCGAAACTTGATTTCACTACCTACACTGTACACTGTGACGAGCAATATGAGTACCTGAAACAATACAAAAAAGAAGGGTTGGCTCAGGTAAACCGAGTAGTCCAGAGACGGATTGTATATAGGATGATCATTTGCCTGCACAGGCAGGAGGAATGTTTCTATTTGTTGTTCGTTTACTCCTAATGCTACGGCCTGCATTGCTATAGGAGATAATGCTACCGGTGCAAGCGATGTTTCGAATGCAGCCATTAGCTCGCCACCTACTGAGAGCAATGCATAATGATAATAATAGGAGAGAGTGGCCTCATTACCTGTTGTAGCATCCTGCTCAAAATTGTGAGGGATGGAGAGATAACCATATATCTCTTTACGCTGTACCGCTTCACGGGCGGCAGCTTCATTGGTAAAGTGGCAGGTCACCTTGAAAGTGGGTACTGCAGATATATTTCTTGCTATTGTCCGTGAAGTTGCCGTGTTGTCCTGATCGACTATGCCGATAGGTATATTCTCCATTTGTCCGTTGCCGAAGATAGTAGCCATAAAGAAGAGGGTGAACAATGGCAAGATGATACAGACGCCAAAATAAAGGCGTCGCGAGGTCATCCGTATCCATTCACGACGTAGGACGGAGATTAGTTGATAGTTGGAAGTTGTATGTTGAGAGTTATTGGTCATAAGTAGTACTTCAAATTTAGTTCATACTATGTGACAGCGTTTTATTGAAACGCAAATGATCGCAGATTTTCGCAGATTAAATGGCTGCGTTATACTTGAGCGATGATATGCTTTACGTGAATCTGCGAGTTTCTGCGTTTCATAATAACATCATATAATTTAGAACGATTACTTAATTAATAATATACCGATGCAATTACACTGTCCATTGTCAATTGTCCACTGTCAATTGAACAAGCACCGACATTCCCGGCCTTAATCCATCTACGGATTGTGTGGGCCTTGCATGTATCTCAAAAGTTTGTAAATCGTAACTACCCGTTTGTTTCGTCGATTTCCATGTAGCGAAGCTACCCAACGGACTGATATAATATATCTCAAACTCTACATCTTTCTTAGCTATTGCCGGAACATCTGCTACAAATTTACCTCCCATACGGAAGTTGGGCATTAAATCTTCACGTACATTTAGTACCACATGTACATCACTCATCACTACCAGATTCATGATAGGTGTTCCCGGTGCTACGAGTTCTCCACGTTTTGGGAAGATAGTGGCTATCTGTCCGTCTTCAGGAGCTGTAAGGCGTGCATCTACGAGTAGAGAAGTTACTTCATCCACTGTGCTGCGTGCTGCATCTACCAGACTTCTTGCCGAAGCTTTATCTTCACTCTGTGCACCATCTACCGCCATTTGATATTGTTCATAGGCAGCACGTTCTGCAGCAACTGCTGCCTTGTACATCGCTTCTACTTCATCTTTACGTTGTGAGGTTATCACGCTGTCTTTATATAAAGTAAGTATCCGGTCATAGGTAGTCTTTGCCAGTGACAGGTCGCTCTTCGTTTTATTCCAAAGTTGCTGTGCAGTGGCTACAATCTGCCGGCGTGTACCTGCATCAATCTTTTTGTTTTGCTGTACAGCTACTTGCTCCAACGCACCTAATTGGCGATATTTGGCTTCTATGGTCGGACTGTTGATTACTACAAGTGTATCACCTTGTTTTACCCAGTCTCCCTCACGTACTAAGAAAGTGTCAATACGTCCGGGCAGTTTTCCACTGATACGTATTTCTGTAGCTTCTGCCTGACCTTGCAGTACGAGTGGCTGTTTTCTCATTAATATCATACCAATAGCTGTAAATAAGAGAACAACTATCAGAACAACAATAAAGGCAATGCTCAGACTTTTTCTGTTAGAAGTATTCTCTTGTATTTCCTTTGAAGAGGGCGTTACCTCTTTTTTTATGTTATCTTCTGTATTCATAATTATAGGATTGATTATCGTTTCTGTTAATTGAGATTCTTTCGTTTTTTATTCCTCTTTAAGCAAGTTACCAGGCGAAGTGGAGGCATATTGTTTGAATTGTTCCGGTGTACCACATAGGGCCAGTAGATTCATTAGTGCCACATCATATTCATAATAGGCAGCCAGTCGGGCTACTTTTACTTTAGCCAGCATTGTTTCTGCATCAATCACCTCGGTTGAAGTGGCCATTCCTTCCGTAAAGGCTTTTTTCCGCATTCGTACCAACTCTTCACTCAACTCAATGGTGGTGTTCAAAGCACGCACGTTATCCTGTGCCTTCTGCATCTGACTGTATAGCTTATCTACTCCTACGGCGAGATCGTCTTTCGCTTTTGCCTGTCCCAGTGCTAATGTCTGTCTGGTGAGTTTAGATTGGCGTATCCGTTTCTCACGTTCCAATCCGTCAAAGAGGTTCCATGTAAAGCCTACCCCGATCATTGTACGAGGTAACAGGTTGCTCTGGATACCGTGTGAGTATAATGTCTGTTTGCCAAAGAGGGCAATGTTGGGCATATATCCGCTTTGATCAATCTTTACTTGTTGCTTGGCCATGTGTTCCTGCAAGTTTAACTGATTGACAAGATAGTTACTGGTATTTACCGAAAGAATAAACTCCATCTTGGGTGGAAGCGAATCATTTATAAACAGAGGTGAAGAAGGAGTGATCTCTCCGTTTTCTCCCTCTATATTGAGCAATGTTTTCAGTGCATTCTGTACAACAGCTTCTTCTTTACGCGCTGCTTCCAGTTCGCGTTTCGCTTCGTCCATATTGACTTGTGCAAAGAGACGCGCTGCTTTGTCTATCATTCCGGTAGCTTCCAGTTTGAGGGCATTTTCATAATGCTTTTCCAATCCACGATAGGTTTCTTCGCGCACTGCCACTACTTGTTGTGCCAGTCTTAATCCATAATAACTTTCGGCTAATAGTGTACGTTGTGTGGCATCCACTTGCGCCCGGCTTTCGCGGGCAAGATCTACCATGGTATTTCCTATCTTACTGGCATGGAATCGTTTACCGCCAGAGAAGAGTATCCATTCGGCAGTAACATCTACTGTTGTGAGGTTGCGTGGTGCCAAAGGGAATATCAGCGTATTAGCTCCTATCTGATCGAGTATGCCACTTATAATTTTGTCATCCGGAATAATACTATGTACAAAGTCTTTTGCCGGATCGGTAAATTGCGACAGAGGCTGTTTTACCTCTATTTTCTCTGACATATGTACAAATGCTCCGGTTGATTGCACACTTGGATACCAGAATGCATTCAACTTTCCTTTTTCACTTTTGGCTATTTCCACTCCTTTATCTGCTATTTTTAAACTCTGGTTACCATTGTGCAGTAACTCAAGAGCTTCCTCAAAACTAAGGTGTTGCTTTCCAGAGCTATCTTCTTGTGCTATAACGGTAGGTATAAATAATCCTACCGATAGCATAATGAGAATCATTCGATGGTTTAGGTTCATATTCGTTATTCGTTTATTTCGTGAGAAGTTAACAGATGAAAAAGAAGATTGTTCGCAGACTGTTTTTTAAAACAGAAAAATAAAACCACGAATTATGCAGTTGAGTAAAACTTTAAACTGCGTAATTAAAAGGTTATGTGTAAGAAAGAACGTGTTTCGTTTTTATTGATAAACTCTGTGTTACTCTGTGGTGGGTTTTACTCATTTCCGATCAGATATGAATAAAACTAACTCTTAATTGGTTTCAACTACTGATTCGCATTATTTCTTATTTTTTTCTGCTTACACATTGCTTTTTTACAAAACAATGTTTACCTTTGCCAACGTTTTCAAAGAATAGAAAAGTAATGCGGCAGTAGCTCAGTTGGTAGAGCATTAGCTTCCCAAGCTAAGGGTCACGAGTTCGAGTCTCGCTTGCCGCTCCAAATGAAAAGAGCCATAAATCAACCTGATTTATGGCTCTTACTATATCTGTAATAATCATGAATAAAGAACTGAAAGAACATCTTATGTTATTGGCGGAACGATATGAGACTCCGGCTTTTATCACAGAAGATCCGATACAAATACCTCATCGTTATACTTCTCAGGTAGATATTGAAATTTCAGGTCTCGTAACTTCCTGGATAGCTACTGGAAACCGTAAAGCCATTATCAAAAGTGCAGACCGGGTGGATTGTGAACTATTCAGTTGTGCTCCTCATTCTTATATCATGAGTGAAGAGTGGAAAATGTATGCAGGGCAAAAGAGAAGTTTTTACCGATATTATTCTTATGATGATTTTTATCTGTTGTGTAGTACCTTACATGCGGTGTATTCTCAAACCCAGACATTGGAAGATTATCTTTATGAGTCCTTTGAAGGATTCTCACCATTACAAAGATTACAATCAGTTTTGGGGCATATCAACGGTATGCCCACAATACGTAGTACTTCCGAAGCCAAGAAAATGTGTATGTTTCTGCGCTGGATGATTCGTCGGGATTCCTGTGTTGATTTTGGTATCTGGCAGAAGTTTCATCCCCGTGAATTGATTATTCCACTTGATACTCACGTTCATCGTATTTCTACCGATTTGGGCTTGACAAAAAGCCGTAAATGTATCAAAACAGCAAGTGATATTACGAAAGCATTGGCACGTATCTGGCCCGATGATCCGGTAAAAGGAGATTTTGCTTTGTTCGGTTTTGGAGTGAATGAGCCTGTAAAGTGACAGAAGCCTCGTTATAGCGGCTTTCATTGACAAAAATAATGCAGAAGAATAGGCAGAGTTCAGTCTAATTTCGTATTTTTGCATCCTGTTTTTAATGAATTAAGAAAACTTTAAATAAAAAATATAATGGCAAAAGAACTGAAAGACCTTACCAAACGTAGCGAGAATTACTCGCAATGGTACAATGATTTGGTGGTAAAAGCCGATCTGGCAGAGCAGTCGGCTGTGCGTGGATGTATGGTGATAAAGCCTTACGGATACGCTATTTGGGAGAAAATGCAACGTCAGTTGGATGATATGTTTAAAGAAACAGGTCATGTGAATGCTTATTTTCCGTTGTTAATCCCAAAATCTTTCCTTAGCCGCGAAGCCGAACATGTAGAAGGCTTTGCTAAAGAGTGTGCGGTAGTGACTCATTATCGTCTTAAAAATGCAGAAGATGGTTCAGGGGTCGTGGTAGATCCGGCTGCAAAACTTGAAGAGGAGCTGATTATTCGTCCTACTTCAGAAACAATTATTTGGAATACATATAAAAACTGGATACAATCTTATCGTGACCTGCCTATTTTGTGTAATCAATGGGCAAATGTATTCCGTTGGGAAATGCGTACACGTCTTTTCCTGCGTACAGCCGAGTTCTTGTGGCAGGAAGGTCATACAGCACATGCTACCCGTGAAGAAGCGGAAGAAGAAGCAGTCAGAATGTTGAATGTATACTCTGATTTTGCAGAGAAGTATATGGCTGTTCCGGTAGTAAAAGGAGTGAAGTCGGCCAACGAGCGTTTTGCCGGTGCACTCGATACGTATACTATCGAAGCAATGATGCAAGATGGAAAAGCTTTGCAGAGTGGTACTTCTCACTTCTTGGGACAGAACTTCGCCAAAGCATTTGACGTGCAGTTTGTGAATAAAGAGAATAAGATGGAATATGTGTGGGCTACTTCATGGGGCGTTTCTACTCGTCTGATGGGAGCACTTATCATGACTCACTCTGATGATAACGGGTTGGTATTGCCTCCGCATTTGGCTCCTATACAGGTCGTTATAGTACCTATCTATAAAAACGACGAACAGTTGAAGCAGATTGATGCTAAAGTGGCGGGTATTGTTGCCAATTTGAAGTCACTGGGTATTTCTGTGAAGTATGATAATGCCGATAATAAGCGTCCTGGCTTTAAGTTTGCAGATTATGAACTGAAGGGTGTGCCTGTGCGTCTTGTTATGGGGGGCCGTGATTTGGAGAACAATACAATGGAAATAATGCGTCGTGATACTTTGGAAAAAGAAACAATTTCTTGTGAAGGTATCGAAGCATATGTTAAGAATCTCCTTGAAGAAATTCAGGCAAATATTTATCAGAAAGCGTTGAAACATCGTGAGTCTATGACAAGAACCGTAGATACTTATGATGAATTTAAAACAGAAATAGAAAAGGGTGGTTTTATTCTTGCTCATTGGGATGGAACTACTGAAACCGAAGAGAAAATTAAAGAAGAGACGAAAGCGACTATTCGCTGTATTCCATTCGATGGCGATAAAACTCCGGGAAAGTGTATGGTTACAGGTAAGCCTTCTGCATGCCGTGTAATTTTTGCACGCTCTTATTAAGAAGATACTTTATTTTGACGCGAGTGCCGGTTGCAGATCATTGCCAACCGGCATTTCTTTTTTAGTGATAAGCAGGAGTATTTCAGATTTAACTCATACTATGAATCGGTATTTCAATACTATCACTCAATTGGGATACAGTACCTGTATTATGAACTTAAAAATAAAAAAAACCTCGTGATTTCAGCTTTATTTCAGAAACTTCCTCTTTCTTTGTACATATATCTAATAAAAAAGTAATCTTATGAAGATATTGATAGTTGAAGATGAACCTTCATTGCGTGAACTCATCCAACGTTCATTGGAAAAAGAGCGTTATGTGGTAGAGGTGGCTGCCGATTTTAATTCGGCTTTGTGCAAAATAGAAGATTATGATTATGATTGCGTTTTACTGGATATCATGCTTCCGGATGGTAACGGACTTAATCTGCTTGAAAGGCTGAAAGCAATGCACAAACGTGAGAATGTAATTATTATCTCTGCGAAAGATTCTTTGGAAGATAAAGTATTGGGATTGGAATTGGGAGCGGACGATTATTTACCTAAACCCTTTCATCTGGCAGAATTGAATGCTCGTATTAAAAGCGTTATTCGCGTCAACATCATGATGGAGAGGTGGATATTCGTTTGGGTAATATTCGTATTCTTCCGGACAGGTACCAAGTGCTTATTGATGAAAAAGAAGTTGAGCTGAACCGGAAGGAATATGATATTCTATTGTATTTTATCAATCGTCCCGGCAGACTGGTCAATAAGAATACACTTGCCGAATCTGTTTGGGGAGATCATATCGACCAGGTAGATAATTTTGACTTTATCTATGCACAAATAAAGAATCTTCGTAAGAAACTGAAAGATGCCGGAGCCACTGCTGAAATAAAAGCGGTCTATGGATTTGGCTATAAAATGACTGTTGAATAATTATGAAACTGATTTATCGCATCGTTATCCGCATATCCTTACTCCTAACACTTGTTCTGGGTGTTTGGGCCGTGTTTTTTTATATGGCTATGATGGATGAGGTGAACGATGAGGTGGACGATTCTCTGGAAGATTATTCGGAAATAATCATTATTCGTGCGCTTGCCGGAGAGGAATTGCCTTCACAGAATACCGGTTCAAACAATCAATATTATCTTAAAGAAGTTACTGAAGAATATGCGGACAGCCGTGAGGGTATTACCTATAAAGATTCGATGGTTTATATTGTGGAAAAGGATGAAACCGAACCGGCACGTATTCTGACTACAATATTTAAAGATAATGAAAATCGTTTTTATGAATTAACAGTATCTATTCCCAGTATAGAGAAAGAGGATTTGACCGCTGCGATACGTGATTGGATGATATTTCTTTATATCGCTTTGTTGCTTGTAATAATAGTAGTGAATGTGTGGGTATTTCAACAAAATATGAAACCTTTATATGTTTTGTTGCATTGGTTGGATGATTACCGGATAGGAAATAAGAATAAACCTCTGAAGAATGATACGCAGATAACTGAATTTCGGAAACTAAATGAAGCAGCCCTTCGGAATGCAGAGCGTAGTGAACAACTGTTTGAACAACAGAAACAATTTATAGGCAATGCTTCTCATGAAATACAGACTCCGCTTGCCATTTGCCGGAACCGTCTGGAGATGATGATGGAAGATGAATCTCTTTCTGAAACCCAGCTGGAAGAACTGATGAAGACTCACCAGACTTTGGAGCATATTACAAAACTGAATAAATCGCTGTTATTGCTCTCTAAAATAGATAACGGGCAATTTACAGAAACCGTAGCACTGGAACTTAATGAACTTTTAAAGCAGTACATGGATGACTATAAAGAAGTATATGCTTATCGGGATATTCAGACAGAAATAGTTGAAGATGGTATTTTTTGCGTACAAATGAATGAGTCTCTTGCTACTATCCTGATAACTAATCTTTTGAAAAATGCATTCGTTCACAACATAGATGGTGGACATATCCGGATAGAAATAACGCCACACAGCTTTACGTTTCGTAATAGTGGGGTAGGGCAGCCTTTGGACGAAGAGCGTATTTTTGAGCGCTTTTATCAGGGGGCCAAAAAAGAAGGTTCTACAGGACTTGGACTGGCAATCGTTGATTCTATTTGTCGGTTGCAGAATATCGGACTGAGGTATTATTTTGAGAATGGCGAGCATTGTTTTGAAATTTCAGAAAAGTAAAATTAGGTAAATATGATAATGTCAGCAAGCTGGAATCCGTGGCATGGTTGTACTAAAATCAGTGCCGGTTGTAAATATTGTTATGTTTATCGGCAGGATGAAATGTATGGTGCAGATACCAGTAGTCGTGAGGTTCGCAAAACGGCGAATTTTAGTCTGCCAGTGAAGTTAAAACGCGATAAAAGTTATAAGATAGAGTCGGGAAAATTGGTTTATACCTGTTTTACTTCTGACTTCTTTGTGGATGGTGCAGACGAATGGCGGGCAGAAGCATGGGCTATGATACGTGAAAGGGAAGATTTGGACTTTTTTATTTTTACTAAACGTATTGATCGGTTTGAGGTTGGGCTACCCGCTGATTGGGGAAACGGATACAAGAATGTGATTATCGGGTGTACAGTTGAAAATCAGGAGATGGCAGATTATCGCTTACCTATTTTTAAAGAGTTGCCGATACGGCATAAAGTAATTATAGCGGCTCCGCTATTGGAAAATTTGGTTCTTTCACCTTACCTGGACGATACAATTGAGGAAGTAGCAGCAAGTGGTGAATCGGGGAATGATGCCAGAATTTGTGATTATGAATGGATACTCGATATTCGTAAACAGTGTATAGAAAAAGACATTCCTTTCTGTTTCCATCAGACCGGAGCCAAACTGCTTAAAGACGGAAAGTTGTATCGCATTAAACGATATTATCAGATTGCACAGGCATGGAAAGCAGGTATAAATTACAGAATAGGCAGGATGGTAAACCGGAAAAAAGAGGAATTTTATAAAAAAGACCTCTTTTTAAAAATGATGGATGTTTTCGGTGTCTTTATTCTTTTTTTAGCCACTCCCAACGTTTGCCCCAATCTTCCATAACAGCATTTCTCCATTTGTAGATAGTTTGTGCACCTTGATAATTTTTCCAGAAATACTCGGAAGCACTTTTATCAGTAAACCATTTATTGCCTACAATATAATCAGTATCGCGTATTCTTCCCGGCCAAATGTTTTCTACAGTAATCTCTCCTTCCTGGTTGGGAAATTCAGGAATATTGGAAGTAATTGTATAAGGCAATGTTCCAAGATAATAGGTAGAGTGGCGGACTACATAGTCACCATTGCCAATGTGATAGCCACCCCATTTCTGCTTACCAATAGTTAAAGTTATACAGGCTGAATCAATAGGAATATCATTTCTGACTGGTCCTGCCACATGAAACTCTATGATGGAATACACTTGTACCGTGTCTTTGGCCGTAACCGGACGATAAAAGACGGAACGGGGGCTATGCGTACACAGGTCAAAACTACCACCCCATGATTCTTTAGCGGGGTTGTCAGGATCACCGTCCATCATGTATAGTAATGCAGGTGTATCACCCAATTTGGGGTTACCTTTATAATAGTGTGCAAAATCTTTTCCTAAATATCCGGCATCTTTTATATATGTATCATAATACAAAGCATTGTATTGATCGTTGATTTTACTTTGATAAATAAATCCCCGGTAAGAAGCGTTATTTTCAATAAACCATAAATCGGGGAAATTCTGTACGATGTAGGTATAACTATTTATACTCCATTTCTTGTTGGGACCTCCAATCCAATAAATACGAATTTTACTTTGAATATCAGGTGCATCATGGAGAGCTTGGGCTACGTCCTCCAATCCTCCCCAAACGAGTATATATAAAGGGCGTTTGTTTTCACGACGGGCGCATTGCACAATCCAGTCCGAACCTTCGGTTGCAGAAGCAAAGCCGCAGTATGGAGCAGATCCTCTTCGGCCTTGTTTAGTAATAGAGCGGAGGTAAGCGGGAGAGGATAGCCCCTGGATATGTTTCTCCAACGTTGGTAGATCTTTCTCATAAAGGTCTATCATCCGAAGAATTTCTTTTTTGTCTCCATTTCCGAAAGATGGGGAAGAAATAAGACCTTCTGTATCAAATTCATTGTTATACATCAGGAAATGAGCTACTGACTGGTTGTCGTCAGGATCAGTTCCTCCGATATCAGAACTGATAAGAATACGGGGCTTTTGCGGTACAGTCTGTTGAGCTACCAGATTTGTGGCCATTATTAATAGAAGAAGAGACAAGACTAATTTTTCTCTCATGTTAGAAATGTTTTTTGTTAGACTTTACAAATATAATATATTAAGATCGCTTTTTATTTCATTTTTTCTCAGATTTCAAAATCTTTTCAGTTTCTCTTCTCATCTTTGTATCATAATTAAATATTCAAAGAAAAAAACAGTATAAAAAAAATGATTATGAAAAAGTTACTTCTTTTATTTGTGTGCCTGTTTACTATTCAATCTGTTGTAAGGGCAAATGATGATAAACCTATTAAGGTAGACCAGTTACCACAACCGGCTCAACAGTTTGTAAAATCGCACTTTGGCGACAGCAAGGTTGCTATGGCTAAAATGGAAACCGATTGGTTTGATAAGAGTTATGATGTCATTTTTACTGATGGCAATAAAGTAGAGTTTGATAAACAAGGAAATTGGAAAGAGGTGAATTGCAAGTACAGTGCTGTCCCTGTGAGTGTTATTCCTGCGGCTATTCGTAAGTATATCTCAGAGAACTATCCCGACGTTAAAGTGTTGAAGATAGAGCGTGACAAAAAAGAGTATGAAGTAAAGCTCTCTAATAAGTGGGAATTGAAGTTTGACCTGCAATTTAACCTGATTGATATTGATAATTAAAAAAGATAGAGAATAATGAAGACGAGATTTTATTCTATACTAATGGCGGTTGCTGTATTATAGGTTTGCAAAGTTGTGATAATGATGATGATAACTTGAGAGTATCTCCCGAACTTCAGAAAGCATTCCTGGAGAAATATCCTGCTGCTACTCGCGTAGAATGGGAAACAAAAGCCGGTTATTATGTTGCCGATTTTTATGATAATGCCAGTGAAGCTTCTGCCTGGTTCACTCCGGCAGGTGTGTGGTGCATGACAGAAACGGATGTTTTGTATGTAGGTTTGCCCGAAGCTGTGAAAGCGGCGTTTGAACAGGGAGATTATAGCACTTGGACTGTTGACGACGTTGATAAGTTGGAACGCCGGGATATGGAAACAGTATATGTCATTGAAGTTGAGAAGAAACCACAGGAAATGGATTTGTACTATTCTGCTGAAGGGCTTTTGATAAAAGCGGTTGCAGATACGGATCATGATGACGACTATGAAAGTCATTTACCGATACAGGCTCCGGAAGCAATTCTTTCTTTCATTAACGATAAATATCCCGATGCCCGGCTGATAGAGATAGAAGTAGAACAGGGCGTGACAGAAGTGGAAATCGTTCACGAGGGGCGTTGTAAGGAGGTTCGGTTTGATAAAACGAACAATTGGATTTCTACTTCATGGGACATTCGCCGAAATGAACTCCCTGCTGTTGTGACACAAGCATTGGCAAACTCTGAATATAGTACGTATACTGTGGATGATGCCGAATATTATGAAGCACCACAAGGAGATTATTATCAGATTGAACTGGAACAAGGAGCGAAAGAGATAAAAGTGAAAATAGATACGACAGGGAAATTTATCTGATCTCTATTGGATTTAAAGTTATCATAACAACAATTATAACAGAAAGTGTCTGTTGAAGATCATCAATGTATGTAATAGTAAATAAGGCGTAAGTTACTGAATGACAACGTAATTAATAATGCATTCTTTATATTGTAAAAGTACGTATTTAAGTGTATCTTAAAAACGTACTTTTCTTGTATATAAGTACGTACTTTTATACTGGAGAAGTACGTACTTTTGCCAGGCTAAAAAAGTAGGGTACGACAAACTGTTAAGACAGTTAATGAGGAGGTGGAATGAAATAGAAATGGTTTATATAGTACTAAGAATATTTATTTTTTAGTACAAAAAGAAGGGATCTCTTTTGTTTTCTATATACCTTTTGTCAAGTCTTATAAACATTTCATTTGTTG
>BAJA01000032.1 GCA_000613465.1 Bacteroides nordii WAL 11050 = JCM 12987
TCTCTCACCGGGGAACATTGTTTTAGATGTACATGTAAAGCTGCTCCACATGCACATGTCGTACTGCTCCACATGTACATGTCGTACTGCTTTACATGTACATCTAAAACAAAGAAGCACTACGACCTTGATACATTCGATTACGACTAACCGGACGAAGCCCCTAACAGAACACCAATATGCCTTACTATAATAAAATCTGTAAAAGGGAATTAATAAAGATAACGAGTATTGGCGAACGACAGATAAAAAAGTATCCTTTCTTTGACGAATTTCAGTTTATTACTAACTTTGCAGGAATAAGAAGCAAAAACTGAGAAATAATGAAAAAGATAACCCTTACCCTTCTACTTTTCCTTGCTTGCGTGGCAGGCATGGCACAAGGTAGTAAAAGACTCGACCTGAAGGATATAACTTCCGGTCAATACCGCCCTACAAGCATTCGGAACGTAGTCCCAATGCCCGACGGTGAGCACTACACTCAGATGAATGACGAAGGTACCCAAATCACCAAATACTCTTTCAAAACAGGAGAACCTGTGGAAGTAATCTTCGATGTGGCTAAAGCCCGCGAATGTGATTTCAAACACTTTGACAGTTATCAGTTTTCTCCGGACGGGTCCAAACTGCTGATTGCAACTAAAACAACGCCCATTTACCGGCGTTCATATACAGCCGTACATTACTTATACCCCTTAAAACGCAATGATAAAGGGGTAACGACAAACAACATTATTGAACGGCTTTCTGACGGGGGCCCTCAACAAGCCCCCGTTTTTTCTCCGGACGGAACAATGATTGCTTTTGTACGGGATAACAACATCTTCCTGGTAAAAACACTCTATGGCAACAGTGAGAGCCAGGTGACGGAAGACGGTAAACAAAATGCAGTACTCAATGGTATTCCCGATTGGGTATATGAAGAAGAGTTCGGCTTTAACCGGGCACTGGAATTCAGTGCCGACAACTCAATGCTGGCTTTTATCCGTTTTGATGAAACGGAAGTTCCTTCGTACCAGTTCCCACTCTTTGCCGGAGAATCACCGCACATCAACGGACTGGAAGATTATCCGGGAGAATACACTTACAAATATCCGAAAGCCGGATATCCGAACTCCAAAGTAGAAGTACATACTTTTGACATCAAATCAAAAGTTACCCGCACGATGAAGTTGCCATTGGATGCCGACGGATACATCCCTCGCATCCGTTTCACGCAAGATCCTAACAAGCTTGCCATCATGACACTAAACCGTCATCAGAATCGCTTCGACATGTACTTTGCTGATCCGCGTTCTACAGTTTGCAAGTTGGCATTACGCGATGAATCACCTTATTATATCAGCGAAAACGTATTCGACAATATTCAGTTCTACCCCGAAAACTTCAGTTTCCTTAGCGACAAAGACGGATACCCGCACCTCTACTGGTACAGCATGGGAGGAAATCTGATAAAGCAAGTGACTAAAGGTGCCCATGAAGTAGAATCGTTTTTAGGATATGACGAGGCCGATGGCAGCTTCTACTTCATCAGCAACGAAGAAAGCCCTATGCGACAAGCTGTTTACAAAATAGACCGTAAAGGTAAAAAGACCAAGCTGTCTCAGAAAGCAGGTATGAACAGTGCTTTGTTCAGCCCCACAATGAAGTATTACATCAACACATACACCAACCTTGACACTCCGGCTGTTATCACCCTGAATGACAACGAAGGCAAGACGCTGAAAACATTGGAAGCCAACAATGCACTAAAACAAAAGTTGGCACAAGTAGCACTTCCCCAAAAAGAATTCTTCAAGTTTAAGACTTCCCAGGGAGTAGAGTTAAACGGCTGGATGATGAAACCGGCAGACTTCTCTGCATCCAAAAAGTATCCGGTACTGATGTATCAGTACAGCGGTCCGGGATCACAACAAGTGTTGGACAACTTCGCCATCAGCTGGGAAACCTATATGGCAAGTTTAGGTTACATCGTTGCCTGTGTAGATGGACGGGGTACCGGCGGACGGGGTACAGAATTTCAAAAAAGCACTTACCTGAACCTGGGTGTAAAAGAAGCCAAAGATCAGGTGGAAGCAGCCAAATATCTGGGTACATTACCTTATGTGGATAAAAATCGTATTGGCATCTGGGGATGGAGCTACGGCGGATATATGGCAATAATGAGTATGAGCGAAGGCACTCCGGTATTCAAAGCAGGTGTAGCTGTGGCTGCACCAACCGACTGGAAATTCTATGATACCATCTATACGGAGCGCTTTATGCGCACGCCAAAAGAAAATGCAGAAGGATACAAAGCTGCATCTGCTTTCACACGTGCCGATAAGCTACACGGTAACCTCCTGTTGGTACACGGTATGGCAGATGATAATGTTCATTTCCAGAATTGTGCCGAATATGCCGAGCATCTGGTACAACTGGATAAACAATTCGACATGCAGGTTTACACCAATCGTAATCATGGTATTTATGGTGGCAATACCCGCCAGCATTTATACACGAAACTGACCAATTTCTTTTTGAATAACCTATAGAGTTATGATTTATGAGGGTGTCAAAAGCCGGATCAAATTATCAATATGTAACTTTAGAAACACAGATTAACGCAAATCAGCGCAGATTTAAATTAGCGTTAATCTGTGTTCTAATAATGAGTGATTTTACTTTTGACACACCTTCCTAATTCATAAATCATAACTCTCAAACCATAAATCATACATCCAATGAGAAAGCCCGAATGGCTGAAGATAAGTATCGGCGCCAATGAACGTTACACAGAAACAAAGCGTATTGTAGAAAGTCACTGTTTGCATACCATTTGCAGCAGCGGTCGTTGTCCGAACATGGGAGAATGCTGGGGAAAAGGTACAGCAACCTTTATGATAGCCGGCGATATCTGCACCCGCAGTTGTAAGTTCTGCAATACACAAACCGGGCGCCCGCTCCCACTGGATGCCAACGAACCAACGTATGTGGCAGAGTCCATCGCACTAATGAAGTTATCGCATGCCGTAATAACCTCCGTGGATCGTGACGACCTCGCCGACCTTGGAGCTGCACACTGTACGTACCATCACCGAAATAAAAAGAATAAACCCGGAAACAACTCTTGAAGTACTGATACCCGATTTTCAGGGACGGATGGAATTAATAGATACTATTATTTCGGCGCATCCGGAAATCATTTCACACAATATGGAAACCGTACGACGTATCAGTCCGTTGGTGCGCAGTGCAGCCAACTATGATACCAGCCTTAAAGTTATCCACCGGATAGCCAGTAATAACATTACCGCTAAAAGTGGCATCATGGCAGGATTGGGAGAAACCCCGGCAGAAGTAGAAGAACTCATGGATGACCTTCTGGCGGCCGGATGTAAAATTCTCACCATCGGACAATACCTGCAACCCAGCCACCGGCATTATCCGGTAACAGAATACGTCACTCCCGAACAATTTGCCGCATACAAGAAGATCGGACTGGAGAAAGGCTTTGAGCAAGTAGAAAGCGCTCCGCTCGTACGTTCTTCCTATCATGCGGAGAAACATGTGAGCAAATTTTAACTTTCAACTCTCAACTTTAAGCCGTATTAGTTTGTTTTATAGGAAACAGACAAAATGTATACTAAAATGAGCCATAAAGGAATATTATCTTCCGCATTTAACATGTCATTGGGATACATCCCCGTTATCATTTCCATAGTCTTATGCGAATTTATAACGCAAGACACCGCAATCTATATCGGAACAGGTATCGGATTGCTTTATTCATATTACTCAATGCATCGTAAGGGAGTGCGGATTCCAAATTTTATCCTTTACATCTCCACAGCCATCCTGGTATTACTAACCATAGCAGCATTAATCCCGGGTGACTACGTTCCTCCCGGTGCTCTGCCACTTACAGTGGAGGTAAGTATTCTTATTCCAATGCTGATTCTCTATCTTCATAAAAAGAGGTTTATCAATTACTTCCTGAAGAAGAAGGAGGTTTGCTCCAAGCGTCTGTTTGCCCAAGGTGCAGAATCAGCCATTGTATCTGCACACATCGTACTAATATTAGGGATATTGCATTTTATTGCGATCAGTCTGGCAATGTTTTTTGTACACCCTCTGGAAGATCCGGCAAAGTGGATCATATTCAACTTTCTTCCTCCCGCCATTTTTGTTTTAGCCATCATCTTCAATCAAATCAGTATTCACTACTTCAATAAGTTGATGGCACATACCGAGTATGTCCCCATTGTCAATACCCAGGGAGATGTAATTGGAAAAAGCCTGGCGCTGGAAGCTCTCAATAACAAAAACAGTTACATTAATCCGGTTATACGCATCGCAGTGGCTTCACACGGAAAACTATTTCTTTGCGAACGCCCCCAAACAGCCACCTTGGATAGAGGTAAAATGGATATTCCAATGGAATGTTACCTCGGCTTCGGAGAGTCGCTTGCCGAAGGATGCCGGAGAATCATGCACAACACTTTTCCCGGTATTAACGGGTTAAAGCCTACATTCAGCATCATGTATCATTTTGAAAATGCTGTGACCAACAGGCTCGTCTATCTTTTTGTTCTTGATGTAGAAGATGACTCCATCCTTTGCAATCCACAATTTAAAGGCGGAAAGCTCTGGCAATTTCAGCAGATAGAACATAATTTAGGGCACAACTTCTTTAGCGAATGCTTTGAGGACGAGTACGAACACCTAAAGGATATTATTGGTATAAGAGAAAAATACAGGGAATTTTAGATAGTTCAGGAACCTTTCCTTTCCATTCTTTCACCGTTTTTGTGCGAATGTATTCTCCTTCACAAGTTATATTGGCAGCAATGCAAAGCCGAGTCTGTGGACGGCAGTTCTGCAAAATATCTTCAACCATTTTGTTATTACGGTAAGGTGTCTCAATAAAAAGCTGTGTCTGGTGTTCAGCATAGACACGCTGTTCAAGCATCTTTATCTTCTTGATGCGCTCGGCTGGTTCGATAGGCAAATAACCGTGAAATGCAAAACTTTGTCCATTGAAACCGGAAGCCATCACAGAAAGTATAATAGAAGAAGGTCCTACCAACGGAACCACTTTCAGATTTTTGCGCTGGGCAATGGCAACAACATCTGCTCCCGGATCTGCGACAGCCGGACAACCTGCTTCCGAAATCACCCCCATAGAAGCTCCCCCGATCAACGGTTTCAGATAGCCGGAAATGTCTTCAGGAGAAGTATGCTTGTTCAGCGTATAAAACGTTAGAGCATCAATATCAATCTCCCGTTCTACTTTCTTTAGAAAACGACGTGCCGAACGAATATCTTCAACGATAAAATGGCGGATACCAAGAATGATTTCTTTATTATAAGAAGGTAATACGGACTCGATAGTTGTATCACCCAAAGTTACGGGAATGAGATAAAGAGCAGTTTCCATGAGAAATAATGAGTTAAATAATGTGCCAATATGCTATTATTTATAACCTGATTCTTGCAGCATACGATGATAGTCAGTAGTCTCCAGCAATTGCTGTAAGCTGACATCTTTATGCTTTTTCATATACGAAGAAACAATACATGTACCCATCCAGGTACCAATCAATGCCGGAGCATTCTCACCAAAGAAGGCAGTAAACGGTGCAGGTTTCATATACTTACGCACTATCATCGGATCACGGGCATAGAGATGCTGATTTGCCAGCATATACTCCCATACGTTCCTCTCATTCTCCTGGCACCACTTTTCTTCTGCATCGTCATAGCCCATTGCCTCACCCGTAGAACGGTATCCTAATAATTTTTGCACTACATAATTTATCTTACCGTAATGCAGCATCATATCGAGCAGGCAACTCCCTTCCTGAAAGGGGAAAGCATACTTGCTCAGCAGATAGAACACAAAACAATCGGGCACAATACGGTCAGGGCGCATAGAACGACACTGATAATCGTAATAAAAACGCTTATATAAAGGATAATCCTCCCCCATATACTTATCCAGACTAATACCGAGCAAAGTATCCGAAAGAACTACCGATTCATTGAATGCCGAGATTTGTGAATAAACATTCGGTATTTTGATATCGGGAACCTCTTTCTTCAGTCTTTTAAAACCTTTGGTCAGCCCTTTCTCCACCTCTCCCAGATCAGGGAAACGAGTTTCTACATCTGCCATCAGCCGAAGCAAAGTAGTATCCGAATAAAAAGTCCGGAGCCGCAAAGAAATGGTATCATCATTAACCTGCCCTAATCCGAGAACTTCTTCAATCAAAATTTTGGTAGGCTGGCGGTACTCCATATTCATCTTTTGCAGAGCGGAGAAACTATTGGAACGTACATACTCGTTCTGCAACTTATCATAGCGAACTATAGAAATCCCATTCTCCTCATTATGTAATAACGCATTCTCTCCCGTACCCATCCGACAGGCTACGGCAAATACACATAATATAATAAGGAGAAGAGGATTTCTTAGTTTCATCATTTTTATAACTTAGTACGCTTCTTATCCGTAAATGATATTTCCTTCTTCATCTTTATACTCATCGAGCCCCTTCTCATAAGTAGCCATTGCACGAAGACTCATACCTACACTGGAGAAACCACCATCGTGATAGAGATTCTGCATAGTCACTTTACGAGTGAGGTCGGAGAACATTACGATACAGTAGTCGGCACATTCGTCGGCAGTAGCATTCCCCAATGGAGACATACGATTAGAAAAATCGAACAGTTTATCCATTCCCTTCACACCCGAACCTGCTGTAGTGAATGTAGGTGACTGCGAAATAGTATTCACGCGCACGCTATGTTCACGTCCGTAAATATAGCCAAAGCTACGGGCAATAGACTCAAGCAGTGCTTTTGCATCAGCCATGTCATTATAACCATAGAATGTACGCTGAGCAGCCACATAACTCAAAGCAAGAATTGAACCATAATCAGCAATAGCGTTCAACTTTTTAGCAGCCTGAATCATTTTATGGAAAGAAACAGCTGATATATCCAACGTTTTCTCCAGCATTCCATAATCAAGATCATCATAAGTACGTTTTTTACGTACATTAGGAGACATACCTATAGAATGAAGAACAAAATCAATCTGACCGTGCAACACATCCATAGAAGTCTTAAATACATTCTGCAAATCTTCTACACTGGTAGCATCAGCTGGGATAACTTCACAGTTCAGTTTTTCGGCCAGAGCATTTACTTCGCCCATACGTATGGCCATAGGAGTATTTGATAATGTAATAGTTGCACCTTCTTCTACGGCTTTCTCTGCTACCTTCCAGGCAATAGACTGATCGTTCAGAGCACCGAAGATAATACCTCTTTTTCCTTTCAACAAATTGTAACTCATACCTTTTAAATAGTTAAATTAGGTTGCAAATATAGGAACTTTCTGCATAAAAACACGAGAAGTGTGCAAAGAAAAGACGAAAATGACAAAAAATCCACCTAAACCAACAGATTGTACACATCTAACGGGATTATCGACTCTATATTTGCACCAGATAATTAAGAGGTTTTTTCATAATATTTATTTTAAGGTTAGAATTAGGTTAACATGAATCTTATTATCCATTCCGGTAGATCGCTCGGGAGAGTAGTCTGCCAAAGGATAATAAACCTCTTCGGTTATCAAGTGAAGACAACCCTTAGTATTAATCCATAGAAACATAATTTAAATGAACACATTAACGAAAAAGCTCTTGCTGCTAACAGCTATATGCCTTCCCTTCTCGTACGGGAATCGGACATGCGCTCAAGAAGGAAATGTAATTGACAACAGCATTTATAGTGATCTCCCTTTTGAGATGCCTATTGTAGAACAACCTGCATTTCCGGACTATACAATAAGTATTGTTGCATTTGGAGCTCAAAATGACGGAAAATTTCTAAACACAAAGGCCATCAATGAAGCGATTAAAGCCGTCCATGCCAAAGGCGGAGGTAAAGTTGTTATTCCGGAAGGATTGTGGCTAACAGGTCCTATTGAACTTCTGAGTAATGTAAACTTATACACAGAACGCAATGCAATGATTCTTTTCACAGATGATTTTGAAGCATATCCTATTATAGAAACATCCTTCGAAGGATTGGAAACACGACGTTGCCAATCCCCCATCTCAGCACGTAATGCAGAAAACATAGCTATCACGGGCTACGGAACTTTTGACGGCTCAGGAGATAGTTGGAGACCGGTTAAAAGAGACAAACTAACTGTTTCTCAATGGAGTAAGCTTGTTAAATCGGGCGGTGTAACCGATGCAGCGGGAAAGATATGGTATCCAACAGCCGGTGCATTGAAGGGCGCTTTAGCTGCAAAGACTTCAATGTACCCGAAGGAATAAATACAGACGAGGAGTGGGATGAAATCCGGCCTTGGCTGCGTCCGGTATTACTCAATATTGTAAAGAGTAAGAAAGTGTTATTGGAAGGCGTTACGTTTAAGAATTCTCCCAGCTGGTGTCTGCATCCATTGTCATGCGAACATATTACAATCAACAATGTAAAGGTATTCAACCCCTGGTATTCTCAGAACGGGGATGCACTCGATCTGGAATCCTGTAAAAATGCATTGATCATCAACAGCCTGTTTGATGCCGGAGACGATGCTATCTGTATCAAATCCGGGAAAGATGAGGACGGTCGCCGTCGTGGAGAACCTTGTCAGAATGTATTGGTAAAAAACAATACTGTACTACACGGCCATGGTGGTTTCGTAGTAGGAAGCGAAATGTCCGGAGGTGTGAAAAATATATACGTTACAGACTGTACGTTTCTAGGTACGGATGTAGGTCTTCGTTTCAAAAGTACCCGCGGACGTGGAGGAGTAGTAGAGGGAATTTACATCAATAATATCAACATGATTAATATCCCGAATGAACCATTGCTCTTCGATTTATTCTATGGCGGCAAGGGGCCGGGAGAAGAAACAGAAGAAGAACGTGCAGCAAATACGAAAACAGATTTGCCACCCGTAACAGAAGAGACTCCTGCATTCAAAGATATCCATATTACCAATGTTAACTGTAAAGGATCCGGACGTGCCATGTTTTTCAATGGGTTACCCGAAATGCCTATCCGGAATATAACAGTGAAAAATGTTGTAATCACAGATGCTGCCGAAGGTGCTGTTATCAGTCAGGCAGATGGCGTAACTTTGGACAACATCTACATCGAAACGCAAAGTAACGGACCTACACTCCAAATGAAAAATGCAAAGAACATTCGGATAGATGGTAAACTACATAAGCAAGTAGATGCTCAGGGAACCAATCTAACCCTAAAGTAAAATCACATTTACATAGATTAGATCAAAGCAGACAGTCCTTTTGTCATCACTAACAGGACTGTCTGCTTTTTTTAGCTTACATTTGCAGAGGAGTTCGCTACAGTAGCACAGAGTCTATTATTGACAATCAGATAATTCTCGGTACAACTCTGGGGTGAGCAAACGACATTGACATTCACTCAACAATAAAACAATAAAGAAAGACATGAAAAGAAACCTTTTTACCGCTTTATTATTTCTTTGTTCCTGCCCATTAGCAGTTCTGGCACAGAGCAATGAAAAGACGATCACAGTAGAAGTGAGTAACCCTTGGAAACAGGCAAAATCTGATGAACCGGTAGTAATCAACCTAAACGATATCAAACCCGGATTTCGCATTAAATCGGCAACAGTAACAGAGGGTACTACAGAAATTCCATCGCAATTGGATGACCTGAACGGAGACCGTCGTGCAGATGAGCTTGCATTTGTTATCGATTTGCCTGCCAAAGGTAAGAAAACACTGAAAATCACCCTGTCATCAGAAAAAAGTAATAAACAATACGAACCACGTGTATATGCAGAAATGATGGTAAGTGATAAAAAAGGAAAGCATGTACCTGTTCATTCCGTAACCATCCCGGGTACTGCCAACATCTATAACCAGATGCACCACCATGGTCCTGCATTTGAATCGGAACTGGTGGCCTACCGTTTATATTTTGATCACAAGCAAACTGTAGATATCTACGGAAAATTCAATAAAGGCTTTGAGATTAAAGAATCACAGTTTTATCCTACCGATGAACAATTGGCACGTGGTTTTGGTGATGATGTACTACGTGTAAGCGGTAGTTGCGGCGTAGGTGCGCTAAAGGGTTGGAATGGGAAAAAAGCACTGCACATAGAACCTGTAAGTACACTCACAGAGAGTATTATTGCTTACGGTCCTGTCCGTACTATTGCCGAAATAAAAGTAACCGATTGGCAATATCAAGGCTCTGAATTAAACATGACTACGCGTTATACCCTCTATGCCGGGCACCGCGACATGAAAGTAGAAGCCCTTTTTGAGGAACCTCTGAAAGACGAAGTGTTCTGTACAGGTGTACAAGACATTGCGGGTTCCGTATCTTATTCCGACCACAAGGGACTTATCGGTTGCTGGGGTACAGACTGGCCCGTAAATGATACTGTAAAATATGCAAAAGAGACTGTAGGATTAGCTACTTGCATTCCACAAAAATATGTAGTAAAAGAAGTGAAAGACAAACCCAACTATCTCTATACCTTAACAGCCAAAGGAGATAACTATTTTTCCTATCACACCACATTTACTTCAATGAAAGAAACATTCGGTTACAAGACTCCGGAAGCATGGTTTGCCTATATTCGTGAGTGGAAAGAAGGGTTGGAACACCCTTGTGTGATCAAAATAAAGCAATAAAAACAAATATTACCCCCTATTCGAACAAATATTACCCATTGCGAGAGGCAATACTTCATACTTTTGTACAGTAATAAACAAAGAACATTATTGTATAACTTAAAAATTATTATTATGAAGAAACAATTACTTCTCGCAATGGCTTTTGTGGCTACAACTCTCACCGTTAATGCACAAACTTATGCAATTCAAGCCAATGATGCAATTACAAAAGACACAGAAATTACTTCTGTTGATGGTGTTAAGTTAACATTTGGAAATGATACATACACCATAAAGGCAAGTACTGATATTGACGGAGCTGCAATATATGGAGCTTATGCTTCCGGAAAAGCAAATCCAGTAGACGGAAATAATTTGGCTTTTGATAAAGCCGATGCAGGAGTTCCAACAGTTGGTACATTTTATAATCTGGAAGTAAGTAAAGATGGTACAATAGAAATAGCTATTGTATTAAATCCCGGTAAGAAATTCTATATCTTGGAAGATGGAGTAGCTTTGGACGGATATGACGCATTAACTGTTGTTGATAAATACTATGGTACCTATAGTTTCCCAGTAAAAGCAGGTAAAACTTATACCACATTCTGCACAGGTTCCAAATTAGGTTTTTATGGTTTTACTTTTACCGCAGGTGGTAGTTCTACCGGTATATCAGACATAGCTAATAGTAAGGAAATCGTAACTACTGAATACTATAATGTGGTAGGAATGAGATTAAACGAACCTGCAAAAGGATTGAACATTATTAAAAATATTATGAATGACGGTTCTGTAGAAACTAAAAAAGTGTATTTTGAATAATATTCATTCAAACAAAAAAACATACGAATACCCAGCTCAATATATGAGTTGGGTTTTTCTTTTTTACACAATTATTCCACATTTATGCACAATAAATCCTCCAAAGCAATCGATTATTCACCTCTAAATTTATACAGAACACCTATATTTGCAATCAAGAATTTTATAACATAACTAAATAATAAGAACAGTCCATGAAAAGATTAGCACAGACCTTAGGCCTCTGCCTATTAATGACAACCCCGGCCATAGCACAGGAAAATTATGTTTCCGAAGTATGGGTTGCAGACCAGGGAAACGGGACATATAAAAACCCAATCCTCTATGCCGATTATTCCGATCCGGATGCCTGTCGGGTAGGAGATGATTTCTATATGACCTCTTCAAGTTTTAACTGCCTCCCCGGTCTACAAATACTCCATTCAAAAGACCTTGTAAACTGGAACATCATAGGTGCTGCCGTTCCATACGCCCTCCCTCCCATCGAAACTCCCGAACGTCCGGAACATGGGAATCGAGTATGGGCACCAGCCATCCGCCATCATGACGGAGAATTCTATATCTTTTGGGGAGATCCGGACCAAGGTGCATTCATGGTGAAAGCACGTGATCCGAAAGGACCTTGGAGTGAGCCAGTACTCGTAAAAGCAGGAAAAGGTATCATCGATACTTGCCCGTTATGGGATGAAGACGGTAAAGTATACCTTGTGCATGCTTATGCTGGAAGTCGTGCCGGGCTAAAAAGTGTCATTGCTATCTGTGAACTGAATGCGGATGCTACCAAAGCCATCTCACAGTCAAGAATTGTATTTGACGGACACGAAGCCCACGAAACCTGTGAAGGACCTAAATTCTACAAACGAGGTGATTATTATTATATCTTTCATCCGGCAGGTGGTGTACCAACAGGTTGGCAGGTTGTTCTTCGTTCTAAAAATGTCTACGGTCCATATGAGTGGAAAACAGTATTAGCACAAGGTAATACTCCGGTCAATGGTCCTCACCAAGGAGCATGGGTAGATACTCCAACAGGAGAAGACTGGTTCCTGCATTTTCAGGATGTAGGTGCATACGGTCGTATCGTACATCTGCAACCGATGAAATGGATAAACGACTGGCCTGTAATCGGTAATGATACAGACGGAGATGGTTGTGGCGAACCCGTACTAACTTATAAAAAACCAAATGTCGGTAAAACCTATCCTATCTGTACACCACAAGAAAGTGACGAATTTAATGGATACACGCTTTCTCCGCAATGGCAATGGCATGCCAATATCAATGAAAAATGGGCATATTATGCAGGTGATCATGGATATGTACGTCTCTATTCTTATCCGGTAGTGAATGAGTATAAGAACCTTTGGGACGTAGCCAACCTACTACTACAGAAAACTCCTTCAAATAACTTCACGGCAACAATGAAGTTGACTTTCAAGCCTACAACCAAATACAAAGGTGAACGTACCGGACTTGTAGTTATGGGCATGGATTATGCCGGGTTAATTCTTGAAAACACGGATAAAGGGCTTGTGCTCTCACAATTAAACTGCAAGAAAGCAGATAAAGGAACACCGGAAGAAGTAAATGAAGCTGTTGATTTACAAAACAACACAGTATATCTGAGAGTTAAATTCAGCAGTGACGGTAAGAAAATCGGCAAGAGTGAAGGCGGATATGACCTTATAGTAATGTGCGACTTCAGTTATAGCACCGATGGTAAGAAATTCCAGAAAATAGGAAAACCATTCCAAGCCAGAGAAGGCAAATGGATCGGAGCTAAAATAGGAACATTCTGTACCCGTCCTGCCTTGGTAACGAATGACGGTGGCTGGGCGGATGTTGATTGGTTCCGTATCACAAAGAAATGAAACGAGAAGCCTTAAAAATATAAATAACAGCTTCAAGTAAATGAATTTATGCCTCTGCAAAAAGAAACTATTGCAGGGGCATATTTGTTTTCCTACATTTGCAGAACGATTATTAAAATAAAAAAAAATGAAGAAACTTGTTATATTCGATTTAGATGGAACACTACTAAATACAATCGCCGATCTGGCAAACAGTACGAACCATGCACTTAAAAAATTGGGATATCCTATACATAAAATAGAAGAATACAACTTCATGGTTGGTAACGGAATTAACAAGCTCTTTGAGCGTGCCCTGCCGGAAGGAGAAAAAACAGAAGAAAATGTACTCCGTGTACGTCAGGAATTCGTACCCCATTACGACAAACACAATGCAGACGAGAGCAAACCATATCCCGGAATTCCCACCTTATTAGAAGCACTACAAACCAAAGGAATACAGTTGGCGGTTGCGTCTAATAAATATCAGGCAGCTACAGAGAAGCTCGTTGCTCATTATTTTCCAAACATCCGGTTCATAGCTGTACTGGGACAACGGGATGGAGTGAAAGTAAAACCGGATCCAGCAATTGTAGAAGATATCCTGCGAATAGCAAACGTTGAAAAAAAAGAAGTTCTCTATGTCGGAGATTCGGGTGTAGATATGCAGACTGCCATCAATGCAGGAGTCACCTCTTGTGGAGTTACCTGGGGATTTCGTCCACGTACAGAATTGGAAGGCTTCCACCCGGATTACATTATAGACACAGCGGAAGTAGTGAAATCAATGATTAATGATTAATGATTAGCGGTTAGTGATTAGTGATTAGTGCTATGCAGCGTGATTATAATGCCGCCCGCTAATCACTAATCACTAACCGCTAATCACTAATCACTCCCTCCAGCCATTCCTCTGCCAGTATGGGCCATTGATTAGTTGTCCCCGGATTATTACGTAAAGCGATACTATGCCCTCCTTCCGGAAAAACATGCAGAGTTGTTTTCTTTATATCCACTCGTTTCAATGCAGTATAGTAGAGAATGCTGTTGAGAGAAGAAACAGACCGATCATCAGTAGCATGTACAATAAAAGCCGGTGGAGTCTGATTTGTCACACGTTTATCACAAGAAAACTGATGCAACAATTCCGGTGACGGGTCCCTTCCCAAAAGATTATCCCGACTTCCTTTATGAGCCATTTCCCTCATTGAAATCACAGGAGAAATAAGTATCGTAAAGTCAGGACGGAAAGACTCTTTATCCAATGCATCTCCTCCTGTCCCCCAATCTTCTGAAAATGTAGAAAGACAAGCCGAAAGATGTCCTCCTGCCGAACACCCCATCACTCCCACCTTATCAATGCCATAATCTGCCGCATGAAAACGAATGTACCTCATTGCCCGTTGTGCATCTTCCAAAGGAGCCTGATAACTCACTATCACATCCGGTGATTGTGGCATACGATGATTAAGAACAAAAGCAGTAACGCCAAACGTATTAAACCATTTAGCCAACTGCCATCCACTAATTTGATAAGCCAGACGTGCATATCCCCCACCCGGAATAATTAACACGGCAGTCTTCTTATTTTCTGCTTTCGAAGGTTCAAAAACATATACTCCAGGTGTACCTACCTGATATACCCGTTCATTAGCAATACTATCTTTCACAGCAAGACCTTTAGTGTTTGGCATGTTATTATTCCATATAGGATAAAAAGTCTGTGCAACACCTATTTGAAATATTCCTGCCAATAACCAAAAACATAAACTTCTTTTCATTTCACTTATACGATTAATAAACTCAGAGTGACAAAGATAGTATAGCTTTTTTATTTCAAGGTAGAATAATTGGTACATATACTCGCAAAAAGAAACATTATTTCTACAAAAAACTACGCAAACTCCATTAACTTTGTTTCAACATTTAATCATTATATCATGAACCAGAAAAGCATACTACTCATTCTTACTTTATTGTATTGTCACGTAGCATCTTTCGCTCAAAAGACAAATATCAAAGACTACGTCCATATCGAGATTACTCCCGATCACGACGATTGGACATACCGCACAGGCGAACAGGCATCATTTACTATTCGAGTTATACGTGGGAATATAATGCTCAAAAACATTCCACTCATCTATGAAATAGGTCCAGAAAAACTCCCCCCTAACCAAACAGGAAGTAGCGATCTGAAAAATGGTAGCTTCAAAGTGAAAGCTGGTACAATGAAAACACCTGGTTTCATCACTTGTCTTTGCCGTACAGAGGTAGATGGTATTACCTATTCCAACTATGTAAATATAGGTTTTAGCCCTGAAAAGCTGAAACCAACAACAACACTTCCCGAAGATTTTACCAAGTTCTGGGAACGTGCCAAAGCAGAAACAGCCAGTATACCAATGGAACCTCTAATTACTCTGTTACCCGAACAATGTACTCCGGAAACCAATGTATACCATGTCCGTTTACAACACTATCAGAAAGGAAGTTACTTCTATGGCATTCTCTGTATACCTAAAAAGCCAGGCAGATACCCGGCTGTTCTCCGTGTACCGGGAGCTGGAGTAAAGAAGCAGCCGGCAGAAATGACACTTGCAGAAAAAGGAATGATCACCCTCGCCATCGGTATTCACGGTATTCCGCAAACACTACCGGATAACCTGTATGCCAATCTGAGTAAAGGTGTATTAAACAACTATGCCTTCTATAATCTCGATAGTAAAGATCACTATTACTATCGTCGTGTATATACCGGCTGTATACGTGCGCTCGATTTTTTGTGTAGCCTGCCCGAATATGATGGAGAGAACTTAGGTGTCATCGGTGGAAGCCAGGGCGGTGCATTGGCAATGGTTACTGCCGGATTAGACTCCCGAGTTAAGGCACTCGTAGCTTTCTATCCTGCTCTTTGTGATGTGACCGGTTATCTTCATGGGCGCGCGGGAGGATGGCCAGCCATGTTTGCCCCTCAAAATCAGTTATTGAACAATAAACCCGAAAAGATTGAAACGTCCCGTTACTATGATGTGGTCAATTTCGCACGCTTTATTCAAGCACCCGGATATTATTCGTGGGGATACAATGACCCTACCTGTCCTCCCACTTCCACTTTCTCTGCCTACAATGTCATCACTGCTCCCAAACAATTGTTTATCGCTCACGATACAGGTCACTGGCGTACAAAAGAGCAGGACATAGTGACCAATAATTGGTTCTGTAAACAGCTGATTAAGTAGTACTTTTCGTCTTAAAACAAAAAATACCACCCTAAAAACAAATATTGCACATCTCATAGTTCACATCCGTATACTTTTGTAGCGATCAATTAACACTCTACATGGGTGTAACTAAGAAAAACAATCATTTTAATAAACTAAAAGTAAACATGCAAAGAATGTCTAACCAAGTGAAAAACATGCGAATCGTGCTGCTTATGTTATTTGCAGCTCTATCGCTCAGCGTTTCCGCGCAAACGATTACTCTCAAAGGTAATGTGAAAGATGCGACCGGTGAACCTATAATCGGTGCTTCTGTCGTAGAAAAAGGAAATACTTCCAATGGTACTATTACCGACTTGGATGGTAATTTCAGCCTAAAAGTTCCTTCCAAAGCTAATGTTATCATATCTTACATAGGTATGAAAACTCAAGATGTTGCAGTCAAAGGACAAAATTCAATTAATGTGATATTGTATGATGACGCCCAATCCCTTGATGAAGTGGTAGTTATCGGCTACGGAAGTGTTAAGAAAAAAGATTTAACTGGTTCTGTCAGTACCGTACAAGGTAGTGAACTTGCCAAGATTCCTGTAAGTTCTGCAGCACAAGCATTAACCGGTCGTCTGGCTGGTGTACAAATTACAACATCAGACGGTTCTCCCGATGCAGAAATGATTATCCGCGTACGCGGTGGGGGGTCAATCACCGGAGATAACTCTCCTTTGTACATCGTAGACGGATTCCCTGTATCGAGTATTAGTGACGTAGCTCCGGGAGATATTCAAGACATCACAGTACTAAAAGATGCTTCTTCAACTGCCATCTATGGTTCACAAGGTGCAAACGGTGTAGTATTAATTACAACCAAAAGTGCAAAAGGAGGAAAGACTCAAGTTTCTTATAATGGATACATTCAAGGCAAAAAGCTATTAAGAAAAATCGATGTAATGAATCCTTACGAATTCGTAATGTTCAACTACGAAAAAGCTGCTATGAGAAACAGTATTTCAAGTTTTGAGAAACGTTTTGGAGCGTTTGGAGACCTTGACCTTTATAAATACCAAGAAGCAGCCGATTATCAAGATGAAATGTTCGGTCATCCCGACTTATCACAATCGCACAATATCAGTATAACTGGTGGCAATGACAAAACTAAATTCTCATTAAGCGGTACTTACATTAATGATGGTAGTTTGATGAAAGACAACGGTTATAACCGTTTTAATCTGAATTTCAAGTTAAATCACGAAATTACCAAAGGTTTAAAACTTGATTTCGGTACGCGTATATCTGACACTACTGTTAAAGGCGTAGGTACAGGTGGTGGTACTTATAAGATCCGTTCTTACGATGCTTTGATGAAAGCACCAGTTAACGGTTTCTATGATTTCACAGATGTAGATACAAGTGACATGAGTGACGAAGAGCTCGAACAATACCAAAATGATACAATGACTTTACAAGAAAAAGTAGATCAATATTGGAGAAGAAAACAAGAACGACGTTTCAACTTTACAGGAGGCGTAACTTGGAATATTCTGAAAGGTCTTACTTACCGTCTTGAAGGAGGATATGATTATACATTTTTCCAACAAAAAGACTGGTATGGTGCAAAAAGTAGTAAAGCTATTCAGGATGGTAATAAGTTGCCAATGGGCGAATGGAATAAAAAAGACACTTATAAATACCGTATTACCAATACAATAAACTGGAAACATTCGTTCAATCAAATACATGACGTTGATTTAATGGTCGGACAAGAAATTGTAGTAAGTAATAACGAATCTAACACCATGGTCGGAAAATATTTCCAAAGCGAAATTACTCCAGAGAAAATGTTTGCAAGTATGGCATCCAATTCTGGTGAGACAGGTTCAAGAACTATCAGTAGTACATTGGGACAACCTGATAAAACAGCTTCTTTCTTCGGTCGTTTAAATTATGGCTATAAAGACAGATATTTAGCAACTGTTACTGTACGTGCGGATGGTTCCAGCAAATTCATAAGAGGCAATCGTTGGGGTATATTTCCCGCTGCCGCCCTCGCATGGCGAATTAGTCAAGAGGAATTTATGGAACCAACCCAAAATTGGTTATCGAACTTAAAGCTTCGCTTCAGCTATGGGCAAGCTGGAAACAACCGTATTGGTAGTGGTATGTACGAAACACTTTATAAGGCATATTCATCATCCAAATATTATGGAGCCGGAGGTTACCTAAATCCTCACTACACGCTTGCCAATTCGCAAATGGCCAATCCTAACCTGAAATGGGAAACGACAATCACACGAAATGGCGGTTTAGATTTTGGATTTTTACACGAACGGATATCAGGTACACTGGATTTCTATTGGAATACAACAAAAGATTTGTTAGTTGAGAGACAAATTGTAGCTCCGGGATACTCCAGCGTACAAGAAAACATAGGCCAAACTTCAAATCGTGGTGTCGAACTAAGTTTAAATGCAACCATTATTCAAACAAAAGACTTCATGTTATCTGCCAATTTCAATATTGGTATCAACAGAAACAAGGTTGACAAATTAGCCGGTACAAACGAAATGTCCTACAACTCAGGTGGTTTTTCATCAGATACCAAAGAACAAGACGATTATCGCGTAATAGTAGGTGAGCCATTAGGATTGGTTTATGGTTTCGTTTATGATGGAATTTATGGAGTAGATGATTTCGTGACCTACACTGATGCAAATGGTAGAACTCAATTCCAGTTCGATAATAAAGGTAATTTTATACTAAAAGAAGGAATACCTAACAATAGTTATCTATCTGGATCAAATGCTGGAGTACGTCCCGGCGCTATGAAACTAAAAGATCTTGATAAAAGCGGTGACATAGACAAAAATGATCGTCAGATCATTGGTCGTACTGCTCCTAAACATACAGGTGGTTTTGGTCTTAATGCAACTTGGAAAGGTTTAGATTTATCAGTTATGTTTAACTGGGTATACGGTAATCAGATCTATAATATGGACAAAATTGCAAGTACACAATCCTACCGAACAACTTACGCCAATCTACGTGAATATATGGGCGCTGGTTCTGCCTGGACATACTTAGATCGTACATCGGGTGAAATAGTAACTGATTATGAAACATTAAAATCGATGAATGAAAACAAAAGTTACTGGTCTCCTTTGACAATTCCGGACGGAAATCCATTAGTTACTTCATGGGCTATAGAGGACGGTTCCTATCTACGTTTGCAAAACCTAACATTAGGATATACCTTACCTAAAGAATGGACAAAAAAATTTGCTTGTAGTCAATTACGTCTTTATTGTACATTAAATAATGTATGGACTTGGACCAACTATAGCGGATATGACCCAGAAGTCAATTCTTCTATCCGTAATAGTAAAACAAGTGGTATTACTCCAGGTGCTGATTATTCAGCTATCCTAAGGCTTTCTCGTGGACAGCGGGTGTTAACATTACATTCTAATCATTTTCAATTAACATTATTATAAAATGAAAAAGCGACTATTATATATTGCAGCTATAATAAGTACAATGTTCCTGAGTACTTCATGCAACGACTTCCTTGATACGGAAACTCTATCAAATGATTCCCAAGAGTATCTGTGTTCAAACCCTACGGACGCCCGTAAAATGGTTAACCATATTTATTCATTCTTCTGTGAAGATACATATACCTCCCGTATGTCTAACGCCTGGATGCAGAATACCGACGTCGAGATGTTCTTTGTTAGCAAAGCACAAGCGATTGCTCATAATGACCGTCGTGGTATTTGGGCATTAAACGCCGGAGATTTTAATGACATCAAAAATTGTTGGGAGCACAACTACAATGCTATTGACTTCGCCAATCAAGTAATAGAAGGAATAGAGGCCAGTGACATGTATAAAAATGGAAATGCAGAAATGAGTCAATTATTGGGTGAAGCTTATTGTTTGCGTGCCTATCGTTATTTTCTGCTTTGTAATTTTTGGGCAGATGTCCCCTTCTCCATCACTCCTTCTAAATATGGAGAAAACAACAATACCCCTCGTGTAGACAAGAATATTATTTATTCTCATATCATTCAGGATCTTATTAATGTAGAAGGTTCAATGAAATGGGCAGATAAACTCGAGAATGGTGTAGAACTAATGAACCGTGAGTTTGCTATGGGCTTTATAGCTAAATTAGCAATGTTCCGTGCCGGATATTCTATGCAAGCAGATGGCACTATGAGCCGTTGTACTATAGACGGCCAAATCACTCCTGTTACCTATACAGACGAAAATGGCGTTAAACAGACTGCAAGTGCCAGTGATGATTTCTATAAGTTGGCACAAGCCTATTGCCGCAAATTAATCAAAGAAAAGGACCGTGCTCTGACTAATGATTTCAAAAGTATCTTTTATAATCAAATAAACTCATCCAGCAGTGCTAATGGTGATGTTCTTTACGAAAATGGTTTTGTTCAGAATGGTGGTGGCGATGTTGCTTGGTGTATAGGTGTTACCGTAACAGGAGGTAGTAAAGGTACAACAACTATTCAAGTAGGCCTTTCTCCTAAATATGCTTGTTCATTCGATAAAGAAGACCAACGTCTTGCAGTAACTTGCGCTAATTATAAATTCTTAGGAGATAATACGCAAAATGCATGTGATCCTACTGGTATTACTATTGGTAAATGGTGTCGTATGGATATGACTACCTCTAGTGCAACTAAAAATACAGGGGTTAACTGGCCAGTACTTCGTTATGCAGATGTACTGTTATTACTTGCCGAAGCTGACAACGAAATTAACAATGGGCCGACAGACGAAGCTAAGCAAATGTTGAAACGGGTACGCGAACGTGCATTTGCAAATGCAGAAAGTAAATCTCAGAAAGTTGATGAGTACATTAATCAACTAACATCCTACAACGATTTCAAGCAGGCGATCATAAACGAACGTGCATGGGAACTTGGAGGTGAATGTATCCGTAAATTCGACCTTATACGTTGGAATGAATACGCTAAAGCAGCTGTACAGACTATTGAATGGATGATTGAAGAAGGGAAGAACGCCCAACAATTGGAAGAAGCTAACGGAGAATTTATATACAACAAAGATTTGGAAATAGCAGATACTGGTGTGGCCAACTCCCTTTACTTTCAATTCGAGAATGGAATGTTAAAGTTTGACAATGATATCTTCACGGCACGTGATGCAAAAGTTGAACCTTATAAGAGCGCAGAAACAATCAAGGATGACGAGATTAAATCAGGATTTACCAGTGCAAAAGATAAAATGTATCGTATAGATTTTGCTAAAAAGTTTATCTCTTCATCATCTACTGACCCAACAACTAATAAACCTTACGGACAAGACGAAAATGGTAATGACATAAAAAAAGGTACGGTATTAGAAAGTGCATTGTATAGTTTCTATGGGATTACCGATGGAGTATTAATCAATGGAACAGAAGATCTTTCTTCTTTGGTGAACAAACCGGCTCCTTACGTTATGCCTATCCCTTCATCTAAGGTTTCTAACAGTGCAGGAGTTTTGTCTAACGATGGATATGGAATCCGTAATAAATAAAAAAGAACGATATGAAAGCGATTAAATATTTCAAATATATTGTATTAAGTCTGCTCATTGGAGCAGGCTTAGCAAGCTGTAACGATGATGATCTGGGAACGACTCCCCGCCTATTCAGACCTGTGGCCACTATTGAATCACAAAATAATAATATAGTTGTTACCTGGGATAATATAAAAGGTGCCTCCTCCTATGAAATCATACTCTTTAAAATGACAGGAGAAAACGAAGACGGTACATTGATCGGCACGAAATATGACGAAGCCACTACTTCTACTTCTCCTTATACTTTCGAAGGAGTAGAATGGGATGAGAAGTATGGTGTTAAGATCAAAGCTATCGGTTCAGAACTCCAATCTGAATATTATGAGACAAAAGCAATCAGTGTAGTATACCCTACAAAATTAGTTAGTATCCGTACAATTGATATTGCTGCCCTACCTACCTGGTCAAGTGGGGGAAATCAAATTACAGCGCTAGAAATCACTCCAACAGAGATTGAAGGTGAACCAATCATCGTTTCTATTACCGACGAAGAATATGCTTCCGGACAAAAGGTTATTTACGGTTTGAAACCCAATACTGCCTATACCTTAACAGCATATTCGGGAGAAGAACTGATTAGAGCCAACTATGAAGGAAAATTGAACTTTACCACTCGAGAATCCGAAAATTTCGATGAGAAATATGGAGAAGGAATGTATATAGACTTACGCGGTTATGATGATCCTAACATTCTAATTTCAGAAGAAGTGAAAGCAAAATTAGATGAAACAGAAGGATTGACCGTTGTTCTTCAAGGAGGATACCAATACAAAACAAGTAGTGATACTCCGCTAAAATTCAAAAAATCAGTTAACTTCATTACTGGTTTATCTCTCGAAGGTAATGCGATTATTGTACAAAGTGGAGCAATGCAATCAGAAAGTGGAGCGAATATAGCAAAACTTTCATTCACCGATATTGACTTCATTAGTGATAAAGCAAACGAATTACCTATAGCTGAATGGACAGATAAAGGGTTTGGAGGCCGACAAGTATATAATGTAAACGGTAGTAAATCGATGGTAGGAGAACTCACCTTCAAAAACTGTCGCATTGAAGGATATCGTGCTATTGCACGTCTCCAAGGTGAAGATGGTATAAACAGAGTATTATTTAACAGTTGCACCATCAATGGTATTGGTGACCAAGCCGTTGTCACGACCAACAATAAAGCTGCTGCCACAATGGATGAAATTGATTTTATTAACTGTACTATTACCAATATCGTACAATTATGCGACTTACGTTCTAGCAAGAATTCACCTACACTGACTGTTAGCGATTGTACATTTTGTTATGCTCCGGTAGACAGAACTGATAAAGCAGACTGGGCCCTGTTCCGTATGGGAAGCAATACCGTTTCTTTAATCGTCGAAAATACAGTATTCGGACCTTCGATGCAGGCAACAGCAGCAGATGGTTCTGTAATTACTCCGTACGTTGCAGGTAAAGGCTCTATCTTCCTTAATGGAACAGATGGAACAGCCGGAGTAAAAAACTCTTATCGTACAAATTTTGAATGGACTAAAGTAGGAGATAAAGCTCTAACTTATCCTTTAGATGGGCTTATTACCATAGCTACAGACGAAAAAGGTTTATTCA
The DNA here is from genome assembly GCA_000613465.1 of Bacteroides nordii WAL 11050 = JCM 12987. Lineage (GTDB taxonomy): Bacteria > Bacteroidota > Bacteroidia > Bacteroidales > Bacteroidaceae > Bacteroides > Bacteroides nordii. The sequence goes on from BAJA01000032.1 coordinate 23,794, forward strand.
CTGCCCCAACCGCGGAAGAAGAAAACTATATGTTTAATTTCACCTTTGATGGTATATCCTCATCAGGAGCCCTCAAATGGAGAAAATAGAATTTAAGTACCCGTAACAAGAAAGGGAGTAGATTGGTGATCTGCTCCCTTTCTTCTTTATCACCTAAATTTATAGAAAAAACAAATCATGAAATATACATTTACTCATATTTTACGAACAGCAACATTAACTATCATTATTGGTTTAACCGCCACTACCTATTCCCAATTACCTTATCAAGATCCCAATTTGACTCCTGAACAAAGAGCTACCGACCTATTACAACGTCTCACTATAGAAGAAAAGGTATCATTAATGCAAAACAACTCACCTGGCATTCTCCGGTTAGGAATTAAACCATACGAATGGTGGAATGAAGCCTTACATGGTGTAGCACGTGCCGGGCTGGCTACCGTCTTCCCGCAAACCATCGGTATGGCAGCATCTTTTGACGATACACTTATTTATGAGGTTTTTAATGCTATATCTGATGAGGCAAGAGCCAAAAACAGACACTTCAACACATTAGGACAGTACAAACGCTATCAAGGACTAACTATGTGGACGCCTAATATTAATATTTTTCGTGACCCACGTTGGGGACGCGGGCAAGAAACTTATGGTGAAGATCCTTATCTGACAAGCCGCATGGGAGTAGCTGTAGTAAAAGGTCTACAAGGTCCAGATAGCGCCCGTTATAATAAGTTACATGCTTGTGCGAAACATTTCGCCGTTCATTCTGGTCCAGAATGGAACCGGCATAGTTTCAATGCCGAAAATATCATTCCAAGAGATCTATGGGAAACCTATCTTCCGGCATTCAAAACATTAGTACAGGAAGCTGACGTTAAAGAAGTGATGTGTGCTTACAATCGTTTTGAAGGAGATCCTTGTTGTGGCAGTAATCGCCTGCTGACACAAATTTTACGTAACGAATGGGGATTCAAAGGGATTGTCGTATCTGATTGTGGGGCCATATCAGACTTTTGGGGAACAAAAAAACACAACACTCACCCAGATGCTGCGCATGCATCCGCTGAAGCCGTGTTAAATGGAACTGATCTGGAATGCGGAAGCAATTACCGAAAGCTTACAGAGGCCATAAAAGCCGGAATTATTTCTGAAAAACAAATAAACGTTTCTGTAAAACGATTGTTGAAAGCCCGTTTTGAACTTGGAGAAATGGAAAATATTCATCCATGGACACTTCCTTATAGTATTGTCGACAGCCCTAAGCACCGGTGTTTGGCATTAAAAATGGCTCATGAAACGATGACACTCCTACAAAACAAAGGAAAAATTCTACCACTTGACAAACAGGCCCGAATAGCAATAATCGGGCCTAATGCAAACGACTCAGTAATGCAATGGGGTAATTATAATGGAACACCATCGCATACAAGTACTCTGTTATCTGCATTTCGAAAGAGACTACCAATTTCCCATCTTATTTATGAACCGGTATGTGGACTAACTGACAGTATTACTTACAACAGTTTATTTGATCAATGTAGTTACAATGGAAAACACGGATTCTTAGCCTCTTATTGGAACAATCCAGATTTTGAAGGAGAAGCAAATGCTATCACTCAACTCTCTACACCATTCCGTTTCACTACTTTAGGAGCTACAGCATTTGCACCCGGAATAAAGTTAACAGAATTCAGTAGTTGTTATCAAACAGTGTTCCGTCCTCAAAAATCGGGAAATGCGATTTTCCGTTTTCAAACGAACGGAAATATCCGAGTAAGTATTAACGGAGAAGAAGTCATTAAAACCGGTAATATTAAGAATCCGAAAAATCTGTATACTCTACAAACCGAAGCCGGGAAAAGCTATAAAATCAAAATTGATTTTAAGCAAGTAAAAGATGAAACTTATTTCAACTTCGACTTAGTTGAAGGACTTCCTCTCAATATAAGCAACACACTCGAAAAACTCAAGGATATTGATATTATAATCTTTGCAGGAGGTATCTCCCCATCATTGGAGGGTGAGGAGATGAATGTATCTGCCACCGGATTCAAAGGAGGTGATCGAACAGATATCGAATTTCCAGCTGTCCAACGTAAAGTATTAGCAGCCTTAAAAGAAGCTGGTAAAAAAGTTATACTTGTCAATTTTTCCGGCTCAGCTATGGCACTAACTCCAGAAACAAAAAGTTGTGATGCTATCTTACAAGCATGGTATCCGGGTGAGGAAGGTGGAACGGCTATTGTAAATGTACTTTTCGGTGATTATAATCCCGCCGGACGACTTCCTATCACATTCTATAAAAGTATCGATCAACTTCCAGACTTTGAAAACTATTCAATGAAAGGACGTACCTACCGTTATATGCAGGAAGAACCTCTTTTTCCTTTCGGTTACGGACTCAGTTATACTACCTTTGCCTTCGGTAAAATCCATATAAACAAAAATAGCCTTTCTGCCGGAGAAAAGGTTACACTCCATATACCTATTAAAAACATTGGCGATAGAGATGGAGTAGAAGTGGTACAAATCTATATTCAAAGACAAGCCGACAAAGAAGGTCCAGTGAAAACACTACGTGCATTCAAAAGAGTAGAAATACCCAAAGGAAAAACGCAGGAGGTAAAGATAGAGCTACCATATGTAGCTTTTGAATGGTTCGATCCAACTACCAATACAATGCGTCCTATTCAAGGAGAGTACAATATATTATATGGAAATAGTTCCAGAATGAAAGATTTACAATCTGCTAAAATACAAATACAGTAAGAAAGAAATATGAGAAATTTAATGATTACTTGCTTTATTGTTCTAACAGCTAACAATATACAAGCACAAGACAAACATCTGAAACTATGGTATGATCGCCCTGCTACCCAATGGGTGGAGGCTCTGCCATTAGGAAACGGACGGATCGGAGCCATGGTTTATGGTGACGTGTTACACGAAGAGTTTCAATTGAATGAAGAGAGTATATGGGGAGGCTCTCCTTACAACAATGTCAATCCAAAAGCGAAGGAAGCTCTGCCTCGAATTCGTCAATTGATATTCGAAGGTCGAAATAAAGAAGCACAAGAAATGTGTGGACATGCTATCTGTTCACAAACAGCCAATGGAATGCCTTACCAAACTGTAGGTTCATTACATCTTGATTTTGAAGGAGTTAATAATTATTCCGATTATTACCGTGAACTCGACATAGAGAAAGCAATAGTCACTACGAAGTTTACCTCTGAAGGAGTAACTTATACCCGAGAGGCTTTCACTTCTTTTCCCGATCAACTACTTATTATTCGCCTGACAGCTTCCCAAAAAAGAAAAATCTCTTTTACAGCACGATACAATACTCCGTATGGCAAGGATATAATACGAAATGTATCTTCCCGAAAAGAACTTCAGTTGCATGGAAAAGCCAATGACCACGAGGGTATTGAAGGTAAAGTACGTTTTAGTACTTTAACACGAGTCGAACATAACGGTGGATACACAGAGGCTATTGCCGACACTCTGTTACGAATAAGTAATGCCAACAGCGTAACATTGTATGTATCTATAGGAACAAATTTTATAAATTACAACGATGTATCCGGCAATGCTTTAAAAACAGCACAGAATTATTTGAAAAATGCTGGAAAGAATTATCAAAAAGCCAAAGAAACTCATTGCTCTACTTACAGAAAATGGTTCAACCGTGTTTCACTTGACTTAGGTAGCAATGCACAATCTTTTAAACCGACCGATGTACGAGTGCGGGAGTTTACTTCCACATTTGATCCTCAGCTGGCAGCTCTTTATTTTCAATTCGGGCGCTATCTTCTGATATGTAGCTCCCAGCCCGGCGGACAAGCTGCTAACCTTCAAGGTATCTGGAACTATCAATTACGTGCTCCGTGGGATGGAAAATATACTACCGATATCAATGTGGAAATGAACTATTGGCCGGCAGAATCCACTAACTTACCAGAAATGCACGAACCCTTCCTGCAACTCATAAAAGAAGTAGCCGAAAAAGGTAAACAGAGTGCCGCCATGTATGGTTGCCGTGGATGGACACTTCACCATAACACAGATATCTGGCGATCAACTGGTTCGGTAGACGGCCCGGGATATGGCATCTGGCCTACTTGTAATAGTTGGTTCTGCCAACATTTATGGGACCACTATCTGTTCTCCGGCAATCGCGATTATCTCACAGAAATATATCCTCTCATGCGTAGTGCTTGTGAATTCTATCTTGATTTCTTAATACGTGACCCCAAAAACAACTGGTTAGTAGTATCTCCTTCCTACTCTCCGGAGAATCGTCCAGTAGTGAACGGTAAACGTGATTTTACAATAGTGGCCGGAGCCACTATGGATAATCAGATGGTAAACGACCTCTTCCGTAATACTCTGGAAGCAGCTTCTCTGATAGGTGAATCTTCAGCTTTTATAGATAGCCTGCAAACCGTAATCCAAAATCTGGCTCCCATGCAAGTAGGACGCTGGGGGCAATTACAAGAATGGATGGAAGATTGGGATAATCCTCAAGATCGCCATCGTCATACTTCACATCTATGGGGATTATACCCGGGACGTCAGATTACTCCCCGCACACCTATCCTCTTCGAAGCTGCTAAACGTACGCTTGAAGGACGTGGAGATCATTCCACTGGCTGGTCTATGGGATGGAAAGTCTGTTTTTGGGCAAGACTCCTCGACGGAAATCATGCCTACAAACTAATTACCGAACAACTTCATCCTACTACTGACGAGAAAGGACAAAACGGAGGAACTTACCCTAATCTTTTTGATGCCCATCCTCCTTTCCAAATTGATGGGAACTTCGGTTGTACAGCCGGTATATCCGAAATGTTTGTACAAAGCCATGCAGGTAGTGTGCACCTGCTACCTGCATTACCCGATGTATGGAAAAAAGGAAGTATAACAGGGCTTCGCTGCCGTGGCGGATTCACAATAGATGAATTGAACTGAGGATAACCAATTGCAATCCGTTCGAATCACTTCATCTATAGGAGGAACACTGCGTATCTGCACGACTACTCCATTAATATTCAACGGAGAAAAGCTTGAGGTGACTCAAACTCCGGAATGTGATAATCCACTGTTGAAAAGTCAGCCAATACGCCGTCCGCTAATTGCAGTCAATGCTCCAATCAATACAACCACATTGAATAAAAACTATATATATGATATAAAAACAGTAGCCGGGAAAAGCTACCTATTAAGAAAAGCAAAATAATAAAGTAGATTATAAGGATAACTGCGGACAAGCCAACCATATAAAAAATCAACTCATCTTTGTGTGACAATAAAACAAGCATTACAGTTATAACTTGAATTCACTCTTTTCTGTGAGTTGTTTTTACAAACACTTCTCATCCTCCGTTTTTTTGATATGAATATCAAAAACGGAGGAGAAGATAACCTCTGATTTAGTCCTATTTACAACCAATCCGCAACTACCCAATAGATCCGTCTGCTACCCCATTCTCAACATACAAGTCAGCCAAACAAAATATTATATCCTCTTCTTTGCCCTAATCCCATAATATTTGTACATTGCGACGACTAAAACCTCAAAGACCCAATTATTATGGAAATGAATAAAGAAAACTTCGAAAAACTACTCAACCAAATCAAAGCGTCTGGAAAACCTGCTACCGAATGGTTTGGCAAATATACACACGATATATTAATGCATCCCGATAATTGGTGGGAAGCTCTTGCTGTATGTGAATATGCATTAGATAGTAAAGAAGATGAGAAACAAATAGCCGAATTCTTTCACCACATATTTCAGGCCTATGATTGTAATGTAGAGGTAGACCTGAACGACGAAGAATATACATTCTGGTGGGAGAAAGTACAGGAAACTTGTGATCGTGTAGGTGAGTTTGCAGGTGTAGGACTTGTGCAGAAAGGCTCGCAATATGCCGAAGCACGTTATGGTCTGCGTGATACCAGCAAGTTAGTACCTTATTACGAAAAAGCTGCTGATATGGGAGATGAAAATGCACAAGCCACTTTTGCCTTTTGGAAATATATGGGTTATTACTGCGAAGCAGACAAAGCAGAAGGGGAACGTCGTTTTGCCACTCTTACCACTCCCGAAGGACTGCACTGGAAGAAATTCTATGAAGCTTGTATAGAGAATTGTGCAGGACATGAAGAAAAAGCATGGGAACTCCGCCAAGAGTTGCTGAATGAACTGCCTGAAGGAGACAAAATGCGTGCCAATATATATGCTATTATTGGCGATGAGCTTGATAATGACGAAACAAAAGTTGCCGAACAAGCTGAGTATTATGAAAAGGCATTGGCTGTAGTACCCAATTTCTATGTTCAGAAAAATCTGGGTACGCTCTATTTTCGAAATCCGGAATTAGGAAAAACACAGGAACAAGCTTTCGAGTTATGGGAAGGTGCATGGAAAGCCGGTGTATGGTCAGCAGCCAACTTTTTAGGATATTACTATCAGGAAGAGCCTTGGACAGATATCCCCAAAGCTATTGAATGGTTGGAAAAAGGGATGCTTTATTGTGAGTCGTATTGTACGTATGAGCTTGCATTAATCTACCTATATAATGAAGAATATCAGAATGTAGAACGTGGATTATACTGTCTCGAACGATGTGTGGAAGATAATTACATACAGGGAATGAAAGTCTCGCCATGGTTTATTTTAATGGAGAACTGGTGGAAGAGAATATCGAACGTGCTCACGAACTATTACTGAAAGCTACCGAACTGAATTCCGGAAGCGCTGCATACCGCATCGGATGGATGTATGAACGTGGTATCCTCTCAGAAAATCCTGATTATGAAAAAGCTCTGGAATATTATGAAAAGTCTGCCGCATTGGAGAACAATGACGGATATTGCAGGGCCGCCCTCTATTTGGCAAACGGTTATGCCGGAATAACAGATGAAGCTAAATCTAAAGAGTATTACGAAAAAGCAGCTGCACAAGGTTCTCCTTATGCACTTGTGGAGTTAGGTTTTCTCCAAGAGAATGAACAGAACTATGAACAGGCATTCGAATTGTTCAGTAAAGCTGCCGAACAGGAATACCCCTATGGCATGTACCGCGTGGGTTACTACCTGAGTGAAGGAATAAAAGGTGATGCCCAACCCGAAGAGGGGGCAGCCTGGTACCTCAAAGCTGCCGAAGCCGGTGATACAGATGCCATGTTTGCCATGGGGCGTTGTTACAAAAACGGATATGGTGTAGAAGAAGATCCGGACAAAGCACTCGCCTGGTACCAGAAAGGAGAAGAAAAAGAAGACCCCCGCTGTATCACCGAATTAGGATTAGCATATGAAAACGGTTACGGTGTAGAGGAAAACCCACATAAAGCAGTGGAATACATGACCAAAGCCGCCGAACTAAACTATGGATATGCCCAGTTCAAAATGGGTGATTATTATTTCTACGGTTACGGTCCCTGCCTGGAAGATAACAAACAAGCAGTGGAATGGTACGAAAAAGCAATAGCCAACGGCAATGCACTCGCTATGCTCCGCTTGGGAGAATATTATCTCTACGATTACGATAAACTAAATGAAAGTGAAAAAGCATTCACTTATTTCAAACAGGCGGCAGAACAGGAATTCTATAATGAAGGAATAGGTATCTGCTATGAAATGGGCATCGGAGTAGAAGAAAATGAGACGGAGGCCTTCAAGTACTACACCCTTGCCGCAAACAATGGCAATACAATGAGTATGTACCGCACCGGTCTCTGCCATTATAATGGTGTAGGCGTTAAACAAAACCTTCAGGAAGCCTTCCGTTGGTTCAATGACGCCGCCGGAAATGAAAACATTCATGCCTGCTATTATGTAGGTAAAATGCTAATGTACGGCGAAGGATGTACCCCAAATCCAGAAAACGGCTTGCAATGGTTGCAAAAGGCAGCAGAAGCTGGTAGCGACAAAGCCCAGTTTGAGCTGGGAAATGCTTACCTGAGTGGCAATGGTGTAGAAGAGAATGATGAGATCGCCATGGAATGGTTTGAAAAAGCTGCTGAGAACGGAAACGAAAAAGCATTAAAAATAACAGGAAGAAGAAAAAGATGATGAGATTTATGATGTATGACTTATAAATCCCATAAATTCTAAAAATCATGGAGAACGAAAATAATAATCTATTCCAGGTCAATCTAAAGGGGATGATTGCCCTGCTATCGGAACATATCTATAGTAACCCCAACACATTTGTCCGCGAACTGCTTCAAAACTGCGTGGATGCTATTACCGCCCTGCGCAATATTGACGAAAACTATTCCGGACGTATTGATGTATACCTCAACGACGACGGTTCACTGACTTTCCAGGACAACGGTATCGGACTGAAGGAGGAAGAAGTATATCGTTTTCTGACCGTTATCGGTGAAAGCTCCAAACGAGAGACTCCCGATGCCGACGATTACATTGGTCGTTTTGGTATCGGTTTGTTGTCATGTTTTGTAGTAACCAATGAGATTACAGTAGAAAGTCGTTCGGCAATGGGCAAACAAGCCGTTCGCTGGTGCGGAAAAGTAGACGGAACCTATCAGACCACCCTTCCCGCTGAAGAATGGCCTATCGGTTCACGTGTCATTCTGATCCCGAAAAAAGAATGGAGCCATCTCTTTGAATACGAGACCTTCAAAAAGATTCTTCAAAACTACGGAGAAGTACTGCCCCACCCTATTTATCTGCATAATCAAGGTAAAGAAGAGTTGGTAAACACCCCTGCTCCCATCTGGCTGGATCCCAAAGCCACCCGTAAAGAACTTCTTGATCACGGGACCAAAGTATTTCAATCATCTGCTCTCGATGTCTTCCGCATTCATACAGAAAATGGTAAAGTGAACGGAGTACTCTATATACTTCCGTTTCGTACCCAATTCTCTGTACGCAACTCCCATAAAGTCTATTTAAAACGCATGCTGTTGAGCGAAGACGATTGTAACCTGTTACCTCCCTGGGCTTTCTTTATCCGTTGTCTCATCAATGCTGACGGCCTGTTGTCTACCGCTTCAAGAGAGTCTTTTGTCAGTAACGACCTGCTAAAAGATGCACGAAAAGAGATAGCAACGCCATTAAAGAATATCTGAAGGGGCTGATAGAAAACAACCGGGAAATGTTCAACAAGATTCTCGACGTACACTACTTTCATATTAAAGCAATTGCAGCAGAAGACAATGAACTTCTCCGGCTCTTTATAGACTACCTACCATTTGAAACAAGTAAAGGAATGCGCAACTTCGGAAATATTCGTTCTACAGACAACGTTATCCGTTACACCCGTAATATTGAAGATTTTCGTCAGGTTCGCCGTATTGCAGGTTCACAAGGTTGGTTGGTCATCAATGCAGCCTATACCTTTGACGAGACATTGCTGAAAAAATCGGCCCGTCTCTTACCGGAACTGACTCTGGAAGAAGTCTCTCCCGCCCGCCTGCTCGAACAGTTCGCAGAAGTAGAAGCCAGTGCAGAACATATTGATTTTGAGAAGAAAGCCAGCGAGTTATTGAAGCCCTTCGGATGCATCTGCCGTTTAAAGCACTTCACTCCGGCCGATACTCCTGTTATCTTCGTTGCCGAAGAAAAAGAAACCGGTACTAAAGCGGCCAATAATCCACTGGCAGCCGTATTAGGTGCTATTAACGCGCAAAAACAAACTCCTCCGACACTGACATTCAATGCCGACAATGAAATGGTACAAACATTACTGAAAATCAAAGGAGACAACAAACTGTTTCAGCACATCATACATATACTTTACGTACAGGCATTGTTACAAGGCCGTTACCCTGTAAATAGCGAAGAGATGACCCTCTTCAACCATTCACTCAGTGAGCTTATGACTACTAAAATGAATGACTTTATAAACTTCCTAAATTAAGAAAGCCTTATGAAATATACCCTTGAAATACAAAAAAGATTGTTACAAGTAGAAAATGGTAACCTGTCTCCTCACGAAAAAGCCCTTTTATTGAAAGAAGCTATCCGCATAGCCGATGAGAATGATGATCCGCAATGGGCAGTAGAGATGCGTCTGGACTTGATTTACGAACTGAATCTACTCTCTCAGGCCGAAGAAGAGATAGCCGTATTCTCCCGTATACTGGACGATTACGAAAACAATAAAGATCTTATCTCTGAAAACGATATTCTCTGGAAATATAAGTGGATATGCGGAGCAGCTTTCGACGTACCTGAGGTATCCCAATCACAGATAGATGCCATACTGGAAGATTTTAAAATCCGCACGTTGCGCAACGGATATTCGGCCCGTGCATACTATCATCTCTTATTCCTGCATTACAACAGAATGCGACAGTATGATCTGGCTAAAGAATATGCAGACAAAATGCTAAGCGAAAAGTTAGATGACATGATATGTGAAGCTTGCGAGCTGAATCTTCTGTTAGATTATTACCTGGAAACAGGACGGTTTGACGAAGCCTATCAGCGTGCACAACCGCTTATTAATAAACAAGTCACTTGTTATGAAGCTAATTTAAGAGCATTTCTTAAACTCGCTTATTATGCACAGAAAGCCGGAAAACCTGAAATAGCTTCCGATATGTGTGCCCGTGCAGAAGAGGCATTGGCAGGGCGGGAAAAAGACGAATACCTGTTACTTTATATCGGACAATTTATTATCTATAACTTTATGGTCAACCCACAACGTGGCTGGGAATATGCCGAACGTTGTATCCCCTGGAGTCTGAGAACAAGTAAATACAAGAAGTACCGTTTTGGTTGTGACATGACCGAAGCCCTGAAATATGAATCACGCCCGGAAGTGAAACTGGAGTTATCGGAAGAATTCCCGCTCTATAATGATAGTGGGATATATAATGTGGAAGAATTACGTACTTATTTCTATAACCAGGCAAAAGAGCTGGCACAACAATATGACGCACGCAATGGAAATAAAGGACATATGGAAAGGTTAGAATATTAATTTAATAATGTGCCGATATGCACATCGGCACATCCTCTTGTTTTCCACCCCCTCTATTTCAAATTATCAAAACAGGTATTATCTTCTCTATGGGAAATACCCGAAGAGATATCTAAACGCATTCCACAAGTTATAATTCTGTCTTTATAGCACTGATTAACAAGCTATTGAAAACATGCATTCTTTGTATTACAAGAGTACGTACTTAAGTATGTGTTAAATGTACACTTTTATACCCCAAAAGTACGTACTTTATGTATACAAAAGTATATACTTTTGCATCTACAAAGACAGAGGTTAAAATATTCCGTTAACAATGTTAACGGAAAGTACTTCTTTTTCCTCGTTTCTTTATCCATATATAAAACCATTTTAATGGATTATACTTAAAAAACCTCTTTGATGCAATGGATTTCGCAACAGCTAATTTAGTAATCGTTTCTTTCCCGTATTTTTCTTCATCTGCCCTGGCAAGTTCCAAAGCCGAACATAGCAAACAATAGCCACATTTCAGATTTGAAAAAGAAAGGTCTTTCCAATCTCCCTCAGAGTCTATTTCTTCATAATAGACTCTCAAGAAATCATAAACATTCCCGGACTTTTCCATATCTGTTTTCATCAGACAGGGACAATCATGAGTATCAAAAATCCATTTCATGGTATCTGATATATAGTGGAATGTTCCTTGTCTGAGTAGTCTATCCGTTCAAACAACTCATGCAGACACATGATACGAACCGCTTCTTTATCTGCTATTTTACAACACTCTGTTTCAGATATTTTTATTCGGAGATTCCGGATTGTTTCATCCTGTCGCTCAATACGTATCCACATCATGGCGATGACAGACAATAACATAAAGTATAATAGAATAGCTACTATGCCAACGATGTGAAGTTCTCCCGATAAAGAAAAGCTGTGCCTCATATTGTTTGTTTTTAAAGTTAGAAATGGGCACAAAAAAACGCACCCAATTCAATTTAGTCCCCAGAGGTGCAGCAAACAACCCAGATAGCATAAACCGAACGGATGCGCATATCGTAGTTGTAGAACATACGAATGGCTGTTCGGTTTAACTTGCTATCTCTTTTAAGTTTGCTGCTTTCCGGGAGACGGTTAAACCAAATAATGATGTATGATACTCGATTCAAGAGTATCACTGCAAATATAGCGAAAAGAAATTACTTTCATCCACATTATCTAAAAAAAAAGTCGTAGCTTTGCAATAACTTAAAAAACAGAATGATATGGTACAGCCGGACAAATATATACGGTTTGATTGGGCGATAAAGAGACTCCTCCGCCAAAAAGCCAATTTCGGTGTGTTAGAAGGTTTTTTAACCGTTTTATTGGGCGAAGAGGTGAAAATCATCGAGCTACTGGAAAGCGAAAGCAATCAGCAGACCAGTGATGATAAGTTCAACCGTGTAGACATCAAAGCACGTAACAGCAAGAATGAGATTATCATTGTAGAGATTCAAAACACCCGTGAGCTCTATTATCTGGAACGCATTCTCTATGGAGTAGCAAAAGCGATCACAGAACATATCTCCCTTGGTGAACGCTATTATGAGGTGAAAAAGATTTATTCTATCAGCATCTTGTACTTCGACATCGGTAAAGGGAACGATTATCTGTACCACGGTCAGAACATCTTCACAGGAGTGCATACAGGAGACCGCCTTGAGGTGACCACTAAAGAGAAAGATGCCTTAGTACATAAACTGCCTGCCGAAGTTTTTCCGGAATACTTCCTGATTCGTGTAAATGAATTCAATAAAGCAGCCGTCACTCCTTTGGAAGAGTGGATTGAATATCTGAAAACAGGATGTATCCGTGCCGATACCAAAGTTCCCGGCCTGGAAGAGGCTCGTGAAAAACTGATCTACTACAATATGCCTAAGGAAGAACGACATGCTTATGATGAACATCTGAGTGCCATGATGATACAAAATGACGTATTGGATGGGGCAAAACTGGAAGGACTCATAGAAGGGCGTATGGAAGGACGTGTAGAAGGGCGTATGGAAGGGTGTATGGATATGGCACGTAATTTAAAGAAATTAGGAATCTCTACAGCTATTATCATGGAAAGTTCCGGGTTGTCAGAGAAAGAAATAGAAAAATTATAACCAATATAAAGCTGCCTTTTTACTATAAAGAAGGCGTATACCAATAATAGGTTCTTTTATTCTTTTGATTTAAGATTTGCAAGTGCTCAACTCAATAGTTACAGACTTGAGCACTTGCGAAAGTTAAGTTATTTATTAAAGCCTTTCTCAGTATGAACTACATTCTCTATATCAATTAAACCAATAAAAAACAATTTATCCTACTTCTCCCCTCTCAGAGGAAGTCATACAATCCACTCAACGACTAATTATACTTTTTCCCAAGATTGTCTCTATACTCAGTTGGCGTCATACCCAGTTTAGACTTAAAGCATTTACTGAAATAGCGCGGATCATTAATACCTACCATATAGGAAATCTGCGTCATATTGAACTCACCTGTTTCTATCAATTGGGCGGCACGGTTGATACGCATCTCTTTTATAAACTCAATCGGAGCCAAGCCCGTCAGTGTCTTCAGTTTTTTGAAGAAAACAGAACGGCTGACTGCAACTTCCCGCACCAGATCATCCACCACCAGATCACCGTTATCCATATTTGCCTCCATCAGTTCAACCAGTTTATCCATAAACTTACGGTCGTTGGGAGACATATCCGGAAGCTTTTCTTCCTCTGTAGCAGCTTCTTCTGAGGTTGATAAAGAAGAAACATGCGTATTATTCATCAGATTGTCTCTATAAAGACTTTGCAGTTTCCGACGCTGGGAAAGCAGATTCTCAACACGTGCCTTCAGGTAAGTAGCGCTGAAAGGTTTCGTTATATAATCGTCTGCACCATACTCCAACCCTTCCAACTTACTTTCGATGGAAGTCTTAGCCGTCAGCAAAACAATAGGGATATGGCTGGTAGTCATATCGGCACGCAATTCTTTAGTCATCTCGATACCGTCTTTCTCGGGCATCATGACGTCGCTGATAATAATATCCGGCACAAACTTAAGTGCTTTACTCCAACCCTCCATGCCGTCTGCGGCTTCTACCACACGATACGTTGAGGAGAAAATAGTACGTAGAAATACACGTAACTCCTGGTTATCTTCTACCAATAGCATTACCTCCTTATTGGAAGTCTCCTCCGACTCTTCATCCTGTATATCCTCATCCGGGTTAACAATCGGAATTACGGAAGCCGTAGCATCCATCACAGGAGCAGGAATAGTCATGGATGAAGAAGTAGCAGAATCTTCCAGAATAAATTCTACCGTATCGTCATAATGCTCTTTTCCTTTGAGGAAATCCACTTTGAAACAGCTACCTTCACCCAGCTTACTATCAACAGAAATAACAGCTTTATGCATCTCTACCAACTCTTTCACTAATGAAAGGCCGATGCCGGTACTTGCCTGATTGAACAGATTCTTATCTACCAGGTTTTCAAAGCGGACAAAAAGAGATTTCTTCTTATTCTCAGCAATACCAATACCTTGATCCTGTACTCCTACAGAAACTGTTCCTTCATCTTCATGAATAAACACACGGATCAATTTTCCGCCCGGTGTGTATTTAAAAGCATTAGAAAGCAGATTAAAGACAATCTTCTCTAACTTATCTTCATCTACCCAAAGGTAAAGTTCATCCTTTTCTGTTTCAAACAGAAAATCAATGTTGTGCTCCTCGGCCAATGATTCAAAATTATCCATCACTTTACGCACAAAAGCTACTACATTGACACGCTGTACCTGCATCTTCATCTTCTTATTCTGAATCTTTCGGAAGTCAAGAATCTGATTGACCAGATGAAGCATGCGATTTGTGTTACGCTCCACAACCACCAACTGTTCACGGGCATCTTCCGGTAATTTAGAATTCTTCAATACATACTCTACAGGTCCGGCAATAAGTGTCAGTGGAGTACGAAGTTCGTGAGATATATTGGTAAAGAAACGCAGCTTGATATCCGAAACCTGCTGTTCTACAGACACTTCATGCTTCAACCGATAAATGGTAAAGAGGATATAGACAGCCACAAAGATCACAAGCAGAATAAACAACACATAAAGGAAATAGGCCAGTGGGGTTTCCCAGAATGACGGTAGTACTACGATGTCGAGAAACCGGGTATTGTCCACCCACACACCGTCACTATTGGTAGAACGTACTTTAAATGTATAGTGTCCCTTCGGCAAGTTAGTATAAGTGGCATTACGCAGCCGGTCGGCATACGTCCACTGATGTTCAAAACCTTCAAGAATATAAGCATACTGAATATTCTGTGGATTCGTATAATCGAGTGCTGCATACTGAATGGCAAAAATATTTTCTTTATGAGAAAGTACCAGTTCTTTTGTATCATCCAAACCTACCTTCAATACTGATCCTTCGCCCGGAACAATGTCCTGATTGGCTATCACTAACTTAGATAATACAATGGGAGGTACAAAGCGACTCTTGTTGATAGAATCAGGATCGAACATGAAAATACCATTACTGGCACCGAAAAGCATTTTTCCTTTGGAGGTAACAGCCGAAGCTGCTTCACTGAAGCGTACACGGAAAGTGATGCTACGGTCATCATAATTTTCAAAACGCTCTTCGCCGGGAATGAATTTACTAATACCATTCTCCGTACTCATCCATAAATTCTGCTTCTGATCCTCACGAATGGAAAGCAGCACATCAGAAGGCAATCCATCAAGTACAGAATAAGACTTGAATACTCCGTTTCCATTTTTGTCAATGGAAAGAAGTTTGTTGAGACCTCCTCCAAAAGTAGCAAGGTAGAGCTCCTTCTTTTTCGTAGCAATAATCCAGTGCACGTCATTATTACTCAGGCTCTTTGCATCATTCGGATTACGGGAGAAGTGATGGAACTGAATCTCTTCGGGAGTTTTAAAATTCTCATCAAAGGCAACTGCTCCGGCTGTGGTTCCCACCCAGAGATGTCCATTGTTATCCGAAGTAATAAAACGGGTTTTATAGCAAAGATCAATCGGATATCCTTTTAGGTTATTACGGTGATTAACGAAAATAGTATTACCTGCTTTGTCTTTTGATATATAATTAATTCCGTTGGCAAAGGTTGCTACCCAAATTCTTCCGTTATGGTCCTCATAAACGCAATACACATTATCATTACTCAGACTATACATATCATCTTCATCATACCGGTAACGGGATAGTTTGTAAGATAGTCCATTGGGTGCAACCGACTCGGCACGTACCAGTCCATCTCCCTTTGTAGCAATCCAAAGTACTCCTTTGGAATCCTGTGTTATATCATAAACCGTACCTTTCATTGGTACACCGGAAAGTGAAACATTACCTGTTTCGGTCAGAAAGCCCAAATATTTATGGTTTGCATCATACACACGAAGACGCCCGTCTTTCAATCCAACCCATATATTTTTATGTTTATCCTCACAAAGTGCACGTACTTCATTGCTTAATGATTCATAACTATGTTCTTCGGGAGTCAGCATACTAAACTGAACCGATCGAAAAGTAACCTTTTCTAATCCCTTTGAATGAGTACATATCCACAGATTACCCTGTTTGTCCGAAAAAGTAGAATGAATTTTATTGGAGAAACGCCAATCGCTACTTCCTAACTCATCATAGAAAGGTACAAGACACTGCTCTTTACGGTCGTAAAAAGAGAAACCTCCACCATAAGGGTGCACCCAAAGGTATCCATTAGTATCTTCGTGAATATGAAAGGAAGGGCGCGAACGATCGGCAGCAGTAGGTTCTACACGTATCTGCTCCCGTTTTAATATTCCGGTAATCGGATTAAAATGCACCACTACTCCGGGTTCTTCCTGTTCAAACCATACTTCTGAAGATTTGTCTACATAAGCTGAAATAATAGGTGCGGAAGGCAAATTACGACAAGTAATATGAGAATAATGTACGTGTTCTTTAGTTTTCAGATTGTAGGTAAAAAAACCATCGGTAGAAGTGGCTATAACGACCTTATCCCCCCCACCGCGCTGATAGCAGCAATACGCGAACGGGTAGGAAGTTCAAGTAACTCAAACTGGCCGTTCTTTTTTTGGTAACGCCACACGCGCCCTCTATCCGAACCAAAACAAATCTCCGTATCATCCTCCTGTACAGCGTAAAATGCCTGTTTAGGATCAGAAAACCGTTCTTTAGTCTCTACAAAATAAGAAACCGGATTTTTCTCTCCCGGACGAATCAGCCCTAAACCATTATCCGTCAGTATCCATTCATTATTGTTAGCATCCTGATATACTTTAAAAACTTTCGTAGCAGGGAAAAGACCGGATTTTGCCGAATAAATATCAGTCGAGAGATGATTTGTCCCTGCAAGAGTAGTCACACGAATGGCACCATCATTTTCGGTGAGCAGCCAAACGGTTCCGCAAGGAAGTACAGTGATCGTATTTACATTGGAAGTACTCCCCGGTTGGCCGGCAGCAGGCACTTGTTCGAAAGTCTCCGTACGCGGATCAAAACGATGAGCACGGTTATCATAAGTCAGCAACCACAAAAAACCGCTGGGGTCTTCGTACATTCGGTCTACACGATTGTTAGTCAGGCTGATAAAACTTCCCTGGCGTGCCTTATAGGTTTTAAAAGAGTATCCGTTGAAGCGGTTTATCCCATCCCAGGTAGAGAACCAGAGATTGCCTTTATGGTCTTGCAAAATGCTCATTACAGTGTTCTGAGACAGACCTTCCTCCGAAGAATAATGGGTGAAGAAACAGCTACGCTGGGCATCAGTCGCCAGCGCGATACTCAAAAATGTTATCAGAAATAAGATTCTTCTCATCATTTTATAAACTTCCATGCTGTAAAGATACAAATTAAACCGAATTTCACTCCATTTTTGTGTACTTTTTAACAAGGTATTAGCATGAGAAGGAGCAGGTAATGTGGTAAGCTACAAGCTAAAAACAGCTTTGTGCTTTCTCAAAAAGGTACGTTTCTTTTCTCAGTGCACAGAATCTAAGCAGGAATTTAATTTGCAAGTTGCTTATTAAAGAATGCCAGTATCTCCTCCTGCATCTCTTTACTACAGAAGTGAGGTAAATCCCATAGTCTAGTAATCAGTTTATCATCGGCAGACTGGCTCTTCCAGACCCGGTGCAACTGTGCATAAGCATCTTCTACAGCCAGAACCGGGAAAAGTTTATCCTTCCGTCCGTTAAAAAAAAGCATCGCTTTGGGGCAGGCTATAGAAGCAATGTGCGGATAATCCAGATAGCGCCTTAATCCGGGAAGCACATTGGCATAATTAGAATCTCCTTTACCACGCCCATAGTCGGGAGAAAGTTGATACTCCGTCGTAGTAAGCCAACAAACAGCCGCTCCGGCTTTTATTTTATCAGACAGAGCCGAAAGCATCCAGGATCGATAGGCACCCATCGAGAATCCCATACAACCGATTCGACCGGCATCTACTTCTTCCAAAGAAGCTAAAAAATCGGTGGTATACATATCTTCATAAGAGATAAATCCACTCCAACTACGTCCCAACATCTCAAAGCTACAAGCCAATGCCTGCTGACTTTCATAACGTACGCCTTCCTTACGCCCGCGTTCTCCCCAGAAAAGGGCATCAATAGAAATCACTACGTAGCCTTTGGAAGCCAGATAATCACCTACATACTGATCATCATAACATTGATGTACCCATTTGTCAGCGTCCGACAACACAAGAGAATCGACACCAAAAGGACGAATCATTTTTTCTTTTCCAATGGAGAAATGCGCTCCGTGGTCGTGGAGTAATACGACGGCAGGAAAAGGTCCTTCCCCCTCAGGTACCAATAAATAGGCAGGTACACGGGAATAGGCAGAAAGATTGAAACGAATCTTACGGGCTTCATATCCGGAACGATGCTCTATAGACACTACCTCCATATCATATTTGCTGGCAACAGGAGGCGGAGTTAACATGGCTTCCAATACAGTAGCACGAGCGGTTTTCCGCCAAATGGGAAAATCCTTCAACGGACTATTTCCCCAAGCCATAGGATAGGTAAGCTCCTGTTTTATCTGATCGAGGAAAACAGGATAATCTTTCTCTATTTCATAAGAAGACACCTCTTGTGCCGTACTTGCTAATGAAACAAAGATCAATAAGCAAAAGCAGATTCGTTTCAACATTCGCATTTACTTTTATTATCGCACTACTTTTACCAATGCATTTCCATTCTTTACCGGATTCCATCCATCTTCTCCAACTAAGGTTTCTTCTATCTGGTATCCTTTCAGATTTTTGAGCTGATGAGAGAAAGTGGCACGGCCCTTTGGATTGGCGCCCTCTCCGAAACTCTCATATTCGGCATAGAATACCGTTTTCTCTGCATCCTTTTTCCCCCAGTTATGCCATCCGGCAGGTTGTATGTGTTTGCCTAGATTGCAACGAATAAATACTGCCTGCGCATAGGGACGCCATGGACGGGAAAGATAAACACCTTTCACGCCATCATCGGCAGTGAGCGTACAGTCATAGAACACATAGCCATACTTCTTTCCTGCATCCGTAGAAGGGGCTGTAACATACCCATCTCTCTTGCTATGAATATGGCAACGATTGAAGACAGCAGTAGACCAACCAAATATAAAATCGACAGAACCTTCTATATAACAGTCTTCATAATACTGACGACTGTTTTTTCCGTATGTATAAAGGGTATCCTGGAAACCAAGAAACCGGCAGTTTTTAAAAAAGATCCGATCAGCAGAAACAAAACAAGCTACGGCTTGCCCAACAGGTCCGGCAGTATTTTCAAAGGTGATGTTCTCCGCATAAAAATCAGGAGCATAAATATAGCAGGTAGATGATCCGGAAGTTCCTTTGGTCTCTCCAAAAACATTCTTCTTATTGGCATAATCATCATAAGAAATCACAGCACCTTCCTGTCCTATCAGTGATATATTAATCTTACTCTCGGGTATTACCACCTTTTCTTTGTATATACCTTTGCGAACAAGAATAGTAGTACGCACATCCTTACGGAAATCAGGCACCGCATCTATAGCCTCCTGGATAGTGAAGAAATCACCACTGCCATCCTGCGCCACCACATAATTGTAATGACGGACATACTTTGCCAGCTCAGGAACTGCTTTTGCAATGGCATCTACCGCCAAACCGGCTACTACACGTCCCCCATATACATTGAGATGTGTATTATCTTCACGTCCTTTCGGGAAAGCCGGTACTTTATTGGGGGCTACCCACATGAATAGTTTTTTAGATTCTACCGGTCCCAACCCCTGCACCAGATCATGAGTAATCTTATTCATGTCAATAAAGGCCACTCCCAACTCTTTTGCCACATTGCGGGGAGACTCAAGATAGGCACCATGTGTATCAAATAAAGTATCACCCTCCTGAACCGGTTCTGTTTCTCCGGCATCGTGGCGTGTATCCTTGGTTATACTTGCATCCAGCGGACGGACAAAATTACGACGTACAATTGCATTGCAAAGGATGGGTATTCCTCCTTTCGCCCGGGTTTCATTTACAAAACGGCGCAGATTAGCGTCAAAAGTTGTTCCAGGTACAGTGTGCCGGTCCTCTTTGGGCTTTTCATCGTTATGTCCGAACTGAATAATAACATAATCGCCTTTATTCACCTGGGAAATCACTTTGTCCCAACGTCCTTCATCAATAAAGCTTTTAGAACTACGTCCGTTTACCGCATGATTGTCAATACGTACCTCTTCACTGAAGAATCCGGGTAGCATCATCCCCCACCCACGTTCCGGATTGCCACCTGTGATATTTTTGTTAGCCATTGTGGAGTCGCCTATCATAAATATGGTAAGCACTGGTTTATCTGCTTTAAAAGCAGATAAGAGAAAGAAGATGCTCAATAGAGCTACCAGTTTGTTTTTCATTTTTGTCGAACTTATTTATATTGTTGTGCAAACTTACAGAGTTTTTAGCTGAATGCCGTATAAAAACCGTTGTTTTAGGTGGAATAATTGTATATTTGGACAGGTTTTTAAAATTTGAAGTATGAAAACAAGAAGTAAAACATTCATTTTAGAGAAGGAAAAAGTATGGGAACCGGCAGGTGAAGGGGTTGTTCGCCAGATTATGGGATACGACGGACAAGTGATGCTGGTAAAGGTAAAGTTTGAAGCGGGAGCTATAGGAACACCGCATACTCACTACCATACTCAGACTACATACGTGGCAAGCGGTAAATTCGAATTCACCGTAAACGGTGAAAAACAGATAGTAGAAACCGGAGACGGTATATATATTGAACCTGATGCAGAGCACGGATGCATTTGTCTGGAAGCCGGAATACTGATTGACTGCTTCAGTCCGATGCGGGCAGACTTCCTAAAATAAAAAGAAATAGAGGGTGCACAGGGAAACTGGTACACCCTCTTCTGCAAAGAACATCATCCCCGTAAGTCATCACGACTTTACTGCGGAGGGGAGACTTCTCTTTTATTCTATAATTACCATTTTTTGATTTTCCACCAATACGGAATTGTAGAGGTATATAGGTATATAAGAGTAGAATTCTATTTTCTATGCTTCTTATAGTTATCAAAAGGTAACAACGGACCCTCATACCATCATCGGATACAAATCTATGGGAGATATCGTTCTATGTTGGGTAGAAACTGATTAATTATGTGGAAATATTGTGCTCTTTCAACTATTTATACGGATACCAATTGCTACTATCGGTGAAAATATTCTCAATAGTGTAACGCAAAGCTTCTTTAGGGGTCAATTGTTTTGCCCACTTCACTCTCCCGGCGGTTACAGCGCCCTCACCGGTATTTCCAAACTCAGCATAACGGGCTGTCTTTTCATTTGCTTCATTGCGCCAATTGTCCCACCCTTCAGGACGGATATGACTTCCAAACTCACAATTGAGGAAAGTAGTAGATGCATAAGGACGCCAGGGACGCCCTAAATACACTTTAGTTACCCCGGGAGCAGCCGTTAGTTTACAGTTTTTGAATACATAACCGAACGCTACATTTTCAGGAGTAGAAGCTGCTGTTATATAAGAATTTCGCTTACTATGGATAGTGCAACGCTCAAAGAGAGCAGTAGCAGGACCAAAGATAAAATCGGTAGTTCCTTCTATGTAGCAACTGGTAAACAGCAAACGCGCCCCTTCTCTACCTGTATATATCGTATCCTGATTTCCCAGAAAACGGCAATGGATAAACATCAACCTGTCACCTTCTGTATGTAGCGCTACCGCTTGCCCAAGCGGAGCTGCATTATTTTCGATGGTCAGGTTCTTGAAAGTAATGTCATTTCCTTCTACCTTAATAGTATAAGTGCGAAAAGTACCCATCTTATTAATATTGGCATGATCATCATACGTAATAATAGTACCCTCGGCACTCTCACCTACCAGTTGTACATTCTTAACCCACGAAGGAATAACCAGTTTTTCTTTATAAATCCCATCCTTTATATATATAGTAACGGTGTAATCCATAAAAGCACGAACAGCCTCCACCGCCTCCTGAATAGTACGATATTCTCCGGTACCATCACGCGCCACTACAATCGTATCTTGTTTCTGCTGTGCTTGTACCGTTCCGATACAAGCCAACAGCAGCAACAGACCTACTCTCACTAACCTTCTCATTATTTCTTCTGTAAACGTTCATACTCAAGACTCGCCATAATGAATGGCCCTACAGCTTTCGGGTCATTATCACGAATCGTCTCATTAATATAATAATCATAATCTCCCGAACGATAGTTCTTTCCACCCAGTCCGGCAACGGCACAGGCTTTCGTTATGGTCACCAAACCGTCATTGTCTACTTCGATAAAGTTATCCAGAATCCCTTTATACCCCTTCAATGCCACATCCAGGTAAGACTGATCGATGTATCCCATACGTACCGCTTTGAATAGAGCATACACAAACATAGTCGAACAGGAAGATTCAAGATAATTTCCTTTTTCACCACTCTTGTCGAGCACCTGATACCACAATCCGGTTTTCGGATCCTGAATTCGTTTCACCTGAGTTGCTATATTATTAAGGATAACAAGCATTGAATCACGCCCTGCTTCATGTTTCGGAATGAAATCGAGTGCATCTACAAAAGCCATTGCATACCACCCCATAGCACGTCCCCAACTATGTTTCGATTGTCCTGTTACGGGATCGGCCCAACGTTCTTTACGACTCACATCACAAGCATGGCGATACAACCCATTCTGCGGATCATAAGTGTGACGGGCTACAGTAATAAACTGATTCACTACATCTGCATAATCCTTCACCTGATTGTTGCGAAAAGCATATTCTGCGTAAAAAGGAGAAGCCATGTAGATACCATCGAGCCACATCTGATTGGGATAAATCTTTTTATGCCAGAAACCACCATCCTCATTGCGTGGATGCGTGTCAAGCTGACTACGCAACAAATCAATTGCTTTCTTATACTTCTCATCTTTAGACTCTTCATAAATACGGAAAAGGAATTTCCCGGAATTTAGACGGTCAATATTGTATTCATGCAATTTATAAGTAACAATGCTACCATCATTATGAATCATCGTATCAGCATATGCCAGTGCATAATCAACTATTTTTTTATCACCATATGCATCATATACATCGAGCATTGCCTGAAGCTCCAGTCCATGACAGTAGTCCCATTTCAGTTTAGGCTGAAAATCGAGTTGCCAGGATTCGGGACAACGAATCATCTCCGACTCCGTCATTCGAACGGACCAAGGCAGTTTATCACTTACTTTCTGAGCAGACAGAGAAACAGAACAGAGCAAAGTTCCCAGGACAAAAATTTTACAAATCGAATTCTTCTTCATTCTCATTTTGGTTATCGGTAATTAGATTTATTCCTTTAATGGGACAAAGATAGCGAGTCTTTTTTTATACGGTGTGTAGATTTCGATTCAAATAGTGTATTTATAAGTTTTCGTGCGCGCAAACATTAAATTCGTGTGCGATAACGTAGTTTTTTAGCGTTTTTGGACAATTTTGGTAGTATTCAGACAAAATTTACAGCAAAAGAGACAATAAATATGTTGATTTACATCAAATAATGTGTATTTTTGACCCCAGAATCAGAACTAATAATTTTAAATCATTTATCATGAGTACAATTCAAAATGCGATGGGTAAAATGACAAACTACAGATGGACCATCTGCGCTATGTTATTTTTCGCGACAACAGTAAACTACCTCGACCGTCAGGTGCTATCGCTGACGTGGGATGAATTTATCAAACCTGAATTCCACTGGGACGAATCACATTACGGTACTATTACCTCTGTATTTTCCATTGTATATGCAATCTGCATGTTGTTTGCAGGACGTTTCGTTGATTGGATGGGAACAAAGAAAGGTTTCCTTTGGGCTATCGGTGTATGGTCACTAGGTGCATGTCTTCATGCAGTCTGCGGTATAGTAACTGAGCATGTAGTGGGTCTTCACAGTGCTGCTGAGCTAGCTGCTGCAACAGGTACTGTTGTAGTCACTATTGCTACCGTTAGTATGTATTGCTTCCTGCTGCCCGCTGCGTATTGGCACTCGGTGAAGCCGGTAACTTCCCTGCAGCTATTAAAGTAACGGCCGAATATTTCCCTAAGAAGGACCGCGCTTATGCAACTTCTATCTTCAATGCCGGTGCTTCTATCGGTGCGTTGATTGCTCCGTTAACCATTCCAGTTCTTGCTAAATTCTGGGGTTGGGAAATGGCATTCATTGTTATTGGTGCCCTTGGTTTCATCTGGATGGGCTTCTGGGTATTCATGTATACTCCTCCCGCAAAGAGTAAACACGTGAATAAGGCTGAGTTGGAATACATCGAACAGGACAAACACGAAATAGGTGGTACTTATGTAGAGGAAAAGAACGAAAAGAAGATGAAATTCTGGCAGTGTTTCAGTTACAAACAGACTTGGGCATTCGCTTTCGGCAAGTTTATGACAGACGGCGTATGGTGGTTCTTCCTCTTCTGGACTCCTTCTTATCTGTTCACACAGTTCGGTATCAAGACTTCAAGTGGTTTGGGTATGGGATTGATTTTTACGTTGTATGCAATCACCATGTTGTCTATCTATGGAGGTAAACTTCCTACTATCTTTATTAATAAAACAGGTATGAACCGTATGCAGCCCGTATGAAAGCGATGTTGATTTTCGCATTCTTCCCGCTGGTAGTATTGCTGGCTCAACCGCTGGGTACTATCTCTCCATGGCTTCCTGTTATTATGATTGGTATAGGTGGTGCCGCTCACCAGTCCTGGTCAGCAAATATCTTCTCTACTGTAAGTGATATGTTCCCCAAAACAGCTATTGCAAGTATTACCGGTATCGGTGGTATGGCTGGTGGTTTCGGCTCTATGATCCTTCAGAAAGTAGCAGGTAACTTATTTGTATATGCTTCCGGTTCAACAATTGTAGACGGAAACGAAGTGGAAATGACACCAGACTTGCTGGCTCAGGGTGCACAGTTTGTACGTCCGGCTATGGAATTCATGGGATTCTCCGGTAAACCAGCCGGTTATTTCATTATCTTCTGCGTTTGCGCAGTAGCCTATCTTGTTGGTTGGATTGTAATGAAAGCTTTGGTACCGAAATACAAACCTATCGTACTGGAATAATCTTTCACACACAAGATTTATAAATAGCAAAGAGCTGTGTCAACGAATGGTTGATGCAGCTCTTTTTTTCCTTATCTTTGTCCCCCATGGAAAAAGAGGAAATCAAAGAGTCTTTCGACATCCTGCTCACTGCTTGTTGTACTCAGGATGACAAACTCGGCATAGCTTATAAACAAATGCGCGACCTGCTCGAGCGTCTTTGTCGTAGCCAAATGCCAAATGAAAGTCTGCAAATGACCGATCTGTCCGCACGAATCAGCTTCGTAGCAGCACGCATAGAATTATCCATTGCAGAACAAAACCGTTTACATACCTTCCGTCTCACTTCAAACGCTGTTTTAAACCGAAGAGAAGTTCCCCAACGAGAGAAACTACTGCGTGATGCGAAAACTATTGCCTTTTTCCTGAAGAAACTTTCCGGAACCGATATCCCCGAAACATTGTATCGGCTACTCCCTAAGGCAGATGCTACTTATATCGTTGCTCCACTGGCTCACAAACAAGTAGAAAGAATGCGGGTCTGTTTTCAATATTCAGATGAATTCTTTTTATATGTCAATCCGCTGGATAGTATTACCGACGAACCATTGCGAGTGCGATACAACATTCCACAAATAAATGAAGAGTTCACGGAAACCTGTAAACTTCTCTGGCGACATGCACAAATCAACCTCCTCGATGTGGCTATTGATAAGGAAGGAATACTCACTCCCTCTTTCATCGTTCTTGAACCGGATTACCTGATAGATATCAGTTCGCTGGCAGAATGTTTTCGCGACTACGGGCACCATCCCGCCAACTATCTGCTGGCACGTTTGCAACCCATAGAGAATGCACGTCCCTTACTCTTGGGAAATATTGCCAACCTCTTTTTAGACGAATGGATCCATGCGGACGGAGAAGTGGACTACCGTTCGTGTATGCAGAAAGCTTTCCGCCGTTACCCTATCGAACTGGCAGCTTGTGCCGATTTACAGGATAAGGAAAAAGAACGGCAGTTCTTTGACGACTGCAAAAAACATTTTGAACATATCCGGGAGGTAGTGACCGATACTTTCCACGCCCCCGGTTATGAAATGGATAAAACAGATGCCGTACTGGAACCTTCTTATATTTGCGAAGCATTGGGGTTGCAGGGACGTCTGGACTACATGCAGCGGGATATGTCATCATTCATCGAAATGAAATCCGGAAAAGGTGACGAATACAGTATCCGTAACAAAATAGAACCCAAAGAAAATAATAAGGTACAGATGCTTCTCTACCAGGCAGTGCTCCAGTATTCGATGAAAATGGATCACCACCGGGTAAAAGCTTACCTACTATATACGCGTTATCCGTTACTCTATCCCGCCCGCCCGTCATGGGCAATGGTACGTCGGGTTATCGATTTGCGTAATCGCATTGTAGCCGACGAATATGGTATTCAGTTACGTAACAGTCCGGAATATACAGCCCAAAAGTTACAGTCAATCAATGCCGAAACACTAAATGAACGAGGGCTTCATGGACGTTTCTGGGAACAATTCCTTCGTCCTTCCATTGATGTATTTGCCCAACGCCTCTCGGCACTCTCTTCTTTGGAGCAGGCTTATTTTTACACAATCTACAACTTCATCACCAAAGAGCTATACACCTCTAAATCAGGTGATGTAGATTATGAAGGCCGCACAGGAGCAGCCGCTTTATGGCTTTCAACACTGGCTGAAAAATGTGAGGCCGGAGAAATTCTATATGACCTTCGTATCAAAGAAAACCATGCTGCCGATGAACACAAAGCAAGTATTATCCTATCCAGAGGGGACATCCGGGAAGAAGCTCTACCTAATTTCCGCCAAGGGGATGCCATAGTCTTATACGAACGCAACACGGATACAGACAACGTCACCAATAAAATGGTATTCAAAGCCAACATAGAATCTCTCACCGAAAATGAAATACACATCCGGTTGAGAGCTACCCAACAAAATACGTCCGTCCTTCCTCCTGAAAGTCTGTACGCTATCGAACATGATACAATGGACACTACTTTCCGAAGCATGTATCAGGGATTGTCGGCTTTTGCATCGGCCACTCAAAAGCGCAGAGATTTGCTGCTTGCCCAGCGTCTTCCCGCTTTCGATGAAACTTTTTCCACCCGTATTTCTACTGCACCGGATGACTTCAGCCGTGTTGCTCTCAAAGCACAGGCAGCACAGGATTACTTTCTGCTGATAGGACCTCCTGGCACGGGAAAAACCTCTTGTGCCCTGAAAAAAATGGTGGAGACTTTCTATCAGGAAGAGAATACGCAAATACTTCTCCTATCATATACCAATCGGGCTGTAGACGAAATCTGTAAATCCCTCTCTTCCATACAGCCTGAAGTAGATTTTATCCGTGTCGGTAGTGAACTTTCCTGTGACGAAGCCTATCGCAACCACCTGATAGAAAATGAACTATCCCTCTGTAGCCGCCGTTCGGAAGTGGTGGAAAGGATCACCCGTTGCCGGATATTCGTAGGTACAGTAGCCTCTATCTCCGGTAAACCGGAATTGTTCAGACTAAAAACGTTTGATGTAGCCATCATTGACGAAGCCACCCAAATTCTTGAACCACAGTTGTTAGGTATTCTCTGTGCACGTAACACAACAGGCAACGATGCCATTGGCAAATTCATCCTTATCGGAGACCATAAGCAGCTGCCGGCCGTAGTTCTTCAACGAGAAGAGCAATCAGAAGTACATGACGAACAGTTGCGTGCCATCGGGTTGACAAATCTCAAAGACTCTCTCTTTGAACGTCTCTATCGAGCCGTTAGAGAATTGACAATGGACAATGAACAGTTGACAATTGACAGTGGACAATTGACAGTGGTCAATTGCGATGCAACATGCACACAGCGCAGCAACTGTCCACAGTCAATTGTCAACTGTCAACTGCCTAACTGTCAACTGTCCACTGTCAATTGTCAATTCTCCTTCGATATGCTTTGCCGGCAAGGACGTATGCACCCGGAAGTAGCCCTCTTTGCCAACCACACTTTCTACGAAGGGCGCCTACTCCCTGTAGGACTCCCTCATCAACAGGAAGATTCATCAGCCATTACCCGCCTTGCTTTTTATCCCTCCGAACCGGAACCTGCAGGTGCTTCCGCCAAAATGAATCACTCCGAGGCCCGTATCGCAGCCCGTTTGGCTCTGACAATCTATCAAAAAGAAGGAGCAGAGAACTTCAATACGACACGTACTTTGGGGATCATCACCCCCTATCGCAGTCAGATAGCACTTATCAAACAAGAAATAGCCCGGCTGAACATCCCTGCACTCAATGAAATATTGATTGATACTGTAGAGCGTTTTCAGGGAAGTGAACGGGATATTATTATTTATTCATTTTGCGTCAATTACCCCTATCAGCTCAAATTTCTCTCAAACCTGACAGAAGATAATGGAATATTGATAGATCGTAAATTAAACGTAGCCATGACCCGTGCCCGGAAACAAATGTTTATCACCGGAGTGCCTGATCTACTGGAACTAAACCCTATCTATCTGAGTCTGATAAAACTGGCAAATAAGCAAGTTTGTTTTAAATAACATTTGCAATCATTAGCCTTTATTCTTTCTTTATGCGGTTTATTAACACCTGAATAGCGAACAAACCGCTATATTTGCGCTACGTTTTTTTCATAGAGATTTAGATTTAAGGTTAGAAGAATTGCGGAAGTCGTGAGACTTCCCTTTTTTTCGCTTTAACGTTTACTGCCATAAAGAATTCATGATACATTGAATTCGCTTCAATCTAAAGGCAAGTAAACAAGAAAAGCCCCTTCGAGAGAAGAGGCTTTTTATGTTTCTCGCAAAGAGAAGTATGCCAGATGGTATTCATTATCCATTCGGATAGGCTATTCTACCGGTATACATATTTCCGTCAATAATTCTTCCGGAGGAGTCGATTCCGGACTATTCAGATAGGATTCATACCCACGTGAATTGCTGACTGTATAGCCACCCTGTGGTATCCAATGCCCGTAAATAGTGTCATATACGGCACCCAAATTAGCATAAGGTCCTTTGTAGCGAAATATCAGGTACTTTCCTCCCGGAATCTCTTTCACGCCAATCTCTCCTCTGGGTTGTGCAGGCGAGGGCACAGTAAAACAGACATCTGTCCGCAGATTCTTCGGTTCGGTCACCTTTGGATCATCATGGTAGATACAAATATATTCCATATAGCGGGTATCTATTTTCTCTTCGCTCACGTAAGCATATAATTTCTTCCATGCTTCGCAATATGCCAGAGCCATATACGCTCCTGTCAATCGGACATAAATTACCTGTTTCGGTTGCTGTTCGCGTACTTCCATTGTCACGTCCAGTGCCGGATTTATTTCTAATGGTTTCATAATAACGTGGTCTTTATTGTTTCTATACTCATTGGGTGAAATACCATAGAACTGCTTAAAGATTTTCGACAACGAAGAAGGAGAACCATAACCTATCTGATAAGCAATATCACTCACAGACATTGAACTGTAACGTAGTAACCGGGCTGCAGTCTCGATCCTTGTGCGTACAATAAATGCTCCCAACGGTTCATGCAAAAACGCTTTCATAATGCGGTGGAAATGATAGGGTGAGAAATGGGAAATTTCGGCCAGTTTTTCCAGGTCAATCTCTTCACCCAAATGATTGTTAATGTACTCAATCACAATATTGACACATCTGTGATACTCTTCAGTTGTTGATGTTCTTTGCTCCATATTCTTTGATTATTTCACACTGCAAAGATAGACGTACTTATCAAAGGAATCTTTTCCAATCTTGCTAATTTAGAAGATTATTATGTACTTTTGCCATAAACATACAAAAAAGATGAAAGATATAGAGATTATAGCATTCGACGCTGACGACACACTATGGAGCAACGAACCTTTCTTCCAGGAGATTGAACGGAAATTTGCCGATTTATTAAGCATATACAAAGACACTAAAGAAATTTCTGCCGAACTATTCAAAACAGAAATGAATAACTTAGAGTGTTATGGTTATGGAGCAAAAGGATTTACGCTGTCGATGATAGAAACTGCCCTGCGTATCAGTAACCACAAAGTATCAGCCGAAATAATAAACGAGATCCTGTCTTTGGGCAAGTCGCTGCTCAATATGCCGATAGAATTATTGCCAGGAGTAGAAGAAACCCTCCGAACATTAAAACAAAGCAATCGTCATCGGCTAATAGTAGCTACCAAAGGAGACCTGCTCGACCAACAGCGGAAATTGCAACGTTCGGGGTTGGCTTCTTATTTCGATTATGTAGAAATCATGTCGGACAAAACCGAAAAAGAATATGCTAAGCTAATAAATACACTGCAAGTACCCCCCGAAAAATTCATGATGATAGGTAACTCCCTAAAATCAGATATCCAGCCGGTATTAGCCATTGGCGGATACGCGGTACATGTACCGTTTGAGGTGATGTGGCAACACGAAGTTGTAGAAAACCTCGAGCATCCCAGACTCCGAAAGGTAAAAAGGATGGGAGAGATAGTGAGTAGTGATTAGTGAGCAGTGATTAGTAATTAGTGATTAGTGAGCTGCGCTATGATCCGCATGGCACTAATCACTAATCACTGCTCACTAATCACTCTTTTTATCCTTAATCATCAAGATACTCATTTCATAGAGCAAATAGAGAGGAATTGCCACAACGCTCAATGTAAACGGATCACCTGTAGGAGTAATGATAGCGGCGGCTATTACAATCACGACAATTGCATGCCGGCGATATTTCCGAAGAAATGTTTTATTGACAAGCCCCAGTAGTGATAGCAACCATGTGACCAAAGGCAATTCAAACGCCAGTCCCATACAGAGTACCAGCATCATAAAGTTATCTATATAAGAATTTAATGAGATTACATTCTCGATCTCCGTACTAAGCTGATAAGTGGAGAGGAAACGAAGTGTAAGCGGATAAACCATAAAATATCCCAGCAATACACCCAGAAAAAACATAACTGTACCTATACTAAGCGCTTTCCTCACACCACGCCTCTCTTTAGGATAAAGTGCCGGATTGATAAAACGCCATATTTCAAAGAAAATATAGGGCATAGCAGTCACTACCGACATCCAGAAAGCGGTAGACATATGTATAAAGAAAGGAGCTGCCAAATTGATATTTACCAGCTTTACTTGGAATTCCTGCGTAAAAAAGTCATCCGTCAGGTCAAACTTCTCACCAATATACCTCAACAGATCATAAAACACGAAGTCATTGTGGCAAGGAGCCAGCACTACGCTGTCAAATAAATAAGGCATAGCGATGAAATATCCCACCGCCAACACAAACCAGACTCCAATGACACGAAACAACACCCGGCGCAGTTCATCCAGATGGTCCCAGAAAGTCATTTCAGCCATGGTTATTTCTTATCCTTGTCCGTTGTTTTAGCCGGTTCGTCAATCTCGTCCTTCGCTTTATTGATTTCATCTTTCGCTTCATTCACACCGTCTTTGAAGCTTTTCACACCTTTACCAAGGCCACGCATCAGCTCGGGAATTTTCTTTCCACCAAAAAGTAACAGAATTACAAGTGCAATAATAATCCATTCGGAACCACTGGGCAGGAAGCCTAATAATAACAAGTTTATCATAAGATATATAGTATATATAAGTTTTTCGGGACAAATATAGTGATTTCACCACAGAGGACAAAACCTTTAACTCCTTTATGGAGTTAAAGGAAATGGAGAAGGGAGAATGGAGAGGGGAGAAGGAAAGAGACTGCGCTATTAGGCCGCATGGCACTTCTCCATTCTCCCTTCTCCCTTCTCCATTTCTTATTCCTGATAATACACCCTCTTCACCCGCGTAGAGATGCTTGTGAGGATTTCATAAGGAATAGTATCCAATGTATCCGAAAGCACAGTTATAGGCAGTTCATCACCAAAGATAATGGCTGCATCGCCCTCCTGGCAATCGATATCGGTTACATCAATCATACAGACATCCATGCAAATATTACCCACATAAGGCGCTTTCTTCCCATTCACCATACAATAAGCATGTCCACACCCTAAATGACGGTTCAACCCGTCTGCATAACCAATCGGAATAGCAGCAATACGCGAAGCCCGGGTCAGATGTCCTTTCCGGCTATATCCCACCGTATCTTCTGCGGGCACATCCCGTATCTGCAGAATAGTAGTTTTAAGCGTACTGACATTATTTATAATAGAGTTATCAATCGGGCTGACTCCATAAAGTCCTATACCCAACCGAACCATATCAAATTGTGCATCAGGAAAACGTTCTATTCCTGCCGTATTACAGATATGCCTCAGGATTTTATGCGGAAAAGCAGCCTGCAGCTCTTTGGAAGCCCGTTCGAATATCTCAATCTGACCACGTGTAAAAACATCGAACTGAGGAGAATCACTCCCTACAAAATGGGAGAATACCGAACGCGGAATCAGTGCATTCTGATTCTTCAACCGACGTATCAGCACAGGCACTTCTTCTTCGGAGAAACCCAAACGATGCATGCCCGTATCAAGTTTGATATGTACCGGGAAGTTTGTAATGCCTTCTTTCTCCGCCGCTTTTACCAGCGCATCGAGCAAGTGGAAGTTATAAACTTCAGGCTCGAGCTTGTAATCAAACATTGTCTTGAATGCAGTCAATTCCGGATCCATAATCATAATAGAAGAAGTAATACCCGCTTTACGCAGTTCCGCTCCTTCATCGGCCACGGCCACGGCCAAGTAATCCACCTGGTGTTCCTGCAATGTTTTGGCTATCTCATAAGAACCGGCTCCATAGGCCGAAGCCTTAACCATACATACCATTTTTGTTGCAGGCTGAAGCATAGAGCGATAATGATTCAGATTGGCCACCATAGCCCCCAGATTTACCTCCAGTATCGTTTCGTGTACTTTCAACTCCAACCTGTCAGAAACAAGATCAAAATTGAATGCACGGGAACCTTTAATCAATATCACCTCATCATGCAGATTTTGAAACACATCCGACTCCATCAACTCTTCCGTAGTATGGAAGAAGTACTTCTCTATCTCAAAACGGGCAGCACTGGAAAATATCTCCGGTCCCACACCTATTATTTTGTCAATGCCACGACTTTGTACCAATTGGGCTACCTTACGATAAAGAGTCGTGGTACTCTGTCCGGTCTCTAATATATCCGACAGGATGAGTGTACGTTTCATCCCTTTTCCTTTTACTTCAGAGCGCCTTACGAGAAAGTCAAGAGCAATATCAAGCGATGCCAGATCGGAATTATAACTATCATTGATAAGTACACATCCATGTTTTCCTTCCTTCACTTCAAGACGCATGGCCACAGGTTCGAGCCGCACCATTCGTTCTGTGATCTGATCGGCAGGCATCATCAGATAAAGACAGGCAGCAAGGCAATTCAGTGAGTTTTCAATAGAAGCATCATCAATAAAAGGAATACAGAAGGTATTGTCCATCTCCAGATAACGATAAGAAATTACCGTATGATCTTCCTTTTTTACCACCCTGCTTATATACAAAGGACGTTCTGCATCCCGGCAGCTCCATGCTATCTCACGGGCAGTGAGCATTGACTTACTCACACAATTGCTTATCAACTCATTGTCGGCATTGTAAATTACGACATCGCAATTTTTAAAAAGACTCAGTTTTTCCATACACTTCTCCTGCAAAGAAAAGAAGTTCTCCTGATGTGCCCCGCCAATATTAGTCAGGATGCCAATAGTTGGCTTTATCATATTCTGTAAAGCACGCATCTCTCCCATCTCAGAGATACCAGCCTCAAAAATTGCCAATTCAGCTTCTTCATTCATCTGCCATACAGAGAGAGGAACGCCGATCTGAGAATTATAACTACGAGGCGAACGTACAATCACCCGATCCGGACTCAACAATTGATGCAACCACTCCTTTACAATCGTTTTTCCATTACTTCCGGTAATGCCGATAACCGGTATCTGAAATCGTTCACGATGTAGTTCCGCCAACTTCTGAAGAGCCTTCAGAGGATTACCGACGATTAGAAAATTGACAGTTGACAGTTGACAATTGACAGTTGTTGCGCTGCCTGCATGCTGCATAGCAATTGTCAATTGTCCATTGTCAACTGTCAATTCATTAAACTCTTCCTGAGTGACAACAAAATTTCGTACACCACGTTCATAAAGCTCAGGAATATAACGTGCTCCTTTATTTCGTTTGGTAGTCAGGGCAAAAAAAAGAGTTTCTTCGGGGAAGCTGAGAGAACGACTGTCAGTCAACAGCCAGTCAATAGTTGCTTCATGGGTACCACCCTGCGAGCACCTATACATTCGGTTATAGTTTCAATCGTATACAACATAATAATTATTCAATTTAATAATGTGCAAATATGCCAATGTACCATTCGGCATATCTTCGGAAAATATAGCGCAGCCAATTGGCATATTGGCACATTGGCATATTATTTCTACATTATTCAAACTCTAAGTACGGGTATTTTCGGTTAAGTCGTTCTATTTTTAACACAATTTGTCCTAAAAATCTTTTATGTTCCTCTGAGCCCGGATGAAAGGGGCGGTGTGCCTGCGCCTTGCGGATACTTTCACATTCTTCCATAATCTTTTTCGTTTCATCAGAGAAGAAAGCTTCGGAAAAACGTTCCCACAAATAACGGATAGCCACGGGAGACGGATGCAACATGTCATCGGCATAAAAACGATAGTCGCGAAGCTCGTCAAGTACAATCTCATAAGAAGGAAAATAGAAAACGAATTCAGGGAAAAGAGTTTGTAGTTGTTCGGTAGCCAGCAACAGGGTGGCTTTACTAATCTGATTGGCATGCATGCCATCGCGTATATGCCGGATGGGACTAACAGTAAGAAGTACTTTCAAGCCGGGATTCTGTTCCCGAAGTTCACGAAGCAGGCATGTATATTCCTTCACGATCTCTTCAACTGTAAGCTTTCGGCGTACAAATAACTTTTCCGGCTGTTTATGGCAGTTTGATACAATGCGTTTATTTTCTCCCTGTTCATACACCCAGGCTGTTCCCCAGGTGAGCAGCAGCCAATCGACATCCTTTATTCGGGCATGAGCCTGTTGCAAGCGCGTATTGATATTCTGTAATACATCATTCGGCAATGCCGCCGAAAATGCTCCGTGATGCATCGCACTATGCCAACAGTCGCGAAAGAAAAATAAATCGGAAGTCGTATATGTTTTTCCCGAAAGTATTTGTCTTAATGCCTCCGAGACAGATAACGGGTTATATAATATCCCAAAAGGGTTGATATCACAACGAAAGAAATTATCTTTCAGCAGATTGCCGATATTCTCTGCAAAACAGGACCCTAACAGTAATAATTGCCGGGCATGAGTGATAGGTGGCAATCCTTTGGGTAATTCAACGAGGGTGGTAAAGTTCATAATAATATACCAATTGAATAATATGCTAATG
This sequence comes from Bacteroides nordii WAL 11050 = JCM 12987, assembly GCA_000613465.1. Classification (GTDB taxonomy): domain Bacteria; phylum Bacteroidota; class Bacteroidia; order Bacteroidales; family Bacteroidaceae; genus Bacteroides; species Bacteroides nordii. Next base: position 59,905 of record BAJA01000032.1, read on the forward strand.
TGCCGATTGGCTACGTTGTATTTTACGAAACCACACCAAATGATAATCGGCACATTATTAATACGGCGAAAATATAGAAAAACTCCGAAACAGAGAAGAGGCAGATAAGTTTTTTAGCCGATAAGGTGCAGTATTTCTTCAAAGCCAACATTTATATAATCGTACGTACACCTTAATTTATTGAAATAATAAGCTAATTTTTATCTAAATGAAAATCGTAAATAACTCGAAAAGCATAAGGGTAAACCATCTCCTGAGAGTAACCAATTATAGCAAAACTGCTATCGCCGCCCTGACATTGACATTCGGCATAACGACATTTACTGCCTGCAGTAACGACGGAAATACGCCCGAAGTGATATCCGTAAAGGATGTAGAAGGTAGCTATGCGGGTAAAGCAAACATTACATTCATTGAATCGAGCACTTCACCAACCCCAATTCCCCAAATAGAAGTGGAGACCACGCTCAAAGAAGATACAATCTACTTCGGAAAATTCCCGACTGATGTCTTGATAACCAACATTGTGGGAGAAGAGAAAGCACCCGAAATCATTGAACTCGCAGGTGATATCAGTTATAAAGTAGGTTACAAACCGGCATTCAATGAAGGTTACACGCAAATATTGCAGACTTTAGATCCTAAACCTCTGAAATTTACAATCGAAATTCCTTCTAAAGAAGAAGGCCAACCGGATGTTATGGAAATAGAAGCAACGATTTCTGCTACGGACAAAGGAATATTCACCTATCAAGACAAGACACTGAAATTTAAACTGATAGTTGAAAGTGCTAAACTCAATGGAAAACCTTGCGAAGGTATCTCAATGGAAGATATAGTATTCGAAATGAATAAGAAATAGGATTCTTCGTCAATTTAGTTAGAAACAGAACCTTAATAGACTGATGAGCCAATCTTGTTAACATTGAGTGAAATGTCAGGATGGAATTAATAAATGTTTCAAAAAATGCAGTTAGCCTGTCTTTTTATTCTTATATGGCTAATTTCCATGACACCCTTATTCTAATTATTGCTGTAACTGGAGAATAAACTGCATAACAATATAAATTATTATGCGTGTTGCGTTGTATATTTTTTCACTTTTGGATAGTTATGCACATTTAGTCGGCATGTTATCCTGATTTTCCCGCTATGATAAGTTCGGTTTCTCTACGAGAAAAAATAAAACCGTCTTAAATAACGTTTTCCGACGCTAACTGACAAGTAAATTCGCTCCAATCTTAACTATTAAAAGTATAATCAAAAAATTCATAAACCTAAATTATGCAATGAATATCCCAAGAAATAAGATGTTTTTATCATGTAATCCTCTGCAAACCGTACAATGGGAATAATCAAAACCGGAAATGACGAAGATTTTTATCACTTGTGAGAACCCTCCCTTAAATTAGAGGATTACAGAGGATCAGGAATATCACTTTGTCAAATTGTAAATAGGCATGTACTGTATATTTCTATCATAGAACATTCAGAACCGTACAAAAATAAATCTTTCAACTAAATTGCCAAAGAACCACAAATAGCATAGAAAAAGGACTGCCGAAAAGTAAAGTCCCCGCCCCTACCAGATAGAGGTCAATAAACAATTCAACTCATATTCTTTTATACCTTTTTCAATAATATGATCGGTATCATACCAAAGTATTCTGATCGGAGCGAAGGGGTATGTAAAAATCCCGTTTGGAATCTTATATAAAAGAGCACGCTAAGTCTGTTTCGTTTTTCATGTCATTTTATTGTTTCTATTTGTAAAAGAGCTGTACTACAACAGTACATTTGCAGAAATCTCCAGCACGTATTTACATTAATTTATACAAAAAAACATCATTTCTGCTTTTTCCAATTAAAAAAGAACGTCTTTCCTTTTCTTTTCGTATTTTTGCATATCAATTCAGTCAGAACATGAAAAATGAACCCACATATAACTTGCTAAACGCCCTGAATACTCCCGAAGATTTGCGACGGCTCACGCCTGAACAACTGCCTGAAGTATGTGACGAACTAAGGCAAGACATTATTAAAGAAGTTTCCTGCAACCCGGGCCATTTTGCCGCCAGTCTGGGGGTGGTGGAGCTCACGGTGGCTCTGCATTATGTATTCAATACACCTTATGACCGCATCGTCTGGGATGTGGGACATCAGGCTTACGGACACAAAATTCTCACCGGACGCCGCGACACCTTCTCCACCAACCGGAAACTGGGAGGCATCCGTCCCTTCCCATCGCCCGAAGAGAGCGAATATGATACGTTTACTTGTGGGCATGCCTCAAATTCCATTTCGGCTGCGTTGGGTATGGCAGTGGCAGCCATGAAAAAAGGAGAACTGGGCCGCCACGTAGTAGCTGTTATCGGCGATGGTTCAATGAGTGGCGGACTGGCTTTTGAAGGGCTCAACAATGCATCGGCTACCCCAAACAACCTGCTTATCATACTGAATGATAACGACATGGCTATTGACCGTAGCGTAGGTGGAATGAAACAATACCTGTTCAACCTGACCACCTCCAACCGCTACAATCAATTACGGTTCAAAATCTCACGCCTGCTTTTCAAAATAGGACTGCTGAACGAAGATCGCCGGAAAGCACTCATCCGCCTGGGGAACAGCCTGAAATCACTTGTTGCCCAGCAACAGAATATTTTTGAAGGAATGAACATCCGCTATTTCGGGCCAGTGGACGGACATGATGTAAAAAATATCGCCCGTATCCTACGGGATATCAAAGATATGCAAGGGCCTAAAGTGCTCCACCTGCACACCCTGAAAGGGAAAGGATTCGAACCGGCAGAAAAGCACCCGGGTATTTGGCATGCACCCGGCAAGTTTGATCCTAAAACAGGAAAACGTCTGGTTGCCGACACAAACGGATTACCACCACTCTTCCAGGATGTCTTCGGACATACCCTGATTGAGTTGGCGCAGCAAAACCCGCGCATTGTAGGAGTCACTCCTGCCATGCCTACAGGATGTTCCCTGAACTATATGATGGAACAGATGCCGGATCGTGCATTCGATGTCGGTATAGCCGAAGGACATGCCGTGACTTTCTCCGGAGGAATGGCAAAGGACGGTATGCTGCCTTTCTGCAATATTTACTCCTCTTTTATGCAACGGGCTTATGACAATGTAATTCATGATGTAGCTATTCAGAAACTGCCGGTGGTGTTGTGTCTCGACCGCGCCGGTCTGGTGGGCGAAGACGGCCCAACGCATCACGGCATGTTCGACTTAGCGTATATGCGTCCGATACCCAACCTCACCGTAGCATCGCCCATGAACGAACACGAATTGCGCAAGCTGATGTATACCGCCCAACTGCCGGATAAAGGACCATTCGTGATACGATATCCACGCGGACGAGGAGTATTGGTAGACTGGAAATGTCCGTTGGAGGAAATTCCTGTAGGACGTGGAAGAAAACTGAAAGAAGGAAACGACTTGGCTGTCATCACCATTGGTCCCATAGGTAATACAGCCGCCAAAGCCATAGCGCGGGTGGAGAAAGAACAGCCCGGAAGAAGTATTGCCCATTATGACCTGCGTTTTCTTAAACCACTGGATGAAGAGCTACTTCATGAAATAGGGAAACAATTCAGACACATCGTGACCATAGAAGACGGAATCAGAGCCGGAGGTATGGGCAGTGCGGTGTTGGAGTTTATGGCAGATCACGAATACACTCCCGAAATACGACGCATAGGTATACAAGATCATTTCGTAGAACATGGAACAGTTGCACAGTTGTATGCACTCTGCGGATTGGATGAAGAAGGAATAGTGAAGGAGTTAGAGAAGGGAGAAGTAGAAAAAATGAAAAAGTGGAAGAAAGATGACAAAGAAAGAAGCTATCAAGCTGTTTGAAGAGAAAAAAGTACGTGCCATGATGGAGTATAAAGTAAGTGCTGGAAATAAATTAAAACGCAGATTAACGCAAATTTTCGCAGACGGTAAGGCTACGTTATATTTGAGGAAAGATATTCTTTACGTTAATCTATGCTAATCTGCGTTTCAAGACTTGTTTAATACTTAAAACAAAAAAAGAACAGCAATAAGCAGAAATGAAAATAATCATAGCCGGTGCCGGTAATGTAGGCACACACCTCGCCAAATTATTATCCCGCGAGAAGCAGGATATCATATTGATGGACGACGACGAAGAGAAACTCAGCGCGTTGAGTAATAACTTTGACCTCATGACTGTCACCGCCTCCCCTTCTTCCATCTCCGGACTGAAAGAGGTAGGAGTAAAGGAAGCCGATCTGTTTGTAGCAGTCACCCCGGACGAGAGCCGGAACATGACAGCCTGTATGCTGGCTCATAATCTGGGAGCACAGAAAACAGTAGCCCGCATTGATAACTACGAATACTTGTTGCCCAAAAACAAAGAGTTTTTCAAGAAATTAGGCGTAGACTCATTGATTTACCCCGAAATGCTGGCAGCCAAAGAAATAGTATCATCTATGAGAATGAGCTGGGTACGCCAGTGGTGGGAGTTCTGTGGCGGAGCGCTTATCTTGATCGGTGCCAAAATGCGTGAAAAAGCCGAAATTCTGAATATACCGCTTCACCAGTTAGGTGGCCCCACTATTCCTTATCACGTGGTAGCCATCAAGCGAGGTACGGATACAATCATCCCCCGGGGAGATGATGTTATTAAACTGAATGACATCGTCTATTTCACTACCACCCGTAAATACATTCCCTACATACGTAAGATAGCGGGTAAGGAAGATTACGCCGATGTGCGTAATGTAATGATTATGGGTGGAAGCCGTATTGCCGTACGTACAGCCCAATATGTGCCGGATTACATGCAAGTGAAAATCGTAGATAATGATATCAGTCGTTGCAACCGACTCACAGAATTACTGGACGACCGTACCATGATTATCAACGGAGACGGACGCGACATGGATCTACTTATCGAAGAAGGATTAAAAAACACAGAGGCTTTCGTAGCGTTGACCGGAAATTCGGAAACGAATATTCTAGCTTGCCTGGCAGCCAAACGTATGGGTGTTGACAAAACAGTAGCAGAGGTAGAGAATATCGACTATATCGGTATGGCAGAGAGCTTGGATATCGGTACAGTCATCAATAAAAAGATGATTGCCGCCAGCCATATCTATCAAATGATGCTGGACGCAGATGTCAGTAATGTAAAATGCCTTACATTTGCCAACGCAGATGTAGCTGAATTTACAGTTAAAGCTGGTTCTAAAGTAACCAAACATCTCATCAAGGATTTAGGATTGCCCAAAGGAACCACCATTGGAGGTATGATCCGTAACGGAGAAGGTATATTAGTGACCGGTGACACACAAGTAAATGCAGGAGATCACGTAGTGGTGTTCTGCTTGAGTATGATGATAAAGAAAATCGAGAAATACTTTAATTAATGGAAAATTGAAAGTTGAAAATTGAAAATGGCTATGTAGCGTAGGAGTAATGATCAATAAGAAAAGAGGACCTAAAAAATTAAGAAAGCACAAAGCAAACACACTGCACAGCCATCTTCAACTTTCAACTTTCAATTTTCAACTTTCAATTAAACAACGTGATTAATTCAAAAATGATATATCGCATCATAGGGTCTCTGTTATTAATAGAGACAGCTATGTTGTTGTGTTGCGGAGGAGTGTCATTGCTCTATCGGGGAGACGACCTGCCAAGCTTCCTGCAATCGGCGGGTATTACGGCATGTGTAGGATTTCTGTTACTTCTTATCGGACGGGGAGCAGAAAAACGCTTGGGACGTCGTGACGGATATGTCATCGTCAGTGTAGCCTGGGTAGCTTTCTCACTTTTCGGCATGTTGCCATTTTATCTGAGTAGCTATATACCCTCTGTCACAAATGCTTTCTTTGAAACAATGTCCGGTTTCAGCAGCACAGGAGCAACCATACTGGATGACATCGAGCGACTGCCACACGGACTTCTTTTCTGGCGCAGCATGACGCAGTGGATCGGAGGATTGGGAATCGTATTTTTTACAATCGCCGTACTTCCCATTTTCGGAGTAGGTGGTATTCAGGTATTTGCTGCCGAAGCCAGTGGCCCCACACACGATAAGGTGCATCCGCGTATTGGTATCACAGCCAAATGGATCTGGAGTATTTATGCCGGACTGACAGGGGCACTTATCATTTTACTGATGCTGGGAGGTATGGATGTGTTCGATAGTATTTGCCATGCATTTGCTACTACGGGAACAGGCGGTTTCTCTACCAAACAGGCCAGCATTGAATTTTATCATTCTCCTTATATAGAATATGTAATCTCTATATTCATGTTTGTATCGGGTATAAATTTCACCTTATTATTATTGTTTGTCAACGGTAAATTCAGGAAGTTTATTCATGATGCCGAGTTAAAATGGTATCTCTGGTCAGTCATAGGCTTTACCGCTTTCATCGCAATAGTACTTTACTATAATAGTTCAATGGGAGTTGAAGAGGCTTTTCGTAAGTCGCTTTTTCAGGTAGCCTCCCTGCACACTTCTACCGGCTTTGCAACAGCAGACTATATGACATGGCCTTCTGTGCTGTGGGGTACACTAACCGTTATTATGATTATAGGAGCTTGCGCAGGAAGTACTACAGGAGGAATGAAATGCATCCGTTTATTGATATTGGCTAAGATATCCAGAAATGAATTCAAACATATTACACATCCCAATGCAGTGCTTCCGGTGCGTGTAAACAAACAGGTGATATCACCTTCCATACGCTCTACGGTACTGGCATTTTCTTTCTTGTATGCAGTGCTGATTATTGTCGGCACTCTGGCAATGATGGGCATGGGAGTAGGTTTATTAGAGTCATTGGGATGTACTATATCGAGTCTGGGAAACATGGGGCCGGGACTCGGTCTGTGTGGCCCTGCTTATTCATGGAATGAACTGCCCGACATGGGAAAATGGTTAATGTCATTCTTTATGTTACTTGGACGACTCGAACTGTTCACTGTATTATTATTGTTTAGTTCGGATTTTTGGAAAAAGAATTAACCCCAGTTCATATTAGTGAACCAACGTCGCGCTATGTTCTCATGGTACACGAATAAAACGGATAACAACAGAGCTTTTTATTATTGGTTATCAAAGAGAAAGAAGATCTTATCTGTTATCAGCCGTTTATCCATCTTATCCGTGTGCCATAGAAATTTGTCGTGAGTTAAAAAAGCCTTTTTTGTCATGCAGAGATTGCAAAAAGAATGAATTTAAATCCTATATTTGCAGCCGTTTAAAGAAGAAACATGAAACAAAGCTTAAAATATGGTATATTTTTAATATTTGCTTTGTTACTCCATTCAGCTATGATGGATGTAACAAAGGAGATTGTTATACCTGATATTCACAGCTACGAAGAATGTTCCGTTTCACAGGCGCGCCCCGTGCGAAATGCTATTGAAAAAATTTATCATTTCTATTCTGTACTTTCCTGCGAAATGGGTTATAGTGACCTTTCACACGTGCCCACCGATAAAAATTTTATCAGGTTGACCGCACGCCAGTGTGAATACAAAGGCCTTATCCCTCCCGATTGTATCTATTCATCGCATCAATATACGCACAATCCTGCAGACCCGATAGTGTTCTACATATACGGGCAGAGGAAAATCTTAATTTAGTTTTACCTCCGGATTACACAGGTATGCAATGTCATTGTGCAATATATTCTATTTCACTTATCTGTGTCAGTCTGCGTAATTTACGGTGAATTTCACCTTCCGTTTAGTTTCAGAAAAACGTTTCTCAATCTAAATATATACTTGGATTATGAATTTTACATTGTTAGTTGTTGTTTTGCTAACGGCAATTGCATTTGTCGGCGTGGTTATAGCTCTGTCAAGAGCCATATCTCCACGATCATATAATGCACAAAAGTTCGAAGCTTATGAATGTGGTATTCCTACGCGTGGGAAATCATGGATGCAATTCCGTGTAGGTTACTACCTGTTTGCGATCCTGTTTCTGATGTTCGACGTAGAAACAGTATTTCTCTTTCCATGGGCTGTAGTAGTACGCGACATGGGCGTACAAGCGCTTGTAAGCGTTGTCTTCTTTATAGTAATATTAGTGCTGGGACTTGCTTATGCCTGGCGGAAAGGAGCTTTGGAATGGAAATAACCAAAAAACCAAAAATAAAATCTATCCCGTATGAGGAATTTATCGACAACGAATCGTTGGAGAAGCTGGTTCAGGAACTCAACGCAGGCGGCGCAAACGTCTTCGTGGGAGTGTTGGACGACCTCATCAACTGGGGACGCAGCAACTCGCTGTGGCCGCTTACTTTCGCAACCAGTTGTTGCGGTATCGAATTCATGGCACTGGGTGCCGCGCGTTATGACATGGCCCGTTTCGGGTTTGAAGTAGCCCGTGCCAGTCCGCGTCAGGCAGATATGATCATGGTATGTGGTACCATCACAAACAAAATGGCACCGGTACTGAAACGCCTGTACGATCAGATGGCAGATCCGAAATATGTGATTGCCGTAGGTGGATGTGCCGTTAGCGGCGGACCGTTTAAGAAGTCTTATCATGTGCTGAACGGAGTTGACAAAATCTTACCAGTAGATGTGTATATTCCCGGATGTCCGCCCCGCCCTGAAGCTTTTTATTATGGTATGATGCAGTTGCAACGCAAGGTGAAGATTGAAAAATTCTTCGGCGGAACAAATAGAAAGGAAAAGAGAAACAGTGAGTAGTGGTTAATG
>BAJA01000031.1 GCA_000613465.1 Bacteroides nordii WAL 11050 = JCM 12987
AGCCTCAGTATGCAACGTTGTTTTAGATGTACATGTAAAGCAGTACGACATGTGCATGTGGAACAGTACGACATGTACATCTCGTACCGTTTTAGATGTACATGTAAAACAAGACTATACACCGGGAAAAGAAACGTTCCTTTCTAAGAAAAGCAAAATACAACACCGGACAACAGCATGCTTCCCGCACAAGGAGATGCATCAGGCGATGGTAGATGAATGAAAATGCAGATGAACACAGCCTTAAATGAACTTGCGCCATGCTTTTATGATACAAGGTCCTTTCGATCAGTATTGATCTGCATAAAATTAAACTTTTATTCACCTATCCGGATGAAACAAAACCAATTGCTTCTTTGTTAATTAATAAAAGTAAAGTTACTGGCTGATTATGGGGAGCAGTTTTACATAAGAATACCTATTTATAGGGATTCTCTGTTCTCCGTGAAGTGAGTATATTTGCAAGTATCTAAAAAATATAGAGAAACAATGAAAATAGAAAAAATTACAGGACGCGAAATCCTCGATTCCAGAGGTAATCCCACAGTAGAAGTAGACGTAGTATTGGAATCAGGTATCATGGGACGTGCATCCGTTCCATCGGGTGCATCAACCGGTGAACACGAAGCATTGGAACTGCGTGACGGTGACAAAAAACGCTACGGAGGAAAAGGTGTGCTGAAAGCTGTAGAAAACGTGAACAATATTATTGCTCCGCATCTTATTGGCATGTCAGCTCTCGACCAAATGGGTATTGACCACGCAATGCTGGCTCTTGACGGTACGAAAACCAAAGCAAACCTGGGTGCTAACGCCATTCTGGGTGTATCACTTGCCGTAGCCAAAGCAGCCGCTGCATATCTCGATATTCCTCTTTACAGATATATCGGCGGAACTAACACTTATGTACTGCCTGTCCCGATGATGAACATCATCAACGGTGGTTCTCATAGCGATGCCCCGATTGCTTTCCAGGAATTTATGATTCGTCCGGTAGGTGCCAAATCTTTCAAAGAAGGTTTGCGTATGGGTGCCGAAGTATTCCATGCCCTGAAAAAAGTATTGAAAGATCGTGGTCTTAGCACAGCAGTCGGTGATGAAGGTGGTTTTGCTCCTAACCTTGAAGGCACTGAAGATGCTCTGAACTCCATCCTTGAGGCTATCAAAGCTGCCGGATACGAACCGGGTAAAGATGTGATGATCGGCATGGACTGCGCTTCTTCCGAATTCTATCGTGACGGCATTTACGACTATACTAAGTTTGAAGGTGCCAAAGGCAAGAAACGTACCGCTGACGAACAGATAGACTATCTGGAAAAACTAATCAACGAATATCCGATTGACTCTATCGAAGACGGTATGAGTGAAAACGACTGGGAAGGCTGGAAGAAGCTGACCGAACGTATCGGCGACCGTTGTCAGTTGGTAGGTGACGACTTGTTTGTGACCAACGTTGACTTCCTTGCCATGGGTATTGAAAAGGGTTGTGCCAACTCTATCCTGATTAAAGTAAACCAAATTGGCTCGTTGACAGAAACGCTGAATGCTATCGAAATGGCACATCGTCATGGTTATACTACAGTAACTTCTCACCGTTCCGGTGAAACAGAAGATGCTACCATGCTGACATTGCCGTAGCTACCAACAGCGGACAAATCAAAACCGGTTCACTGAGCCGTTCAGACCGTATGGCAAAATACAACCAGCTTCTTCGTATTGAAGAAGAACTTGGCGATCGTGCCGTATATGGATATAAACTATTGAAATAATTAAAGCTGTTTATAATAGTTAAGAGGGGGATAAGCCGTGATGGCCTGTCCCCCTCTCCCATTTTTAGCCCTCTGATTGAATAATCAGTCCACTACCTTAAATGAAACTTCATTTCCACTCCGGCTATCCGTTGCTACCCAAAGTCCGAAGTCTCCGGGTTCAACCACCTTTTCCATATTTATATTATAGAAAGCCAACTCACTCACCGGCAGTTCAAATGTCACCGTCTTCTTTTCACCCGGCTTTAAAGTGACACGGGTAAAGCGCTTCAACTCCTTCACCGGACGAGTAACAGAACCCACCTTATCCCGTACATATAGCTGGGCTACCTCTGTACCTTCGTAATCACCCGTATTTTCCAGATCGAAGGTAACAGTCAGTACATCATTCTTTTTCAGTTCATCAGCAGAAAGTTTCACATCACCATACTTAAATGTAGTATAAGACAGCCCATATCCAAACGGATAGAGCGGATCAAAGCCGGCATCCATATAAAAAGAGGTGCACCCTAATGAAGTCTGTCCGGCTTCTACCGGAATATCTTTCAACAGGGTTTCGTTGCGCGTAGCCGGACGGCCGGAATTGTTATGTGAATAATAGGCCGGAATCTGTCCCACCATCTTCGGGAAAGTAACCGGAGTTTTGCCACTCGGCACTTCTTTGCCGAACAAAAGATCTGCAATCGCAGGACCTCCCATTGTACCCGGGTGAAACGAATAGAGTACTGCTGCAGAGAGATCCGCCTCTTTGCCAATCGTCAACGGACGGCCTGCCATCACTACCGTCACTACCGGTTTCCCGGTTTTAGCTAAAGCAGCAATCAATTCGGGCTGAGCACCTTGCAGATTCAAATCGGCCAGGCAGTGCGCTTCACCGGAAAGGATAGACTCCTCGCCTACAAACGCTAAAATTACATCGGCACGGGCAGCCGCTGTAACAGCCTTACTGATGCCGGATGTAGTATGATCCCGGCTGTAAGCTAATCCTGGTTCAAAAATCACCTGTACTTTATCACCATACATCTCTTTGATAGCAGCCAACGGTGTTTTCGTATGTGTCTTATCTCCGTCAAAAACCCAGGTTCCCATCTGCTCGTAAGGAGCATCTGCCAAAGGCCCCACAACAGCCACGGTACGTACTGTTTCTTTCAAAGGAAGTACCCGCTTGTCATTCTTCAACAGAATGGCCGACTCCACTGCAGCACGTTTGGCAGCCGCCAAATGAGCATCGGCATACATCACAGAAGGCTGTTTTTCGTCTACATACGGATGGTCAAATAATCCAAGACGATACTTGATACGCAAAATATTACGGACGGCTTCGTTTATGGTTTCTTCTTTCACCTTACCTTCTTTCACCAGTTCGGGCAATTTATTAACAAATGTGTAACTGACCATTTCCATATCCACACCTGCATTCACCGCTTTCAGGGCAGCTTCTTTGTCATCGGCAGCAAAACCGTGAGGAATCATCTCTTTAGCAGAAGCCCAGTCCGTCACTACAATACCGTCAAATCCCCATTCTTTACGAAGTACATCTTTCAGAACAAAGCCATTCCCGGTAGCCGGAATCCCGTCATTATCATTGAACGAAGTCATGAAAGTGGCAGCACCGGCATTGGCAGCAGCTTCAAACGGAGGCAAATATACATTACGCAAACGGCGTTCGGGAATAAACGTAGAGTTATAATCAAGTCCTCCTTCGGCAGCACCGTATCCCACAAAGTGTTTCGGACAAGCAGCAATGGAGGAAGGGCTGTTTAATGAATCACCCTGAAATCCCTTAACCATAGCAGCCCCCATAACAGAAGTCAGATAGGTATCTTCTCCACACCCCTCGGCAATGCGTCCCCAGCGCGGATCACGGGCAACGTCAATCATCGGGGCAAACGTCCAGCGAATCCCCACAGAGGATGCCTCAACAGCTGCCACGCGCGCACCTTCTTCTGCCACAGAAGGATCAAAAGTGGCAGCCTGCCCCAAAGGGATAGGAAAAATAGTCTTAAACCCATGAATAACATCACGGGCTATCAACAGCGGAATTCCCAGGCGGGATTCTTCCACCGCCACGCGCTGCAAAGCATTGACACGGACCGGATCTATCTCATTCAAAATAGAACCGATCTCACCTTTTTTAATCAACACACTCATTTCTTCAATATTGCCGAAAGAGCTGATCTGGTTCATCTGACCGATCTTCTCCTCCAACGTCATCTTAGAAAGCAGTTTTTCTACCTTGTTCTCAACAGCTTTGTCTTTGGTGTCGGATACCTGTGTACACGACATAAAAGAAAGTAATAAGAGACAGGCAGAGAGAAATTTAGTTGTTTTCATACTTATTTATATACTTGAAATGGAACATTCACTGTAGATACGAATCCCGTATTATCCAATACATATACATACAATCGATACTCACCAGGGATTTCAACAATAGTTTCGTAAGTTGCGGTATCCGAAGTATTCACCTCCCCTACTCTTTCCGGACGTGGTTCAAAAGAGCCGCCAAAACCAAGTTCGGTGGCTTCTTTCAATATTTCCCATACATAAGTCAACGGATCGCTTTCTTTATCGGCGACGGCTACATGAGCTTTGAACGCAGTTCCGGCTTTGACACGAACGCTGTTGATGGCATGCATTCCGTTTATAGTCATAGCCTCAACCACAGGAGCCGTTTCCGTCAGTTTTTTTCCGGTCCAGACTCTCTGCATAGCCTCTACCATAGGAGTCTTTTCGCCACACAACGGCAACTGTTCTACACTATCTTCTACAAACATACTGAACCAAGTGGGAGTACGTTCTTCCTTTTGTCCCCACAGAAATACAAAAGAACCCAGACAACGCTCATTTGCAAGGATATAGCGGGTATAACGATCTTCGTACACCTGTCTTTTTTCTTCGCTCGTTTGCTCGATAGGTGCCTTCCAGTCTGTAGAAGCAGTTTCCCACCATCCGGTTGGTCCCCATTCTGTCACCATAAAAGGGCCTTGATAAGCAGATTGGTCTACCATCTCCCTTATTTCACCAATCGGACCATACGTGTTGATACCTACGTAGTCAAGCGTAGGGGCAAATTTAGCAATAGAGTCAAGAGCAGCCGGATTGTGTGCAATAACCGTAGATACCAAATGGCGCATATCTATTGATTTAATGATCTGTGCCAACTCTTCCACAAAACTCCACGCAGCACCTATATTGGCATTACCCAAATCGATCTCATTTCCAATTCCCCAGGCTAACAGGCAAGTATCATTTTTGAAAGTCTCTGCCAAAAGGCGTACTTCCTTACGCAGTTTGTCTTTGTACGCATCGTCATAATAGAGTGACGAATCTTTAGTCATTGCTATCCCCTGCATTACGTACATCTTATTTTCCGCAGCTAAAGCCAGGTCTTTCCTAACTGACTCTACATCTCCGCCCCAGGTTCTGAAAGCATTGGCACCATTCTGACTGGCAACGTCCAGCCGATAGGTTCCACCTACACCTTTAATGTAAGTATCCACTCCATTAATATAGAGTTTAAAACCTTCTCCGGATTTCTTTATCTCAATTCCGGACGGAGCGGAACAAGCACCCAGCAGAAAGCTCCCTAAAACCCAACTACAAATTAAAAGTTTTTTCATTGTCATCTACCTATTACATTGAGAATTAGGGACATCTTTCGGCTTTACAACCAGTGTAAGCCTTCAAATGCCCCTAAATATATTAATTCTTTTGATAAACACGAACGTAATCAATCTGGAATATTGCCGGATAGCAAGTATTATCTACTCCTTTTGTTCCTCCCATTCCTCCACCGACAGCCTGGTTCAGTTTCACGTAAAACGGAACATCAAATGGCCAAGTCTCTTTATCACCGGTTCCGTCATTCTGAAACCGGAAACGAAGCACACCGTCAATATAACCTTTGATCTCCTGTGGTGTCCACTCCAATCCATATACGTGAAAATCATCTTGTGCCCTGTCAATAACCGTAATGGAAGTTTGCTGCGTACCGATACTATGATTGTATCGTTCTGTATGAGCAGATATATGAATAGAATCGGGATGACTCCCTACATGTTCCATTATATCTATCTCACCATCCAGCGGCCAATTCTTAAAATCTTCGGGCAACATCCAGAAAGCAGGCCAGGTGCCAACTCCTTCCGGCAACTTCATCCGGGCTTCAAAATAACCATACTTCCAGCTTTGAGTCGTATTCATCCGTGCAGATAAATAATTGTATCCCTCAACCGGTTTATCAGGCATTAATGCTTTAATATGCAATATCCCTCCATCCAAATAAGCCACCGTATCCGTTTCATAAACAGCAGGAACGTAATATTGCAGTTCGGCATTCCCCCAGCCTCCACCGCCAACTTCATATTTCCACTTTGAAGTATCCGGCAAGGAGCGATCTGTGGAATCGAACTCATCATTCCAAATCAATTTATACTCTTGGGGTACAAATGCGCTATCCACCACAAGTCTCGTAACCGGACGTTCGGTACAAGCAGCACCGACAGTTACTACTATAGTCAGTAATACCAATAATTTCACATTCATATATTAATCTTTCAATAATGGGTTCTTTTCCTGTTCTTTAAGCGGAATAGGCAAGTAATAGTGTGTACCATTGAAAATGCGGTCTTCCACCTTAGACACTTCATATCGCAATGTGACATTGTCATCATATATATTCATACCCATAATCGGTGCGGCCAGTACGTCGCCATCTTTCCAACGACGCAAATCATAGAAGCGATGCTCCTCCAGAAGAAGTTCAATTCTGCGCTCATTCTTAATTCTCTCACGCATCTCTATTTTCGACAATCCCGAAGGCAGATCCGGTTGTCCGGAACGGGAACGGACTTCATTGATTGCCAGATAGACACTTGGATCGGGGGCAGCCAATTCTTCATTCTTTGCTTCGGCATAATTCAGCAAAACCTCTGCATAGCGTATATATGGCCAATTATTACTTTGAGCATATCCTCCGTACAGGTTGGTAGAAGGATCGAGTTCCTCTATAAACTTCTTAGGACCATAGCCACAACGCGCCTTGCCCAACTGAGGCTTGCATGAACCGTTTTTGGAAGGATCAACCGTATTGGTCACCATAGACATCCGGTGAGTTTCCCAGATGGAACCATTATAGATAATGCTCTGATAGAAACGTGCATCCCGGTTTGTATACGGATCCTGCTTATTATACATTGTATTGGTTGGGTCTGTTGTTAACTTTCCATTCACTGTTTCATAAGCATCTACCAAATTTTGTGTAGGATACAATCCATTCCATGAGCCGGCATCCACAGCGTCCAGACTCCACATCATATGAATATTGTGAGGAGCTTCGGGGAAAGTGAAACGACGTTCAAAAATGACCTCCTTATTGGCAGCAGTTTTATCAAATGCCATAGAACGATAAGGGGTATCCGTCAGCTTATACAGCTTGTATATATCCAGGTCCATCACATCCTGAGCTGCCTGAGCTGCATCGGCCCACTTCCGGGAGTCATCGGAACTATTCAGAGGGCTTGCCAGATACAACAAAGCACGCGATTTAAGTGCCAGAAAAGCACCTTTTGTTGCATGTCCGGCCTCATCATCCGAATAACTGAGAGGTAAATTATCAGCATACAAATCACACTCCTCTTTCACAAACTTCACAATATCGGCAAACGAAGAGGGAGCCACTTGCAACTCATCCGTAAGGCTTTGTGCTTTCACAATCAAAGGTGCTTTACCAAAAGTACGTGCCAATTCAAAGTGACAGAAAGCTCTCAGAAAACGAGCTTCTGCTTCTACTCTCTTTTTCTCGGTAGCCGATAAGATTCGTTCTTCAACACCGGGAGCACGCTCGATAATGATATTACACTTGCGTATCACTTTATATTCCTGATTCCAAATTTCTTCTACAAAGGGACAACTCTGTGCCGTGATTGCATCTTTATTGAGTTGTGTATAAATAGGGCCATCGCTAACACTGGCAAAGTCATCAGTAGCAGCATCCAAATTCCCTGCCCACGACATAGACCAATCCTGCTCGTAACCAGCCGTACACCTGTTGAATCCACACAGCATAGAACCGTATGTATTTGCTACAAACTGATTAATCAGATTCTTGTCTTCCCAGATAGCTTCATCAGAGATAAAAGTAGTAGGTTTTATATCCAGCATATCCGAACATCCGGACGCAAGAACCACCAATATCGTTATTAATAAATTTCTATTCTTTTTCATAATCGTATCATTCTTTAAAGTTAAAACTGAAGAGTAAGCCCTACGTTAAACGCCTTCATTTGCGGATATGTCCATCCTTCCTGTTGAGTGTTTTCCGGGTCAATTTGCGGAACATCGGAAATGGTAAACAGGTTCTGCGCGTTCACATAGACACGCAATCCGGTTATTGCCGCAGACCGCAACCACCTGGAAGGAAGCGTATATCCTATTTCAATATTCTTCAAACGAAGATAAGAAGCATCATAGAGGTAGGTCTGAACAGCACTGATATCCGTAGTCGGGAAGTTATGAGTAGATTCTGCCAAACGAGGATATTTCGCATTTACATTCTGTTCGGTCCAACTCTCGTTTACCCAAAGCTGCGGAAGATTACCCTGATTGAAATAAGGTTGTATCACACCACCCTTCAGATAAACCTGTGTACGGGCAGCTCCCTGGAATAAGAAGCTGAAATCAAAATTCTTCCAGTTCAACGAACCATTTATACCATAAATTATCTCAGGAATATTCCCATTTCCCAGGTAAGTCATATCGTTAGAATCTACCACGCCATTGCCGTCAACATCCACATATTTAATATCTCCCGGCTTAGTCACATACCCTGTACCTGCCACTTCCTGCTTAGGATAGGCATCTATTTCTTCCTGAGACTTAAAGATACCATCTGTTTTATATCCATAGTAACCATTGATGGGTCTACCCGTCTTACGCATATACTTGGATGTTCCGGTTGCTTCTGCCATCTCTACAATCTCATTCCGGGCAAAGGTAAAGTTACCTCCCAATGAGAAATCGACCTGCTGTATTCTCTGATGATAATTAAGTGATAAATCAACTCCTTTGTTTTTCACCTCTCCCAAATTCTCAAGCGGTAATATTCCACCGAATGAAGAAGGAACTTCGGCACCACGCTGGGCTAGAATATCTGTTCGTTTCTCCATAAAGAAATCTACTGTCAGGTTAAGACGGTTAAACAAAGTAGCATCTACAGCCACATTCGTCTTGGTCGACTTTTCCCAGGTAGCCAGTGCATTGGCAATAGGACCGGGCAGCATTCCTTTGGTAAGCAATGTTCCGAAAATATAGTCTCCCAGATTATTGGTAAACCCATTGCTTGCATTGTTACCGGAATACAGATCAAAACGGCTGTAAAACGGGAAAGTCACACCTCCTGTATTATCATTACCCAGCGTACCGTAAGAAGCTCTTACCTTCAGGAAATTAACCGTATTCTTCAGATTCTGAAAGAATTTCTCTTCCGAAAGTACCCATCCCAAAGAGGCAGAAGCAAACGTACCCCATCTCTTGTTGGGAGCAAAGTTTTCGGACGCGTCACGACGCAGGTTAAACTCTACCAAATACTTCTGGGCATAATTGTAGTTGATACGCCCCATATAGCTGGCACGGGCTGTTTTACTGTCATAGGCATTCAATGACTGATTGGCTGTATTTCCGGCATTCATCTGATCCAGAATTTCCGAATCAAAAGAAATACGATTCATTCCCGATCTTTCAATAAACCCCTTTCTTGCCAAAGCCATAGCCATTGCAGTGATATTGTGATTGCCGAAAGAACGGTTGTAATTCAACTGCAATTGGTATTCCTGGTATTCATCACCGTTTTGTGTCAATCCCAGGCTGGCACTTGAACGTGGTTTCAAAACATAGGCTCCATCTGCATCCTTAGAGTAAACATAAGGAGATACGTTCCATGATTTGTTTTTATATACATTCTTGCTGAAAGAAGCAGTTCCTTTTACAGACAGACCAGAAGTAATGAAATCAAGTTTCTGGTCCAGTTCTACACGTGCATCCACTACAAATGTATTTCCTTTACTATAACTTCCACCCGGCTGATTAGAAGCCACAATATTGGGGTGAGTTGCATCGGGCACAGCGAATGTACCATCAGGATAACGGCACAACAGCACAGGAGTGTTACGCACCAATTGCTGGAAAATACCCTGGCTTGCACCTACATTCAAGGTGTTCTCTACACGACCGGAAATATCAACTCCCAAACGGGTCGTATTTGTAATAGTAGCATCAATATTGCTACGCAAGTTGTAACGCTTATAATCCAGATCTTCCCAAAGTCCGCCCTGGCTAAGGAAACCGGCACTTACATAATAGCGTACTTTCTCTGTACCTCCGGATACGGATAAGTTGTGCTGGTGCTGAATGGCTCGTTGAGACAACATCTCTTTATACCAGTCTGTATTCGGATACTTTTCCGGGTCGGTACCATCTCTGAACTTCGCCAGTTCGTCACCATTATAGATCTCTTTTCCCGTATAGGTATTGTATAAACGGGCATAGTCATAAGAGTTGGCAAACTCCGGCAGTTTGGTTGGCGACTGTATAGATACATTTCCGGAATATTTAATACTTGTCTTATCCTGTGTTCCGCGTTTAGTAGTGATTACCACTACACCATTGGCACCACGCATACCGAAGATGGCAGCAGAAGCAGCATCCTTCAACACATTGATAGATTCA
This sequence comes from Bacteroides nordii WAL 11050 = JCM 12987, assembly GCA_000613465.1. GTDB lineage: Bacteria > Bacteroidota > Bacteroidia > Bacteroidales > Bacteroidaceae > Bacteroides > Bacteroides nordii. Next base: position 10,497 of record BAJA01000031.1, read on the forward strand.
ATGTCATTGGGATCCATACGTGCAAAGTCGGCAGAAGAACGTTCCATACCATCGATAATAAAGGCAGGAGAGGTCTCTCCCTGAAAAGTAGCAATACCACGTACATACAATGAGGCATCATCTGCTCCCGGTTCACCGGTAGCCTGCTTGGATATAAGTCCCGGCATCTGTCCTACCAGAGCATTGGTAGAGTTGGCAGACTTTGCCTTCAATAACTCATCGCTCTTTATAGAAGTAACGGCACCCGTCAGATTGGCTTTCTTTTGAACCCCATATCCCACAACCACTACTTCCTCCAACGCTGCCGCATCCTCTTCCAGCACCACGTGAAGTATCTTATTCCCTTTCACCGGAATATCCTGTGACTTATAGCCGATATAAGAAACAGAAAGAATTGAATTAGAAGGTACAGTGAGAATAAATTTACCGTCTAAATCGGTTATTGTACCATTGGCAGTAGCATCTTTCACCACTACATTCACTCCAGGCAAAGGCTCCCTATCCGACCCGCCTATAACTGTACCCGTGACCTGTATGTTCTGAGAAAATACAGTAAGGTAAGCTCCTAACAGAATTAAAACTGATAATAACTTTTTCATAAGTCTTTGTATAATTAAGATTAACTCGTTGTCCGTTTTGGACAATGCAAACATAGAGAATAAACAGATTAAGAGGTTAAAAAGGCAGACGTCTAAAATACGTCAATAAGAAAAATAGAATACGTTATGAATACGTCAATCAATTATAATATATTAATTTTCAATAAAATAACAACACGCACATACATTTCGTCAAGTATGTTACAGAACATAAATAGAGTGACAACCCTGCTTTCTTTCATTCGGGTCATCACTCTTAACCAAACAGGTGTTAAATCTTCTGGCTCAGATAATCAATCAAACCATCTTCTCTATCCAGCTCAAATTTCTTTCGAAGACGATAACGTATCGTTTCTACTCCCCGGACAGAAATACCCAATAAAGGAGCTATTTCTTTTGAAGAGAGGTTCATCTTAAGATAGGCACACATCATACGTTCATTGAATGATAAGTCGGGATGTTTTTCACCCAACCTCTTCATAAAATTATTATGCACCAAGTCAAACTGTTCCTCGATCCTCTTTAATACTTCATCGCTCTGAATATTCGAATCGATCTTATTACTTACTAAAAGCAGCATTTTTTTGTATTCTTTTGATCCCTCCCCCTTCAAAGCTGTAACAACTTTAAACAAATCCGACTTTATCTCGGTCAGCATCTCATTCTTACGTACAAAATTAATCATCAGATTGGCCATTTCCTGGCTTTTATGTTTTAGCTCATACTCCAGTTTCTCTTTTTCGAGTTCCACTATCTGACGTTCCTTGCGCGCACTTTCCTCTTCATATTCTTTCTCCAATTCCTGTAGTTCTTTATCCTTTTCTACTACCGCTTGCTGTTTTTTGCGTTTCACACGCACATCGTCCCATTTGTAAACATACCACATCAACAACAAAAAGAACATGAAATAGCACAAATAGGCTATTCCCGTACGATACCAGGGAGGAAGAATGCGGAAAGAGAAAGAATCAGTAGCCGTAGTACCATTTCGGAACACCGCCTTTACTTCAAAGATATAATCTCCTTCCGGAAGATTACTATACTCCTTGGTCTGTACATTGGTATATTCAGACCACTTGCGGTCATTCAACCTATATTGATAGCTAAGCTCCTCCCCGTGTGTCAATGAAGATATCCCATATTCAAACCGGATGGCATTCTGATTATACGTAATTTCCGGCGTACCTTTCACTGACAGGAAATTATCGGTATAAATCAGAGAATCCTTAGGATAAGAGAGGTATACATTGCGAATATGCATCAAGTCACTATAATCTTTTTGCTGACTATGAGAAGGGATCTTAAACAGAGCAAAACCATCATAATCCGGAATAATCATTAACGAATCAGAAACAGGGACGATTACTTCGGCACCTTGTACCAATTCAACTGAAGGGAGCTCAATAGGAACAATGCAGGTTTCAGCCCCTTTCTTATAGTTTCTCAGACTGGCAATACAAATTTCTTGCTGACTAAGGCTGATCAGATGGTTATTGTACTGCACCAGACGCGAATACCGATTTACCCCATTAAGAAGTAGGTTCATTTCCTGAAAAGGTTCCATACAATCCACCGATTCATTATACCGGTATACCCCTTCGGAGTAGCAAAACAAATCCGGCCATCTACCTTACTTACAAATATATCTTTGTCAGAAGGAAACCCGTTATCCGTATTATACGATTTAATTTCTACCACACGAGACAGATCATCACTGAGTTTTACCCGTTTAACCTCGCCGGCAAGACATATCCACAACACAGAAGCAGACTGTTGTTCAAGAAAACGGCAAGAGTCGAACAACCCTTCTACTTTACAAACAACCCTCCATACGGCGTCTTTTTTTTCCATCAGGTAAAGGCCGTCATAAACGCCAACATATATCAGATTCTTTTTTCCCATCACCGATTGACATCCCCAGGCACCAGCCACATCTGCTATTTTTTTCATGCTGTTTCCTTCCACCAGAAAGACACCCCGGTCGTGCAAACAAAAAATATCATCATCTATACGGCATAAGTTCCAAACCTGTCCGCTGGATTGAGCCACAGGATGTATATCAGGCAGATTATCAGTTAACTGTACCGGATAATGAGTATAGTACAATCCACGGTTTGTCCCCAAATAGAGACGATCTTCCGACAATAAAGCCGCATAACCGGTTCCGTAAGAGTAGGGATAAGAATAAAGATTGGTCAGCGATGAATTCAAACAAACATAATCAATGCCACTATCCAACCCCGCCCACAGATTTCCCCAATGGTCAAAAGCAACAGAAAGTACCGTATTATTTTGTAAGTTATTGTATTCATTAAAAAACTTTATCCGTTTTGTTTGAGTATCTATCAACAAAATCCCTTTGTGTATAGTTCCCAATGCAATCTTACCACCCGAAGCAGCAGCACAAAACACTTCATTCTGCCGCATAAAACTCTCTACACCCGTCAGGAACGGAACCGTAGTACGCCCATCACAGTAAAACAAACCATCATAAGCCGTCACAACAAGCACCCCGTCTTTATAAGGAATAATGCTCCGAATTCTTTTTGACTTCAATACCTCCGCTCCCTGCAATGGAAAGAAAGTATTCCCTACCAATACCCATACCCCATGATCAGTACCTATATATAAAACTCCGTTCACCATATCGGAGCAGTCTATCTTACAATTCATTTCAATGGTAGTATACTTTCCATTGAGGAATTTCAATACCCTTCCGTCTCCCTGTAAGTAAAGGATGTTATCATTTTCATGTATTCCCCAGACATTGCCGATAGCCCGTGAAGTCGCATCCAATGAATCAGACATACAAGTATAAATCAACCTGCCATCATCTCCCGGTTCAAAATAACCGAATTCATTAATTCCACCTGCATAAATCCTTTTCTGTGATACGGAAGGCAGAACGGAACGAACATCCGAACCATTTTTCAAAGGAAAGATATTCCAGGAGTTACCATCAAATTGCAGCATACCGTTTTTATTGGCAAAATAGCTCCAATTACTGCTGTAAGAACCTATCTGCCAGGTCTGAGAACCTTTACCATAAAGAGTTTTATTGTAGTTGATAATGAAATTATTCCAATCGGAGGCCGAAGCACATACTGATACCAGGAGAAACGAAACAATCAGAGGTAATAATCGTTTTTTCATATGCGTCATAGTATGATCTCTTTGCTATTAGTAGTACAAACTTACTATATTCCAGTGAAGTTCCCAAGAAAAGAAAGAGAAAAGTTAAAAAAAGAAAAGCACCCCGGCAGATACCGAGATGCTTTCATCAATTTTGAGCCTCTTGTCGGATTCGAACCAACGACCCCGAGATTACAAATCACGTGCTCTGGCCAACTGAGCTAAAGAGGCGGGTGGGTAAGCTTACTATATCGCGCCGCTACAACCAACTACCTTTGCTGCGATCAAGCCCTGGAGGATTCGAAGGGAGCTGGCCGTATAGGACTTACCCGTTTTGCGGTTGCAAAGGTACATCTTTTTCTTTAACTTGCAATAGCTAACGTGTATTTTTTCTATCAAAAAGAAACAAACAACTACTTTTCAGATAGTTATCAAGCAAAAAAAAGTTTATCACTCCCAACTTTCAAGGCTTTATTAACTTTAACAGCCTGATCTCCCCTATCAACCAATATTATTTGTACCTTTGTGCGCTATTTTAAATTTAAAAATGACAGAAAACAGAAATTACTTGCAGAAATATGCCATGCATTTTGGCACATACATGGGAGCATATTGGATATTGAAATTCATTTTATTCCCATTGGGGTTTACTATTCCGTTTCTTTCACTCCTGTTCATGGGCCTTACTATCGGTGTTCCCTTCATAGGATACCACTATGTTAAGATGTATCGGAACAAAATATGCGGCGGTGCAATCAGCTTTGCTCATGCCTGTCTTTTTACTTTGTTTATGTACATGTTTGCTTCACTACTGGTTGCAGTAGCACATTATATTTATTTCCAGTTTATCGATCATGGATTTATTATCACACAATGCATGAATGATATGGAACAGATGTTAGTTACCCTTCCCGGAATGGAGACAGAGAAAGAAGTATTCAAAACCGCAATGGCCAATGCTCAGTCTTTATCATCCATTGATATCACGATGCAACTTTTATCATGGAATGTCTTTGCCGGTAGTTTACTTGCTATTCCTACGGCATTGTTTGTAATGAAGCGAAACAGAAATACTCCTGCAGGAACCTCAGAAGCCCCACAGGAATAATTCATAAATCATAATTCATAAATTAAGAATGGATATATCTGTAGTAATCCCCTTGTTCAACGAAGAAGAATCACTTCCCGAACTGTTTGCCTGGATTGAACGGGTAATGAAAGCCAATGGTTTCTCATACGAAGTTATTTTTGTCAATGATGGTAGTACAGATCGTTCATGGGAAATTATAGAGCAACTCAAAGCTCAGTCACCGATTGTAAAAGGAATTAAATTCCGTCGCAATTACGGTAAATCACCGGCTTTATACTGTGGATTCAAGCAGGCAGAAGGCGATGTGGTCATTACTATGGATGCAGATTTGCAAGACAGTCCGGACGAAATACCGGAACTCTACCGTATGATCACGGAAGAGGGTTATGATCTTGTTTCGGGATGGAAACAAAAGAGATATGATCCGCTTTCCAAAACACTCCCTACTAAATTATTCAATGCTACAGCACGTAAAGTATCGGGTATTAAAAATCTACACGACTTCAATTGTGGCTTGAAAGCCTATCGCCAGGCCGTAGTGAAGAATATCGAAGTATACGGCGAAATGCACCGTTATATCCCTTATCTGGCTAAAAATGCCGGATTTAAGAAAATCGGCGAGAAGGTGGTACAACATCAGGCACGTAAATTCGGTAAAACAAAGTTTGGTGGTCTGAATCGTTTCTTTAACGGATACCTGGATTTGATTTCTCTTTGGTTTCTTTCTACTTTCGGAGTAAAACCAATGCATTTCTTCGGATTGTTAGGCTCGTTAATGTTTATCTTCGGATTTATATCCGTTGTAATAGTAGGAGCTACCAAACTGTATCACATGCATAACGGAATGGCCTATAGATTAGTAACGGACTCTCCGTATTTCTATCTATCCCTTACGGCTATGATTATAGGAACACAGTTATTCCTGGCAGGATTTTTGGGCGAGCTGATCTCCCGCAATGCTCCGGAACGTAATAACTATCAGGTAGAAAAAATGATTTGAGAATGACCCAAACCATATAAATGAGTATATATATATGAAGAATTTAATCCGACTTTTCCTGGTTCTCCTCATTGCAAGTGTTGGTATCGGACTACACACCTCATGTTCTGAAGACAGTGATTGCTCTATTGCCGGACGCGCTATGATCAATTGTACGCTCTATACTAAAGATGTTAAAGATGAAATCGTAAACGATACACTCGACTCTCTGACGGTAACCGCACTCGGAACAGATTCTATCATTATCAACAATCAAAAAAAGGTACATACTCTAACGCTACCGCTGCGATACACCTCAGATTCCACCATATTCATTTTCTACTATGCATATAAAGAAGATCGGACACTGTGTGATACCATCTATATCAAACAACACAATGTGCCCTACTTTGAGTCAATGGAGTGTGGATATAGCATGAAACAAAGTATCGTCGGATTAAAATACAGCCGTTTAGAATTAGATACTATCCAAATACCTAATAAACAAGCCAATACTGATGGGACAGAAAATCTTAAGTTACTCTACCGCAATCGCGATTAGTCTGTTTCTACTCTTTTCATTGGAGATTTCGGCGCAGAACCAGCAACGGCCCTACGTCAATCCCACTCCCAAAAGAGATCAGAAAAAGAACGTAAAAGAGGAACCCAAAGAAGAAGTTCCCCTTTATAACGGCACGTATATTGGCGTAGACCTATACGGTCTGGGTAGCAAACTTTTCGGAAGTGATTTTCTGAGTTCCGAAGTGGATATAGTTGTGAATCTGAAAAATATGTTTCTCCCTACTGCTGAAATTGGTTTCAGTACTACAGATTCATGGAACGATACCGGTATTCATTATAAAAGTTCAGCCCCTTTCTTCCGCATCGGAGTAGATTATAACACGATGTCCAAGAAAAAGGAGAAGAATAGTTTTTTGTATGTAGGTCTTCGCTACGGTTTCAGTCATATGAAATATGATATCAACAGCATGCCGATGAAAGATCCGGCATTTGGAGGTGAATATGAGAACCCAAGTCTCGGAGATATCATCTGGGGAGGCAGTGTTCCCTATGATCACCCCGGACAAAAAGCGACCATGCAGTGGATGGAATTTGTGGCAGGCGTAAAAGTACAGATATACAAGAATTTCTATATGGGCTGGGCGTTACGAATGAAGTATAAGCTCTCCGCCTCGGTTAGCGAATATGGTAACCCGTGGATGGTGCCCGGATTCGGGAAATATGGTTCCAACAACATGGGAGTGACATACACTCTGATATATAAACTACCTTATTAAACACAATGACAGGATTAGAGATTTGGCTACTTGCAATTGGTTTGGCGATGGACTGTTTCGCTGTTTCTATTGCAAGCGGTATTATTTTAAAACGGATTCGGTGGCGTCCCATGCTGGTCATGGCTTTTTTCTTCGGATTCTTCCAAGCATTAATGCCATTTCTGGGCTGGATAGGTGCCAGTACATTCAGCCACCTCATTGAGAGTGTAGACCATTGGATTGCTTTTGCAATCCTTTCATTTTTAGGTGGACGCATGATTCTGGAATCATTCAAAGATGAAGAATGCCGCAAAGAATTTAATCCTGCCAGTCTGAAAGTAGTGTTAACCATGGCAATAGCCACAAGCATCGATGCTTTAGCCATAGGCGTCTCTTTTGCCTTTTTAGGCATCCGGGATTTCTCTGAGATCCTCCCCCCTACCGGTATCATCGGATTCGTCTCATTCGCAGTGTCATTAATAGGATTGTTATTCGGCATTAAATGTGGTTGTGGCATTGCACGAAAGCTACGTGCCGAGTTATGGGGAGGTATAATACTGATAATTATCGGAATCAAAATATTAATTGAACATTTATTTTTCAGCTAAATAAAAACAGATATGAAAGCGAAGAAAAGTTTTATCTGGTTAGGAATTCTCCTATTGGCTACCATCTGGATACTGGTACGTAAAAACAACATACCCTACAACAGTATTAATGGTTTGGTCTTCGGTACAATTTATAATATTACCTATCAATATGATGGTGATCTAAAACCAGAAATAGAAGCTGAGTTAAAGCGTTTTGATGCTTCGTTGTCTCCATTCAATGACACATCAGTGATTTCCCGCGTGAACCGAAACGAAGACATTATAACGGATAGCTTTTTCCAAACCTGCTTCAACCGTTCCATGGAAATTTCCAAAGAGACCGATGGTGCTTTCGACATCACCATAGCCCCACTGGCAAATGCCTGGGGATTTGGTTTCAAACAAGGAGCATTTCCCGATTCCATGATGGTAGACAGCTTGCTGCAAATCACTGACTACAGAAGAGTAAAACTGGTTGATGGCAAGGTAGTAAAAGAAGACCCTCGCATTATGCTCAGTTGCAGTGCAGTAGCCAAGGGATACTCCGTAGACGTGGTGGCACATTTGCTCGATAGCAAAGGCATTCAAAACTACATGATAGATATAGGTGGCGAAATAGTTGCCAAAGGAAAAAACTCACGCAATGGCCTGTGGCGTATCGGCATTAATAAGCCCATAGATGATTCACTGTCCGTCAATCAGGAAATACAGACGATTCTCGAACTGACAGACGTAGGTCTTGCTACATCGGGCAATTATCGCAACTTCTACTATAAAGATGGAAAGAAATATGCACACACCATTGATCCGAGAACAGGATATCCGGTACAGCATAACATTTTATCTGCTACCGTCATTGCCAAAGATTGTATGACAGCCGATGCCCTTGCCACTGCTTTTATGGTTATGGGACTAAAAGAAGCAGAAGCTTTTGCCAATGCAAATCCGGCGATTGATGCTTGTTTTATATACAGCGGTGAGAACGGAGAGTTCAAAACATTCTTCACAGAAGGGATGAAGAAGTATATAAGCAGATAGTTATTAAAAAAGCAATTACAGATACTTCAGGAAATAGGTTACGGAATAAAACAGTGTTATTCAACAGCATATAACGCACTGATTTTAAGCGAATAAAAGAGCCTTACCTTAAGACATAAAAGAGTGTACATTCTTGTTATGCAAAGTTGTACACGTATGTTATACTAATGTGTACAATCTTATACTACAAATATGTACACTCTTGTAACAATGGCTTAAAATGTTAAAACCACATGTTAAAACTGAGTTATTTCATAAAAACAAAATACACTGCTAATATCAGACAAACAAAAGCTGCCAAATGATTCCAATGCAATGACTCACCTTTAAACAAGACTGTAGTAAAAACGGTAAAAATAACCAAAGTTATCACTTCCTGTATAATTTTCAATTGCATCAAACTAAAAGGCCCTCCGTTTCCACTGAATCCCAAACGATTGGCCGGAATTTGAAAAGTATACTCAAAAAAAGCAATTGCCCAGCTAAAAGCAATAACACCAATAAGCGGAAGCGTAGCAAACCAAGAATACTCCTGTTTCATCTTTAAATGCCCATACCAGGCAAATGTCATAAATATATTGGATACTATTAATAGTAACACAGTATATAATCCTTTCATATCTATCTCTGTTTTAATCAGTTATTCATTTTTTTCGGGCAACAAATCTTCCTGTACATTCGTCATACTCCCCCATAAGCTATACCGTGCTTCAGGATTCATAGCTTCAAGCTGATGCAGTATTCCTTTCATATCGCTACGGCTTGACTGAGATTCATAAGGCAATTTTTCACTTGCTTCTGGTAAGCGTGTAAAGCAGCCAGTTCTATTAAATCAGCCTCATGTACCAGACACATCGGACGTATAATTGTCATATCAAACTTCTTCATCACCAACCGTGGAGGCATCGTACTAAAGGCTCCCTGATAAGTAAGGTTCATCAACAATGTTTCCAGAATATCATCCATGTGATGCCCTAAAGCTATCTTATTGCATCCCTGCTCTTTGGCAACCGTGAAAAGAGCTTTTCGCCTGTTCCAGGAACAAAGGAAACAAGGAGATTTACGGGTATCGGTAGAAGGATCGAACGAAGTTTCATATACCACCAAAGGTACTCCAAATGTTTCGGCATGTGCCCGCAAATATTCCAGATTACTCTGGTAAGGAATATTCTTCATCACGACATGCACCGCTACCACCGAAAAGCGGGGTTTGAAGATACGCGCCCGCCTTCCCAACAGTTCGATCAAGGCCAGCGAATCTTTTCCTCCCGACAGACCGATAAGAATTTTATCGCCCTCCTCTATCAGGTTATATTGCACTACACCTTTATTAAACCGGCGCTCAATGCGACGCAAGATTTGCTCTTCTTCTGTAAACTTTGTCATATCTTCAAAAATTGGCTGCAAAAGTAAGTGAAAAGAATGATTTAAAGAAGAATTAACATAATAGAATAACTTAAAAAAGGAATATTCGCGATTAATTTGTATTTTTGAACTTCTGAATAACAAGCCAAGACCCTATATGAAGAAAAAGCATATTTTATTCTTTCTTTTCTGCCTGATCCTTACAAGTGTATCTGCACAAACACTGGAGCAGGCAAAGACTATGTTTAATAAAGGACAATACGATAAAGCCAAACCTGTCTTTGAAAAATACGTCAAATCCCAACCCGCCAATGGAAATTATAACCTGTGGTACGGTGTCTGTTGTCTGAAAACCGGAGAGCCGGACAAGGCGTTGAAATATCTGGAACTGGCAGTAAAAAAACGCATTCCTACCGGACAGCTTTATCTGGCTGAGAACTACAATGACCTGTATCGTTTTGATGAAGCTATTAAAAACTATGAAGCTTACATAGAAGATCTTACCAAGAAAAAAAAACCTACTGAAGAAGCTGAAAAATTATTGGAAAAAGCAAAATCCAACCTTCGTATGCTGAAAGGGGTAGAAGAAGTATGCGTGATTGACAGCTTTGTTGTAGATAAAGCGAACTTTCTTGATGCATATAAAATCAGCGAAGAATCGGGTAAACTGTTTTCATACAACAGTTTTTTCAAAACAGAGGGAGAACATCCGGGAACTGTTTACGAAACAGAACTCGCAAACAAAATATACTACGGCGAAAAAGATAAAAAAGGACTGCTCAATATTCTGTCAAAGAACAAATTGCTGGATGAATGGAGTAAAGGCATGGAGTTGCCGGGAAGTATTAATGCTTCGGGCAATACAAACTATCCATACGTACTGACAGACGGAGTAACAATCTACTATGCTTCGGACGGAGAAGGATCTTTGGGTGGATATGACATTTTCGTGACGCGCTATAACACAAATACGGATACCTATCTTAGCCCCGAAAATGTAGGCATGCCTTTCAATTCGCCTTATAATGACTATATGTACGTCATCGACGAATACAACAACTTGGGATGGTTTGCCTCAGACCGTTATCAGCCTGATGGTAAGGTGTGTGTGTATGTATTCATCCCGAACGAATCAAAACAGGTGTACAATTATGAAGCAATGGACCCGAAACAAATCATAGCTCTGGCCCAACTTAAATCATTAAAAACAACCTGGAAAGACAAACAAGAGGTAAGTAATGCCAGAAAAAGATTGGAAGCTGCCATTAATCATAAGCCACAAGAACAATTTGTGGCCGACTTTGAATTCATCATTGATGATAACACAACGTATTATCACCTGGACGATTTCAAATCTCCACAGGCAAAAGAACAGTTCAAGAAATACCAACAGAAGGAAAAAGACTATCGCCAGCAGGAAAGTAAACTGGACAGTCAGCGTCAGTGGTATGCACGTGCCAATAAAGAAGAAAAAACAAAAATGGCTCCATCTATCCTTGATCTTGAAAAACGGGTAGAACAGATGATCCGCGAACTGGACAAGGAGGCTATCGACATACGCAATACAGAAAAACAAAATCTAAAATAACAAAACTATGGATGTACTGATAATCGTTGTACTCATTATTGCCGCAGTAATACTTTTTCTGGTAGAACTGTTTGTTATCCCGGGAATTAGCGTGGCAGGCTTCGGAGCACTGGGTTGCATCATTTATGCCAATTATTATGCTTTCGCCTATATGGGTACGGGTGCAGGATTCATCACTTTGGTGGTATCAGGAATCGCATGCATCGGTTCTCTCGTATGGTTTATGCGATCAAAAACGCTGGACAAACTGGCTTTAAAAAAAGACATTACATCCAAAGTAGACCGAAGTGCCGCCAATAAAGTAAAAGTAGGTGACACAGGAATTACCACTACCCGACTGGCACAAATTGGTTATGCAGATATCGACGGTAACATCATAGAAGTAAAATCGATGGACGGGCTGCTGGATGAAAAGACACCGATAGTAGTTAACCGAATTACAGACGGAACTATTTTTGTAGAAAAACAGAAATCATAATATTCACTTAATTCAAAACTCATTATGAACGTCGAACCAATGTATCTGACTATCTTACTGATAGCGGGAGGTATTATTCTCCTGGTTCTTTTCTTTCATTACGTACCATTCTTCCTTTGGCTGTCCGCCAAAGTTTCGGGAGTAAACATCTCGCTGGTACAACTTTTTCTGATGCGCATCCGTAATGTTCCGCCGTATATTATCGTACCGGGCATGATTGAAGCCCACAAAGCCGGTCTGAGTAATATCACCCGTGACGAACTTGAAGCCCATTATCTGGCCGGAGGACATGTAGAAAGAGTAGTTCATGCGTTGGTTTCCGCTTCTAAAGCAAACATAGAACTCACCTTTCAGATGGCTACGGCTATTGACCTTGCCGGACGTGATGTGTTTGAGGCTGTTCAAATGTCCGTTAATCCGAAAGTAATCGATACACCTCCTGTTACAGCTGTAGCCAAAGACGGTATCCAGCTCATAGCCAAAGCACGTGTAACCGTACGTGCCAGTATCAAGCAGCTTGTGGGTGGTGCAGGTGAAGATACAATCCTAGCCCGCGTAGGTGAAGGTATCGTTTCGTCTATCGGTTCTTCCGAAAACCACAAGTCGGTACTCGAAAATCCGGATTCTATCTCCAAATTAGTACTTCGCAAAGGTCTGGATGCAGGAACAGCTTTTGAAATTCTGTCAATTGATATTGCCGATATTGATATAGGTAAAAACATCGGTGCAGCTTTACAGATAGATCAGGCAAATGCAGATAAAAACATTGCGCAGGCAAAAGCAGAAGAGCGCCGTGCGATGGCCGTAGCTACCGAACAGGAAATGAAAGCAAAAGCAGAAGAGGCACGTGCCAATGTGATTCAGGCCGAAGCGGAAGTTCCGAAAGCAATGGCAGAGGCTTTCCGTAGCGGAAACCTCGGTATTATGGATTACTATAAAATGAAAAATATCCAGGCTGATACATCCATGCGGGACAACATAGCAAAACCAATGGGTGGAAACAATAATAAACCATTGAGCGATTAGCCTGCTCACAATAATATACACGGAGTTCCATAGAGTTTCACTTTTAATAAACACTTTGTGGAACTCTGTGTTATTTTATTAAGAACTTGTTTATAACTAAATCTTTGAACAGCATGAAAAAGTATTTTCCTTCCTCAGAGTTGATAATCAACGAAGACGGTTCAGTATTCCATCTTCATGTAAAACCCGAACAACTGGCAGACAAAGTAATACTTGTTGGAGATCCCGGACGAGTAGCACTCGTAGCTTCTCACTTCGACAAGAAAGAATTTGAAGTGGAAAGCCGCGAGTTTAAAACCATCACCGGAACTTATAAAGGTAAACGTATTACCGTTGTTTCCACCGGTATTGGTTGTGACAATATTGATATTGTAATGAATGAACTGGATGCGTTGGCAAACATCGACTTTCAGACCCGTGAAGAAAAAGAACATCTCCGCTCACTGGAACTGGTACGTATCGGCACTTGTGGGGGCTTGCAACCCAATACTCCGGTTGGCACCTTTGTTTGTTCACAAAAATCAATTGGTTTTGATGGGCTGCTCAACTTCTACGACGGAAGAAATGCAGTCTGTGATCTCGCTTTTGAACGCGCCTTCCTGAACCATATGGGATGGTCGGGCAATATGTGTGCACCTGCCCCTTATGTGATTGATGCAAATGCGGAACTGATTGACCGTATTGCTAAAGAAGACATGGTACGTGGCGTTACAATCGCTGCCGGTGGCTTCTTCGGCCCTCAGGGACGTGAGCTGCGGGTTCCTTTGGCTGATCCCAATCAAAATGATAAAATTGAAAAGTTTGAATACAATGGTTTCAAAATAACCAATTTCGAAATGGAAAGCTCTGCGCTTGCCGGATTATCAAAACTAATGGGACACAGAGCGATGACCGTTTGCATGGTAATTGCCAACCGCCTTATTAAAGAAGCGAATACGGGATATAAAAACACCATTGATACACTAATAAAAACCGTTCTTGACAGAATCTAATGAATTTATCATTTGCCGCCATCGACTTTGAGACAGCTACAGGCTATATGGAAAGCGCCTGTTCGGTAGGCATTGTCACCGTTACAGACGGAGTGATTACAGATGAGTATTATAGTCTGATCCAACCGCCCGAAAACGTATATTGGCGATCAAATATCCTTGTACATGGCATCACCCCGGATATGACCGAATCATTACCGGGGTTTCATGCCATTTATCCTGAAGTACGGAAGCGGTTACAAGGCAAAACAGTTGTTGCTCACAACGAACAATTTGACCGCAATGTATTGAAACGTACCATGCGTATGTACCAGCTTGATTATGATGAGTTATTACTGCCCGAACGTTGGGAATGTACCCTGCGTATCTACCGCTCTTTAGGCTATAAACCTGCCAATCTGAGTGCTTGCTGTCAACGGCAAAACATTGATCTCACCCATCATGAAGCCCTCTCTGATGCCCGGGGATGTGCCAAACTCTATCTAAACTTTCTGGAAAGCCATCGTCCGGTCAATACCCTATGGTAAAACGTTCCTGATGATGTGCCGGCTTCTCTAACTCGTCAATCATAGCTGCTGCATAATCCTGCACCGAAATATGACTATTACCCACTACATCTACAACCATATCATCTTTGCCTAAACGATATCTGCCTGTACGTACGCCTGGCGCCATATCAGCAGCCGGTGAGAAGAATACCCAATCTATTTCTTTTTCTTTTTTCAGGAAATTTAAGATAAAAATCGCTCAAAGCTTTGACTCCCGGCAATAACTTCTCAGGAACTTCACCAGAATCGACCAGACGGAGCCCCGGAGCAATAAACAACGAACCAGCACCACCTACCATCAGGAAACGATTCACGCCTGATTTTTTTACTCCATCAATTATCGTCAGGTAAACTTTAATTGTTTCATCATATATATTAGGATTATCCATCCGGGATTAAAGGCACTGATCACAGCATCGGCTCCCTTACAGACTCCATAAACTGCATCGAGAGAAGAAACATCTGCTTTCTTGACTACTAAATGTTCATTCTCGATTTTTATCTTGTCCGGATTACGAACTACGGCCGTCACATGAAAATCACGGTTCAAAGCTTCATTAAGGATAGCCGAACCTACAAAACCACTGGCCCCTATCAATACTACCTTCTTCATATTACAAATTATTTGAGTGTTCAATTTATTATATTAGTAATAGTATAACACGTTACACTTCAAATTGTTGTAATATAAAAAAGTAATCAGAGGTACTTCTCGATCGTACTTTTCAGCTGTTCTATTGAATAAGGTTTGGAAACAACTTCATTACATCCCGCAGCAAGCGCCTGCTTCTGTTCTATATAGAAAGCATTTGCCGTCACGGCTATGATCGGAATATCAGCAGATACCGCACGAATTTTCTCTGTGGCTTTAATACCATTCATCACCGGCATACGAATATCCATCAGTATCAGATCTGGTTTCTCATGTAAGAAACGGTTCACAGCCTCTTCACCATTTGTCACCCACGAAAGAGTATAATCTTTCTTTAGCAAAGCATTGATCTGCATAAAGTTGGTTTCTACATCTTCTGCTACCAATATCCGTTTCCGTCCCTCCTGATAATCAGATTCAGTAATGGTTAAGTCTACCTGCTGGTAAGGTAAATACATAGCAAAGGTACTCCCCTCTCCTACTTCGGATTCCACATTTATTTTCCCGCCAAGACGCTCTACAAGACTCTGACAGATGGATAACCCCAACCCCGTACCTTGTACAAAATCATTCAGTTTCTCAAAACGGGTAAATATCAGGGGAAGTTTCTCTTTGGGAATTCCACATCCGGTATCACTGACAAACAGTTTCAGCCAATCTTTCTCCACACACATTCCGATTGTAATACATCCTTGCCTGGTATTCTTAATGGCATTCGACAGAAAATTAAATAATATCTGAGTAACCCGGTTACGATCGGTTGTAATCCATATTTTCTCTTGCGGACGTGTTACTCTTAACTCAATTTCATCGCTGATTTTTAACCGGTGTACTTTCTCAACTTCATTAATCAGTGAAGTCATCTCCACCAGTTGAAAATGTATCTCTGATTTGCCGGACTCAATACGTGATAAATCGAGGATATCATTGATCAGTTGGAGCAACACATTGCTATTTTTCCGAATGATGCCAATGTATTCTTCTTTTTCCTCCTGAGCTTCTGTCAAAGCTATAATTTCGGCAAAGCCAACAATAGCATTCAGGGGAGTACGGATCTCATGACTCATATTAGCCAAGAAAACAGATTTCATACGATCTGCCTCCTCCGCTTTTCTTTTGGCTTCAATCAGTTCCTGGGCATGTTGTACACGCTCTCCGATGTCATGAATTAAAGCCAAGACTTTATTATCTTCAAATGGGGCGATACGAGCTTGGAAATAATGCCTGCCATCTTCGGCATCCAGCGGATACTCAATCTCTTTTAACCGCCCTTCTTTCAGGCACTCGTGTATGTTACGAATAAATAAGTCGCTTACTTCCGGATTGTAAATGGAACGTCCGTCAGCTCCTTTCAATACTTCTACCGGATGAAGTAACACAGTATCGGATGCCATCAGCACATCAGTGATGAAAAAGTTATCATCAAAAATAAATATAAACTCCGGCAAAGCTTCAATCACTTTCCGGTTTCTTGCTTCCAGACGCCTTATATGCTGCTCTTTTTCACATTGCGAAGTAACATTGATAGTATAGGCTATTATCTTTTCCGGATGTCCATCTTTATCTTTCTGATAAGAAAGGAAGTGGTCTTCCAGCCAAATAACTTGCCCTTTATTACCGATACAACGTATCCGTATCTGGGACGTTTTTGTTTCAGAATCGAGCATACAGGAGAAAGCATTCCGGTAAGGAACAATGTCCTCCGGACAGGCATACCGATAGAAATCATCAATATCTTTAAAAATGATACCTACTTCTTTTAATCCTAATATACGAAAGTAGTCATCTGTAAAGCTACATTCACCCGTTACAATATCATATTCCCACAGTGCAATTTGATGTGCAGACAAAACAGAGGTCATTTTTTGAAATTTGTCTCTTAGTTTTTCAATATATTCTTCTTTGAAAAAGGAATCAGCTTCAGCTATCATATAAGTGCATTTCGTTTTGTTGTATGGATAGCAAAGATAAGAATAATAAAGAATAACTTGCATTAAAAGTTATTCCTTTTTTCTACAGAAAATCCTATCTTTGCCTTTCAAAATGAAAAAAAAATGAATCAAGACACCATTTGTGCTATAGCCACCGCCCAAGGAGGAGCTATCGGAAGTATCCGCGTCTCTGGTCCCGATGCCATAACTATTACTGAACGTATTTTCACTCCAGTTAAAGTAGGGAAGCAACTCTCTGATAAAAAGCCATATACATTAACTTTCGGACATATACACAATGAGAAAGAGATTGTGGATGAAGTACTTGTCAGCTTGTTTCGTGCCCCCCACTCCTACACAGGGGAAGATAGTACTGAAATTACGTGTCATGGTTCTACCTATATTCTTCAGCAGGTGATGCAACTGCTTATTAAAAACGGCTGCCGTATGGCTCAACCCGGAGAATATACACAAAGAGCTTTTTTGAATGGCAAGATGGATCTCAGCCAGGCAGAGGCTGTGGCAGATCTGATTGCTTCAACCTCTGCTGCTACCCATCGTTTAGCCATGAGCCAGATGCGTGGCGGCTTCAGTAAAGAATTAGCTGACCTCCGTGGAAAACTTCTCGACTTCACATCTATGATCGAACTCGAACTGGATTTCAGTGAAGAAGATGTGGAGTTTGCAGACCGTTCCGCATTACGCCATTTAGCAGATGGGATAGAACAGGTTATCACTCGCCTGGTTCATTCGTTCAGTGTAGGAAATGCTATAAAAAATGGTGTTCCGGTAGCCATCATAGGCGAAACCAATGCAGGAAAATCGACCCTATTGAATGTTCTATTGAATGAGGATAAAGCCATCGTCAGTGATATTCACGGCACAACCCGTGATGTCATTGAAGATACTGTAAACATAGGTGGCATCACTTTCCGCTTTATAGATACTGCCGGAATTCGTGAGACTAATGATACCATCGAGAGTTTGGGTATTGAACGTACCTTCCAGAAACTGGATCAGGCCGAAATTGTGCTTTGGATGATTGATGCTACAGATGCGAAGTCACAAATGGAAGAGCTTTCAGGTAAAATTCTCCCACGTTGCCAAAACAAACATCTGATCGTAGTATTTAATAAATCTGACCTGATCAGAGAAGAACAAAAGAAAGATATAATTTCTCTTCTATCAAGTTTCTCCAAAGAAGACATAAGTTCAATCTTTATTTCTGCAAGACAGCGATCAGGTACTGACGAATTACAACAAACACTGATCGAAGCCGCCCACCTCCCAACGATTACACAAAATGATGTAATCGTTACAAATGTCCGCCATTATGAGGCTCTATCCCGTGCACTGGATGCCATACACCGGGTACAAAACGGATTGGATGCGAATATTTCCGGAGATTTTTTAGCACAGGATATACGAGAATGTATCTTCCATCTGTCGGATATAGCAGGAGAGGTAACAAACGATATGGTACTTCAAAATATATTTCAGCATTTTTGCATCGGCAAATGATGGCTTGGAAACAGCCATAACTAACTATAACCATTTAGAATAAAGTCGCTGTATTTCAGCGACTTTTCTATTTTAACACTTTCCAGTCCGTATTTGGAGATAACGGTTTTTATCCATATTTTTCTATCATATTTCTACCGCGACAGAAATTCACGGTTAGCCCGAATGTCACAGTGACGCATTAGTTGACGTGTGTTGACAATGGTTTACATGTGTTGGCAAAATCCGGGAGAAATAAGGAGAAATTATCCCCAATGTAAACAAGGAAAATATGGAAGTAAGAAAGATTTGTCAATGGTGTGGAAAGCCATTTATAGCCCAAAAGACAACGACCTGCTATTGTAGCCATCAGTGTTCCAATCTTGGCTACAAAGAACGCATCCGGGAACGCAAGCGGCAGTTGAAACGCTCGCAAGAGTTGCTACAACCTCGACAAGCCGCCGAGGGACAGGATTTCTTCTCTTTTGCCCAAGCAGCAAAGTTGATGGGCGTAACCAGACAATACATATATAAATTGGTAAAGGAATCCAAACTTCGGGCTTCACGCATCAGTGGCAAAAAGTCGCTCATTCGCCGTGCTGACATCGAACTAATGATGAAAACCAAACCGTATGAACGCATCATGCCTAAAGAGGACTTCGACATCACCGAGTATTATACTGCTGAAGAAATTGCAGAGAAATATAAGGTCAACGCCAAATGGGTGTGGACTTATACACGGCAGCACAAAGTTCCGAAAGTGAGAATCCGCCAGTTCAACTATTACAGCAAGAAACATATTGATGCCGCCTTTGCCAAATACGAAGTAGATTCCGACCTGACCGAATGGTACACACCGGAAGAGATTCAGGAAAAATACGGCATGACACGCGTCGCCATCCGTTCGCAGGTGTATCGGAACAATATCCCATCCAAGAAAGAACACGGACAAATCTATTATTCCAAACTCCATTTCGACCTATCCAAAACATCGGAACAGGAAAGCAAAGCGGAATATTACACAGTCAAGGAGGCTATGGAAAAATTCAAACTCTCCCGCGACTCTGTTTACGGAATTCTGCAATTCCATCAGATCAACCGCGAGAAGAACGGACGGTTCGTCCGATTCCTAAAAGTAGAGTTTGACAGGGTTATGGGTGTTCACAAATAATCTAATTTGTCGCTATCCATTAATTCTTCAAAAATTAATCTCTGCTGTATGTAATCTGCATGATTACACTACAGAGTTTTGCAAGCGAATTAATAATAACCATAAAAATATATTAGTATGCATGAATGTAAAACAGTAACGTTGAGAACACGTCCGTTAAAAGGTAGAATGATGTCTTTCTATTTAGATTATTATCCTGGGTATCGGGACAAAGAGACTATGAAAGTTATCCGTCATGAATCGCTTGGCATCTATGTTTATGCCAATCCGAGAAACAAACGAGAGCAGAATTTCAACGAGGTAATGACCGAGAAAGCCGAAGCCATCCGTTGTCGTAGGTTCGAGTCTGTTGTCAATGAACGGTATGACTTCTTTGACAAGTACAGACTCAAGGCAGACTTCTTGGAGCATTATCGCAAGCAACTCCGTAAGCATGACCAGAAATGAGAGTTTGTCTATCTGCATTTCAACAACTTCGTACATGGTAAATGTACTTTTGAAGAGATTGACATAGACCTTTGCAACAAGTTTCGGGAGTATCTGCTCACGGCTAAGAAACTGAGACGTAACGGACGCATAACACGAAACTCCGCATCGGGATACTGGTCTACCTTCAGGGGATTCCTGAAAATACTCTACCGCAATGGAATGATAAAGACCAATGTCAATGATTTTTTGGATAAGATTGAAACGGAGGATGTTGTTAAAGAGTATCTGTCTGTAGATGAACTGTACAAGTTGGCTGAAACACCGTGCAAGAAGCCCATTCTGAAAATAGCATCGCTGTTTTCATGTATGACCAGTTTACGTATCAGTGATATTCTCGCACTATGCTGGGAAGATATTGTAGACTACTCAGCCGGAGGGAAATGCGTACATATCATCACACAAAAAAACAAAGCGGAAGACATCATTCCTATTAGTGAAGAAGCGTTGGGATTGATAGGCTATAGTTCAGAAAAGAAAGGTTTAGTATTCAAGGGACTTATGCGTAGTTGGACGCAAATTCCGATGAAAGAGTGGATTCGTTCTGCCGGAATCACCAAAAATATAACCTTCCATTCCTATCGTAGAACATTTGCAACGCTACAAGCAGCTGCCGGAACGGACATCCGCACCATACAGAGCATTATGGCTCACAAGAGTATTACCACCACTCAAAGGTATATCAAAGTCGTGGATGCCAACAAACGTGAAGCCAGCAAGAAGATTACCTTGACACGGAAGGACTGACAGCCACTTATCCCTATTTTAAGCGGTTAGAGTATGATTTTTAGTCTGAAATCATACTCTAACCGTTATTTTTTACAAATATTGAGCGATTCGTCGTCACTAATTATATATATCTGGAATATAGCACATAACTTTGCCATATAACCATTTCAAATACTTGCAGTAGATGACAAATAATACTCAAATTCGGACCAAGAGGATAAGTTTTATTCTTGCATTATTGGTAATTGCCTATGTGGCAGTAGACACTTACCTATTCACTTATCATAAAATCAATACCACAACAATAACGACTCCAGTTATAATAGGCCTCGTGGTTACAATTCTATTGTGCGGTCTACTGCAACGATTTTTCTACACTTGGCTGACGAAGAATCCAATCAATTTTTCTTTTGACCGGCAATCTCCTATTATTACTGACTCTGGTTTCGAAATAAAAACCGATTGTGCAGATGAAACTAAAACTATTGAACAGCCCAATAATTCAGTTATAGATAATTATGATACAATACGAGAGAACATCAAAAAGAAAGAAGCAGAAAAACAAGTAGAAGTCATGAATGCTATTCGTGAATATGTAACTATTAAAACCGCACCTTATCTGTCCAAAGAAGCTATTGTAATCCTCATTTCTAATATTGAGTATATGGCCTGTGATAGATCCGATTTATACAAGCCCATTCGCTCCAATATAGATAATCCGCTGAGATCACCGGGACTTCGCCATCTGGCATGGAATGTAGGTGAACGCTTGGGAGTATCATTGGCAAAAAGAGCCGTTTTTATCAAGTCTTCATTTCCTCACGAACTCGAAAATGCGACTCTTGAATATCTCAAACTTAATTTGCGGGATCAAGTTCCTAGTCAGATTCCTATTGACGTGCCCGATAAAGGCGATTATCGCTTCCATTTAGAAACAGATAATAGTAACTCAGACTAAAAAAACGCATGCAGACGAAATAATTAATCCGGTCTGTATTGTTCTGCAAGGTTTCATTGAGTTGATTCGCAGCATATTAAACGATTAAAAGAGTATAATATGGAAAAAGACCAACTGACATTCAACGACCTGCCGACTGTGGTGGGCGAACTATGCGACAGAATCGCAAGTATGGAAAATCTGCTAACGGAGAAACTTTCCAAGCAGTACGAAACCAAAGAGAACACGCACGTCCCCATGACCGTACAGGAGGCTTGTGCCTATCTTAAAATGCCGTTGTCAACCTTTTATTACAAGGTCAAAAAGGACGATATTCCGGTTATAAAACAAGGAAAACATCTCTACATCTATCGTGATGAGCTGGACAGATGGTTGGAATCCTCCCGAAAAAATCCGGCTCCGCAAAGTTTCGAAGAAGAGAATAAGTCCATGCTCGCATCCCATCGTCGTAAACCGAACCTGAAAAACTGGTAACTATGGAGAAGGCGGACAATACGACTCCTTCACGTGAGGAATTAGCGGTTTATGTGGAGGAATCAATCGTGAGCGTAACAAATACCTACGAGCAGTCGCCAGTGGTGCTGATGGTAGACGATGCTGTTATCGGTACATTGGGAAACTTCAGTGCGTCCATCGGAAAAGCCAAAAGCAAGAAAACCTTTAACGTATCTGCCATTGTCGCATCGGCATTGAGAAACAGCACAGTTCTTCATTATCGATCCACTTTCCCCGAGAATAAGCGGAATATTCTGTACATAGACACGGAGCAAGGACGACATCATTGCCAGCAGATATTGAAACGAATCCTACGTTTGGCTGAATTGCCGGAAGACAAGAAGCCGGATAATCTGCTCATGCTGGCTCTGCGTAAGTTCTCACCTAAAATACGGCTATTGATAGTCGAACAGGCCATTGGCACAATACCGGATTTGGGACTGGTGGTAATTGATGGCATCCGTGATTTCCTGTATGACATCAATTCTCCTGGTGAATCTACCGATATTATCTCCAAATTCATGCAGTGGACGGACGACAGACAGATTCACATCCATACCGTACTGCATCAGAACAAGAATGACGAACATGCTCGTGGTCACATCGGCACTGAACTCAACAATAAAGCGGAAACCATTATGCAGATCGAGGTGGATAAAGAGGACAAGACTATAAGCGTGGTCGAAGCCGTGCATATCCGCGACCGTGAGTTTGAACCTTTCGCTTTCCGCATAAACGAGGAAGCCATGCCCGAACCGGTAGAGTCCTATCTGCCAAAAGAGAAGAAGACCGGACGACCAACCAAAGGACCGTTCGATCCGGACAAGGAGATTCCAAAGAATGTACATCGTCCAGCATTGGATGCCGTTTTTGCCAATGGCAACATCAACAATTACGATGATTATATAGTACGCTTGCAAGAGGGTTACGGATTACAGGGTATAAAACTCGGTTATAACAAGGCGGTAAAGGTCGCAACATTGCTCAGTGACAAACAAATGGTTATAAAAGAAGGGAAAGATTATGCCTTCAATCCAGAATACCATTATTGAGTTCAACTTTACTTTATTATTGGGGCGTATATATAAGAATAAAGCAAAGTCGGAGGAAGACATCATGTGAGATATTCATATTCTCCCCTCTTTTAGAGGCTAGTATCATCCTATGTTTCCTATCCGAGTGCCAGTTCACTATACGCAACCGATATGGCTTGCCGTGAAGCATCAACAGGTAACTGTTGCGAGATATGCCAAGGTATAACCTCACTACGTTACGGTTTTACATTGGCGCTCTCGCCTGCTCAGTTCCTTTGCCGGTGCGGTACTCGCAAGCTCGCACCTATTCAACCATTATAAAAACGATTCAAATGAAAGAAGATATTGAAAAAACATTGGATTCCTCGAAAGAAACAAGAGACGTCTTCATCGGGGCGAAAGTAACTCCTACCCAGAAGGAGTATATAAAATCACTAGCTACAAAATGCGGCATGACCGTAAGCGATTACCTATTGTCGTGCGCCTATAACTTCAAGCCCAAAGCGAGGCTTACAAAAGAAGAAGCGGCACTGTTGCAGAATCTGGACGATTGTCGGTCAGACCTCGTAAAATACACCTCCGCACTGCACGGAATGTCCACAAAGCAACGTGTAGCAATGTTCAATCAGATTCCGTTCATGGTCAGCTGGCTCAAGGAACTTGGCAATGTGGCCGAAAGTGTCTGCCAGTTCCTGAATGCAGTAAAAGAGAAGAACAAGATTCCGTCTAACCCCAAAATCGAAGAAGAATGATTGCAAAAGCCAAAGCCATATCGCACGGAATAAACGACATCCGTTACATTACCGGCGAATCACAGCACAAGAAACATCCGGAGAAAATCTATCGGGTATTGGACAATCTGTTGCCTTCAGAACCGGATGCTATGGGGATATGGAACTCCATGCAATTGACCCTATCCCAACACCGGCCGATAAAGAACTCGGTAATCAGAATCGAGTTGAGTCCGTCTCCCGAACATACTCAGTTCTATGACATGGAGGACTGGCAAAAACTTTGGCACGACTTCGCAGAGGAGTTCGACAAACAAGTGATTACCGGCAAGGACGGAAAAGTCCGTTCTTGCCAGACTAATTTGGCTAACAGCAAATACTCGGTCTGGCTGCATACGGAATCCAAAGGCGAAGTTCCCCACCTCCATGCTGCGGTCTGCCGTTTGGATGAAAATGGCAATATCAACAATGACCACAACATTCATCTTCGGGCGCAACGTGCAGCGGAGCGAGTGGCAAAGAAACGTGGCTGGACGACTGCGGCACAAATCCGAAATCGCAACATCCCACAAGTGAATCGGGACTGCATGGAGGTGTTGAGGGCAATGCCATCGTGGTCATGGGATGAGTACAAGAATGCTCTTATACGGAAAGGTTATACCGTCCATGAAAGAGAGGACAAGCAAGGTATTCTCCATGGTTATGCACTCGTGCAAGGGAATACCAAATACAAAGCTTCCGAATTGGGAGTAGGCAGAAATCTGATGGTCTCGAAACTTCCTGCGACATGGGAGAAGCTGCATCATCAGCCGACCACAACCATTAGGAACAATACTACCCAAGTCATCCAGCTGCCAACAGAACATAAGGCTGCTCCTATTGACTATACCCAATATCTCGCAGACCGTTCAGACATGATTCCCTATACCCTTACCCATGAAGGCAAGGAACACAAGGTCTATATTCCGGAAAAAGTTCTCGACTGCTTCAATGACGAGTTCGATTACAGGTTTGTTGCCAACTGTCAGGAACTTACCGATATGGCGGTGGCTATTTTTGTAGGACTGCTTGAAACGCCGAATGTGGCAACTGGAGGTGGTGGCGGAGGTTCACAAAGCGACCTTCCGTGGAGAGACAAGGAAGACGACGATTTGCAATGGGCTCGCAGATGCGCTCGTGCCGCCAGCCGTTCATTAGGAAAGAAAACAAAAACAGGATTAAAACGATAAGCCTATGAAAAAGAAATTTGATTTTTCCGCTGAAATGAATGAAGCGGAATCCATAAAAGCCACTCCCAAGAATGAATATCTGGAGGAAGAAAAACGGCTACTCAATGTGAACATCAAGGAACTTGCCAGCCTGAATGACAATGTGCATTACATGATTACAAATCTGGTAAATCTGCTCGAATTCCTCCGGGAGTACAAAGTGGCTATTGCACAAGGAACACAGGAGCAAGCCGAGAAATTTGGGCAAACTGTCCTTGATAAGTTCCTTCATCAAATTCAAGACAAATGTAATGAAACTGAGCGAAAAATTCGCAAGATAGACAGCCATATTTTCATACCGCACACGATATTCTATATCTTGATTATCATACTGGTTGTACTATTCTCTTTTTTCGCCAGCATCATAGTAGCGAATGTGGAGATTTTGCACTCGGCATTGATTTGGAAAGCTGCTATTGGTTGCATTCTTATGGCTACTTTGGGAATTGGCATTGCGGTAGCAATACAGAAGTTTTTGGATAAGGGTAAATAAACGATAAAACTGAAAAACAACATATGGGGCTATCCTCAAAAAGAGGATACCCGACTTTGGGGACAGCCCCATTTGGAACTACTTATTTTTGTGCTTTTCAAATTCTTTTTTTATGCTCTTCCAACCAATTCTTTAACTCTTTCTCTTGCTTAATATATGATTCTTCAAATATCTTGGCGATATAGTTCAATATGGCTATTTCTGAATCATCAAGAAATGTATTGGTTTCTATGTAAGAGAATTTATCGCAAATTTTAATTCTCGAAATATACGAGCCATCTTTGAATGGAACATTAAAATTGTTATTACCTCTATTCGCGAAGAAATCTTCATAATATGAAGTACCAATAACCGTATCCGAATGTGTCGCCTTAACATCAGAAGTGTAATGGAAGCAACCTTCAATATACACTTGCAGAATTTTTGTAGATGTCATCATAATAACTACTGCTAATCTATCCGTATATGACAGTAAATGCATTTGTTTGGTTATATCTTCGAATTTGCATCTGTCTATTATTTGCCAATGAATAATATTAAAAACTGCTTCATTTTGTTTTTCATGAGACATTATACTTTCTTTAAATTCCTGATAGATATTAGTTTGTTTATATAATTCGATATTTTCCAAGCCGATATATTTATCTACAAATTCTTCTGAATATGGTCTCGTTAGAAAATCTCCGGAACGCATCATCAACTCTTCATCCATTAATATAATGGGTAAAGGGTCTATAGCCAAACGATACATGGCAACGGCACCAATCGCCACATTCAAAATTTCTTCAAAATCTGAAACTATATTAAGATAAACTTTATCTTCACGGTGATCCGACCATGAATATCTTTGTGTGGTATAAAAGGATGAATAGCCTTGTTTATGCACATATTTATTTGTCTTTCTCTGAACAGTACGTATATTGTCAAAGAAAGCAGGGATTTTGGCTCTTATTTCTTTGAAGACCGGTTCATGTTTTCGTAGAAAGTCAGCCATTTTACCAGATTCAAAGCCGGGCTCTAATTTCTTCCACTCTATCATCTTTTCCGGATTCGCTGTTAGATATAGTGTGCCAATTGAAAGCTCAATGGATTGGCGTAGTGAATAAAATGCTGTATCAAAAAATCCTTTCTGAAAAAGGTATATTGAATTAGCTATCATTTGAGAAGCTTCATCAAAAAATCTATTTGCCCCAAAAGCATCAATTAATACTGTTTGAGCCCATGTGATATTCTCTATGTCCCAAAGGTAATCGGATGCATTTGGTAATATAAATTTTCGAACCATCCAACGGCCTGTTTCAAAGTCATCATGAAAATTGTCCAATGTATGCACTTCCATATTTATCAATAAACCAAGTTCTTGTTTGTGATTTGTCAGTTACAAAGATACTGAAAACAATTGTTGTAAACTCCTATTTGTGATTATTCTTGAACTAATTCGCAATTTTAATGGAAAATCATATTATTTGAATGATGCTGGAATGGAGTAAAATCATTACTTTTGCAGTATAAGAGAAATAATATAATCCAAAATGGAAACTATAAAGGATATAAATCGAATTAAGGTGGTTCTTGTGGAGAAGAAACGAACCAACAAGTGGTTGGCTGAACAATTAGGAAAAGATCCTGCAACGGTGTCAAAATGGTGTACCAATACTTCGCAACCGGGACTGGAAACATTATTACAGATTGCCAATGTACTTGAAGTTGATGTCAAGGAGTTGCTGAACTCCTCTTTGGACGAAAGTATTCAAATTGTCAGACTTGTCAAATAACAACATCAATCTTTAATCTTAAAGATAATGAACAAAAAAGAATTATACAACAGGATATTGCAGCTTGATGGTTTGACCAACGAAGAGAAATCTGAGTTGTTAGGACTGTTGCGCAAGCAGAAGAGATACGGATTGGTGTGGGAAGATAAGCCGGAAGATGTGGAGGAACGTCTACGCGAAGAATTGCCCGTATTGGTTGAAGATGCATCAAAAGCCATCATCAGTCCCGATGGCGATGCACCAAACCATATCCTTATCGAAGGCGATAATCTCGAAGCCCTCACCACCCTTGCCTACACGCACGAGGGCAAGATTGATGTCATCTATATCGATCCTCCGTACAATACCGGCAATAACGACTTCGTCTATAACGACCGCTTCGTAGACAAAGAAGATTCTTATCGCCACTCCAAATGGCTGTCATTCATAAACAAGCGTTTGCGTATTGCCAAACAGCTGCTTTCAGATAAAGGAGTGATATTCATCTCGATTGACGATAACGAACAGGCGCAATTGAAGTTATTATGTGATGAAATATTGGGGGTTGAAAATTTTATAGCAATACTTCCAAGAATAACCAAAGCGTCAGGAAAAACCACTGATAAAATAGCTCAAAATCATGATTACTTAATGATATATGCTAAAAGTGAGTCCCAGTGTACTATTGCTGGTATTCCCCATAATGACGAAGGCTTTAAGAATATAGATGAATACTATAAACAACGAGGAAAATACAAGTTGAATCAAACATTGGATTATGACAGTTTGTCTTATAGTTCAAGTCTAGATTATCCCATAACCATCAATGGTGAAACATTCTATCCAGGAGGGAATTACGCTCAATATTTGGAACGTCTGAAAGGTAAGCATAAAAGAGCAGACTGGGCATGGCGATGGAGTGAAGATTTATTCAATTTTGGATATAACAATGGGTTTATTGTTGTTAAAAACGGGAAAAACGGAAAACGAATTTACACAAAAACCTACCAAAGGGTATCTATTGAAAAAGCAGGAAACAATTATGTTGTAATTGAAAAAGAACGAGTTAAACCAGTTCAATCAATTCAATTAGTAAATAATATTTTTTCAAACGACAATGCTAAAAAAGAACTAGGAAGTATATTTGAAGATATTCCGTTTGATTATCCCAAACCAACTTCCATCCTGCGTTATATGTTACAAACTATACCAGATTGTAAAACCATCCTCGACTTCTTTGCCGGCAGCGGCACCACTCTTCACGCTACCATGCAACTGAATGCCGAAGATGGCGGTCATCGTAAATGTATTCTTGTAACCAATAACGAGAATAACATCTGCGAAGAAGTAACCTACGAACGCAACAAACGTGTAATCAATGGCTACACCACTCCGAAAGGGGAAGAAGTTCCGGGCTTGACAGGTAACACATTGCGCTACTATCGCACAAGTTTTGTCGGCAGAGGCCGAAGCATGAAAAATATGCGTCAGCTGATGAGTCTCTCCACCGATATGCTTTGCATCAAAGAAGATCTTTATACCGAGCAGCAGAAATTTGGCGAGCAACAGACCTACAAAAATGTATTCCGCTACTTCGACAACGGCAAAAAGCGTATGATGATTATCTACCGCGAAGAAGCTGTGCAGCAGTTGGTAGACTTGATTCAGAATACAGATTACGAGGACAGGATGCTCGTGTATGTGTTCTCTCCAAGCGAAGACCCATGGGAAGGCGAATTTGAAGAAGTTCAAGACAAGGTGCAACTTTGTGCCCTGCCACAAGCCATATACAATGCCTACCGTCGCATACTACCTAAGAAAAAAGACGAGCTTATTATCTCTGACGATACAAAAACAACCGTTCAGGAGAATATGCCGAATGGAATGTTGAACTTTGATGAAGAGGAGGATTTGTAATGAGCGAGCAGGAGAAGCACAAAAAGAAAAAAGAACAAGTGACGGTACGCAGCAGTGCAGCCGAATACCTGAACTATGTGGCATCTGTCGGTAATGACGAGCAGCAGATAGAGATACGTTATGAAGATGAAAACATCTGGCTCACGCAGAAACTGATGGCGATGCTATACGGTGTGGAAGTACACACCATCAACTATCACATCAAGAAAATATTCTCGGACAGCGAGTTGCAGGAAACGGCAGTTATTCGAAAATTTCGAATAACTGCTCCTGACGGCAAACAATACACTACGAACCACTATTCATTGGAAATGATTATTGCTGTCGGCTTCAAAGTCAATTCCGAGAAAGCCGTACAATTCAGAAAATGGGTAAATGGCATTGCCAAGGAATACACCATCAAAGGCTGGGTAATGGATTCGGAAAGGCTGAAACGCGGAACTTTTCTGACAGATAAGTATTTCGAGGAGCAACTGGAACGCATCCGTGAGATACGCATCAGCGAACGCCTGTTCTATCAAAAGATAACCGATTTATACGCTACCGCCATAGACTACGACAAGACAGCATTGGCCACCCACCGTTTTTATGCTACCGTACAGAACAAGATGCACTTTGCCGTCCATGGTCATACAGCAGCCGAACTCATAGTGCAACGGGCTGATGCAGCCAAAGAACACATGGGACTGACAACTTGGGCAGATGCCCCCTATGGCAAAATCAAGAAAAGCGATGTGACAATAGCAAAGAATTACCTTTCTGATGTCGAAATGGGACAATTGGAACGTATGGTTACGGCTTATCTTGATTTTGCTGAAACAATGACCCTGCGCCACATTCCGTTGACAATGGCAGACTGGGAGCAACGTCTGAATAATTTTATCAATCTCTTTGAATACGGTCTGCTGAAAGATGCCGGGCGTGTAAGTGCAGAAATAGCACGATTGCACGCGGAAACGGAATTTGAAAAATACAGAATCATACAAGACCAACTGTTTTTATCGGACTACGACCGTTTCCTGTTGGAAATGAAAGAGATTGAAAACAAGAGTCATGGGAACAAAAAGGACAAGAAGCAATGAAGAATTTAGTATATCAGCAGAGAGCAGTAGCCGAATTGATTGACAAGACTATCCGTCTACTGAATGCAGGCGGACAACGTAATAAACTGGTGTTTGAAGCAACGACTGGTGCCGGAAAAACTGTAATGGCTTGTCAGATGCTTGCCGGTCTGATGGATGAACTGCACGACCGTGGTGACAGTCGTTATCAAGAAGTCGCATTTATATGGTTTGCCCCACGCAAGTTGCACATACAGAGTTACGAAAAACTGAAAGAGGCTTTTGAGGAGACACGTACACTGCGCCCGGTGATGTTTGACGAGCTTGACCAAAACGAGGGAGTCCGCCCCGGTGAAATACTTTTCGTAAACTGGGAAAGTGTGAACAAAGAGAGTAATGTAATGGTGCGTGAGGGTGATTGTTCGCTCTCGCTCTACGAAATAACCTATAAAACGAAAGAAGACTTCGGCCTGCCCATTGTAGCTATCATTGACGAGGAGCACATGTTCTGGTCGAAGACAGCCGACAAGTCTGCTGCCGTGCTTGACAGAATCAATCCTATGGTGGAAATCCGCATCTCCGCCACACCTAAAACCGCCAACCCAAAGGAAAAAGTAACGGTGTATCGTCAGGATGTGATAGCCGCCGAAATGATTAAGAAAGAGGTGGTACTCAACCCGGAGATAGAACTGAATTTCAGCGATGAGCTGGAACTTAATGCCAACCTTATCAAAGCGGCTTCGGATAAACGTAACCAAATAGCAGAAGCATATAAGTCAGTAGGTTCAAACATCAACCCTTTGCTACTCATTCAGCTGCCTAACGATACAAAAGAAAATATGACGACGGAAGATGCTGCCATAGCCGATCAGGTAAAGAAGTATCTTGAAGTGATGTGTGGTATTACCACCGACAACCACCGTCTGGCGATATGGCTTGCAAATGAGAAAGAGAATCTGACCGATTTAGAAAAGCCTGACAACTTGACTGAGGTACTGCTTTTCAAAGAAGCTATCGCCTTGGGTTGGGACTGTCCTCGCGCTGCCGTGCTACTTATATTCCGCAAGCTGCAAAGCGACCAGTTTACTATTCAGACTGTTGGTCGTATTATGCGTATGCCGGAACAGAAGCATTATCCCAAAGAGATGCTCAATGTGGGTTATGTGTTTACTGATATAGCTAAAGACAAGATACAAATCGTCACAGCCGATGCCGACTATATCCTGAACAACACTGTTACAGCCTACCGCCGTGAGAATTTGAAAAATGTATGGTTACCAGCCTGCTATGCGGAACGTCCCAATATAGAACGTAACTATTTGGGACCTGACTTTCGCAAAGTGCTCTATGATGAAGCGCGACATTTCTGGGACTTTGCAGAAGGCAATTTACTGTTCTCGTTAGAGGAATTGGCCAAGCTGGATAATACTAATGACGAAAGCGGTCCATTACCTGAGACTGATGACCTAAAAATCAATGAAAACAGGAAAAAGGTAACCAACTCTTTGCGCCTTGATGTCAAGAACATCAACATTGAGATACCGCAAGACGTACATTTCCAGAACGAGGAACAGATATTAGAAGTTGATACCGTAAAATACGCAAGAAAAGCTACTGAGATTGACCGCGTGTTTATGGCATACATCGCCACAAAAGGGCATCAATTCGAGAGTAAAGGTCGCGCTGACAAAATTGCAAGTTATCTGCTTGAAATATTGGCCGACTTCTTCGGTATCTTCGACACAGACGCAAAAAAGGTGGTGTTATATCATTTGAACAAGCCTAAGTTTGACCGCATTATAGACTCGGCGCTGGAAAAATATGCCAGACAGCGCGATAGAGCCAAGAAAGCATCTGCAGCCAAGAGAGTATTCAAAAAATACGATTGGGAGGTGCCTGAAGAACGTACTTACGACAATGACACCAATCATATAGAAGAAAGTCGGAATCACGCACTTCTGCCATTTGTACAACTCAATCAAGCATCAAATCCGGAAAAGAACTTCATAGCTTATTTGGAGCAAAATGAACAATATATAGATTGGTGGTACAAGAATGGAGACAATGGCAAACAGCATTACGCCATAGAATACAGCACCGACAATGAAAATGGTAAGTCGTTGTTTTACGTGGACTTTATCATCCGCATGAAAAACGGTCATATTTATCTGTTCGACACCAAAAGTGCAGGCAGTGACGCATTTGCGCACAACAAGCATAACGCATTGTTGCAATACATCAAAGAAAACACATCAGACGAAACACCATTGTCGGGCGGTGTGATCTTACAACAAGGCGAGAACTGGCTGTACTCTCCCCTTCCTATTGAGAATACCACAGATACATTGAACTGGAACTGTTTTTATCCACAAAACGCATAAGTATTATGGCAAAAGGAATAGACCCTAAATTTGTGCATTACGGCATCCGCAAGGATGATCTTGCAATGATAGAAGCTATCTGCGCTACCGAAGATATTGATTTTGATTGGCTGAGTGAGGACATTTTGAAAGCCTACCATGCCAAGAAAGTAGATGTAATAGAGATGAATGATGGCGATACGGAAGAGATAATCCGCAACGCCATACAGAAAATACGTCAATAAATGAATTTACGCCATGCTCATACAAAGAATAAAGATTAGCAACTTCAAGACCTACCTGTCGCTCGACCTCGACTTGACGGTAGATGACGACCGCCCGATTATACTCATCGGTGGTTCAAACGGTGGCGGTAAAACCACCCTGTTCGAAGCTATAAGCGGTGCATTGTATGGATTGAAAATAGAGAACAAGGAACACTTTATGGAATTGCTCAATCAAGGGGCAGTCAATCGGGTGAAGCCAGAAATCAGTCTGCAAATCACCTTTGTTGGCAAAGTGCTTGGTCAGCAACAGAAGTATATCCTAAAACGCATATACCAGCTTAATCCACAAGGTCGTCCGCTTGAAAGTGTATCGCTGAACATGAACGGCAATATGTATGTGTATGGCACAATGACTGCACCCAAAGAGAGGGTGCGGGCTGAACAGGAAATCAGCAAGATAATCAAGCCAACCTGCCGCAGGAATTGAGCCAGTATTTTCTGTTTGATGCGATGCAGTCAAGCGAGTTACTGAAAAAGAATGTCTTTCAGCAGACCATACGCGACAACTTTGAGAATGTGCTTGGCTTCAAAAAGTATCTGCAACTGAAACGTGCAGCAGAGAAATTACAACAGGAGTGGGCAGAGCAACGATTAGAAGCAGAAAAAGAAGCCAAAGAATACAACTCGTTATGCAATCAGAAAGAGCAGTTGGTAATTGATTTGAACACTTGCCTTGCAGAGCAAGACAGGTTGTATAAATATATGTCATCGGTGGAAGATGAATACCAGCGAGCTAAAGATGGTGCACAACAGGCTGCCAACCTAAGCAAACGTATACAGGACGTTGACGGTAAGATACGAGCCATAACTGAGGAAGCTGCCACTTATGCAGAAAACTTAAAGGCATTTATAGACAACATAGAAATCAATGTGTTCCTTCCCAAATTGGCCTCCAACCTTTCTCAGGAAATCAACAATATATTACGAATAAAGGAACAACTCCAAAAACAGAGCACCGGTGCCTATCCGATTGAGACACTTCGTGATGTAATGTCAAAAATTATAGATTATTTAAAAGAACTGTCGCTATGCAGTCAAGCGGTGGATGAAGAAAACGTGGTTTCACATATTGTAGCCATGCAGAATACAACCAATGCAACAGACCCATACGACTACCTGAACACTACGGAGGTAGATGTACTCCGAGAACTGCCGAAAAAGGGTAATGGAAACCAATTTGTTTCCATCGACCGCAAAAGACAGGATATGGAAATAAAACTTGCCAATCTGGATAATCTCAGAACAGAGAAGCGCACACTTGAACAGACACAGGCAGGTGGCAACAATATGCTAATTGCCAATTATGAAGAATCCAAACGTACTCTGGAAAAGTTGAAAACGCAAGAGGATAATCTCAAAAACGAAATTCAGCGTTTGGAAAAACGAATCCACCAATACGATGTACAAATACAGCAAGAACCGGATGTAAAATTTGACACACTTGTTAAATTGCGTCCATTCTTTGATAAGGTTGCCGACAATCTGTTGAAGAAGAAAAAAGCACAGATAGAAACAGAGATGCAGTCGCAGCTCAACCGTTTGCTTGTATCTTACAAAGGACACGTTGGACGTGTGGAATTGTCGGACAGCATGGAGAATTTCAACATCAAGCTATATCATAGTGCCGGTAATGAAATATCGTTAAACCAACTGAATGCCGCATCCAAACAGATATTCATACAGGTGTTGCTAAAAGTGCTGCGCAACCTTGGCGACTACAATCCGCCTGTTATGATTGATACCGTGATGGGTGTGTTGGATAATGAAAGCCGTGACGCTTTGATGGAAGAATATTTCCCACAGTTGGCTGAACAGACTATTCTGCTCTGTACCACATCTGAAATACGTACGGATAGCGACTACATCAAACTAGAGCCATTCATATCGAAGACATATACTCTGCATCGTAATGTTGAGGAACAAAATACAACCATAGATGAAGGCTATTTTGGAATATCCCTTAATCAGTAGACAGTTATGAGCATAATAAATTTTTCAAATACCCGTCAGATGGAGGGGATTCTTGACGAAATCAGTCAAGTAAAGGAACTTATTGAAAGTAAGATAAACTTGTCGCGCACTGCAGACAGAGAGAAACGTGCTAGTCTAACCACAAACAAAGTAATGCGTATTTGCTTTATAGTCGGTTTGAGTTTGACTACAGAACGCAAGGAGGAAGATTACAAGGATATACAGCTCTCTGCTACATCGGCACGTATCGTTCCGAGTTTCTTTACGATGCACGATTTATCTACCTTGTACTCTGCGTTACTAAAATTGCGCTACGCCAGTCTGAATATAGATTGGTCGCAAAATGCCGTGTTATCTCGCATCATTGCCGCTGAAATGCTGCGTGGTAGAAACTACCTATTGGCTGATAACAATTTGGATTCCATCTTATATGCAGTAAACAATAAGGTGGCAATGGTAAAAGATATTCCTGCGCTGAACTTGATTATCGGCAACTATGGTGATGTTGAGATGGAAGCCACTCTCGACATCAACAGCCGAGACATTACCAACTCACAAATCATTATTGCCGGTGCTACGGGTTCAGGAAAAACGAATCTGCTTGCAGTGTTGATGCAACAGTTCAGAACATTATCGTCAGAATCGCAATATCCGGTAAACTTCCTGCTTTTCGACTACAAAGGAGAGTTCAGCGACATTCAGAACAATCACTGGCTTTCACATTTTGATGTAGATCGCAGCTGTATCATAGACCCGATTGAGCATCCTCTACCATTCACTCCGTTCAAGGACCTCACAGACCGCCCTATCAATGAGATAAACCTATATTCATCCGAGATGGCTTCGGCTCTATGCTCAATCGACCGAGTATCAGCCAGTGCAAATATGAATAACCGATTGAGCGAAGCCATTGTAGAGGCATACAAGAAAACAGAAGGTGCACCCATAACATTCAACATGATGTTGGAAGAATATCAAGCCAAGATGACAGACGCCGGAAAGGATGACAGCATTTCATCTGTACTGAAACAGTTGGTGCGTGCTAATATCTTCGAAGAGGAAGATAAAGCCAGCCTTATCGATGACTGTTACATCATAAAAATGGACGGCTACCCCAAAGACGGCCCGATAGCAAAGGCTATTGTCTATTTCATTATCTCAAAGCTCAACAACATATATGAACAGATTGAAAAACAGGCAACAAACGAGGATGTGGTGCAGATTCGTCATTTCTCTATCATAGATGAAGCCCACTATATGC
Source organism: Bacteroides nordii WAL 11050 = JCM 12987 (assembly GCA_000613465.1). GTDB lineage: Bacteria > Bacteroidota > Bacteroidia > Bacteroidales > Bacteroidaceae > Bacteroides > Bacteroides nordii. The sequence continues at coordinate 47,258 of BAJA01000031.1, forward strand.
TAGACTTTGATAACCGCCCGTTGCGAAACCTTATTGCTGTAGGCCGAAATAAGGGATTAAGTATCATTCTCGCCACTCAAAATATGAGTAGCTTCAAAAGTAAAGGGTTTGATTTCTATGCTAATGCCCAATATCCACTTATAATGAAGCAACAGACTATTGACGATAAAGTTATCAAAGACCTATATGGTGTCAGTGGGCAAGAATTGCAAGAAGTACGAACTGCCATAGCTGGACTCCAAAAAGGCGAACTGATTATCAAAGACCAAATGGCATTCGCACTTGGTATGGGCAAGAAGTATAAGAAAATTAATGTGACACATTTAATATAACTACTTGATCGATTATGATAAAGTTACCTATTAAAATAGTTCAACTTTTATGGAGTTGTGGAAATAACAAAGTCGAACATCTGAACGGATATGATAAAGAGCTTAGTAAAGCTACATTTGATATTGTTTCCACATCACCCTTTGTTATACAGACAGATAGCGTCAGCATCCTTCTAACGAGAGATGAGAATGACCCTAATATTGAAAATTATCAATATGCTGTACTAACAAACAAAAAACCTCGTAAAAGTGAATTTCTAAAAGGGAATATTTTGTCAATCAGATGGATAAAACATCCAACGTTCACAACTTTGCATCCAAATGAAATAGCGGCTTCATGGAAAGGAAGATTTCTTTACAAAAAGGAAGATATTCCAAATTCTATCTTTGGGCTTCGAGCTCCGCAACTTGGAGCTATATATGCTTTTATGTCTAAGGCTCAAATTCACCATGGCAGAAATATAATAGTAATGCCAACCGGAACAGGAAAGACAGAAACAATGCTAAGTATTCTCATTGCGAATCAATGTTCCAAAGTACTCATAACTGTTCCATCTGATGCATTGAGAGACCAATTGGCAAATAAATTTATCACATTAGGAATACTTCCAAAGTATGAGATAGTTGCTAGCGATTGCATCTATCCTAATGTGGGAATTGTCAAAGAAGGCATGGATTATAATGGATGGCATTCTTTAATCGAAAAATCTAATGTTATAATTACAACCATGCCACTTATTACAAATAGTGAATCAACGATCATAGATTTATTACGGGCAAATATAAGCCATCTATTCATTGATGAAGCACATCATTCTGAAGCTAAAACATGGAGCGAATTTATTGATTCTTTCGATGACGAGAAAGTCACACTATTTACTGCTACCCCATTCAGAAATGATAGTCGAAGATTAAGAGGAGATTTTATTTACAATTTTTCTTTAAAAGATGCGCAGTCACAAGGATATTATAAGCCAATAAAATTTATTCCGATAAGGGAGTATGATCTGATTCAAGCAGATAGACATATTGCAGAAGTGGCGGTCAATCAACTTCGTTCTGACATAGAGAACGGATACGATCATATTCTTATGGCTCGATGTAGTACAAAACAAAGAGCCAAGGAAGTAATGGAAATTTATCAGCAATACTCTGATTTGAATCCAGTGGTAGTATTTAGTTCAATGCCTAATCAAAAATCAATTCTAAACGGCATAAAAGATAAAAAGCACAAAATTATTGTTTGTGTTAATATGCTGGGAGAAGGATTTGATATGCCAGAATTAAAAATTGCAGCAATTCACGATGCCAAACAGAGTTTGCCAATTACATTACAATTTATAGGTCGATTTACACGTACCTCATATGACTCCAATCTTGGAAATGCAAGTTTTATTACGAATATAGCTTATCCTCCTATATTGGAAGAACTTGAAGAATTATATGCAAAAGATGCAGATTGGAATAGCTTGTTGCCACTTCTAAATGATGGGACTACTGAACAAGAAAAAGATTTTAATCAATTCATTCAATCATTTGGAAATTTAGAATTATCAAAAATTCCATTTCAGGGTATAAATATTCCATTAAGTGCCACAATTTATAGAACTTCTAACACATGGAATCCGAAAGCATGGGAAGATATACTATCTCCTGAAATTTATGACTATCGGTTTGGAAGTAGTACTGCAGAGGGGGACACATTAGTTGTAATTGGTGGAAGCATTGAAAATGTTGATTGGGGTAACGTTGAATGTGTACAGAATTTGCTATGGAATATCCTTGTCATTCACAGATATTGTACGCCCAATTATAACCATGCCTATGTCTACAGCACTTTGAGTGAGACTGACGAGATTGTTAAGGCTATTTTTGGAGAAGATGACACCAGTAAAATTTCAGGACATTGCGTATTTCGTGTCTTTCATGATGTAAGGCGTTTTGCTATTGCTAATTTTGGCGGCAGAAAAGCTCGTATAGGAAACGTTTCTTTTAAGTCCTATTATGGTAAAGATGTTCAAGAAGGCATTTCTATGACCGAACAAAAGCAATTAACGGCAAACAATTTATTCGGGAACGGCTATAGAAATGGTGAACGAACTAGTGTGGGATGTTCTGTAAAAGGAAAAATTTGGAGTCACACAAGAGGTAATCTACTTGAATATACGAAATGGGCTAGAATGATTGGAAAATTAGTCGAAGATGAAAGTATTGATCCAAATTATTTTATAAAAAATACTTTAAGAGTTTGTACAATCTCTGAATTACCTCAAATTGCGCCTATTGCAATTGACTGGGATCCAGAACTATATAGGGATTATCCAGAGCATGGCATTTACTTAACACATAATGCTATTGACTATCAATTATGGTATGCTACTATCGAATTGGCAAGTTGTGAAATAAAAAATACAATCACATTTAATATCCTTATAGAGGATTCTAAATTCACTTACATGATTGAATACTACGAAAGGGATAATCACAAAACATATCATGTTAAGCAAGTAAGTGGAGATAAGCTAAAAATGAGATATGGGACTCGTCTTTATAATGATATTTGCGATTATTTTAATAATAATGATGCAGTTCCTGTAATTTATTTTGCTGATGGTTCGTGCCTTTATGCCAATAATTTAGTGGGTACAAATTCTGATATAGCCCCATTCCCACAAGAAAAATTAATAGGTATTGATTGGCTGATACTAAAATTGAGAATGAATCACAACATGTAGTACCTTATGAAACAGATTCAATTCAATATTTCTTCTCTAAATATATTTGGGATCAATTTGACTTGATTTACGATGATGACGGTAGTGGAGAAATTGCAGACTTGATTGGATTCAAAAATGAAGATAATGCAATACACATGCATCTATTTCATCTTAAATATGCACATGGCGGGAAAGTAAGTAATATGATATCTAATTTTTATGAAGTTTGTGGACAAGCTCAGAAATGTCTAAAATGGAATGATAGAGATAAAAGTCGCCAATTGTTCAATCGCCTTTTTGCGCGTAAAATAAAAAAATATCAAGGAAGAGAATGTTCAAGAATACTCAAAGGTTCCGAAGAAGAGCTCGAACAATTGAGTTCACAAATTAATTGGAAAAAAGATTTGATTATGCACATCAACATTGTTCAGCCAGGATTAAGCTGTTCAAATCCAAGTTCAGATATACTTAATCTATTAGGTTGTGTCGCCTCATATATTAAAGATGTCTCGAATATTGATTTAAACGTATATTGCAATCAGTAATTCGTGGATCTTATTTAACCCCACAAATATAATACTGCACCAACATTAATGCTCGTGCAGCATTATTAAATCATTTTACATCAATTGGGAGGATGGCAATAGTTGTACAAATTTCAAAAATTGAGGAGAAGTACAAACCAAACAGCGAAACAATAGATATAGTATCAAAATGGTCATAACTGTTACGATAAAAGACATATTATTATGAACGGAGACTTTGCAGATATTCAATACGCACAAATCAGAGAATACAAGTATGCTCAATGGTTTAAAGAGGTACAATACAACGGAAAAACACTTTCGGAATCAGAGCGTAAAGAATTTATTTCTGTCATAGATAGCACCATCGCCCAATACTCCGAGGGACTTCCGTTAATGACAAATATTCTAGAAGATACGAAAGAAAAACACGATGAATACCACAAAATAGACCGAATTGTTGTCTCCGTCTACCTATTTGTCCTTATTACAATGATTGACAGTATGGTAGCCGGGAAATACTTCATTCTTGCTGACCGCGACTATGACCGAAGGTTTATGCGCGGAAAATTGTTTGTAATCCTTAATGAAGGCTTCAAAAAACTTTATGGTTTTAATGAGAAATCCCATAAGAAATCAGAATGGGACACACTTCTGCCCATAATGAAGTACTTTCCGGAAGTAATCAATCGTCAATATCAGGAATTAACATATCTCCTCGAAAACCAATCACATACCTCTTCTTGGTGGAAAGATGAACGTAACTTTGAAACCCATCTTGACTCAGAGAATTTATATAAATCACGACAGGAAGAGATTGTTGAAAGCAAAGTTATGATGGATTCCCTAAAACTTTTTAATACGCTGATGGCTGTAAGCAATTTTCTAGGTAATGTTCACACTTGCCTTTTCAACTTCCTTGTTAGAAAATATCACAAAGGTGAATTGTCTGAATGAAACGTATTGCGGTCTTTTATAACATATTGTCAGCATATCATTTAAAACAAATACAATCCACTGAGTGCTTATGAATCTTTGATTCGCGATGGCTATCACTATGACAGAGTAGCTGCGACACGAATGCATTCCCCCCATCCGGACGAAAAATACTATACCTAAAATAATTATTCGCAGAGAGTTTTTCTATATGTTATTCATCATCTTCATCAAGATATGTCCAGTCTTTAGTAGCATATTCCTTTTCAAACTCCGCCAAATCTCCCTTAATGCGTTCTCGGAAGCTCTCTTCGCTATCATCGCCACTCATCATCCAATCTACGCGAGTTGCATATATTTCTGCTATGCGCATTTGCCGATATGCCTCCTTCATTGCATTTATCGTCTCATCTGACAGTTCCAATACATCAGCATCATCCGGATAACGATCATAACAACAATGATAGATTGAGTATAATACTGGAATTTGTTCACCATCAGGAGTATCAGACATATTATGCGTTGTTGACTGGAATATTATGTCATCTGCGATAAAAAGGTCTGCATATTTTTGTTCTGCCTTGACGATAGTTTTATCTCTCAGGAGAAAAGATTCTGCATCTTCATAACTAGCAAACTTCATATAGCTGTTATAGTTATGGAATGAGCTAAAGCTATCTTTCTCATAAATTACCCAATAATCCATATGCTCTTTCTCTGGCTTTGGCTGTAAAGCTCTCGCAATATCACGCTCCATAGTATCTGCAATTTCACGTATTGCATATGTGCTCCTATCAAAATATCCTCCACTCATAGTTATTTTTCTCCTTATCAAATTAAAGACTATCATATCGTTTATCCAACACTCCGGCAAACATATCCATCTCTCTCTTGGAAATACTCAATCGTGTTGCCAATTCGCACCATCCTTTTACCGCTTCAATCACCTCCGAAATAATCTTTTTTGCCGTTTTTCGATTAAGCATATAATCTTCGCAAGCATCCAGCAAAATACTCAGTTCAGCCTTATTGGAGCCTGATGAGACAAGCAGACTCTGATACTCATTCAAAGTAGGATTCATATCGTATGCAGGAGAAAGCGTCCAACCTTTTGCCGTTAAAAGAAAACCATGATTGCGGAAATGGTCATCGCTATTACCAATGCAGATATTGAAAGCTACACGGCGATAGAGTTCCTGCAGATTCTCTTCCACATTCGTACAGTTCTGGATTATGAAATCGACTATATCCAGATAGCCGTGTCCTGTAGTTGCATTATCGCCGTCATTAAGTCCCAATAAGGTCATGGCAGAAGCAAAGTGAATTCGTTTTCTCTCTTGGGTTCTATCGAAGCGTTGAGAAAGCAAAATGTGATATTTCTCTCCCGCTGCCAGTATTTTGGTTTTCGCAGCATTAATACCGGCTTTTGCAGCAAGAAGATGACTGAAATGCTCCCAAAGCCCTGCATCGTAATCATCTTTGCGAGAAGGAAACTTGGCTATATAAAGCGTTTTATCCGTGTCTATCACACTGGCTTTAGGCCTTGCACCTCCCAATGAAGAACCGGGCTGCACGAGTTGTGCAACCCATTTCCTGTCAGGCAGGACATTCCCCTCTTCGCTTTTCTCAATTTCCGCACTGGCTGCAATCAACTCCCTTATATCCGTCAGAGGTGGGATTTTCAACGACTCACTTACATTTATAAATCCTCCGTCTTTTGATTCCTTAAAACGGAAAGCACCCATTCGGGAAAAGTCATCAATACCGGTCAAAAAGTCGAAAGAAGACAGTCTCCGTACCGGTCGTTTCTCTTCCATCGCAGCAATCTGTTCACGTCGCAACAGCAGCGTTCGTCCCCAACGATCCGGCAAAGCATCCGAGAAACATCCGAATATATCTTTCTCTGGTTGCGTATATTGCTGTCCGGGATAATTATTGAGGTCATCACTCAGGAACAAATCCCCGTGTTTCTTCAACCATTCATCGCTGAAGGTAAAGCAATAGCTGTCCGAGCCACGAAGAGATTCATAACCTAACTCGCCAATGAGTTCTGTCTCCTTGAGCCAATCAAAATCGGCATAAACATATAGCGTCTTCATCGTTTACTCCTTTTTTGAGGCACGTTCCCTTGTCTTCAGACTCAAATCCTGCAAGGCTTTTCCCAATTTATCTTCTTTGGCCAGCCACAGAATATCATCGTCAAGCTGTAAAGCATACAGTACACGCAAGTAGATTCCGATTGCTACCGTCGGTGCGCCTTTCTCTATTCGGGACACAGTCAATGAAGAGCAGGTGGCACGTTCAGCCACCTGAGCCACACTCAGATTCCTGCGCAAGCGAGCCAGTTTAATCTGCTCTCCCACAACTGACATCTTCTGCTCCAATTTTCGGGGCAACTTAGTCCCCATTGTATTCTTTACCATATTAACTCATCATATAATATGCAAAGATATTGCTTTTTATCTATTTAATGATATATTGCGGACAAAAAATCACAAGATTAAAAGACACATAATAAAAACTGAACCTATGCAATTAATGCACAGATTCGGTTCCTTATCATTTAGCTCATTCCATTGATTCCCGAATAATCCGCCGAGTCTCTTTCTTATACTCCTTGCGATCATATTCAAATCCCCTGCACATCCAACAGCTACACGGAGTACCTGTAGTTTTGTAAACTTGCGCCCATCTGTCTTTTGCCAATTCAAACCAACGAGGATGTTCATAATAGCTTCCATCCTCTCGAATGATGCAATGACCATAAGCAGCATAAAGAATCATGCGAGCCTCAAACACACGAGCCATCTGTTGGCGTTTCCAAAATTTGTTTCTTTTGTCCATCGTCTCTTTCTATTAAAGTTAGGATGAACAATGATGTTATTTGGGTGAGATTTAATATATCCATATAGCATTGTGTATTTTACCGTTTTATAGTCTTTGTGCAAGCCTCGCAAGCCGTTCCTTCAACAATTCGTCATACCTTTCCTTTAATTCAGTGCAAAGGAAAGAGTTTTGAATGACGGTCTCAAATTTCGGCAATAGTTTGATATACTTATTTATCAGTCGTTCTACAATCACATTCTCTATCCCCAACGTGGCTGCCGACCTAATAAAATCCTCTCTTTGAAGCTTTTTCTTCCGACCATTCAAAGTTAATGCTAACTCTTCGTCATCCTTGGGATTGATGATAACCGCATTTAGCAAATCATAAGCAGGGGTTAGACGTATCTTATCAGCAGCTTCATACAAAGAGAAGTTTTTCAAGTGCATATCGTTATTCCCTGTCAGCCAAGAGAACAAGACCAACTCGAAGAAATTAGTGACATCCATTTTGGGCAAGGAAGAGTATTTCAATATAGTCTTGCCGATACGTTCATAACTACTTTTGTATTTATGTTCCGTTTGCCTTTCGGTCAGTTGACACATATCTTCCATCGCAATCTTCTCTCCGGTAGAAGTTCTGTCAATCCGGCGGGTAAGATAGCATAGCGTATCATCTGCCATCCGCATCAGCGTATGAGAAACTACCTCAATATGTGCCACCTCTGCAAGGTGCATGGTTAAATCCTCGACTTCAGGCATCATTTCATATTGCGAGGTCTGAGGCTTACAGATATAAGCGCCCCATAGACCGACAATAGTCAATCGTTTGCTGCCCTCATGTTCCTTCAAATGCAAGGATAATTTTGGCTGAACACCGGTTAAAGAGGTTTGGTCTTGAATGATTTGCAGAGCAAGCTGGTCAAGTTGTTCTGTCGTATAATCAAGAATAGGCAATGTTGCTGTCCCGAAAAACTTCTTTATGCAAGCTGTGTGCATATCCTTTTCCCCCTTTAAGAGCGGGCGATAACAATATAAGCAATTATTACACATGGCTTTCCTCCTTTTCTTCCATTGGAATGACGCTTACTGCTCCGATACAATCCTTGCAGCATGTCAGCAACAACGACATCCGGTCAAGAATGCTGATGTCTGTATTCCGCAATGCAACATCCAACAGCCATCCTTCAGGAATCAAACCGTCGAAAAATGGGAATAGCGCAGGACTTGTATATGCTTCCTCCTGTAAAGGCAATGTCAGGCTAACAGCCTTTGCCGTTTCTGAAGAGAGATATTCCGGCAAATAGCGAAACTCATATCCGGCATCGTTTTCTGTCAGAATACCAGCCAATTGGTCTTTGTAAAATATATGGCTTGTCTCATTGATTATTAGGTTGAAATTTCTCTTCGTTCATTTACAATCACTCTCGCTTCGGCATAGTCAAAACAAGTTTTGCCTCTACTCTCGACTTAACCGTTTATTTTTTGAGTGGCAACCATTTCATAATTGAAAAAGTCAAGAAGCTGATTTACCTTATCAAGGCGTAGCGTTTCCTTTCCTTGCTCAAGGTCTCGCACAAAACGCAATCCCACTCCCGACTTCAACGAAAGTTCTTCTTGCGTCAGATTATATTGCTTTCGCAACATTTTGACCGTAGTAGAAAGATTATTCATAGCATTCAATGTTTAAAATCCAAGATTTTACAATAAAGGCTGCACCTCGGAATAAATCAAACAAGTTTGATTCTTCACTCAGTTTGCATTTTATTTATACCTTTTCGGGTACAAAGATAACATAAATATTCAACATTATATCAGTATGGGTATAATTTATTGTTTTATCTACGTGAATATATCAGATAAGGTATAAGTTACAGAGGTTTTGAGTTGCAAATTATGAAGGCTAAGACAAACATAACACAATGGTTATACACTTTTTCAAGCGAATTACAGCATAAATCACCGAAACCAACTTTACTTTATCCCCGTATTCATATATACGTGCATTAAAGTAAAACTAAAAGAGGGAGAAAAAGAGATGGCTTCTCCAAAACTGAGCCGAACCAGACCCTAACAGACTTTCTCTTTTGGCTGCTAAATAATCCGACACCATAACCCAAAAGTACAGCAAGATTCGTCCCTTGCCAAGCCACAAAAGGCAACCCCAAAATCCGTTGAAGAATCCGTAAATCCATCTCTGATTTTGCAGCCCCAATCGGCGAAATTATCCCCGATATGCCTTATCTTTGTGAAGCGGAGGTTTCGGGGCGAAAGAGAACGATTTTCCCCATTTTCCCTCTGTTTTGAGGTGGGCAACGAAGAAAAGTGTTAAATCTGCGATTTTTGGCGAAAAAACAAGTAATTTTTTGAGCAGTCTATCTTTTAAGCTGTAAACCACTGATAATCAACTGGCATAATATGCTGCATCGGAAAGTAAGAGGTGATTACCAACAATTAGCATAGACTACTATTGATTAATATGACAGCTAAGAAACTAACTACATTATCACATATCCCTTGTTATGACAGCTGAGAATAAAATAAAGTATTTTGAGAATCGAAAAGATTGGCGAAAGTGGCTTATCGAAAACTTCGATACTGCCAATGAAATATGGTTTGTATTTCCCAGTAAATCTTCAGGTAAAAAAAGTGTTACATACAATGATGCTGTTGAAGAAGCCCTTTGTTTCGAATGGATTGACAGTACAATAAAGTCGTTTGACAAAGAACATAAAATTCAGCATTTCACGCCTCGAAATCCTAAAAGCACATACTCACAAGCCAACAAAGAGAGACTCAGGTGTTGATGGAAAACAGGATGATACATCCCAAATTTGAGGATAAGATACGAAAGGTATTGTCCGAACCATTTATATTTCCCAATGATATAATGGATAAGCTGAGAGAAGATAAAGGATTATGGCAAAATTACCAACGTTGTTCCGATGCATACAAACGTATCCGCATCGCATACATTGAAGCGGCGAGAAAACGACCGGAAGAATTTGAAAGGCGATTACACAACTTCATCGATAAGACGAAAGATAACAAAAGAATTACAGGATTCGGAGGAATTGATAAATACTATTAAATCCAAACAAAATGTCAGCATAGAAATTAGACCAATAGTCACAAAAATGCGATCACTTTATACGTGGTTGCATTTTTGTGATGTAACCTATTAGTATATAGCAATAATCACTACCAATGAGTTATCCAATAGCTATATTCAGGTGACTAATTTCACCGTAAATAATCTATTCCCCTCTTATAAGAAAGGCAATCAGTAAAGTATAGCTATTTGATTACTATCCCATTTACAATAGTAATAATTTGTATCATCAGCAAATAATCAGAGATAACTTTGGAATGTACTAATCTCAAAATTGTGGAGCACGAAGCTGCCAGAAAGCTACAGCAGCCGCAGCGGCTACATTGAGCGAATCAACACCACGCGCCATGGGGATACGAACTACGTAGTCAGCCTCAGCAATCGTTTCACTCGAAAGCCCCTCCCCTTCGTTACCCATCACGATAGCCAATTTGGATTCACTCATCAAAGCAGGGTTATCAATGGAGATAGAGTCATCCGTAAGTGCCATAGCAGCCGTACGGAAGCCCCATTTTCGTAAGTCACTGAGAGGACCATCCATCCAAGTCCATGGCACAAAGAAGACGGCTCCCATAGACACCCTGACCACACGGCGGTTCAACGGGTCGCAGGAATTACGCGTTAGTAATACAGCATCAATTCCAAGAGCAGCTGCCGAACGGAAGATAGCGCCAATGTTAACTGCATCGACAACACTGTCAATTACAACAATACGCCGGGCTTCCCGGCATACTTCTTCCATACTACGTGGAGCAGGGCGACGCATGGCACAGAGAACGCCACGTGTCAGGACATAACCGGTCAGCGTAGCAAGCAATTCTCTGCTACCGGTATAGACAGGCACATTATCACAACGTTCAATAATTTCAGCAGCATCACCGACAATATGTTTGTGTTCACACAAAATGGCTAAAGGTTCATAGCCGGTATCCAAAGCTCTCTTGATAACCTTCGGACTTTCTACTATAAAAATCCCCTTATCAGGCTCGGTTCGATTGCGCAACTGGGTTTCAGTAAGAGTACTGAATACCTCAACTCCCGGATGAGATAAAGATGATATTTCGATAACAGGCATATTATTGCTTATAATTTTGAATTAAACATGCAATCGCTTCATTCACAAAACGATTCATTTATAAATGGCTACCTTAATAACTCCGTCCAACTTATTTTCAAATATACGATAGGCTTCCTCAATCTCCTTCAACGGAAATCTATGCGTAATAAGAGGGGTTGTATCTATCTTACCTTCCTCAATCAGATTAAGAATCTCGGCGCAGTCGCAGCCATCCACTCCACCTGTTTTAATAATCAAGTTCTTGCCATACATATCGGGCAAAGGAAGAAATTGAGGTTTATCATAAAGAGCTACGATAGTAACAATGGCATTGGGACGGGCACACTCCCACGCCAAGCGGAAAGTATCTTCACTACCAGCCACCTCTAATACAACATCAGCCCCACCATGGTCACTGTTTTGAATCACAAAGTCCTTGCAGCTTTCTGATTCCACCACCAATACATCAGGATAATGTTCACGCACGAACCGGATTCTTTCCGGAGACTTTTCACAGACAATAATACGCCGCGGCTTCTTCAACATCACACACAATAAAGTACAGATTCCGGTAGGACCGCCGCCAATGATAAGAACAGTATCGTCCTCGGAAATCTCTGAGATACGGGTTGCCCAAAAACCTGTTGCAAGCACATCGCCAACAAACAAAGCCTGTTCATCACTGACTGTATCAGGAATACGGTTTAGCCCTTGGTCTGCATAAGGAACTCTGACATATTCTGCCTGACCGCCGTCAATGCGACAACCTAAAGCCCAACCGCCATTGGAGTCGATGCAGTTGTTAACATATCCCCGCTTGCAAAAGAAACATTCTCCGCAGAAAGTCTCGACATTCACAGTTACTCTATCTCCGGGCTTGACTGAAGTGACGTCAGCTCCCACCTCTTCTACGACACCCACCATCTCGTGCCCAACTGTTGTTCCGGGAATAGCACGCGGCACACTGCCATGTTTGATATGGAGGTCACTGGTACAAATGCTACCGAGAGTCACTCGTATGATTGCATCCCGTGAATTTATTATTTCCGGTTTTGGCTTCTCCCGCAATTCAAATTTTCCATGTTCAACGTATGTGTAGGCAAGCATAATATCCTTTTCATTAATTAATAGTTCCATTCCATTGCAAAGATAGTGATTTCACAGTAAAACATCGACCTTATATCACAGTCAATAACATCAAATGGATCACTCACTTCCAACTATCATACCACCCCTATTCCAATCAGATGACATTTAGTAAAAGATTACAATCTCACCGAATATGATTCTATATCCATCATCATACAACAAAGAAAGATGAACCGGAAAGAAACTATATCCGGTAATTATAGCGATACAAATAGAATGCTGCCAAACCAAAGTAAGCAGTCTCAGCTATTTAGTTAAAATTTGGTCAAAGTTTCCTTCGCAATGATAAAACAATAGAGCGTTTATTGGGCTACTATTGGAAAGTCTCCTCTTTTCTGTATATTTACGCCCTTATTTTTAGAGCAAACCTATTCAAAACCTACTAAACAATAAAACCGATGCAGAAAATAAACGCAGTAGTCACGGGAGTCGGCGGATATGTGCCTGATTATATCTTAACTAATGATGAAATTTCTAAGATGGTAGATACTACCGACGAATGGATTATGGGACGCATTGGTATAAAAGAAAGGCATATATTAAGAGAAGAAGGACTTGGAACTTCATATATGGCTCGCAAAGCTGTAAAACAATTGATGCGACGTACCCAATCTCACCCGGATGATATTGATCTGGTGATTGTGGCTACTACCACTCCTGATTATCGCTTACCTTCAACTGCCTCCATATTATGTGATAAACTGGAACTGAAGAATGCTTTTGCCTTTGATGTGCAGGCTGTTTGCAGCGGATTCCTTTATGCATTGGAAACCGGAGCGAATTTTATACGTTCGGGAATATACAAAAAGGTTATTATAGTAGGAGCTGATAAAATGTCGTCGATAGTAGATTATACGGATCGTGCAACCTGCCCGATCTTTGCCGACGGTGCAGCCGCCTTTATGCTTGAGCCAACCACTGAGGAGTTGGGTGTTATAGATTCTGTTTTGAGAACAGATGGCAAAGGATTGCCTTTTCTACACATTAAAGCAGGTGGATCCGTATGTGCCTCCTCCTATTATACGTTGGATAGTCATATGCACTATATCTATCAGGAAGGACGTACGGTATTCAAATATGCCGTAGCAAATATGTCGGATGCCTGTGAAGCGATTATTACAAGAAACAACCTGAACAAAGATGACATCGATTGGGTGATCCCACATCAAGCCAATCAGCGCATAATAAGTGCTGTTACACAACGCCTGGATGTGCCGGAAGAGAAAGTTATGGTTAATATAGAGCGCTATGGTAATACAAGTGCCGGAACACTTCCTCTTTGTATCTGGGATTATGAAAATAAACTCAAAAAAGGTGATAATCTGATTTTTACAGCATTCGGAGCAGGCTTTGCCTGGGGAGCCATTTATGTTAAGTGGGGATATGACGGCGAAAAGAGATAATCTAACGTTATTTAAGGCCGTCTCTAACTGATCAAAAATGAACTAAACTCACCACAGAGTTTCATAGAATTCACAAAGTACTATTTATCTGATGAAACGCGGATTAACACAAATGAACGCAGATTAAAAGACTGTAGTTCTTTATCTTTGATTTGTTTCCCTTTGCAAAAATCTGCGTTCATCTGCGTTTCGATAAAAATTTAAAACTCTGTATTACTTTGTAGTGAAATCATTCAATATTTCTCTTTACGTTCAAATTCACCTTCTTCGGTATAATATTTCCATGTACCTTTGGGTTGATTATTTGCATATTTCCCCCGGAATTTCAGCTTACCATTTTCATAATATTCACGGTAACGCCCATGCCGTTTTCCTTCCTTGACTTCCGCTTCACTTTTCAATGCACCGTCGGGATAAAATTCCCGCAAGATATTTCCTTCAAACTTCTCGACATAAAAACGTTTTAGCTCGCTCATCTGTTCTTTCTCAGTATCAGCATCTTCATTCATTTCTTCGTCTTCTTCATCGGTGACAACTGCAACGACCTCTTCGGGTTGATAGGGTTTATAGTCCATCACATATTGCAGAGAGGCCGATTGGCTATTCCCTACAATCTGCATAGACCAGCAAGGAAACGAAAACAAAACATCTTTATTAGCCTGTATCTCATTCCATGTAGCAGCATTCATCATCGGTTTCAACTGAGAATAGAATTTATGTACATCCGTATATAGAAATATGGTAGAATTTGAACTCAAATACGAAAGCGCATTTTTAAATCCCGGATTATTTTTCAGTAAATTCTTTTGTTCGTAATCCTCTACAAAGGAAAGCAAAGATGAAGCCTTGTTACTGAAAACAACATAATCGTCTACATACGTATAATATGGCTTTTCAAATTTATCAAATAATCCTCCAAAAAACAATCGGAAGAAACCTTTCATTTCCACATAGTTAATCTCAAAATCTTTATAATTAACTGTTTTAATCTTAACCGGAGTACGCCGCTTGATCTTCTTTTCAATAAACTCCATGTTCTTACGGGCATCTTTCATGTTTTTAGCTCGGATGGCCAAAATTAATTCCGGTTCGTACCCCAACAACCCTGGCTCGGATTGGGTGATAACAAACTCTCCGGACATCCAACTCAGAAAATTCTCTTCCAAAGAGATACCAAACAATCCTTCTATCTTTTTACGGGAGCTTTCATAGGAACTATACAATTGCTTATCATGGAGAGAAAGGGCGTTTTCCAACTCCTGAACAAAGGTTACAGGGTTGTTGAAACCAATATTAGTATAAAGAGCCGTTCGCCCGGACAGAATTTCATGCGCTTTCATTTTGTGCTTTCCCGAATTCAGCAAAGCAGTAACATAAGGATCGGCCGTGTCTTTTCGAAACGTGTATCCTTTCACTTCCATCCGATCTTTATCCGTATTAAAAAAGAGTCCCGCAAAATTCATCGAGTTACTGAACATATCAACATACTCATTTTTGGCCCCCAGATAAATATTCATAAATTGTGGCAGATGTGCATAGTTTACAAAAACTCGGATAAGCCCTTTACCGGAAACCAGCTTTTCTGCTTCAATAAAAGCATGATCGAGTCCTATTTTAGGTTTACTGCGTGAATCGATGGCCGATTCAACAAGTCCGGACGTATAAGAAGCCACAAAATGATTATCTACAAAAGCACAATAAAAAATATCACGCGTATCCGGATCACGCATTTCGAGAATATTAATGCCACTGTATTGCCGGTTAGTAACCATATTGCCCGCCATTGCCAACACCGTTTCAATCTGATCTTTTAATAAATCCATTTTGGATGCTTTCTGCATATCCAATATGATCAGGAAATCCCAGTCGGTTGCACGAACTTTATGAAGTGAAATAAGCATATCCCGTTTACCCACAAGTGACAACAATACCTTATTGCTTTTAACTATTGAATCAAGCATTTCGACACTCTTTGTGACCTCTTCAAAAGATTTTGCTTTCTTCAGACATTTCCATGTTTCGCTTCCGCTGAATTTTTCCCAGTCGTTTACCGGAGCTGATGATTGAATAATAAACGCAGCATCTTCCGGAACCAGGTAGATTTGCTGAATATTATGATCGGGTGAGACAAACAGATGAACTATAGAATATGCAATATATACTACCAACGCCAATCCTACCGTAACTAAAGTTCTTTTTACGATTTTTTGCGTGTTCTTTTTCTTTTTGGGTTCAGAATATTGTTCTTGCTGCCCGTTGTCCAATTCATTCATTATTAATATATTATTGACTTGATCGGGCAAAACTACTAAAAAAAGATGAAATTATAGATACAGAAATACCGGGAAAACAATGTACATTTCAAAATTTTCCCGATATTTACATTACATGAGTTCAGTGACTCAGAGATTGCGAAAGTATATAAAGTATATTTGGAATATTACTTTAATAAAGACTATTTATGATCGCAGACCTTACTTATATCGACTGTGAAACCATCTTCGGAAGGCATAAATTTGCCTTTTCTTTTAAGAAATTCTATCAATTCGTCTATATTCATATTGTCAGCAGAACAAGCGTAAAAATGTTGGTCTTTGCCAAACTTATTAATAATGGCTTCTTTTAAAGTGATTTCCGAATAACTGTTGCCTTCCATCATATGGAGGACTTCATGAGCATGTAACTGTTCCATAACTAATTTATTTTTGGGCAAAGATAACAGGATACATAGCTTAAAAGTAGTAACCTATGTTACAAAACCCAATATAAGTGAAGCTAAATAGTATTTTTTAAGATTATAAGTACAGTTCTACCGATTTATAAGTTACCCAATAAGTAGAACAAACTTGCAACTATGGAGTTATATTAAATAAAACAGCTGTATCAAAATCAACTACAATAATAATAACTAATTAAAAAGAAGTATGAACACATATCAAAATTCATTTGATGGAAATATCCCGCAGGATGTAACTGCAAGGCCGGGAGAGAACGCTATATTCATTGTCTACAGTCTAAAACACTCGGCAGATACATTCGAAAAAGTAAAAGATGTATGTGCCAACTTTTCTGCAATGATACGCAGCATGCGCAATCGTTTCCCTGATATGCAATTCAGTTGTACGATAGGTTTCGGAGCTGATGCATGGAGCCAATTATTTCCCAAAAAAGCCAAACCAAAAGAATTGAGTACCTTCAAAGAAATAAAAGGGGATAAATATACAGCTGTATCTACTCCCGGAGATATATTACTGCATATCCGGGCCAGACAAATGGGGTTGTGCTTTGAATTTGCCTCTATTATTGATGAAAAACTGAAAGGAGTTGTCGAATCTGTTGACGAAACTCATGGGTTCAGATACATGGACGGAAAAGCAATTATTGGTTTTGTAGATGGTACGGAATCTCCTGCCGTAGATGAAAATCCCTACTATTTTGCAGCTATTGGCAATGAAGATCCTGATTTTGCAGGAGGTAGCTACGTGTTTGTTCAAAAGTACATTCATGATATGGTTGCCTGGAATGCACTCCCGGTAGAAGCACAGGAAAAGGTTATCGGCCGCCACAAGTTCAATGATGTTGAATTGTCGGACGAGGAAAAACCGGAGAATGCCCACAATGCAGTTACTAACATTGGAGACGATTTGAAAATAGTACGAGCCAATATGCCATTTGCCAATACCTCAAAAGGAGAATACGGAACCTACTTTATCGGTTACGCCAGTACGTTCAGTACTACCAGGAAGATGCTGGAAAACATGTTTATAGGCAGTCCTGTTGGCAACACAGACCGCCTGTTGGATTTCAGTACACCGGTAACAGGGACACTCTTTTTTGCTCCCTCATACGATCTACTTTCCGAACTTGGCGAGTAATCATTCCGTCATTATTGATTTTGGAATAAGAACAAAGAGGATATTTAGTAAAAAAATATCCTCTTTGTTCTTTATAATACCGTCCTATTGTTTTATTCACAATGATTCTCTGTCAGTCCTTTGTAGTTATAGAACTTTTGAGTACCTTTGTTAAGAAAGTCACTCAAATAAATTTACCTATCAAGAATATATATGAAAACCAATTTTGATTACAACTCAGTGCCTGACAACTTTACCCATTGCCTCAATAAGCAATGCTCACATGCAGCAGACTGTCTGCGCCATCAAGTAGCGCTCCATATTCCGTCTGAACGGGATACTATCAACATCGTGAATCCGGTATATGCCGCTGCTAACGGTGGAGAAAACTGTTCTTTTTTTAAGGTGGACCAGCTATTACGCTACGCATCAGGTATCATGCATTTACTGGATAAAATTCCGCATAGCGATGCAATTGTCATCAAACAGCAGATGCTTGAACACTTCGGACGAAATGCTTATTACCGCTTCAGACGCAAAGAACAGCTTATCACTCCTTCCGAACAAAAATACATCCGGCAGTTATTCCGCAAAAAAGGGATAACGGATGAACCCATATACGATGAATACGTAGAACGATATGAATGGTAAAACGAAGTTTATTCTCAACCTATATGAAACAAGTGTTTCAACCTATTGAGAAAAGTTTCTCAATAGGTTGAGAATAAATTCTCAATACGTTGAAACTATTTTCTCAACGTATTGAAACAGAATGAAACACTTTAGAAGTCCCTTAATGATATCTATTCATTGACAGTAGGAAAGGTAACCTTGAGAGAGCCCGGAAAATATAGCAAGCCAACGCAAGTACAACCAGACAGAATAAACAGATTCAGCCAATCATGAAACAGAAGAGAAAAGGGGATTCATGACTGGAGAAACCAAAGGAATCGGCCGGACTATTATAATAGCATCCTGTATTACAAAAAGTTACCATACGGGATAAAAAAATAAAGCGACAGGACAAAAAGCTGGAGTGACCTCTTATCAAACTGATATAACATGTTTCTTATGTTTTGAAGTGATCAACAGAACTCTCTGTTACAATAGTACAATTCTTTTCTGCATTATATCTTTTTATCTGTGCGCGTAACTGACGGGCATTTATCGGTTTGGGCATATATCCGTCGAAACCACTTTCCATCACACGTTGTTCATCCGAAGCATATGCAAATGCAGTAATAGCAATGATAGGCACTTTGGCCGAATATTTACGAATCTCCTGTGCAGCTTCATAGCCATCCATCACAGGCATATTGATATCCATCAGTATGATTTGCGGATCTTCTTTTCTAAACAAATCCACCGCCTCTTGTCCGTCCCAAGCATGAATCAACTGATAGTCATTCTTCAGAATCGATTCAAAAAGTTTGTAATTACTATCATTATCTTCGGCAATCAGGATAGACAGTTTATCCTTTTCCACAGATATGGGCTGGTATTCTTTCTTTTCGCTTAGTTCTTCCTGCCCCGCAGGCTTATAGGGCAATGTAAACCAGAAAGTAGACCCATTACCTTCTTCCGATTCAACACCAATACAACCTCCCATATGATTTACCAATGTCTGGCAGATAGACAACCCCAGTCCTGTTCCCTGTGCAAAATTATTCAGCTTCACGAAACGCCCGAAAATACTCTCCTGCTTATCTTTGGGAATACCACATCCTGTATCGGACACATAGAAGTATAACTCTTTCCCCTGCAATTCATAGCCAAAGCGAACGCTCCCTTCCGATGTGAATTTTATCGCATTTGTTATCAGATTGATTAGCAATTGTGAAAGCCTGTTTTTCTCTATATGAACAGGGCATATATCCAATGACGGTACAAACTCCAGACGAACGGCATCCGACTTTAGCTTCAGCTGCAATACACTCTCCTTCATCACACTATTCAGTTCTACATTAGAATAATGAAACTCTAATGTTCCTGCTTCTATCTTCGACAAATCCAGAATATCACTGATAAGCTGTAGCAACAGCTCATTATTATTCTCAATAATGCTGACATACTCTTGCTTTTCCTGTTCTTCTTCCGTAGAAGCCAGTATTCCCGAAAAACCTACAATTGCATTCAGCGGAGTACGGATTTCATGGCTCATATTGGCAAGGAAAGCAGATTTCAGGCGATTGGACTCTTCGGCACGATCTTTCGCAGTAGTCAGTTCCAACTCCATCTTCTTACGATTGGTGATGACTTGTGAAGAACCGATCAGTGTGACCGGATTTCCTTCTTCATCACGTTCCTGCACGGCTGCCTGTGCCTCCACCCAATCTATCTTGTGCACATGGTTTTCTACATTTACCACCCTATACTCCTCTTTCACTTTATCCGATTTACCTTCTATCAGATCGTGATATGCCTGTTCTACCCTCTTACGGTCCTTTTTATATATCTTTGAGAAATATTGTGAGTCGGGTACTGCCAACTGCTCTTCAGCCACATCACCTCCCACTGTACTCAATTCTATCGGCCTGTTGATATCACATAGAATAGTTTTACTTATCAAATCCCACTTCCAGGGAACAATATTCGCCACATCAAGTGCCATCGCCAACTTATTGTTTGTAGTGCTCAACTTCTGCTGTGCTTTATGCAAATCCGTACTATCCATGCAAAACACATCAATTATCCCGGAAGTACGGGTCCCTTTCAGCACCACATCATAAAATGTATCGATCTTCTTAAAATAATAAGGGAATGTAATTGCCCTGTTCTCAGCCAGTGCCTTCTGAGTAAAATGTAAAAACTCGGGGAGCGATTCCGGAAACAGTTCACTTGCCTTCTTACCAACCGCATCTTCCCTGCGAAAGAAGTTATTTTCAAAATGAGAATTTACATTCCGATATATCATATCAACCGGGATACCAGCCTTATTCAACACCAGTTCTTCCTGCATATAGAGTATAGGCATATTATTTACCAAATTCTTATAATCGGCCATTGTATCTATTTCTTTTTGCTGAATCTCCCTGAGCCTTTTTAATGTACGGATACGGAATGTAAAAAACAAAACAAGCATAAGAATACAAAATGAAGCACCCAGAATGAAGTAATGGTATTGCTCCCAAAAAGTAAGTGGTTTATTCAGAAAGCGTGTGTTTTCGGGACACAAAGAAGGCGATATATCCTTTCGCAGTAAGGCTTTGTAATTAATAACCGGCATACCATCTGCAGAACGGTAAAAAGGAATATCACGCGGTTGTCTGCCCTCAAGCACTTCTGACAAAATACGTATAAGCTCTTTATCATAACACTCCCAGTCATGTACATAACCACCAACCATTCCTCCATCAGTAGTAACACCAACAGTATTAAGAACAAACAAAGGAGCAGACACTGTAGTGATCACTTTATAGGCATTTGTAACAAGCGAAGTATTACCTGCAAATGTGCGTTTATAATACCATGAAGAAAACAATATTCCAGTAGTTTTTGCATCAACGCGATACAACGAATCAATTAACAGATTTATAGGCAGTATCTGAGGAGATAAATATTCATACTCAACATGAGGATATTTCTTTCTTATAATCTCTCTGACTTCAGCCTCATTGGTCACATTAATAAAACGTTCATCTCCTATAAAAATAAACTTTTTCATATCAGGAGTCATTTGAGATATCAGCTCCACATTTTTTTTTATATACAAATCCGAATACAAAAGCACTAAATTATACGGATCTGCCAACTCAGTCATGGGGATACGTTCCGCCTGTGGAATTACTTCCTTATGAAGATAATATTCGTCGGGGCCTGTATAATCTTTTTCAGCACAAAGCACCATCGGGATATCTCCCCACACCCTTTTAAAATCCTCTTTCAGCAATAAAGCAGGATCACCCAACAACAGTAGCAGACGCGGAGGATAAGCACCATATCTTTCAAAAAGCGCCGATTTGAATTCTTCCAGATCAGCCGCATCATCGTCTATCAGCATCATATTCATATGCTCGGTATAAACAGCCAATTGAGGATCTTCTGCCACAAAGCGAGTGATTGTCGAAATCATACGACTACTCCAGGAGGTTGCTTCAGCGTATGCATTGATAACAAGAATATAACCTTTCTGGTAAGTTGTATCGTTCTGAGCAACTACTAAATTTACAGATAACAGGCATAAAAAAAGAAAAAAACATCGTTTGATTACGACCACGGGAAAAGATTTAATACAAGAAATGAGACTCATAAGAAATTAATATATCAGTTTGCCAGCTTATGCAACGGTAAAATTATCAAAAAAGAAATGAATGATGCAATATTCTTCCAACAAAAACATCCTACAATATACATTTTATTAAT
>BAJA01000030.1 GCA_000613465.1 Bacteroides nordii WAL 11050 = JCM 12987
TAAAAGAAATCATGGAATACAATTATAAATTACTATCCAAAGATTTATCTTTCGCTAGTCAAGTAATACAATCACATACTATTTATGAAATAAAAGATATTTTTCCAGTTAACAACTTTACAATGCCAAATGATTGTATTTTAATGTTTACTGGTGGATTATTAGTCATTGAAGGTACATTAACAGGTAATTATACAAAAATTAAATGTGGGTTATATCGCTGTTTTTCTGGCAATATAAATCTTAACGGGAAGTGGATTATAAGTGAAGCTTATCCTCAATGGTTTGGGGCAATTGGAGACGGAGAGACCGATGATACTTTTGCTATTAGATACTTATTCGCAAACGCTCATTGTTATAATAAAATATCATTTCCAAATATGAATTATTTATTCTCAAATATAGACATTACCAAACAATGCTATATTGATTTTAATGGAAGTCACTTAATCTGTTTATCACTTGGTTACAGTAAAAATTTTTTCACTATTTATGCAAATAATTGTATTATTGAAAATTTTATAATTGACGGTAATTCTGAAAGTATTTCTATTTCAAATGGAGGTCATACGTTTGCAGTATATGGGAATAATAATATATTTCGAAATGGAAAAATATCCAATTCTGTACAAGACTCTTTTTGGCTCTATGCTGGTCTTTATAATGGTATTGAATATTTGGCAGATAATACACTCATCGAAAATATAGTTATAAATTATCCTAGAAGGAATGGAGTCATGCAATTATATGATTCACAAATATTTAAATCATCAATTATAATACGAGGTTGTCGTTTTTACAATATTAATGGAGTAGGTGAAGCTATTCAGTTGTCGTATTGCAAAAACGTTTTATCGGAAAATAATTATATAAAAGGCTGGAATGTACAACAGTCATTAGTTCATATTAAATATGCAAACATCATTAATTCAATTTATGAAGGATATGGGGATGACGATACTAATATAAACGACCATATTGATTTAACCTTTAGTGAGAACATTAACATATCTAAATGTCTTTTTAAAAACCGTCCGTTAGGTATTGCAATAAACCCATCAAATACCTCTAAAAAAACACAGATATCAGAGTGCCGTTTTTATGACAATCAAGGTATTGTTAGTTTTAAAAATTACAATGATATAAAAATAAATAATTGTAGTTTTTATGGTTGCAGAAGTGCTATTAGCGGTAAAAATGTAAAGCTATTTAGTATACTTAATAATTATTTTGAAGAGTGCTTTGTGTGTATGTATATTTCTTGTGATGAAATAGACAATGATAATGACAATCCAAGTAACTTAAAATTAATCTGTAATATACAAAATAATGTTTCTATAAGATGTGGTAATGCCTTTCTTCAATGTGAACCTTATATTGGAAACTTTGAATTAATATCAATAATACAAAATACAATAATAGACCTACACCAATTCAATATTAAACCAGATTATAAATCATGGCAGAATAATAATTACAATCCACTAGAACAAGTACCAGGTGCCATTGCTATATATGCTTTAGGTAGCGCTACATCAATAAATAGTATTAATCTTCTTGAGATTTTAAACAATAAATATATCCAAGAACAGTTGTATTCACCACATATAGCCGGAAGTGGCATATATACATTTTCTAAACTTAGTTCATGTGATGATATTGTATTCAAAAATAATACAATCAACAACATAAATCTACCATTATATATTGATTATCCAGAAAGACTAAAAAAAATTACAACAGATTATTATTACGAAAGCGAAGAAATAGATTTATCATCTGGAAAAGTTTTTAATGCGAGATGTATGTCAGTCGTAAATTCATTAAATACTCCATTTGCCATATATATATCATATACTGAAAACAGTTCAAATGATACAGGAATCAATATTTCTTTTTGTGATGGAATAACTAATACTGAAAAAATATCTTATATAACTGAACAGGAAAAAAGTACAGAGTATCAAAAATTTATATATACCAATAATCACATATCCAAATATAGACATTTAAAAATTAATTGTTTATGTAATAAAATAGGCTCAGGGAAAATCATAATACGTGTTTACTATATTGACTAAGTTAGCAATTACGACCAATTTTATTTTGACTTAAATACAATATAGCACTAATATATTAATAATTATGTTGTTTAATTCATTTGCTTTTATATTATTTTTCCCAATCGTCTGTATTATCTATTGGATATTACCTTTTAAATATAGAAATATATTTCTGCTTATAGCCAGTTATTATTTTTATATGAACTGGAATCCTACGTATGGTATACTCATTCTATTTTCTTCAATCGTAACATGGGCATCAGCTATTTGGATGAGTAAGAAAAAATCAACAAATACAAAAAAAAATATATTAGTAATTTGCTTATTAATAAACCTTGGTATTCTCTTTATTTTCAAATATGCTAATTTCATATCAGCCTCCATTAATGACATTTTTGTCATATTAGGTATAAAAATGAATATTCCACAGATGAATATACTTTTACCTGTCGGAATTTCTTTTTATACATTTCAGGCTATAGGATATACAATTGATGTATATAGAAAAAATATTAAACCGGAATCTAATTTTTGGATCTATGCTTTATTTGTATCTTTCTTCCCCCAGTTAGTTGCAGGCCCTATCGAACGCGCAAAAAGTCTACTACCTCAATTTCATATAAAACATTCATTTAATACAGATAAAGCTGTACAAGGTTTTAGACTTATTTTATGGGGATATTTTATGAAATTAGTAATATCTGATAGATTAGCTGTATATGTAAATAGTGTGTATGATAATGTTTCACACCATAGTAGTATTTCGCTAATAGTAGCATCTATATTTTTTGCTTTTCAAATATATTGTGATTTTGGAGGATATTCTAACATTGCGATAGGATGTGCCAAAATCATGGGATTCGACTTGATGACTAATTTCAACCGCCCCTATTTATCAAAGTCCGTAGCAGAATTTTGGAGAAGATGGCATATTTCTCTTTCTACCTGGTTCAAAGATTACGTATATATACCCTTAGGTGGCAATCGTTGTAGCAAAGGGCGAAATCGTCTTAATTTATTAATCACATTTTCTGTGAGCGGCATATGGCATGGAGCCAATTGGACTTTTTTGATATGGGGAACATTGAACGGCCTGTTTCAAATTGTAGAAAAGCTATTTAAAAGAAACAACAAAGCCATGGAAGAAGAAAAAATCACCTATAAAAATAAAGTCATAAACATATGTAATGTAGTAATAACTTTTATCCTCATCACATTTACTTGGATTTTCTTTAGAGCCAACAACCTGTCAGACTCATTGTTGGTAATAAAGAAAATAGGCCAATTTAAAGGCCCGTTATTTACCAACAACATTGATTCCATCATCTATGGCTCTTTTTTCATACTGATGCTGATCTGCTCTGATATTTTGCAAGAGAGAAACAACAGTAGGCATATTTTATTGGAAAATTCTAACAGAATGATCCGATATTCATCTTATATCGGAATAACCATCCTGATATTAATGTTTGGAGTCTTTGACAGTTCGCAATTTATTTATTTTCAATTTTAATATACCGATTCTATGCGCAAAACACGTTTTTTCTTTTTGCTCGCAAGCTTGTTTGCTGTATTATGTATTTTAGATTATGGTATAGGAAAGTTCCTTGAGTATTTATATTTTAATCAAAAACAGGGGAAATTGTACAATATAACATATGCCATAGAGAAGCAAACCAATGATGTTATTATAATGGGATCCTCCCGGGCAATGCATCACTACAACCCCGACATTATCTCAGATTCTCTGAAACTGTCTTGCTACAATGCCGGATATGACGGTCAAGGTATTTTGTATCATGAAGCGATATTAAATACGATACTTCAAAGGTATACTCCCAAAATTATAATTCTGGATGTAAACAACTATGAGTTATCAATAAATGAAGCATCCTATGATCTACTATCCATTCTAAACCCTTATGTAGCCAAACATCCTATTTTAAAAGAAACGGTTAATCAAAAAGGCAAATTTGAAAGATATAAATTTCTTTCTCATATCTATCCATACAATTCTCTATTTGCTCGTATTATCATGGGAAACCTGAATTTTTCAACAAAAGATGTGAGTGAGAACGGTTTTACAGCTCAAACAGGAATATGGGAGCAGCCAATAGACAGCATTACTTTCCTAAAAAATGAAATATTAGATAAACAAAAAGTACATTCTCTAAATAAATTCCTCAAAGAATGTAAAAAGAAAGGCACAAGCCTATATGTTGTGTACAGTCCGACTTATAGAAAAGAAAAAAACACCTCAAAATCAATTGACTATATAAAAAATGCATGTAAAGAATATGACATACCTTTCATCTCTTATCAAAACAATCCGAATTTCACAAATAATCTTCTATTCCACGATTTTGATCATTTGAATGACAAAGGTGCAGACTGTTTTTCCAGTGACATAGCTACTTATATTAAAAAAGCCAAAAAACATTAGAAATGCAAGGAATATCATATCTGAAGTTTTTCCTCAGTATTTCGTTTACGCTATGCATAATTTGTAACGGATGTAAAACCGAAGAACCATATAAACAGCCAGAAGGAGGAAAAGTGATAAGTAGGGAAGTTGACATGTCTTGGTGGAACGATGCCCGTTATGGAATGTTTATTCATTATGGAATATATTCTGTCTTAGGAGGAGAATATATTGGTAAAAACGTAGAAGGTACGTCAATTCACTTTCAAAGTGTTGGTCGTAATAACGATAAATCGGATTCTGTAAAAATCGGAGCAGGAGCCGGTGCTGAATGGATTTTATACGAAGCTTCTATCCCAAGAGAATCTTACCGCAAATACGCTTCATCTTTTACCGCTGAAAAATATGATCCACAAGCAATTGTTGATTTAGCATTGAGTGCCGGAATGAAGTATATTATCATTACTACAAAACATCATGATGGTTTCTGCTTATGGGATAGCGACGTCACCGATTGGGATATATCACACACACCAGCAGGCATTCGTTGGAATCACGACTTAATTGCCCCTTTGGCAGAAGCCACACGCAATGCAGGTCTCAAATTTGGAATATATTTTTCACATACTCGAGATTGGATGCACCCAGGAGGAATTGGTCCCATACCTGAATTGCAAATGAAAGAATATTCATATATCGAAAATCAGTCATACATGGAAACATATACCTATCCAATGGTAGCAGAATTATTAAATCGTTACCATCCGGATATATTTTGGTGGGACTCAAACAATCCGTATGAAGAATTTGCAATACGTTGTAACTCTTTAGTAATTAATTCAAGTTCAACAATCATTCAAAACAATCGCATTTCCACTTTGCCTCTTTATCAAGGAGACTTTGCAACTCCAGAACAATCTATGAATGAAAACGAAGAATACGAAAATGTAGAACTTTGTATGACAATGAATAGCTCATGGGGATATAATCAATTTGATAATGATTGGAAAAAACCAGAATATATTTTATGGTGTTTACTACGAGCAAATAAGTTGGGAGGTAATTTGCTCCTAAATATAGGACCACGTGCTGACGGTACTATTCCTGAAGAAAGCCAATCAGTATTAAAAACTGTTGGACAATGGATCAATACAAATAGTGATGGAATATATGGAACCCGAAAAAGCCCACTACAATTCAACTTACCATATGGACCAACTACGTGGTGTAAAAAAAACAATATTCAACATCTGTATTATCACATATTTTATTGGGATGGTAGCGGCGAACTCTGGTTACCAGGCATAATGAACCCAACGAATGAAATTGAACTTCTATTTCCTGAAAACCCTCAACTTACATTTCAGGTTGAAGCTATTAAAGGTATCGGATTACACATAACTGGCTTACCTCAAACTAAAATATCTGAAATGTGTACTATGTTGGATATCAAGTTCAAAAATGAGCCCAACTTGAATGAAGGTACAAGAGAAATTAATAATATAATCCATCTATATGCCTTAGGGGCACAAATAGAAAATGTGGCTATTGATGATTTCAAAACCAAACCTTGTATAAATTGGTATTCAGGAAGATGTATAAATTACAAAGTAATAATAACCCGTGCAGGGACTTATGATGTTAGTGCACAATTAGCGGGATATTACCCAGGAACAATAACATTCAATTTTGAAAACAAACAAAAATTGACAGGAAACAATAAAGCAACTTTTGGACATGACAATTTTGAATGGCAAAATATGGGAAGTATACATTTAGAACCCGGTGAATACAAGTTAAGTATAACAGCCAATCAAGTTGACCTGTGGTTAAAAATACGAGAATTTAAAATGAAACGTCAATAGGCCTTATTTCTATAATTACAATTCAAGAAATTTCAAACACATTGTCACAAATCCCTATTTTGTATTGTATTTACAAATCAATTAAAAATTTCATATTAGAAAATTTATTCCATATATTTTTTCAAAAATATGGGCAAACAGATAATTTTTATGAGTTATTCACGTTTAAGAAACATAACAGAGGCTTTTTTATATAAAAAGCTTTTAAAAACAGAAATTAATTTTATCATAAATCAAAAGTATTGAATAACTTACGCTCAGGAAATATTTAATAATAAAGATGACTACCACTATACCTAACCCTACCGACATGTGCATTATCGTCACTTATCGCTGTCCGATGAAATGCCAAATGTGTGATATCTGGAAAAATCCTACTCAGAAAGAGAAAGAAATAACTATAGCGGAAATAGAGAAACTCCCTTCTGTGAAATTTATAAATATTACGGGAGGGGAACCTTTTGTGAGAGAAGACCTGGAAGAAATCATAGATGTATGCTTCCGTAAGTCTCCAAGAGTTGTTATTTCGACTTCTGGTTGGTTTGAAGATCGTATTATAAAAATGGCAAAGCGCTTTCCCAATATAGGAATACGCATCAGCATTGAAGGGTTATCGCTGAAAAATGATGAACTTCGTGGAAGGGTTGGTGGCTTTGATAAAGGTTTGCGCACTTTACTCAAGTTAAAAGATATGGGAATTAAAGATATAGGATTTGGAATTACGGTATCTAACCATAATTCAAATGATATGCTATCGTTATATCAGCTTTCCAAATCATTAGGAATGGAATTTGCGACAGCTGCATTCCATAATTCTTACTACTTTCATAAGGAAGATAATTATATTACTAATAAAGAGGAGGTATGTAATAATTTCAGGACTCTGATGGAGTGGCAATTAAAAGAAAAGCATCCTAAATCATGGTTTAGAGCATACTTCAATATGGGGTTAATTAATTATATTCAAGATAATAAAAGACTTCTTCCATGCGAAGCTGGGTTGGTTAACTTCTTTGTTGATCCATACGGAGAGATTTATCCTTGCAATGGCTTGGAAGAAAAGTTCTGGAAAGAAAGCATGGGGAATATAAGACAAACAACCTCATTTAATGAAATATGGCATAGTGAACAAGCTGAAAAAGTCCGTCAAATGGTGAAAAATTGCCCAAAGAACTGCTGGATGGTGGGAACAGCCTCGCCTGTAATGAAAAAATACATTACTCAACCATTAAGATGGGTAATTCGCAATAAATGGAATGTTATAACAGGGAAAGCTATATCTATAGAATTGAAAAAAAAATGAAAATAGTAGTAACTGGTACAAGAGGAATCCCTGGCATTCAAGGCGGAGTCGAAACACATTGCGAAGAGTTGTTTCCGCGTATTGTGGATGAAAGGCATGAAATAATTATCATCCGCAGACCTGATTATATATCTGCTGGACATAATATAAAAGAATATAAAGGAATACTAATTAAAGATATCAAAACTTTACCAGGGAAGCACCTTGAAGCGATTACGCATACTTTTATGGCTGTACTCTATGCACGTAGGATCCATGCTGATATCGTTCATATCCATGCTGTTGGCCCGTCTTTAATGATACCAGTTGTACGGTTATTAGGTATGAAAGCTATAATGACACATCATGGCCCCGACTATGATCGTCAGAAATGGGGAAAATTATCAAAAGGTATATTAAGGTTTGGAGAAAAGATTGGAGTAAAATATGCTAATCATGTGATCGTGATTTCTAAACATATTCAAAAAATGATTTCAAAAAAATATCCTGTCCAAATAAATCTGTCTCTCATACATAACGGAGTGAATCTAACGTGTCCACAAGTTGATAATAACTATCTTGCAGAATTAGGGGTTAAAAAACATTCTTATATTTTAGCTGTTGGGAGATTTGTAAAAGAAAAGGGATTCGATCTATTACTGGAAGCATATAAGTATATATATAATAAAGACATAAGGCTTATTATAGCAGGGGATGCCGATCATGAGGATCAGTATTCATCCGCACTAAAAGATATGGCAAAAAGCCAGAATGTTATATTGACCGGATTTATACAAAAAGATAAATTATCACAGCTATACAGTTCTGCCCGTTTATTTGTGTTACCATCTTATCATGAAGGATTACCAATATCATTACTTGAAGCAATGAATTGTCATTGTGACGTTTTAGTAAGTGATATTCCTGCTAACAAAGAAGTTGGATTAACAGATACATGTTATTTCAAATGTGGTGATATTCAAAGTTTAAGAGATTGCCTAAATAGAAAACTACAATCCACTTGGACTCCTTGCGAATATAATATGTCTTTATATAATTGGGATTATATAGCTCAGCAAACCAAAGATATTTATGATTCTTTATCACAAAAAACAATATAATAGATATGAATACGTTATATCTACAAATGGAAACAGAGACTCTATTAAATAATGCACCGTTAACACGGAATAGTTGCAGAATGATAAAACGTACATTTGATATTATAACCGCTTTGATAGTCCTAGTATTAATTTTTCCATGGGTCTATCTAATTATAGCTTGCTGCATAAAAATATTTATGCCAGGTCCTATTTTCTTTAAACAAAAAAGAACAGGAAAGGATGGTGCAATTTTTACATGCTACAAATTTAGAACAATGGATGCAAAGAATCATTCTGATGAATTCATTGATCCACAATTAAATAAGTATTCGCTTGGCAACTTTTTACGTTCAACCAGTTTAGATGAACTTCCTCAGTTTTGGAATGTATTGATAGGAGACATGTCAATTATAGGGCCAAGACCACATATGCTTGTTCATGATGAAGAATATATGAGTAAAATTGAAGAATATCCCTTACGTTATGCGGTAAAGCCAGGTATTACTGGCTGGGCACAGGTAAATGGTCTACGCGGAGAAAGAGACATCAGAAGAGTGAAAATGCGCGTAGACTACGATTTGTGGTATATTCAACATTGGTCAGTAGTTTTAGACATGAAGATAATGTTACGTACCATTAGAGTGATGATAAAAAAGTAATAAATGCAAATTCTGTTCAAGCAATATAAAATATTTCCTATTATTTTGTTATTTCTAACAGGGAATATTTATGCACAAAATTTAGAAACATTTGTAGAGTACGGAACAGCCATACATGCAGGAGATTATACTCCTCTGTGGCAAGTTAGCAATCAGCAAGGTCTATCTTCTATTAAGAACAATACTTATATTAGAGGAGGAGTATTCTACAATAAAACGCTTCATTCATGGAAAGCGGAAGCAGGGATAGATATTGCCGTAGCAGCTGGTTTTTCTTCTACTTTTATCCTTCAACAAGCCTATGCTGATATTCGCTATAAATGGATAGGTTTGTGGGCTGGAAGCAGAGAAATTAATTCTCCTTTGTTAAATCAACAACTAAGTAGTGGCGGTTTAACGTGGTCGGGAAACGCAAGACCTATACCACAAATAGCAGTAGGCATATTTGATTATGTACATATCGCTCCTAAAGTTCAAGTAAAAGCAGAATTGTCATACGGTTGGTTTACTGACACTAAATATCAAGAAAAATATGTAGGAGATGAATATTCATATACGCGAAAGATAAAATATCACCATAAAAGTTTCTTTTTCCGTTTTGGCCTTCCAAAAGGAAAGTGGTTATTTGATGTAGGAATGAGTTTAGATGCTCAATTTGGAGGGTACAAAGTAAGAGGAAGAGATGAAGGTGATTTAGGTAACGGATGGAAAGATTATTGGAATGTACTTATACCTCAAAGTGGAGGAAATGCCAGTCCTGGAGGAGAACAAGTATGGTACCAAGGAAATTATATGGGGAGTGAACATCTTAAATTAACATATAAACATAATGATTTTATCCTTAGCGCATATTTAGAAAATTATTATGATGATTTTTCCGGAATGGGAAAACAAAATGGTTTAGATGGTCTTTGGGGTATAGAATACAAAGCGAATAAGTCTCAAGTTATCAACAATATAGTGATAGAATATTATCAAACAACTAATCAAAGTGGTCCCTTACATGGATTAGATAATTCTATCATAAAAAAAACAGGAGGTGCTGATGACTATTACAATAATGATTGGTATCCAGGTTGGGTACATTGGGGTATGGGAATGGGTAATCCATTAATCACTTCACCTATATATAATAAAAACGGAGATTTAGCATTTTTATATAATCGTGTAAAAGCGATTCATCTTGGTTGGAGTGGTGATATTACCAAAGAATGGACCTATCGTGCAAAACTGTCCTTCAATCGTACTTGGGGGACTCCATTTAAACCAACTCCTGAAATTTTAGAAAATTTTTCTACCTTTGCAGAGTTTAAATATATTCCAAGTAAATGGCAAGGTTGGAGTTTTACCGGCTCCGTAGCTTTTGATATTGGAGATATCTATGGTGATAATTTGGGTTTTCAATTAAAGATTCACAAAAATTTTTGATAATGAATTACATACAGACAGAAATTGATGGCGTATGGTTAATAGAACCTAAAGTATTTTCTGATAGTAGAGGATATTTTATGGAAGCTTTTAAAAAAGAAGAATTTGAAAAATACATTGGGCCAGTAAACTTCATACAGGATAATGAGTCTAAATCATCATTCGGTGTATTGCGTGGTTTACATTATCAAAAAGGGGAATATAGCCAGGCAAAACTGGTACGTGTCATAAAAGGAGAAGTACTTGATGTAGCAGTGGATTTACGAAAATCATCACCTACATTTGGGAAGCATGTCAGTGTTTTACTAACCGAAGAAAATAAACGCCAGTTTTTTATTCCACGTGGATTTGCTCATGGTTTTT
Source organism: Bacteroides nordii WAL 11050 = JCM 12987 (assembly GCA_000613465.1). Lineage (GTDB taxonomy): Bacteria > Bacteroidota > Bacteroidia > Bacteroidales > Bacteroidaceae > Bacteroides > Bacteroides nordii. The sequence continues at coordinate 11,186 of BAJA01000030.1, forward strand.
TGGTGTTAAGCGAAGAAGCTATTTTTACTTACAAAGTGGATAATGTATATACTCCACAAGCAGAAGCATCTTTATTATATTGTGACACGTCATTAGCTATTGATTGGCCTATAGCTGAGTCTCAAGTTATTATGTCTGAGAAGGACAAACAAGCTAAAACTTTCCAAGAAGCTGAATATTTCGTATAATCCATTCAAACAAAACATCAAAATATGAAAATTGCAATTGTAGGGACCGGATATGTAGGTTTGGTTACAGGAACTTGTTTTGCTGAAATAGGTGTAGATGTAACTTGTGTTGATACTAACAGTGAAAAAATAGAAACATTAAAAAAAGGTATCATTCCTATTTATGAACCGGGGTTGGAAGAAATGGTACTCCGGAATACAAAGTCAAAACGATTGCGATTTACAACATCATTGGAAAGTTGCTTAAATGATGTAGAAGTGATATTTAGTGCGGTAGGTACACCTCCCGATGAAGACGGTAGTGCAGATCTCAGTTACGTTCTTGCTGTAGCCCATACAATCGGGCGTAATATGAATAAATATAAACTGGTAGTTACTAAAAGTACTGTGCCGGTAGGGACAGCTCAGAAAGTACGTAATGCCATTCAAGAAGAACTGGACAGAAGAGGAGTCAATATAGAATTTGACGTTGCTTCAAACCCTGAATTTCTAAAAGAAGGAAATGCCATCAGTGACTTTATGAGCGGATCGTGTGGTAGTGGGAGTAGAGTCGGAACGCGCAAAGAAACTCATGAGTAAACTCTATAAACCGTTCTTATTAAATAACTTCCGGGTGATCTTTATGGATATTCCTTCTGCAGAAATGACTAAATACGCAGCAAATTCAATGCTTGCTACCCGTATCAGTTTCATGAATGATATAGCAAATCTTTGTGAACTTGTAGGAGCTGATGTAAATATGGTACGTAGCGGTATTGGTTCAGATACTCGTATCGGACGTAAATTCCTTTATCCGGGAATAGGATATGGAGGATCTTGTTTCCCGAAAGATGTGAAAGCGTTAATAAAGACTGCAGAACAAAATGGATATGATATGCGTGTGCTCCGTGCTGTAGAAGAAGTGAATGAAACACAGAAAAGTGCTTTATTTGATAAACTTCAGAAACTATTTGGCAATGATTTGCAAAATAAAACAATTGCTATCTGGGGACTTGCTTTCAAACCGGAAACAGATGACATGCGTGAAGCTCCTGTACTGGTACTTATAGATAAGTTGCAGCAAGCCGGATGTAATATCAGAGCATATGATCCTGCCGCCATGGAAGAATGTAAAAGGAGGATAGGGGACACCATTTATTATGCACGTGATATGTATGATGCTGTACTTGACGCAGATGTCCTGATGTTAGTTACCGAATGGAAAGAGTTTCGTTTACCTTCATGGGCAGTAATCAAAAAGACAATGGCACAACAAATTGTTTTAGATGGTCGTAATATCTATGAGAAAAAAGAAATGGAAGAACAAGGATTCATATACCATTGTATTGGGAAATAAGAAGATAATTGTGTATTTTTGCACAAAACTAAATAAATGATTAAATACGTAGCGATATCGTTGTTGACGGTCTTGCTTATGGCGTGTAATAGCACCCAAAGACAAAACTCTTCGGAACAAAATGAAGACATCAAAGCCAAGCAACTATTACAAGGAATCTGGCTTGATGATGAAAGTGATGTTCCTTTAATGCAAATCAAAGGTGATACTATTTATTATGCAGATTCACAAAGTGCCCCCATATACTTTAAAGTAATAAAGGACACTCTTTATACCTATGGAAATGAACAGACACGTTATCAGATTGATAAGCAAACAGAGTATACCTTTTCATTCCATTCCTTAGCAGATAATATTGTAAAGCTCCACAAATCAGAAGATCCCAATGATTCATTAGCCTTCTCCGGAAAGCCGGTTGAGGTTATTCCAACTTATACAGAAGTCACTAAAAAAGACAGTGTAGTAACATTTGATGGAATTCGTTATAGAGCATATGTATATATCAACCCCTCTAAAATCAGAGTAGTAAAAACCACCTATTCAGAAGACGGTATCAGTATGGATAATATATATTATGACAATATTATGCATATATGTTTATATGAGGGAAAGAAATGTTTGTATGCCAGTGATATAACAAAGCAAATGTTCGAGAAAGTAATCTCAACAGATTTCCTGCAACAATCAATATTATCCGATATGGATTTTAAAGGTGTTGATCATAAAGGATTTCATTATCAGGCTATGGTCTGTATTCCGGAAAGTGCTGTATGTAATATTGTGAATTTATTAATTTCTTTTGATAAAAAACTCATTATTTCTGCGAACAAATAATCAAATAGAAAAAAGAAGAAATGGAGAATATCAATAATTTACAGCATTGATATTCTCCATTCTCTTTTATATATTTATTGTTTTCTCCCTCTTGAACGATCTCCGGATTTCCGTCCACCTCCCTTACGAAAGTTTCGAGATCTACCGCCACTGCCATTGCTTCGTGGATTATAAGCCGGGGCTTCACCCAATTCTGCAGGTACAGGTATTTTATAAATATCCTTTTCCAGGAAATTTTCTATATTCTTAAAGTTGGTCTGTTCTTTTTCATTTACGAATGTAAGAGCTACACCATCATTATTAGCACGTGCAGTACGTCCGATACGGTGCACATAATCTTCACTATCATGAGGAACGTCAAAATTGATCACTAAACGAATATCATCGATATCAATTCCTCTTGATACAATATCAGTCGCTACAAGGATATTAATTCTTCCAGACTTAAACTCATGCATAATGAATTCCCGCTGTGCCTGTTCCAGATCCGAATGCATCTCTCCAACATTCAACTTCATCATCTTCAGAGCTTTCGCAACTTCTTTCACTTTAATTTTAGAGGATGCAAAGATAATAACACGCTCGGGCACTTCTTCTTCGAAAAGACTACGGACAATACCTAATTTTTGGTTTTCATAACATACATATGCTGCCTGAACAATCTTTTCGGCTGGTTTGGATACAGCCAACTTCACTTCTGCCGGATTATTCAGAATTGTTTTAGCCAACTGTTGAATTTTGGCAGGCATTGTTGCCGAAAACATAATTGTCTGACGCTCTTTAGGCAGATACTTTACAATTTGCATAATATCCTCATAAAAGCCCATATCGAGCATGCGGTCAGCTTCATCCAGTATGAAATAGGATACCTTTGATAAATCCACATATCCTAAACTCAGATGAGCAATCAAGCGGCCCGGAGTAGCAATTACCACATCTGCCCCAAGAGTCAACCCCTTCTTCTGTTGTTCAAAAAGCACTCCATCGTTTCCACCATATACAGCAACACTGGACACTGGCATAAAATAGGAGAATCCTTCCATTTGCTGATCTATCTGTTGTGCCAGTTCCCGGGTAGGGGACATGACAACGCAGTTAATAGCGTCCTCCGGATGCTCTCCCTCAGATAGCTTATTTAATACAGGGAGTAAGAAGGCAGCCGTCTTACCTGTACCTGTCTGAGCGACCGCAATTAAATCTCTTCCCTCAAGAATAACAGGGATTGCCTGTTCTTGTATCGGTGTGCACTCATCAAACCGCATTGCGTCGAGTGCTTCAAGTACACGATCGTTTAGTTTTAGTTCAGAAAACTTCATTTTATGCTTATTATACAAATTAATAATATCACCAATTAATCACAGGCAGATTTACATGTTCAAATATGAATCTTTAAAACCAAGAAAATAAAGTACCCCATCCAGGCCAATTGTATTAATAGACTGCTTAGCATTGGCTACTACCTTAGGTTTAGCATGAAATGCAATACCTAATCCGGCAATACCTAACATCGGAAGATCATTGGCTCCATCACCTACTGCAATTGTTTGGGCAATATCTACTTTTTCAACCTGTGCAATCAGACGGAGGAGTTCCGCTTTCCGTTTTCCATCAACCACATCACCCAAATAACGTCCGGTCAACTTACCATCTATAATCTCAAGTTCATTGGCATACACATAGTCAATGCCATATTTTTGTTGTAGATATTTTCCAAAATAAGTAAAACCTCCACTTAGAATAGCAATTTTATAACCATACTTCTTCAGGACATACATCAACCGATCTACTCCTTCCGTAATAGGCAAGTTCTCTGCTATTTCCTGCATCACCGACTCATCCAACCCTTTAAGTAATGCTACACGCTCACGGAAACTTTCTACAAAATCAATTTCTCCACGCATAGCACGCTCAGTAATCTGTTTCACCTGATCTCCCACACCAGCGCGCATTGCCAGTTCATCAATAACCTCTGTCTCTATCAAAGTAGAATCCATATCAAAACATATCAAACGACGCATACGTCGATACATATTGTCAAGCTGGAAAGAGAAATCCATTTCGAGTTCACTGGCCAGTTTCATTAACTGTTCCTGCATAACAATACGATCCTTCGGGGTACCACGAACAGAGAACTCAATACAAGCCCGTGTACGTGCTTCACACTCATTCAGGGGAATACGCCCTGTAAGACGTTTGATAGCATCAATATTCATCCCTTGTTCAGCAAGAATACGAGTAGTTGCAGCAATCTGACGAGCAGAAAGTTTACGTCCTAACAACGTAAGTATATAACGGTTCTTTCCCTGCATCTTTACCCAACTTTCATATTCCTCCGTAGATATAGGATAAAAACGAATTGTTACCCCCAAAGACGAAGCTTTGAATAATAACTCTTTCATAATAAACCCAGAATTCTGTTCCTCTGTCATACAAAGGATACCTAATGAAAGCGTATTATGAATATCCGCCTGGCCGATATCTAGAATTGTAGCATCATATTTTGCTAATATTTCTGTCACAGAAGCCGTCAATCCAGGACGGTCTTCACCTGTTATTCGGATGAGAATGAGTTCAGTATTTGAGAGTTGCATAAAAAAAATCTTTTAATCCTGCAAAAATAGAGAAAAAAGTCGGTACCTATGCTAAAGAACATAAAAAATTATGGTCAAAAAGTAAGAAATTTGCTTGTTTATTTGGAAGTTAATTTAATAAATACTTACCTTTGCGCCCGGTTTCTGAATTAAAGGCATTGACAATCAACGGATTCCTCTCCGTTTAATGCCTGGAAAGACGATGTTTCGGGGAGAAGCCACTGTTTAAGGACAGTCCCGAATAGTATTAACCAAAACCGAATTACATGAGACATGTAAAATGGATTTTTGTTGTATTACTAATTTGTTCCTTGACAGCCTTCGTTGAAAAAGACAAACCTACCGGAGGCTTAAGTGTGGGTGACGTAGCCCCTGATTTTCGAATCGAATCTACGTCAGGGGAGCAACGCCCTCTTAAATTGGCTGACTTAAAAGGTCGGTATGTGTTGCTAAGTTTTTGGGCAAGTTATGATGCACAGTCCCGGATGCAAAACGTAAGTTTGAACAATGTACTTCGGTCTGATATGCCCAATGTGGAAATGGTTTCTGTGTCATTTGACGAATATCGTTCGGTATTTGAAGAAACTATTCGTAAGGATCAAATAGTTACGCCCACTTGTTTCGTGGAAACTAAAGGCGAAGATTCCGGTTTATTTAAAAGATACCGTTTGAACCGGGGTTTCACTAACTATTTATTAGATGGAAATGGTGTTATTATAGCCAAAAACATCTCTGCTGCAGAACTCTCTGCTCACATAAAAGAAATCGGATAAAATAATATTCTGACTTCAATAAAAAGTGTAAGGAGAGAGGGGAATTTCCTGAATAAATAAAGATGTTCAGGAATAGACAAAAGAGGAAATGAATACAACAAAAAGAGTCCCGTCTACTTAAAAGTTGACGGGACTTTTTCTTTAAAGATTCAGATTACTCTTTCAATCATCTGCCATTACAGAAAATAAGCATTATTTAGGAGCCTTTTTATATAAGTAGAATGCTATGAATGCATACAATACATTCGGTATCCATACCGCAACTACAGGAGGAACATTTCCATTAACAGCAAAAGTCGAAGTAATTGTCTGGAAAAGGATATACGAGAAACTTAGTGCAAGCCCGATTCCCAAATGCAGTCCCATTCCTCCCTTGGTTTTTCTTGATGACAGGGATAAACCTATCACAGTTAGAATGAACGACGCAAAAGACATGGCAATACGCTTATGATATTCAATTTCAAACTCTTTGATATTGGCAAATCCACGCCTCCGTTGCTTATCAATGTATTCACTCAACTGAGGGCTGGTAAGCATTTCCTGCTGATTCTTCATAATCAGAAAATCAGATGGATCCATATTTATAATAGAGTCCATTCTATCCCCCTTTATGATATTTTCTTTCAAGCCATCCAGTTCACGTATCATATAATCATGAATAGTCCATTTGTTTACAGTAGTTGTATCATATACAATACGACGTGCTGTCAGGTGAGAAATCAGTTTCTTATCAACAAATTTATCCAGCGAAAAACGATTTCCGGTCTTATTATAATCCTGATAATTATCAATGTAAGCTATTACGCCGTCAGCCACCTCAAGTTGCACATTACGTGCACTACCTTTCTTTTTGGGCTTTACATACCTATCCTCAAAGTTCAAACGCGTTACACTTCCTTTAGGTATTACATAGGATCCCAACATAAAAGTAGCTACTGCAATAACGGCTGCCGATATCATATAAGGACGCATCAGACGCTTAAAACTCATTCCGGTGGAGAACATAGCAATAATCTCTGAATTCTCTGCCAGCTTTGAAGTGAAGAAAATTACGGCAATAAATACAAACAACGGACTGAATAAATTCGCAAAGTAGGGAATGAAGTTCATATAATAATCAAAGACGATTGCAGTCCAGGGCGCTTCACGCTCCATAAACTTATCCATCTTCTCATTGAAGTCAAACACTACAGCGATAGAGATAATCAACGCAATAGCAAATACGTATGTCCCCAAGAATTTCTTGATGATATACCAGTCCAGCAGTTTGATAAAACGATTGCTTTTCATTTAATTATAGTCTTGTTGACACTCTTTTTACCATCATCGGCTTCCATGTAGAGAAATCCCCGGCAATAATGTGTTTACGTGCCTCACCTACCAACCAGAGATAGAATGCCAGATTATGGATAGAAGCAATCTGCATAGCCAATAACTCTTGCGCATGAAACAGATGACGCAGATAAGCTTTACTGTATAAAGTATCTACGCAAGAAGCGCCATCAGCTTCAATAGGAGAGAAGTCCATTTCCCATTTTTTATTACGCATGTTTATAATACCATCCTTGGTAAATAACATTCCATTCCGACCGTTTCGAGTAGGCATTACACAGTCAAACATGTCAACTCCACGTTCAATACCCTCCAGAATATTCACCGGCGTACCGACTCCCATCAGGTAACGGGGTTTGTCTTTCGGCAAAATGTCGTTTACAACTTCAATCATCTCATACATTTTATCCACAGGCTCACCCACGGCAAGTCCTCCAATGGCATTTCCATCCGCTCCTTTAGAGGCAACAAACTCTGCTGATTGTTTACGTAGGTCTGTGTATACACACCCTTGGACTATAGGGAAAAGAGATTGATTATAGCCATATTTAGGTTCCGTTTCATTAAAACGCTGAATACACCTGTCAAGCCAACGGTGTGTCAGTCCTAATGACTTTTTGGCATATGCATAGTCAGAATCTCCCGGAGGACATTCATCAAATGCCATCATAATATCCGCACCGATAGTACGTTCAATATCCATCACTTTCTCAGGAGTAAAAACATGTTTACTTCCATCAATATGTGAACGAAACTCAGCGCCTTCTTCACACAGTTTACGGATACCTGCCAACGAAAAGACCTGAAACCCACCACTATCAGTCAACATCGGACGATCAAAACCGTTGAATTTATGTAATCCACCGGCTTTTTCAATGACCTCCAATCCCGGACGCAAATAAAGATGATACGTGTTACCCAATATGATCTGAGCCTCAATATCCTCTTTCAATTCTGTCAGGTGTACACCTTTCACTGTGCCAAGTGTACCCACTGGCATAAATATAGGAGTTTGTATCTGCCCGTGGTCTGTTGTAATCAGACCTGCACGGGCATTACTTTTTGCGTCTGTATATTGTAATTCAAATGTCATTCCTGGCTGGCTTTCTTTACAGATAAATCAATGGCATCAGCCACCTTCTCGTTAGTCAATGCAATTGCAAATACTTCTTTCACATCAGTTACATAGTGGAATGTCAGTCCTTTAAGATAAATCTCCTGAATCTCATCTATGTTCTTTTTGTTCTCGGCACTCATTATAATCTCTTTAATCCCTGCACGTTTAGCTGCAAGAATTTTTTCCTTAATACCGCCCACCGGAAGCACTTTACCGCGAAGAGTTATTTCACCGGTCATTGCCAGATTTGCTCTCACTTTACGTTGTGTCAACGCAGAAGCCAATGAAGTAGCCATAGTAATACCTGCTGACGGACCATCTTTAGGGATAGCACCTTCCGGAACATGAATATGAATATTCCAATTATCAAATATCTCTTCGTCCAGATTCAGCAATGAAGCATGCGCTTTAATATATTCAAGTGCCAGCATAGCAGACTCTTTCATTACATCCCCCAAATTGCCCGTTAAAGTCAAGCGTCCACCTTTACCGCGGCTCAAACTTGTTTCAACAAATAAGATTTCACCTCCAACAGCAGTCCATGCCAATCCTGTCACAACACCTGCGTAGTCATTACCCTGATATTTGTCACGGGTATATTCAGGTGCTCCCAGAAAATCATATAAATCGGCAGGCTTAATCTCAGTCTTTAAAAAATAACCATCTGTAGCATACTGGCGGGCCGATTTACGAAGTATCTTACCGATCTTCTTCTCCAACTCACGCACCCCACTTTCACGAGTATAAGACTCTATAATAGCCTCCAATGTATCTTTTGGGATCTTAATATCAGTCTTTTTCATTCCGTTTGCTTCCAACTCTTTTGGAACCAGATGCTTACGGGCAATCTCAACCTTTTCTTCCGTGATGTAGCCACTAACCTCAATCAGTTCCATACGGTCAAGCAATGGTCCAGGTATCGTGTTCAGATTATTGGCAGTAGCAATAAACATCACTTTAGACAAGTCATAATCCACATCAAGGAAGTTGTCATGAAACGTTGTATTCTGTTCCGGGTCAAGCACTTCCAGTAAAGCAGATGAAGGGTCTCCCTGACGATCTGCACTTACTTTATCAATCTCATCTAAAATAAATACCGGATTGGAAGAACCTGCCTTTATCAAACTCTTTATAATTCGTCCCGGCATAGCACCGATATAGGTTTTACGATGTCCGCGAATCTCGGCTTCATCATGTACGCCTCCTAAAGACATACGAATATACTTCCGTTTCAGAGCAGCAGCGATAGATTTCCCCAAAGAAGTCTTACCAACCCCCGGAGGTCCATACAGACAGATAATCGGTGATTTCATATCACCTTTCAGTTTCAGAACAGCCAAATGTTCAAGAATACGCTCTTTCACCTTTTCCAGACCATAATGATCTTTATTCAGTGTTTTCTCTGCATTCTTCAGATTCAAATTATCCGTTGTATATACATTCCACGGCAAACTAAGCATCGTTTGCAGATAGTTCAACTGTACACTAAAATCAGGAGATTGCGGATGCGTACGTTCCAATTTGGCCAACTCTTTCAAGAAGAGGGTACGTACTTCTTCGCTCCATTTCATTTTATACGCTTTATTGCGCATTTCTTCTATTTCCTGCTCCTGTCCACTGCCACCCAATTCATCCTGAATTGTTTTAATTTGCTGCTGCAAGAAATATTCACGCTGCTGCTGGTCTATATCTTCACGGGCACGCATCTGAATAGACGCTTTAATTTCAGCAAGCTGGACCTCCCGGTTCAATATCTCCAACAGACGATAAGTACGCTCTCTCAATGAATCGTAACGGAGTAATTCTATCTTCTCGTCCTTTTTTAAAGGTAAATTAGTGCAGATAAAATCTACCAGAAACATATGGTTACTAATGTTTTTGATAGCAAATGCAGAATCCTGATGCAAAGAATCCGAAGATTTAATATAGCGTATTGTCAGGTCTTTGCAAGTTTCAACCAAAGCTTGAAATTCCTTATCATTTTTGTCAGGCATTATTTCATCTTTCACTTCGATGCTGCCCTTCAGATAAGGATGGGTTTCTGTAATACCCGTCAATTCCAAACGTTTCAATCCCTGTAAAATAACAGTTGTCGTTTGATCAGGCATTTCCAGAATACGCACAATTTTCCCAATGGTTCCAATTGTGTGCAGATCTTCAAATTGAGGTTCATCTGTCTGAGCTACTTTCTGACAAACAACCGCTATATTCATATTTTTCTTTTCAGCCTCACGTATTAATCTCAAGGATGACTTCCTACCCACTGAAACCGGCATAAATACCCCCGGAAACAACACCATATTACGAAGGGGAAGTACCGGAAGAGTATCACCTGATTTGATTTTCACATCGAACATTTGCTCTTCATTTCCTTCAAAATCGGCGATCAGTGAGAATGCATTATCATCTGAATCTTCCATAAAGTATTTTTCTCTCATCATTTCGTTTAAATTAGTTTATGTCATTATATGGGCATAAATTGTTTGCAAAGTTAATCGATTATTCATTAATAATAAAGCCCACGTACGATAAAAACACAAAAACAATGCCAAATTATACCGTTTACCGAACGTTATCTCATAATAATTATTTATTTTTGGCAATTTCCATAAGATATTAGCAAAATGCCAAATCCATATTTCCAATTCAAACAGTTCACCGTATGGCACGACAAATGTGCTATGAAAGTAGGAACAGACGGAGTACTACTCGGTGCATGGTCCAGTGTTAAGAACGCCCAAAGAATACTCGACATTGGAACAGGAACCGGATTAGTAGCTTTAATGCTTGCCCAGCGTAGCAACGCTTTTATTGTTGCCCTCGAAATAGACTGTGCCGCTGCCAAACAGGCTACAGAAAACGTGGTACGCTCTCCCTGGCAAGATAGGATAGAAGTGTTACAGGTAGATTTTAAACAGTATACTTCTACTACACGTTTTGATGTCATAGTCTCTAACCCTCCATATTTCGTAGACTCTTTAAAATGCCCTGATCAGCAAAGAAATGCTGCCCGGCACAATAATGAGTTAACTTATGAGGATTTGTTTAGCGGAGTATCACAACTTCTTTCAAAAGATGGAGAATTTACTGTCGTCGTGCCTACAGATGTTTCGGACAGTATAAAAGAAGTTGCCTCCAACCACTCTTTATATCCATGCAGGCAACTGAATGTTATCACCAAACCCGGATTACCCCCTAAAAGAACCTTGATAACTTTTGTATTCAAAAAGCAGGAATGCCGGACAGAAGAACTATTAATAGAACTAACCCGCCATCAATACAGTAAGGAATACATTGAACTAACCAGAGAATACTACCTGAAAATGTAATAAAAAAAGAGGCAACCACATGAATGATGTAATTGCCTCTTTTTGTCGGGGTAGCGGGATTCGAACCCACGACCCCCTGCTCCCAAAGCAGGTGCGCTAACCGGACTGCGCTACACCCCGAATAAAAATCGTTGGTGTTCTATCGAAAAGCGGTGCAAAGATAGGGAGTATTTTCAAATTAACAATAGCTAAACCCATTATTTTTGTTACTTAATTTTCAAGACACTGACTGTCACTTATTTATAGTTTCATTTTTTTCTAAAGAAGACTAAAGGTTATTTACGACTGTAAATGAACCAAAATGTCCTGTCAGATGTAGTATTAGTATAACAAATACGAAACGCACCTATGTTTACACAATTTCTGAACCTTCTGGCCACTATCATAAGTGTAATAAGCCTGCTTATTGTTACTTATGGGGCATTGATTGCATTTATAGCTTTCATTATAAATGAATTAAAACGATTTACCGGGAAATACAGCCCTATTAACATTCGCAGATTACGGGCTACTTTTGGTACTTATCTCCTGTTAGGACTCGAATTTCTTATCGCTTCGGATATTCTGAAAACAGTACTGGAACCTACTCTCAACGAACTTGCTATTTTGGGAGGAGTCGTTGTACTGCGTACTATTTTATCTGTTTTCCTGAATAAAGAAATTAAAGAACTTGAGACAGAAAACGGTAAATCTGATGAACCATAAAGAATTTATTATGTTACAAATATACTAAACCTAAACAAGAAAAAGATATGGATACAAAGAAGAAGAATCCCTCTAATAAAAAAGAGGAAGCGCAATTGAAGCTTGAAAGTAAAAAACAAGAAGTACTACCCGGACAACAAATAGCTATCTATAGTGAAGCCACTAAAAAAGATGTCCGGGAGGTTGTTAAAGAGTTAAATCCCGACATAAACAGTCTGGGAAGTAGGGGATAATACAGGAAAAACAAGTGTGAAACAACTACCGGCTCCTTTTTCTGAACGTACTGAAATAGTTCCCCCATGTAAGTTCATAATCTGCTTACACAGGCTGAGCCCGATTCCCGAACCGGATGGTTTGGTAGTAAAGAACGGAACAAATATTTTGTCTATTACATCCGGCAATATACCTTCTCCATTATCTGAGACGGTAAGAATAGAACCTTCTGCAGTCTGAGTAAGTTCAATTTCTATCTGAGCATCGGACTTACGAAAACATGCTTCCCGTGCATTTTTCAACAAATTAATCAGAACTTGTTCTATTTGAGTCCGATCTATCCAAAGAGTAAGGGAAACATTGGGTTGTCTAAAATGGTAGATTTCAGCCGGAAATAACTTCTTCAAATCAGCAAACAATTCACGGGCCGGGACTTGTGTACATACAGGTTCCGGTATTCGTGTAAGCCTGCGATAGTTCTCTACAAATCCTAACAATCCTTTACTTCTCCGATGAATAGTTTGCATGGCCTGAAGCATTACAGCATACTCTTTTTCTGTCAACAGATTTGGCATACCCCGTTCACTGAGCGTTTCTGAGAGAGAGATTATAGGAGTTATTGAATTCATTATTTCGTGAGTCAATACACGTATCAATTTCTGCCAGGCCTCCATTTCGTTTCTCTCCAAAACAGAATGAATGTTTTTCAAACTAATCAGCAATCGTTCCTTTCCCTGTGTGATAAATAGCGTACAAGAGGCGGCCATTTCCAATACTGTTCCATTTCTTTCAATACGTACAACCCGTGTGTCGCTCGTTGAAGCCTTTAGTATTTCTGCCGGTAATTGCGGATTCCGGCCCAGATGGGTTATAGCTGCAAGGTTCATCCATTCTGTATGACCGGATTTATCTGTAACCAGAACAGCTGTATCTACCTTATTTAATAAATTCTCATAATATTGATGTTTAACCTCTTCTTCAAAAAGCCGCTCACGGAAAACTTTCAATGCCTCTGAAAGCTCCTGAGCCATATCTGTCAACACCCTGTTTTTTAATGGAGGATAAAAAGTTTGCGTCATATCATTATAACGAATACTTTCTATCAGACGTGTCATCATGCCTGCCAGTTTCATTTGTACAACATAAAGGTGAATTCCGGTTCCTACTAAGAGCAGGATAGCAACAAGTGTACTAAACCATAAATTGTGTATAAACAACACATAACAAGCTATAGCAAACAATACTAATAATACAATGTGTACAAAAACACTAACGCCATATTGTTTCATAATCCTAATTTTTCAAGTTTCCGGTAAAGAGCAAAACGGGTAATCCCTAAATACTCTGCCGCACGTGTCATATTCCCTTGGCTCAGGCGCAATGCTTTCTCCACAGTCTGCCTTTCCAACTGTTCAAGATTAAGAATTTCATCCTCCTCTTTTTTCCTTCGCTCTATAGTGTGGAAAGGAAAGTTTTCGGGTTTCAATAAAGATCCCTCTCCAAGAATAATTGCTCTTTCAACAGCATGCTGTAATTCACGTACATTACCTGGCCAGGCATATTTTAAGAGTTTATTTTTTGCTTCACGAGTCAATCCGCGTATCTCCTTCTTATATTTACGGCCATAACGGTTCAGAAAATACTCGGCCAACAAGATTATATCATTTCCACGTTCACGAAGAGGAGGAATGTGTACCTCTACCGTATTGATACGGTATAATAAATCCTGCCGGAAGTTAGCTTCATCCACCATTTGCCGGATATCGGTATTGGTAGCGCAAATCAACCGGACATCTATCGGTACAGCCTGTGTAGAGCCTAAGCGGGTGATCTGACGTTTCTCAATGGCAGTCAGTAGCTTTGCCTGCATCGGTAAAGAGAGATTTCCAATCTCATCCAGAAACAAAGTTCCACCGGTTGCTACTTCCATACGTCCGGATTTCGCTCTACGCGCATCTGTAAACGCTCCCTTTTCATAACCGAAAAGTTCACTTTCAAACAACTGTTCGGGAATGCTGCCCAGATCGATCGTCACAAAAGGTTTTCCATAACGGGGAGAACAGCGATATAGTAAATGGGCAAAAACATCTTTTCCTGTTCCGTTTTCACCAAGTATCAGGATGTTTGCATCCGTTTCACTAAGTTTGCCAATCGTAGCAAACACCTCCTTCATGGCAGGCGATTCACCAATAATATCACTTTCCGGGCCAGTCTGTCCACTCAACACCTCTATCTGCTCTTTCAGTGCCTTCACCTCTTTTCCGGAGCGACGTAGCTTCATTCCTGACGAAAGAGTTGCCAAAAGTTTTTCTTTCTCCCAAGGCTTAGGAATAAAATCCGTAGCCCCAGCTTTAATGGCTCGCACAGCTTTGTCGGTATCCGAATAAGCCGTCATAAAAATCACGATAGCCTGCGGATCTGCTTTAAGAATCTGCTCGAGGCTTTCAAAACCTTCCTGTCCGCTGATTGCATCCCGGCTGAAGTTCATATCCAGCAGGATAAGATCCGGTTGGAAGGTAGTCATAAAATATTCGATACGATCAGGAGTAGTAGCTACCTTTATCTTCTCTGACAAGGGTTCGAGCAATAGATTCAGAGCGAAGAGGACATCTTCATTATCATCTACAATTAATATCTTACCGAGGTGCTCCATGTTCTTCTACGAGTTAAGTATATTACCTTACTATCAAACGGTGTACGAGATGTACATCTCGTGCAGTACGACATGCACATCTCGGCATGCACCACATGCACATGTCGAGCAGTACGACATGTACATGTCGTACATCGTTTGATTACGACAATCGGGAGCTTTCTTTACTATATCAAGCATAAAACCCCTACTGTAGCGACAAAGATAAAGATTATATCCGTGTGTTGTGTGTGCGCTATCGCACTATTTTTGTGCGTATATGCACAAGCACACAGTAAGCCGTAGAACATCAATAACATGAATAACAATCAGTTACGACTATGGCATAACTTTTGAACTTCAATTATCAAATACAGAATATATGCAAATCAAAATACTACTTATATTAATGGGCAGCAATTTCATACTTCCGCTAACAGCACAAAAGGAGGTGATGAATCTATCTTTGCAACAAACCATCGAGCTTGCCAAGCACCAGTCGCCCGATGCGCAAACGGCGCGCCACAGTTTCCGGTCGGCATACTGGAACTACAAATCTTATCGTTCCAACTATCTACCAAGCCTTAAACTAACCTCCACACCCTATCTGAACCGGGCGATAGACAAAATCTCACTCGAAGACGGCAAGGTGAAGTTTGTAGAGCAAAACTTACTGAGCACCGATCTTACATTGAGCCTTTCACAAAACATCCCCTGGACGGGAGGTACTTTTTTTATAGAAACGGCCGCACAACGGATGGATCAGTTCGGCGATCACAGTACGTCTTATCAAACTTCGCCCGTCAGCATCGGATACCGCCAATCGCTTTTTGGCTACAACAGCCTGAAATGGAACCGCCGTATCGAACCGCTCCGCTACAAAGAAGCCAAGAAGACTTACATAGAAACACTGGAACTGGTTGCCGCCCGCGCCACACAAAAGTTCTTCGCCCTTGCCACCGCGCAAAGCAATCACGAAATAGCTTCATTCAATTATGCCAACGCAGACACACTCTATCAATATGCCTGGGGGCGTTACAACATCGGCACCATCACCGAAAATGAAATGCTCCAACTGGAACTCAACATGCTTACCGAAGAAACCAACAAGATGAACGCCCGCATCGAGATGGACAACTGCATGCAGGAACTCCGCTCGTATCTGGGCATTCAAAGTGATGAAGACTTGGTAGTAAAAGTGAGTGACCGTGTGCCGGACTTTAGCGTGGAGTTGCACGAAGCCCTGCTGATGGCGAACGAAAACAACCCGGATATTCAAAACATGATCCGCCGGAAGCTGGAAAGTGAAAGCAATGTATCGTATGTACGTGCCAACGCCGGGCTGAAAGCAGACCTCTATCTCAGCTTCGGATTGACCCAGAAAGCCGGGAAGTTGGGAGATGCCTACAAAGACCCGCTCGACAAACAATATGTCAGCCTGGGCATTTCGCTCCCCATTCTCGATTGGGGAAGAGGGAAGGGGCAAATACAGGTGGCCCGTTCGCAACGCGACCTGGTACATACGCAGGTAGAACAAGATAAAACAGACTTTGAACTAAACGTGCGCAAACTGGTGAAACAATTCAACCTACAGACGCAGCGCGTACGCATCGCCTCACGAACAGACGAAACGGCCCAACGAAGAAGTGAAGTAGCCCGCCGCCTCTATATTCAGGGGAAATCTACCATACTCGACCTCAACGCTTCCATCTCCGAGAAGGATGCCGCCCGGCGCAACTATATCTCCACCTTATATAATTACTGGAATTTGTATTACGCGCTCCGTAGCCTGACACTTTTCGACTTCGAGAAGAACCTCCCCCTTGCCACCGATTATAATCTCCTGATAGAATAAGTTCCTCCAATCATAAACCATCTAATCGTAAATATATTCATGGACATCCAACTCAAAAAAAGACCCTGGTACATCCGCTATAAATACCACATAGCCGGAGGGAGTACTTTTATAGCTTTCCTTGTATACGTCATTATCCTTTCCGCCGGTCCCCGCAGACTTCGCATCGACCCGGAAAACATTCAAATGGCAGAAGTACTCGAAGGTAAGTTTATGGAATATGTAGATGTGGAAGGACTTATCCAGCCCATCCTTACCATCAAAATCAATACCCGTGAGGCAGGAAGTGTAGAACGCATCGCAGGAGAGGAGGGAAGCCTGCTCCAAAAAGGTGACACCATACTGATACTCTCCAATCCCGACCTTCTGCGCAGTATCGAAGACCAGCATGATGACTGGGAGAAACAACTCATTACTTATCAAGAAAAGGAGATAGAGATGGAACAAAAGAGCCTGAACCTCCAACAACAGACACTACAGACCAACTACGAACTGGCCCGCCTGAAAAAGAGCTACGATCTCGACAAGGAAGAATTCAATATGGGTATCAAAAGCAAAGCACAGCTCGAAGTAGCCGAAGACGAATACAACTATAAAGTGAAGTATGCCCGGCTTCAACGCGAAGGGCTCCGACATGATTCTACCGTAACCGTCATTCGCAAAGACCTTATCCGCAATGACAGAGAGAGGGAACAGAAAAAGTATATCCGTACCCGAGAACGGCTGGACAACCTGATAGTGAAGGCTCCGATAAGCGGGCAACTGAGTTTCGTCAAAGTCACCCCGGGGCAACAAGTAGGTTCCGGCGAAAGCATAGCCGAGATCAAAGTGCTCGATCCATACAAAGTACATACCTCGCTCAGCGAGTACTACATCGACCGCATCACCACCGGACTCCCCGCCACGATCAATTATCAAGGAAAGAAATACCCTCTCAAGATAACCAAAGTAGTGCCCGAAGTAAAAGACCGCATGTTCGATGTCGATCTCGTTTTTACTGCCGATATGCCAGACAACGTACGTGTAGGCAAAAGCTTCCGCGTGCAAATAGAACTGGGGCAACCGGAGCAGGCCATCGTCCTGTCGAGAGGTAATTTCTATCAATCAACCGGCGGGCAATGGATCTACAAACTAAATGCCTCCAAAACCAAAGCAACCCGCGTTCCGGTCTCTATCGGCCGGCAAAACCCGCTGCAATATGAAATTACAGACGGTTTACAGCCCGGAGATTGGGTAATTACAACAGGATATGATACCTTTGGGGAGGCAGAAGAACTAATATTAAAATAAGAAGGAGAACAAACACAATGATGACACGACATTACATAAAAATGGCCTTCCGCAACTCACTGAAACATAAGACACAGAACATTATAACCATTTTCTGCCTGTCTATCGGCATATTATGTTTCAGTATCGTATATTATTATGTAAATCAATATATGCGTAATCCGTATAGCGAGTTGCCGCACTATCATCAGATGGCATCGCTGAAAGTTATAAACACTACTACCGGAAACCATTCTAGTTTAAAAAAGGCAACCATAGCCCAACTTGAACAACAACCTTTATCGGGTATCGATCTATTGGCACTAAGCCAATATGGATATAATGAGAGGGAAGTAATCGTTATAAATGAAGAAGGTAAAGAGAATATTTACCAGTCCCGGTATACGTTTGTCAATAGTGAATATTTTATTTATCTCGGCATACACTCCATATATACTCATCATCTTCCTACACTGAACAAAGGTGAAGTAATCCTGAGTGAATCTTATGCCAGGCAGCTCTTTGGCAAAAAGAATCCGATAGGAAACAAACTAACCTTTGCCAAATATCCTACAGAAAATACGGAAACAGTCTATTACACCATAAAAGATGTGATACCAGATTTTGGGTACATACAGAATGATTATGATAGCAATAGTAATCTCTTTTTCTCTTATCTGGATGCTCCCGATTGGCTGTCATTAGAAGCTAAGGTATTAATTAATAAGGATCAAACCTTCAACCAGGTTGATAAAGCATTGGAAAACAGAATTGTATTTCAGCAAGACGATACCCTTCATTTTAAAACCATACCTCTGTATAAACGATATGAAATAGACAAAGGAAAGTTCGTTGCCATGCTATCCCTCCTTCTCATCGCTTCGCTGATACTAACGGCCGGGCTGATCAACTTTCTGAAGTTCACCATTCAGTCTTTCTACAATCGGATACGGGAGTTAGGGCTTCGTAAATGTCTGGGTTCTTCCTATTCGGAACTGTTCCGAATGCTGTCATGCGAAGTCCTGTTGATACTTCTACTTTCTTTCCTTTTGACGCTGGCATTCTCCGAATCAATCATTCCCTATCTGTATCATTACCTACCTCTGTCTTATCAGAAGTATATATACATTGATGTTCAGCAACTGAACCTAATGGAATTGGGAATCTTTATATTCGTATTGTTGCTATGTATGATTATTGCTGCAATATCCGTTATCAAAACACGATACATCAGCATCCGGCAAAGCATTTCAGGTGGGAAGCAAGGTAAACACGTATTTCGGAATCTCATGATGGGGGTACAGCTTATTATTTGCTTTTTTTTCACCGGAATGACATTTGGCATATTACAACTCACCAATAGCATGCGTAGTGCTATGTATACTCCCGTTTCATCCACTGAATATAAAAAGAGGTTACAATTAGAGCTATCCGGCATCACATTGCTGCCTCATGCAAAGGAGATCCATCAGCAACTAAAAAGTCTGCCTAACGTACTGGAAACAGTAATCATCAGCTATAATAGCTACATGAATTATGAAACCAGAAATCAGGTAAAGTTATATGGAAAAGTTACAGGAGCAGACTCCAATTACTTATCTTTCTTCAACATTCCTCTATTGAAAGGAGAAATGCCGAAGGAGGATGAAGAAGACGTAGTGTATATCAGCGAAAACCTCGACAGAATCATGCAAAAGGACTCCGCACAAAACACCATAACCATACACTCTAAAACATATCGGATAGCAGGTGTATACAAGGCAGCTCCCTACGAAAAGCTGAATCCGAAATATATGGAATTTTCAGTATATATACCCACCACACTGGGTGGTAACATTTGTTTGCGAGTAGTGCCCGGCACTCAAAAAGAAGTAAAAAAAGAGATAGAAAAGATATGCCGGTGCTATGCACCGGAGACTATCCCATTGAATATCACAACCATGTACCAGTCACGCAATACTGCAGAAACCGGTCCAATGGATATGGCATGTGATATAGCCATATTCCTGTCCGTCATCAGCCTGCTCATTGCTGTACTGAGTATCTATTCCGCTATCTCTTTAGACACCGAGGGACGGCAAAAAGAAATAGCAATACGCAAGATAAACGGAGCAACACCGCGTACAATAACCCTCTTGTTCGGCAAACTATACATACTCTTGCTTGCAATAGGATTCGGCGTAGCATTCCCATTGGTTTATTATATCTTTCATACAATCATGGGCAATGACCTGAAAGATTTTTCTATAAACTTCTACCAGATAGGAGCTTGCTCATTGGTATGCATCTCAATGGTAATACTTATCACAATCGGGTACAAAATATACCGGATCATGAAACTGAACCCGGCAGAAGTAATTAAAAGCGAATAAACAAAAAGAACAACGAATATGGAACTCTTTACTCTAAAACTCATAACCCGTAGTTGGTGGCGGAATAAAATCTTTTTCTTCATCTCTCTGCTCAGCCTTTCAATCGGTTTGGCATGTACCAATCTGCTGCTCACTTTCTTTATTTACGAATACAACATAGAAAGCAATCTTCCTGATAAAGAACAAATTGTATGCCTGCAGCAGGATGCTCCCATGCAGGAAGGGGCAAAAGTTAGCTATGCAGTAGGAACTATCCCGGCCTTGCTCAAAGATAAATTTGCAGAAATAGAAGAGTACGTCCGTATCAACACAATGTCAGCTCAATACTGTAAATACAACACAGAGGTATTCCACGATGTCACATTCATTTGTGCCGACGCATCTCTCCTCTGTTTTTTTGATTACCAGACTCGTACAGGGAACTTGAAAGAAGTATTGATACACCCCGATCAGGTAGCCGTCAGCGAAGAGTTTGCTCAAAAGATGTTTGGCGATACAGATCCGATTGATAAACATATAGATGTATCCATGTCAGACAATGGCAATAAAACGTATGTAGTGAAAGCCGTCATTAAAGCACGTCCGCAGTCACTCTTACGCTTTGACTTAATCACAGGTACAGAAAGTACTTTCTGGGGTGGATTCACATTATTAAAACTAACAGAAGGAAGTAGCCCACAGAGTTTAGCAGATAAAATCAATAACGAATCTATCCCCACTCTTCTTCCGGGAGAAGGCCGTTATTACCTCAAGCCCTTCTCTGAAATCTATTTCTCTACTTCAGGCAAGACAAGCCAGGAGTCATTGTCATACATCCGGCAAAGCAACGTACAGCTTCTCTACATCTGTCTCCTGTCTGCCTTTCTGATATTTGCCATGGCTTGTTTCAATTATACCAATATGAACCTCAGCCGGACACTGCAACAACTGAAAATGATACATATTGAGAAACTGATGGGTAATACACTTACCGGCATCCGAAAGCAGTTATTCGGAGATATCTTCTTGACGGTATTCTTTGCATTTATACTATCCTTGTTGTTCATCAGTGACATCTTACCTTATTTTAATGGTCTATTGGATGCACACCTTCATATAGGTTTCTTTTTCAGCACACAAGTATTACCCTGGTTACTGCTGTTTATACTCATCACCGCCATTGCACCCGGAGCATATATAAGTCATAAGCTATCTCGCATATCGCTGAACGAATATAAAAGCAGGTACATGGGGAAAAGTAAAAGTATTCTTATCGCCTGGCTCATGTGTCTGCAACTGGTTATTTCTATCGGATTATTATTTGCCACACTTACGGCCAATGCCCAGATAAACATATTAAAAAATCAAGCTTATTGTTACGAAAACAAGATTGAAATAAAGATGCCGCACAAGCATCCGGCAAAGCCCTTGCAACAGGAGCTACAGCGGAGTATAAAGGGAATTGAATCTATGACGCTCTCAGAAGGATCGGTTCTGAACTCCTGGATACGCCAGCTACCAATTAAGCAAGACGATGGATCTGAAATGAAGTCTTATCTGCTCGCATTATATACCGATACTGATTTTATAGAAACGATGGATATTGAGCAACTGGCTGGTATTCCTCCTGAGAACTCAAAGAAACAATACACCTATTCCGCAGTTGTGAATGAGAGTTATGTAAAACACATGATTCCCCCCGGCGTATCTCCCATAGGTCACGCTCTTACAGAATTTGATTCGTATGCCGATTCGCTATACATTATCGGAGGGATCGTGAAAGATTTCCCCACAAACTCACTGAAAGATAAGATAGTTCCGGCGATCATATACTTTGTACCGGATAAACAATTGGCTCGTGCTTCCTACCTGCAATTAAAGATCAAGCCGGAAAACAGAAAAGAGACACTATCGGCCATCAGGCAAGGATGGGAAAAAATCAATGGGGGAGAGGTCTTTGATTATCAGGATATGCATCAGGTCTTTATGGAACGTAACAAAGAAGTTCTTACACTTTCGCAAATACTTATGAACTACTCATTGATAGGATTATTGCTTGTTTCATTCGGCTTGTTCGGTATCTTCTGGTATACAGTACGGCAACGTATCCGGGAAATTAGTATCCGAAAGATACATGGTGCAACCTTCCGCCAAGTGATCTGGCTGTTTAGCAAACCCTTCTTTCTGCAAATAGGCATTAGCTATATACTGGCCATTCCTGTCGCTTATTGGTTAATGAAGACCTGGAAAGAGCAGTTTGCCTATAGTACCGGATGGTCATTATGGATTTTCCTGCTTCCTCTATTCATCGTAGTAGGAATATCCATAATTGTCATCAGTCTGCACTGTTATCTGGCAGTCAAATTGAATCCAACGGTAACAATGAAACAAGAATAACTTTTAGAAATCAATAAAAACTCACCATCATGATCAAGACCGTAAACTTACAAAAGATCTTCAAGACCGAAGAAGTAGAAACATGGGCACTGAACAATGTGAATATAGAAGTGAAGGAAGGAGAATTTGTGGCTATTATGGGACCATCCGGTTGCGGCAAATCCACCTTGCTGAACATTTTAGGATTGCTTGACAACCCGACGGGAGGAGAGTATTACCTCCATGGAAAAGAGGTATCCAACTACACTGAGTCTCAACGTACCAACCTCCGTAAGGGAATTATCGGTTTCGTTTTCCAGAGTTTCAATCTGATTGACGAACTAAATGTCTACGAAAATATAGAGCTACCATTACTCTATATGGGTATTCCGGCTTCTGAACGTAAAAAACGTGTAGGAACAGCAATGGAACGCATGGCCATTACTCACCGTAGCAAACACTTCCCACAACAACTTTCCGGAGGCCAACAACAGCGTGTTGCTATTGCCCGTGCAGTAGTATCCAATCCTAAACTGATTCTTGCAGACGAACCAACCGGTAATCTGGACTCCAGAAACGGTAAAGAAGTAATGGGGCTTCTGAGTGAGCTAAATAAAGAGGGTACTACCATTATCATGGTAACCCATTCACAACATGACGCAGGATACGCCGGAAGGGTGATTAATCTATTTGACGGGCAGGTAGTAACAGAAATCAGCATATAAGAATCACACCTGTATACATCTGTATTTCAATGCATTAAAAAGTACGTACTTTATACATACAAACTATGCATATTAAGTCTCTGTTAAATAGGTATTTAACGGAGACTTAAATACGTACTTTTGTATACCAAAAAACGTTGTACCCAAACCAAGAGTACAACCGTTTTTTATATCTTATAGAGAATGCTTAGATAATCTCTAATTCTTTAAAGCATTTTACTAATTTATCAACAGCAGAGTCAATCTGTTCTTTAGTATGTGTAGCCATCAACGCAACACGCACTAATGTATCTTGCGGAGCACATGCCGGAGGTATAACCGGGTTGATAAATACTCCTTCGTCAAATGCCAGTTTAGTCACCATGAAAGTCTTTTCTGTATCACGTACATAAAGAGGTATAATAGGAGACTCAGTAGCACCGATTTCAAAACCAGCCTCGCGGAAACGCTTCAATGCATAGTTTGTAGCTTCCCACAATGCTTCCAGTCTTTCCGGTTCGTTCTGAATAATATGAAGAGCTTCCAGAGCAGAAGCCGTAGCAGCAGGAGTATTAGATGCACTAAAGATATACGTACGTGCATTGTGACGCAACCAGTTAATGATTGATTCATCTGCAGCAATAAATCCTCCGATAGAAGCTAATGACTTACTGAATGTTCCCATAATCAGGTCTATTTCGTCTGTCAAACCAAAGTGGTCACAAACACCGCGTCCCTGTTTTCCGAATACACCTAAGCCATGAGCTTCGTCTACCATAATAGTAGCATTATACTTATGTTTCAAACGAACTATTTCGGGCAAATTGGCTAAGTCACCTTCCATAGAAAACACACCGTCTACAACAATCAATTTCACAGAATCCGGATTACACTTCTGAAGCTGCTTCTCAAGATCAGCCATATCATTATGCTTGTATTTCAGGTTCTGAGAGAATGACAAACGACGACCATCTACGATAGAAGCATGGTCCCGATCATCACAAATAATATAATCGTTACGATCTGTTAAGCAAGATATTACTCCCGAATTTACAGTAAATCCTGTAGAAAAACAGAGTGAATCTTCTTTACCAACAAAAGCAGCCAATTCTTTTTCCAACTTCACATGCAAGTCGAGTGTACCATTCAAGAAGCGAGAACCGGCACAACCGGAACCATATTTTTTCATAGCTTCGATGCCTGCTGCAATAACTCTTTCATCTCCGGTAAGACCTGTATATGCGTTTGAGCCGAACATTAAAACATTATGTCCACCCATATTTACTTCTGTACCTTGTTTCCCTTCTATCTCACGAAAATAAGGGTATACGCCCATTGCCATATATTGCTGCGGCAGGTCGTACTTAGCTAACTTCTCTTGTAATAATCCCATGAATTGTTATTTATTATTCGCTTTATTGGTTACTGATAGACAACAGTCCAAATCCTTTTATCCTTAATAACTGTTTAAAAACAGGGGGCAAAGATAACAAAATTTGTGTTTGCCTGTTCTTTTTAATAGAAAAAATATACTCTTTCTGCTTTTGAGAAGCCGGAAGATTTAAAATTAAGAAATTTATATTACTTTTGTCGACCACAATCGATTAAAATTAGCATGAACGAAAGCATGAAGAAAATTATATTCATTGTCAATCCGATTTCAGGCACGCAAGGTAAAGAACTTGTTCTCAATTTATTAGATGAAAAGATAGATAAAGAGAGATATACGTGGGATGTGGTGTATACCAAAAGGGCCGGTCATGCAATAGAGATTGCGCTCAGGCAGCAGCAGAGAAAGCAGATGTTGTAGTAGCCATCGGTGGAGACGGAACTATCAATGAGATAGGACGTTCACTGGTACATACAGAGACAGCATTGGGCATTATACCTTGTGGCTCCGGCAATGGACTTGCAAGACATCTGCATATTCCAATGGAGCCTAAAAAAGCATTGGAAATAATCAATGAAGGAGTAACCGACATTATCGATTACGGCAAGATAAACGGTACTGACTTCTTCTGCACTTGCGGAGTAGGTTTTGATGCCTTTGTCAGCCTGAAGTTTGCCAATGCCGGAAAACGCGGTTTATTGACTTATCTGGAAAAAACCCTGCAAGAGAGTCTGACTTATCAACCGGAAACTTATGAATTGGAAACGGAAGACGGTACCTATAAATATAAAGCTTTCCTCATTGCTTGCGGTAATGCTTCCCAATATGGTAATAATGCATATATAACCCCACAAGCCACCCTTACTGATGGCCTGCTGGATGTCACTATTCTTGAACCGTTTACCGTACTCGATGTTCCTTCACTTGCTTTTCAGTTGTTCAATAAAACCATTGATCAGAATAGCCGTATAAAAACATTTCGTTGCAGAAAATTACGTATTCACCGTACCAGTCCGGGAGTAGTTCACTTCGATGGTGATCCGATGCAAGCCGATGAGAATGTGAACATTGAGCTTATACAAAAAGGGTTACGCGTTATTGTGCCCAAAGAAACTATCGTAAAAGACAATGCTAACGTGTTGCAAAAGGCTCAGGAATACGTTAATGGAATTAAAATGATTAACGAAGCTATTGTAGACAATATTACTCACAAAAATCAGAAAATTATTCGGAAATTAATCCGAAAGGATTAAGAATTTGTGTACTTTTGCAGACTACTACAAAAGTAAAGAATATTATAAAATACAAAATATATGTTTAGAACGCACACGTGTGGAGAACTGAGAATCTCCGATGTAAACAGTCAAGTCACGCTGTCAGGATGGGTACAGCGTAGCCGTAAAATGGGAGGTATGACTTTTATTGACCTTCGTGACCGTTACGGTATCACTCAATTAGTATTCAATGAAGAAGTAAATGCAGAACTATGCGAACAGGCTAATAAACTGGGACGCGAATTCGTAATCCAGGTGATCGGTACTGTAAACGAACGTTTTAGCAAAAACTCAAATATACCTACAGGAGACATTGAAATCATCGTATCGGAATTAAACGTTCTGAACGTTGCCACCACCCCTCCTTTCACTATCGAAGAAAATACAGACGGAGGAGACGACATTCGCATGAAATACCGTTATCTGGACCTTCGTCGTAGTAACGTCCGTTCCAATCTGGAGCTCCGTCATAAAATGACAATAGAAGTACGTAAGTATTTGGATGAACAAGGATTTATAGAAGTGGAAACTCCGGTTTTGGTTGGTTCTACCCCGGAAGGTGCACGTGACTTTGTTGTTCCTTCACGTATGAATCCGGGACAATTCTATGCGTTGCCTCAATCCCCGCAAACTCTGAAGCAATTGTTGATGGTAGCTGGTTTCGACCGTTATTTCCAGATTGCAAAATGCTTCCGTGACGAAGACCTTCGTGCTGATCGTCAACCGGAATTCACTCAGATTGACTGCGAAATGAGTTTTGTTGAGCAAGAGGATATCATCACTACTTTTGAAGGTATGGCCAAGCACTTGTTTAAGACACTTCGCGGAGTTGAACTAACAGAACCATTCGTACGCATGCCATGGAGTGATGCTATGAAATATTACGGTAGCGATAAACCCGATTTACGCTTTGATATGAAATTCGTCGAACTGATGGATATCATGAAAGGACACGGTTTCCCGGTATTTGACAGTGCTGCATACATTGGTGGTATATGTGCAGAGGGTGCTGCAAGTTATACCCGTAAACAACTGGATGCACTGACAGAGTATGTGAAAAGACCTCAAATAGGTGCCAAAGGTATGGTATACGCACGTATAGAAGCTGATGGAACTGTAAAATCAAGTGTTGACAAGTTCTATACCCAGGAAATATTGCAACAAATGAAGGAAGCTTTCGGTGCTAAACCGGGAGACTTAATTCTGATTCTCTCCGGTGACGATGCTATGAAAACCCGTAAACAGCTTTGCGAACTTCGTTTGGAGATGGGTAAACAGTTAGGTTTACGTGATAAGAATAAATTCGCTTGCTTGTGGGTAGTAGATTTCCCAATGTTTGAGTGGAGCGAAGAAGAAGGACGCCTGATGGCAATGCACCATCCATTCACTCATCCTAAAGATGAAGATATTCATTTATTGGATAGCGATCCGGCAGCAGTTCGTGCAGATGCCTATGACATGGTCGTTAATGGTGTAGAAGTAGGTGGAGGTTCTATTCGTATCCACGATTCACAATTGCAAGCCAAGATGTTCGAGATTTTAGGGTTCACTCCTGAAAAAGCACAGGAACAATTTGGCTTCTTAATGAATGCATTCAAATTTGGTGCACCTCCTCATGGTGGATTGGCTTACGGACTCGATCGGTGGGTATCACTTTTCGCAGGGCTTGATTCTATTCGTGATTGCATTGCATTCCCCAAGAATAATTCGGGTCGTGACGTTATGTTGGATGCTCCGGCAGCACTTGATCCGTCTCAACTTGATGAACTGAATCTGATAGTAGATATTAAGGAATAAGTGAAAGAATCAGTACGCATCTTTAGATTTGCCGTAATAGGTACGCTCAATGCATTGATTACAGCATTTGTCATCTGGTTAATGATGAATGAGCTATCATACGATTATATTCCTGCAAATATTACTGCGTATATCGTAGCCCAGATACATAATTTTATATGGTGTAAGTATTGGGTATTCCCCACAGAAGACAAAAAGAACAACCTCTGGCAACAGGTGTTGTTCTTTGCTATGGCTTTCGGAATAGCTACAGTGCGCAATTTATATTCCTTATCATACTGGTGGAAGCAGGAGATGTAAACGAGTATCTGGCACAGTTCCTCGGACTATTTATCTACGGTACAGTTAATTTTATAACAAACAGGAAACTCACTTTCCGGTGAGATTCAATTTCACCAGAGAGAGAGTAACACTATTGAAACGCAGAATTAACGCAGATTTTCGCAAAGGAAAACAAAAGATAAAAGAATAACAGTCTTTCAAATCTGCGATAATTCGCGTTAATTTGCGTTTATCAAATAATTAGCACTCTGTGGAACTCTGTGGTGAATTTTGAATCTTAATCCAGGAATCGCTTTGTCAGCCCTTCATATTCATCTATTCTTCTGTCTCTCAGGAATGGCCACCAACGACGAACATTTTCCGAACGTTCCATATCAATTTCTACTACTATATTTTCCGGACGATCATTAGCGGCCTGTGCAAGAAGTTCTCCCTGCGGACCGGCAACAAAACTATTTCCCCAGAAAAGAATACCATTTGTCTGCATAGACGGATCGGGCTCATGCCCAACGCGGTTGACAGAAATAACCGGAAGCCCGTTTGCTACAGCATGGGCACGCTGAGAGATAATCCATGCATTGAGCTGACGAATCTTTTCATCATCCGCATCCGAACTCTCCCAGCCAATAGCGGTAGGATAAATTAGTAATTCGGCTCCTTTCAGGGCCATAAGACGGGCAGCTTCCGGATACCATTGATCCCAACAGACAAGTACTCCTAATTTGCCTAAAGATGTCTGAATAGGCTCAAAGCCAATATCTCCCGGAGTGAAATAGAATTTCTCATAATAAGCAGGATCATCAGGAATATGCATCTTGCGATATTTTCCGGCAATACTGCCATCACTGTCAAAAACAACCGCAGTGTTGTGATACAATCCCGGAGCACGTTTCTCAAACAAAGAGGTAACCAACACAATCTGGTTACTGGCAGCCAGTTCGGAATAAAATCCGGTAGAAGGGCCGGGGATAGGTTCTGCCAGATCAAATAAGTTTGTATTTTCTGTCTGGCAAAAATACAAAGAGTTATGTAACTCCTGCAATACAACCAGTTGTGCACCACGTGCGGCACATGCTTCTATACTTTGAGCCAGATTCATCAGATTAGTTCTGATATCTGAAGTATTGGCCTGTTGAATCAAGCCGACTTTTATATTTCTCATCTTAGTAATTTACGATTAGACAATTTACGATTTACGATTGAGGTTACTTCAGGATACCTGTGGGGTATTGCATGGTTACACAATGCAAAGAGCCATGCTGCCTGATCAAAGCGCGGCAGTCAATGCCAATTATATCATACCCAGGAAAAGCTTCCTGCAAAACTTCTTCTGCACGTTTATCCTTCTCAGGTTGATCATAAGTTGGATAAAGTACTGCATCGTTCAGTATCAAGAAATTAGCATAAGTGGCAGGCAAGCGTTCTCCTTCTTCCTGCACTTCATCGGCCATTGGCAAAGCTAATAGGCGATAAGACTCTCCGGCCAACGTACGAAATGTTTTAAGCTGCTCTTCCATGGCATGAAGAGATTTATAATGTTCATCTTTCTCATCTTCACATTGTACATATACGATCGTATCAGCGGGGCATAAACGGGCAAGTGTATCGATATGACTATCTGTATCATCTCCTGCCAGATAACCATGATCCAGCCAAAGTACCTGCTGAAGATGAAATACACTCTTCAGATATTCCTCAATCTCCACTTTATTCATTTGCCCGTTACGATTGGGCGACAATAAACATTCGGAAGTCGTGAGCAATGTACCCATACCATCACTTTCAATAGAACCTCCTTCGAGAACAAAACCGAGACGGTTGACATAGCGTCCTTTCAGAACTCCGTTTTCAATGGCACGACGGGTAATCTGATTATCCAGATCGGAAGCAAACTTCAGCCCCCAGCCATTAAAAGTGAAATCGAGCAGGGAAGGGGCATCTACGTCCATCATGGTAATAGCTCCATGATCACGTGCCCAGGTATCATTTGTACCACACTTCAGAAAGCGTACATTCTCCATATTCACAGTAGCAGCGATCTGCTTCTTCACTTCTTCCGGTTCGGGCGTTACAATCAGTAACAACTCTCGCTTAGCGATCTCATTGGCTATATTGACAAAACATTCCTGCACTTCATCAAGCATATAGGCCCAGTCTGTCCCCGCATGAGGCCAGGTCAGCTGAACACCACTTTGCGGATACCATTCAGCAGGAAGAAAGGGTGCCCGCATCTCTGTTTGCTGAGCCATCACCTTACCAAAATTCAACTGCAAATCCTTTTCCGAACCGCCCGAACAAGGAAGCCCAACTATAATTCCCATCTGTTTACTTGCAATTTAATATTTATAAATCTTTAGAACAACCCTATTTACTGTTTTGGCTTACGGTCAAAGAACGGATTCTTAGAAGAAGCACTAACAGGAATAGCCATCACCATTTTACAATCTTTCAGCCAATTGAGTTGCTGGGCAGCCAACCCGGCCGAAAACATCACACGTGTATCCACCCTCATATCGGCAGCTGTAGCACATGCCGAACCAATGGCAATACCTACATCAATACTATTTAGCGCACAGGGTACTCCTTCGGCACGAGCTGCACACGTAGCATATCCGCAATGTCCGCAATTCAATCCCTGCGCTTGCTCGCGCGTACCTATTAATACAATGCATTCAGCACTTAGAATATTATCGGCATCGCGAAGAAAGAATTTCATTCCATGCTCCTCAACCATTGCAATCATCTTGTCAGACAATATTTTGATATCCTCACCTGTAACCAAAGCCACTTCTATTATATCAATACCTTTTCCTTTCGGAGCAGTACGGGCAGCTGTCATCATCTGCCGCGCCACGTTGAGTATATGCTCGTGGCGAATGTCTCGTTCATTCTGTATCATAGCCTTTATTTTAAATAAAATCAGTAAGCAAAGATAAATATAAAAATGCAGTTGAAAAAAGAATTAATTCCTTATCTGATCCGGGAGGGTTATATACATGCGGAACGGGTGTAAGTTACAGGCAAGTAAGGTAATATCCCTCCTAAAAACATCCCTCATCGAAGCAGGTAGAATCAATTATTCTACGATTCTTCCAATATTTTTGTTTACCTTTGTCAGAAAGATAGAACAAAAAAGTAAAATGCTACAAATAGACAATGCATGTATTGCTTTCGGAGACGAAGAACTTTTTTCCGGTTTTTGCATGCAGTTACATAAAGGTGAAACCGCTTGTATCGCAGGCGAATCGGGGCGAGGAAAAACTTCTCTTCTAAATGCTGTCATGGGATTTGTCCCTCTACGTAAAGGAACAATTACCGTAGGTGACTTCGAACTGACCCGAAATACCATTGACACCATTCGCCGGCAGATAGCCTGGATTCCGCAGGAACTGGCTCTGCCTATGGAATGGGTGAAGGAAATGGTACAGTTACCTTTCGAACTAAAAGCAAACAGGGGAGCCTCTTTTTCTGAAGAAAGACTGTTCAGTTGTTTTGCAGAATTGGGGTTGGATGAAGATTTGTATCGAAAACGGGTAGGGGAAGTATCCGGCGGACAACGGCAACGTATTATGATAGCCGTAGCTGCCTTGCTGAAAAAGCCACTTATCATAGTAGATGAGCCTACTTCGGCACTCGACTCCGGCTCTACAGATAAAGTACTGGCCTTTTTCCGGAAGCAGGCCGAACAAGGAGCTGCCGTTCTCGCCGTATCACATGATAAAACCTTTGCTCATGGCTGCCACCAATTAATAGCCCTGTAACTTCAATCGTCTAATTGTAAATCATTTAATTTGTAAATACCTCTCTATGGGAACCATCGATATATCATACCTTAGTCTGCTAACAGGGTTACTCTTACTGATAATCCCTGTATTTTATTTATGGAAATTTAAAACCGGACTACTCAAAGCCACTCTTATCGGTACAGCACGTATGATCGTACAACTCTTCCTTATCGGGATGTACTTAAAATATTTGTTTTTGTGGAATAATCCGTGGATAAACTTTCTGTGGGTGATTATTATGATATTTGTAGCCGGACAGACAGCTCTCGTACGTACCGGGCTAAAGCGAAAAATACTATTGATTCCTATCAGTGTAGGCTTTCTATGCAGTGTTGTCCTGGTTGGGATGTACTTTATTGGCGTAGTGCTACAGCTGGACAATGTATTCAGCGCACAATACTTCATTCCTATTTTCGGTATCTTAATGGGAAACATGCTTTCGAGTAATGTCATTGCACTAAATACCTACTACAGTGGATTGAAACGGGAAGAACAACTCTATTGTTATTTGCTCGGCAATGGGGCTACCCGGCAGGAAGCACAGGCACCTTTCATCCGGCAGGCAATCATTAAAGCCTTCAGCCCACTGATAGCTAACATTGCTGTAATGGGATTGGTTGCACTTCCGGGAACAATGATTGGTCAGATATTGGGAGGGAGTAGTCCGAATGTGGCTATCAAGTATCAGATGATGATTATGGTCATTACGTTTACAGCTTCCATGCTTTCATTGATGATCACCATTTCGCTGGCATCACGTAAATCATTTGATGCTTACGGCAAACTACTACAGGTCATGGTAGAAAAGAAAGAGAAAAAATGATTGAACAGATTCTGGAATTCATTTCAAAGTTATCAACACCGGGATTCTTCATTACAGCAGAAGTCTCACGGGAAGGGATCGTTATACCACCCGACATAGAACGCTTCATTCGGGAGAAACTTGTGTTAATAGAACAAGGAACAAATGTACGAAAATTCATTTATCAAAAAGAAGATTGGAGAATTATATTCACATTTTTCCCTACAGATAGAG
The DNA here is from genome assembly GCA_000613465.1 of Bacteroides nordii WAL 11050 = JCM 12987. Classification (GTDB taxonomy): domain Bacteria; phylum Bacteroidota; class Bacteroidia; order Bacteroidales; family Bacteroidaceae; genus Bacteroides; species Bacteroides nordii. The sequence goes on from BAJA01000030.1 coordinate 44,355, forward strand.
TAGTAGACGAGAAATACGCTTTAAAAAATAAAGTTCTTATTAAATATAAACGGTTTTGAGTGTATTTCACCACAGAATAACACGGAGTTCCACAGAGTTTAAATCTTTATTGAAACACAGACAAACGCAGATTTTCGCAAAGGAAAACAAATGTATGATAAAAAACTACAGGCTTTTAATCTGTGTTAATCCGCGTCTCATCAGATAGACACTACTCTGTCTTAATGATACATAAAAGTCGTTTTTGTAACCTCCAGTATACAAATACAGCCCAAATAAGCTATTTAATTCCCACATAATGCTTTCCTTTTAATATTTCACACGCTTTCTTTTTGTATAATCATTTGAATTACTATATTTGTTCCGAACTTAATTTAATACGGATGAAAATACTATCAATTCACGATCTTGAAAAGATCAGAAGAAGTGCGGAGACTGCCCTCCGTTTACGTGAAGAGAGCAATGATAAAGTAACTGAAAACAGTTGTGGGCTGGCTCTTGGTTCACAACATTTGCAGATTCTGATCTGTGGAGGTACGGGCTGCAAAGCATCTTCCAGTCACCTTATTGCTGACAATCTGAACAAAATACTTAAAGAAAGCGGAATAGCAGACAAAGTAGAAGTAATCACGACCGGATGCTTTGGTTTTTTTGAAAAAGGTCCTATCGTAAAAATCATTCCGGACAACACTTTCTATACTCAAGTCACCCCCGAAGATGCCGAAGAAATTGTAAAGGAGCATATTATAGGAGGAAAGAAAATAGAACGCCTGCTGTACACTGATCCTAAGACGGAACAAAAAGTAAGTGACTCCAAACACATGGATTTCTATCGGAAGCAATTACGAATTGCATTGCGTAATTGCGGATTTATAGATCCGGAGAATATAGAAGAATACATCGCACGTAATGGTTATGTAGCTTTAGCAAACTACTTGCTCAACCATACTCCGGATAAAGTGATAGATGTAATCAAACGCTCTGGACTACGTGGACGGGGAGGTGGTGGATTTCCCACAGGTCTGAAATGGGAACTGACTGCCCGTCAGGAATCCGACATTAAATATGTAGTCTGTAACGCTGATGAAGGAGATCCGGGAGCATTTATGGATCGTTCAATCATGGAAGGTGATCCCCATTCTATTATTGAGGCAATGGCTTTGTGCGGATACTCCATCGGAGCCTCCAAAGGCTTGGTATACATCCGTGCAGAATATCCGCTCGCCATACATCGGTTGAAAACAGCCATCACACAGGCCCGTGAATACGGATTATTAGGCGGACACATATTAGGAACAGATTTCTGCTTTGATATAGATATAAGATATGGAGCCGGTGCATTTGTGTGCGGTGAAGAAACTGCACTCATCCATTCAATGGAAGGTAAAAGGGGAGAACCTACTTTGAAACCACCTTTCCCGGCTGAATCGGGATACCAAAACCAACCAACCAATGTGAACAATGTGGAAACATTAGCAAATATACCTATTATATTAATCAACGGAGCCGAATGGTTTGCTTCCATCGGTACAGAACGCTCTAAAGGGACGAAAGTTTTCGCTTTAGCCGGAAAGATTAATAATGTAGGATTGATAGAGGTTCCAATGGGAACAACACTACGGGAAGTAATTTATGAAATAGGCGGAGGAATCAAAGGAGATAAAAAGTTTAAAGCTGTACAAACAGGAGGCCCGTCAGGTGGTTGCCTCACAGAAAAACACCTCGATACACCCATCGACTTCGATAACCTGCTTGCTGCCGGTTCTATGATGGGGTCCGGAGGAATGATTGTTATGGACGAAGACGATTGTATGGTATCGGTAGCCCGCTTCTTCCTTGATTTCACGGTAGAAGAGTCCTGTGGCAAGTGTACCCCTTGTCGTATCGGTAATAAACGATTATTGGAACTACTCAATAAAATAACGGAAGGTAAAGCTACAGAAAAAGATCTACAGACGCTGCAAACGCTTGGTAAAGTTATAAAAGATACCGCGCTGTGTGGATTGGGACAGACATCTCCCAACCCGGTATTGTCTACATTGGATAACTTTTATGATGAATACATAGAGCATGTACGGGATAAGACTTGCCGTGCCAAACAATGTAAATCTCTGCTCACGTACTATATCAATCCCGATCTGTGTATCGGTTGTCACCTTTGTGCCAAAAACTGTCCGGCAGATGCCATCATAGGTCTGCCACGTAAACCACATACTGTTCTTCCCGAAAAATGTATCAAGTGTGGTATGTGTATGGCACGCTGTAAATTTAACGCAATCTCTGTATGCTAATCTCAAACACTATGGAAACCAAAGAAGTAACACTACAAATAGACCGTCACTCGATAACCGTACCTGTTGGTACTACTATTTTGGAAGCCGCCACCGAAATCGGCATAAACATACCAACCCTCTGCCACATTGACCTGAAGGGTACTTGTATCAAAAACAATCCAGCTTCCTGCCGTATCTGTGTGGTAGAGGTGGAGGGTAGAAAGAATCTTGCTCCTGCCTGTGCCACTAAATGTACAGAAGGGATGACAGTGCGTACCAGTACACTACGAGTGATGAATGCACGAAAAATAGTAGCTGAACTTATTCTGTCCGATCACCCGAATGACTGTCTGACCTGCCCAAAATCCGGCAATTGTGAATTGCAGAATCTTGCTCTTCGTTTCAACGTACGCGAAATGCCATTCACTGGCGGAGAGCTTTCATTGCGTAAACGGGAAGTAACTTCTTCCATCGTTCGCAACATGGATAAATGTATTTTTTGCAGACGATGTGAAAGCGTTTGCAATGATGTACAGACAGTAGGTGCCTTGGGAGCCGTACGCAGAGGTTTCAATACCACCATTGCTCCTGCATTTGACAAAAAAATGAGTGAAAGTGAATGCACTTATTGCGGACAATGCGTTGCTGTTTGTCCGGTAGGAGCGCTGACTGAGCGCGATCATACCAACCGGCTTCTTGAAGATCTGGACGATCCTGATAAAGTGGTTATTGTACAAACAGCTCCTGCTGTACGCGTGGCCTTAGGAGAGGAATTCGGTTTGCCCGCCGGTACCCCGGTTACAGGCAAAATGGTATATGCCCTCCGCGAATTAGGTTTCAATTATGTATTCGATACCGATTTTGCAGCTGATCTTACTATTATGGAAGAAGGAACAGAAGTGCTGGACAGACTCACACGCTTCCTAAACGGGGATAAAAATGTATGTTTGCCTATCCTGACTTCCTGTTGCCCGGCATGGGTGAACTTCTTTGAACATCATTTTCCCGATTTACTAAATATCCCATCTACGGCTCGTTCTCCGCAACAAATGTTCGGTTCCATAGCCAAGACATATTGGGCAGAGAAAATGGGTATTCCACGTGAAAAATTAGTAGTGGTTTCCATCATGCCTTGCCTGGCAAAGAAATACGAATGCGACCGGGAAGAGTTTAAAGTCAATGGCAATCCCGATGTGGATTATTCCATCTCCACCCGCGAACTGGCTACACTTATCAAACGTGCTAATATTGGTTTCAACCTGTTACCAAACAGTGAATTTGACAATCCAATGGGAGAATCAACGGGAGCCGGTGTGATCTTCGGAACAACCGGTGGAGTTATGGAAGCTGCCTTACGATCCGTATATGAAATCTATACAGGTACCACACTGGAAAATGTAAACTTTGAGCATGTCAGAGGATTAGAAGGAGTACGCCGGGCTACTATCAACCTGAATGGCTTTGAGTTGAAAGTGGGGATTGCTCATGGTTTAGGAAATGCACGCCGCTTGTTGGAAGATATCCGAAACGGACATAATGAGTACCATGCTATCGAAATTATGGCTTGTCCCGGAGGATGTATTGGTGGTGGAGGGCAACCGCTCCATCACGGACGGGCAGATATACTGTATGCACGTTCTCGTGCTTTATATGAAGAAGATGCGCAGAAACCTTTGCGGAAATCACACGAGAATCCGTATATTCAAAAACTTTATGAAGAATATTTGGGTAAACCTCTCAGTGAGAAAGCACATATGCTACTGCACACACATTATTTCAATAAAGCCATTGATTAACGCCTAAAAAGTAAAACTATGTCAGATATAAAATTAGCATGTACAGTAGTTGAACAAGTAAAAGCAATTTGTGATATACACGGAAATACTCCGGGAGAACTCATCAATATTCTCCATGAAGCTCAGCATCTCTATGGTTACCTGCCCGAAGAGATGCAACGTATTATAGCCCATAAACTCAATATCCCTGTATCAAAAGTATATGGAGTAGTTACTTTCTATACATTCTTTACAATGACTCCCAAAGGGAAACACCCTATCTCAGTTTGTATGGGGACTGCCTGCTATGTAAGAGGTTCGGAAAAATTATTAGAAGAATTCAAACGTATTTTAGGTATCGAAGTAGGAGAGACCACACCGGATGGAAAGTTTTCATTAGATTGCCTCCGCTGTGTGGGAGCCTGTGGCCTTGCCCCCGTAGTGATGATAGGAGAGAAAGTATATGGACGCCTTCAACCAGTAGACATAAAAAAGATTCTGGATGACTTAGATGTGCTTCCCGCACGGGGAAGTACGGCGGGCGATGGGAATATAGACAAGAGATAACAGGCTGATTATCAATGAATACAAGAGTGTACAGTTTTGCATGATAAAAATGTACACTTTTATATAACAAGAATGTACACTTTTATAATTGCTGATTCATTCTTGTTATACACACCTAATATTACCAATGCATTACTATCTTAAACTGACATTCTCCAGGATTATTTTCTGTTAGAAAGTCACTATAAGTCACATAGAAAGCAAACGAACCTACGGAATAATCATAGGAGAACGTTTCTGCCCAATTCTTATTTCCCTCAGCATAATACATTACATAAGGAAGAGGAGTCTGGACCGGCGTATTACCATCATATTGAATCAGATATACCATGACACTTCCTTTATCAAAGATATACTGATCTAAATACTTATCTTCAACGATACAACGAAAATAAGAATTATTTTCATTCACACCTCCTATACGCTCCCAGTTTTTAACAGTAATTGTATACGAATCCCAATTCTGAGTTTCATTAGAACCTCCACCTGGGCGATTATTCCAATTTGAATCAGTATCACTCTCACAAGCTCCGAGAGTGATAACCAGTAACAATAAAAATAAAATTTTCTTCATCTTCTTAAATTATAATATATTAGTAATACTTTATCTATTCCACTTCATTACAAGCTCTTGTTCGCCTGTTTCTTCTTCTACATGCTTCTCTACAAACCTAAACCCCTGTTTCTCATAAAAAGCCACTGATGGTTCATTTTTAGCATATACCCTTAGTGTTATCTCAGGATATATCTTTTTTACGTATTCTATCAATGCCTTTCCAATACCTGTACCTTGTGCTTCTGGTATTACAAATATAGCAGCCAAATAGTTGCCTACCATCGAAATAAAACCTTGCACAGACTTTGTTTTTTCATCTTCAAATACATATGTATCACTTCCCGGAAGATAAACATTCCGCATATCTTCTTGTTTTCCAATCCAATACATAGCAGGAATAAAATGATGTGCCAAGATAGAGGCTTCTAACCAAATGCGTATCACCCTGTCTGTATCTTGAGAATTATAGCTTCTTATCATATTTTGATTCAAATCAAATGGTTCGTATTCAACTTTATTTATCTTTGCAAAGATACTTGATTTACATTATTATACACTCATAAAAGAAGAGAAATAACCATTTATAAAATAACCATGTATATTCATCACATTGCACTTTGGACCACTCAATTAGAAGAGTTAAGACAGTTTTACATTACTTATTTCAATGGAACAAGTAATGAAAAGTACGTAAATCCTGCAAAAGGTTTCGAATCCTACCTTATCAGCTTTGATGGAGGAGGCGCTTTAATCGAAATGATGCGTAAAACGGATGTTACTTCTCCGGCAGACAAGATTCCGCACATTGGTTTGGCACACTTTTCTGTTTCAGCAGGTAGTAAAGAAGCAGTTCTTGAACTTACAGAACGTTTGCGCCACAATGGGTTTGTAGTAGCCAGTGAACCCCGTACCACGGGCGATGGATTCTTTGAAAGCGCTATCCTCGATCCGGATGGAAACCTGGTAGAGATTACTATTTAGCATATAGTTCACCACAAAGCCACACAGAGTTTCACCAAGTTTTAATTATTATAAATCAGATAAATAGTACTCTGTGTAACTCAGTGAAACTCTGTAGTAAAACTTTAATACAATAGGAACAGGCCGATTTCCCTTGATTAATAAGTCTTGTAAAATATCAGAAAGACTCCATACATTGCTCTACGAGAATCGGCCCGTTCCTCGTAGAGTTTCACCCCGATCTCCGTAGAGTTTCGACCCGTTTCTCGTAGAGAAAAAAGTGTTCATATATATTGCTAATAATCAAGCAATTACAAATATAAAAATTGTAGTATTTTTCTACCATGCAACACCAGCTCTTTTTCTGTTGCGTGCAGCCCATGCATCTCTGAATTAATTACAACACTAAGTACTTCCCCATGCGGGAAGCACTCAAAAACGGAGAAGAAATAAACAAAATCCCACTAACATGGTTTTCAACTACTGATTCGCATTATTTAATAAAGATAGCATCAACTGATGCACTGGTACAGTGAATAGTAGCTCCTTCTTCATAACTTATATTATCAAGCACAAGCATACAAGAGTCATTACGAGTGATAAATAACCCCAAACTTACCGAATCGGCTACCTCATTCTGCATCCAGACACGATGAGAGTTCATATATGCATTTATATCACGCTTATAATCACCCTATCATCAGATGCACGCCGAATTGTTATTACTCCATCTTTTACTTTACTAATATATTCTTTTCTATCATAAGTACGCATAGGATAATAACGAGTATATCCTTCTATATTGATTCCTGACGGAAAAACAGGACTCATGTAATGCCAGTTACGCTTAGTTGAAATGTCGCATTCCCCATATTCCTTTTTCATATAATCAGAACCTGTTTCATCCTTTAAATAAGAATAACATGCTTCCAGTTCCCGGGCATCTTTCCACCTCAAAGAATCAGTTTCATTAAATACGACTCCTTGTTTTAACTTATGAGTAACAGAATCCAGCATATCAAGCCTGGAAATATATCTTTCTAACCTCTGTTTCTGTGAATGAATGCCTATACTTCGGGCACTAATGCCAGGGATAAAAGTCAAAATCACAATACAGATACTACTCACTACAGCCATCAACTGATAGTTTCCTATCTTCCGGGAAAACAAGAAAAAGATATAAAATGTCATCAAAATACCGGATATGAAGAGGTAAACTCTTGATGCCGTAAAGCTATAAGTCGTTATGCGCTCAATGGTTCCCACCCAGAAAAGAATAAGTGGCGGTATCGCAATCCAACTAAAATGGCTATAAAACCACCCATAAATATTTTTGGAAACAAGAAGCTGAAACATATGCCCTGCCATTGCAAAAATGGCCAACGCAAGTACCATATACCCAATCCCTCCCTTAGGCAACTCCCAATGAATGGCAATCGTTATGAAATAGATGTAAAGTATTGCCGTATAAACAATCACTGCCGGTGAAAGAATATAGTTTATAATAATTTCCATAAACCGGGGAGTCGCATGCTCTTCACTTTCTTTCTCCTGCAAATGGCAATAAAGCAACGGAATCACAACAAACAGGCAGAACATATAAATATACTCAGGGAAATCATACCTCTCCATATTAAAGATGTATACCACAGAAGAATAAAGCCCCCATACAGCAAGCGCCAAAAGATGTCCGATAAAGAAAGCAAAAATCAGACTTACAAACGTTTGCATACAATTTCGGGCAAAGGAAAGATTCTCCCACTTACATTTACATGCCAGCAGAATGAAAAATGCCAATATCAGTGTAAATGTATAAGAAATAGTAAATACAAAGTGACTCAAATCAACCCAAAGAAAGGGTAGAGGCAGTAATACCGACAAATAATACAATATTCTGCCCTTAGTAGGATACAAAAGCTGATGCAAGCTGTACACCAGTACCATAAAGGCCGGAAAAAGGGACATTACATCCCGTATATGCTTAATCAGCTCCGAAGAGGATTCCCAACTTAACTGATCTTCAATACAAAAGAATACAAAAAATAGCAAGCCCAATAATGCTTCCATCGGATACTTTTTCAAAGCTGAAATGATATCCGCACCAACCTTTGATAGATTTATTTTCATAAGTACTCCTCCAAATTTCCCCAAATGTACTAAAAAACGATAAAAGGCATACTTATTCCCTGCTTTTTTCTTATATTTGCAACCAAATTTTCTACAAAGAATGAAAATTAAAGAGATTGTAAGCGCCCTTGAACGGTTCGCGCCTCTGCCATTGCAAGACGGATTTGATAATGCCGGCCTGCAAATCGGATTGACAGATGCGGAAGCAACAGGGGCTTTGTTGTGTCTGGACGTTACCGAAGCCATTCTCGATGAAGCCATTGCAATGGGGTATAACCTTGTTATATCGCATCATCCCCTTATTTTTAAAGGCTACAAGTCTATCACAGGAAAAGACTATGTGGAACGTTGCATACTGAAAGCTATCAAGAATGATATTGTCATTTATTCAGCTCATACCAACCTGGATAACGCTCCCGGAGGAGTGAACTTTAAGATAGCCGAGAAGATAGGACTAAAGAACGTACGCATACTTGATCCGAAAGAGAATAGCCTGGTTAAGCTTGTTACATTTGTACCATTCGCACAGGCGGATGAAGTACGTAACGCCTTGTTTTCCGCAGGATGCGGATATATAGGTAATTATGACTCATGCAGTTATAATCTTGAAGGAGAAGGAACATTCCGCGCACTGGAAGGAAGCAGTCCTTTCTGTGGAAACATCGGAGAGTTTCATCATGAAAGAGAAATAAGAATTGAAACCATTCTTCCTGTATATAAGAAAGGAGAAGCGATTCGTGCTTTGCTTACTGCACATCCGTATGAAGAGCCGGCATTCGACATTTATCCACTCCAGAATTCCTGGCAACAGGCAGGAGCAGGGATAATAGGAGAGTTGGAGACTCCGGAAACTGAACTGGAATTCCTGAAACGTATCAAGAAAACGTTTGAAGTAGGCTGCCTGAAGCACAATAAACTATCCGGACGTGAAATACAAACCGTAGCACTTTGTGGCGGGGCTGGGGCTTTCTTGCTGCCATTGGCTATTCGAAACAGAGCAGATGTATTTATTACCGGTGAAATTAAATATCATGATTATTTCGGGCATGAAGCAGAAATTCTAATGGCCGAAATAGGACATTATGAAAGTGAACAGTATACAAAAGAAATTTTTTATTCCATAATCCGGGATTTATTTCCTAATGTTACACTCCAATTTAGTAAAGTGAACACAAATCCCATAAAATATTTATAAGTAAAATGGCTAAAGAAGCAAAAAAAGATCCGAATGAGTTGACCGTGGAACAGAAGCTGAAAACACTGTTCCAACTACAAACTATGCTGTCTGAGATTGACAAGATTAAAACTTTGAGAGGTGAACTTCCATTGGAAGTACAGGATCTTGAAGACGAAATTGCCGGTTTGAGTACACGTATTGATAAAATCAAAGCGGAAGTAAGCGAACTTAAAGCAGCAATCGCAGGCAAAAGAGTAGAGATTGAAGCGGCAAAGGCTTCTGTAGAGAAATATAAATCACAGCAGGACAACGTACGCAACAATCGCGAATATGACTTCTTAACGAAAGAAATCGAATTCCAGACACTCGAAATAGAGCTCTGTGAGAAGAGAATCAAAGAATTTACTGCCGAAGAACAGGAGAAATCTGAAGAAGTAGCTAAAAGTACAGCTGCTCTGGAAGAAAGACAAAAGGACCTGGATCAGAAAAAGAGCGAACTGGACGAAATCATTTCTGAAACAAAACAGGAAGAAGAAAAGTTGAGAGATAAAGCAAAAGATCTGGAGACCAAAATAGAACCACGTCTGTTGCAGTCATTCAAACGTATCCGTAAAAACTCTCGTAATGGTTTAGGCGTTGTATACGTTCAACGTGATGCTTGTGGTGGTTGTTTTAACAAAATCCCGCCTCAGAGACAACTTGATATCCGTTCACGTAAAAAAGTAATTGTTTGTGAATACTGCGGACGTATTATGATTGACCCGGAACTGGCAGGTGTTGAGATTAGCCACAAGGTAGAAGAAGCTCCGGCACCAACAGCAAAAAGAGCTATCAGAAGAAAAACTGCTGAATAAAAAAACAGCTCTCAATAGTTAATATCCTATTAAAAGGTGGATGGATTGTATAATTACAATTTATCCACCTTTTTCTTTTATCCCATCCTACATACTTCTCTGTATGTGAGGAACAATCTTCCCGGCATTCTAAACAAACTGAAACTTTAGTTGTTTTCTTTTCATTTCTTAAAAACCTGAACTTATGAATATGCGAGCGTGGAGCATATCGCTCCTTTTGTTTCTTTCGTCCGTAGCCTCGGCGCAGACTGCGAACCGTTATCTGGACACTCCCTTGCCACAAACCTGGGAAGAGGGAGGAAAAGTATTTCAACAGATATTACCTGTAGACGATCAGTGGTGGAAATCTTTCGGAGATCAGACTCTTGACTCATTGATAACCATTGCTGTAGACCGTAACTATTCGGTGTTGACTGCGATAGACCGTATGAATGCAGCAAAGGCAAACCTACGTATGGAGCGTAGCAATTTCTTTCCAAGCCTTGGAATAAATGCCGGATGGACACGTCAGCAAACCAGTGGTAACACCAGTGAGATACCACAGACAACCCAACATTATTATGATGCTTCTATCAATATGAGCTGGGAATTAGATATATTCGGAAGCATCCGACAACGGGTAAAAGCGCAGAAAGAGACTTTTGCCGCCAGTAAAGAAGAGTATACAGCAGTAATGGTTTCCTTATCAGCACAAGTAGCCTCAGCATATATCAATTTGAGGGAACTACAACAAGAGTTACGAGTGGTAGAGAAAAATTGTACTTCACAAGCTGCCGTACTGAAAATCACTGAAGTAAGATATAATACAGGGTTGGTATCCAAACTTGATGTAGCTCAGGCTAAATCAGTATACTACAGTACCAAAGCTTCCATACCACAATTAGAATCGGGTATCAATCAATATATTACCACATTGGCCGTATTGCTCGGAACCTATCCGCAGGAAGTACGTCCCGTATTGGACCGGGTAGGGGAATTGCCGGATTATATGGAACCCATCGGAGTTGGTCTACCTGCCGATTTACTAATGAGAAGACCGGATATCCGCAGTGCTGAACGTCAGGTAAACGCACAAGCCGCTTTGTTGGGTGCCTCTAAATCAGACTGGTTACCACAAGTATTCCTGAAAGGTTCCGTCGGTTTTGCATCTAAAGACCTCAAAGACTTTGGCAATCATAAAAGTTTCACCTACGAAATAGCCCCTGCTCTAAGTTGGACTATCTTCAATGGTGGCAAACTGATAAATGCCACCAAATTAGCCCGTGCACAATTGGACGAATCAATAAATCAGTTCAACCAGACTGTATTGACAGCCGTACAGGAAACAGATAATGCCATGAACGCTTACCGCAATTCTATCAAGCAAATAGTAGCCTTGCGGGAAGTACGTAACCAGGGACAAGAAACATTGACCCTCTCTCTCGACTTATACAAACAAGGACTCACTCCCTTTCAGAATGTACTGGACGCACAGCGTTCTCTGTTGACTTACGAAAATCAGTTAGTACAGGCACGAGGCAATTCACTGCTACAACTGATTGCCCTCTACCAGGCATTAGGAGGAGGCTGGAATAACTAAAATTACTAAAACCTATATAACAATGAAAAGATTACTGTATATCCTTCTCGCCCTACCATTATTAATAGGATGTCAGGGGAAGAAAAAAGCCACCGGAGATGCTATGCCTGTACCCGAAGTCAGCGTAGCCCATCCGCTTGTGAAAGATATTACGCTTACCAAAGATTACCCGGGCTATTTAACCACCGAACAGACGGTAAACCTCGTAGCACGAGTCAACGGCACTTTACAATCAGCTTCCTATACACCAGGAAGCCGGGTCAAAAAGGGACAATTACTATTCGTCATAGAACCCACTATTTATAAAGACAATGTGACGAAAGCCGAAGCCGCCCTTAAAACAGCTCAAGCACAACTGACATACGCCCGCAATAATTATTCCCGTATGCGTGAAGCACTGAAAAGCGATGCAGTAAGCCGGATACAAGTATTACAGGCAGAATCTTCCGTAGCCGAAGAAACAGCTGCTGTCAGTAATGCCGAAGCTGCACTGAATACAGCACGCACCAATCTGGGATACTGCTATATTCATGCACCATTTGATGGAACCGTCAGTCGAAGTACAGTAGATGTAGGTAGCTATATCAGTGGTGCCGTACAACCTACCACACTGGCTACTCTCTACAAGGACAATCGTATGTACACCTACTTTAACGTAGCCGATAACCAATGGCTTTCAATGCTGATGAGTGCCCCTTCTAAAGACGGTAAAGAAATACCGGAACTTCCTCGCGAGGTTATTGTAAAATTAGGGGAGGATGGCAGACAGACTTATCCTGCCACTCTTGATTATCTGTCTCCAAACGTGGATTTAAGCACTGGAACACTCACAGTCCGAGCCAATCTGGATAATCCGAAAGGCCTGCTGAAAAGCGGATTATACGTCAGCATTACACTGCCATACGGAGAACAGAAAGAAGCTGTTCTAATCAATTCAGCTTCTATCGGTACAGATCAGCTTGGCAAATATGTGTATATTGTAAATGATTCTAATATAGTACGTTATCGCCATATCAGTGTAGGGCAACTAATAGGAGACAGCCTGCGTCAGGTTACAACCGGACTCTCTCCACAGGAACGTTATGTCACCAAAGCCTGATGAAAGTAAGGGATGGAATGAAAGTAAAGGCAGTTGGCAATTGACAGTTGATAATTGACAATTGACAGTTTATCATTAATCATTCATCATTAACCATTAATCATTAACATCATGTTTTCAAAATTCTTCATCAACCGCCCCATATTCGCCACCGTTCTGGCGCTTATCATTGTGGTGGCAGGATTGGTGACACTCAATATATTGCCCGTGGCGCAATTCCCGGACATTACACCGCCTACGGTGCAAGTTTCCGCCGTATATCCCGGAGCTAATGCCGAAACAGTAGCGCAAACTGTAGGTATCCCTATCGAACAGCAAGTGAACGGGGTAGATGGTATGCTCTATATGTCGTCTACTTCCTCTTCGTCAGGAGCCTATTCGTTAACTATCACTTTTGCTGTGGGTACGGATGTGGATATGGCTACTGTACAAGTGCAAAACAGGGTAAGTGTAGCACAATCATCACTACCGGAACCAGTTGTTGTACAAGGTGTAACCGTACAAAAGCAATCATCAAACATCGTCATGTTCCTCACCATGAGTGCCAAAGACTCGGTGTATGATGGACTTTATCTGACCAATTACGCCAAGCTGAACCTCGTAGATCAACTCACACGTGTTCCGGGCGTAGGGGCTGTCAATGTAATGGGAGCAGGGGACTACTCCATGCGTGTCTGGCTCGATCCGGAGGCTATGCGTATCCGTAGTATCTCTCCGGCAGAGATCTATCAGGCTATTCAATCGCAGAATATGGAAGTAAGTGCCGGGACGGTCGGTCAACCTATTGGAAAAGATAATGCCAATGCTTTCCAATACAGTTTGACCGTGAAAGGGCGCCTCTCATCACCGGACGAGTTCGGTAATATTGTTCTTCGCAGTGATACAGGAGGTAAGATGCTCCGCCTGAAAGATGTGGCACGTATCGATCTGGGATCCGCTTCCTATAATGTTGTTTCTCAGTTACGCGGAAAACCGACAGCTGCCATTGCTATTTATCAACAACCCGGCTCTAACTCCCTCGACGTATCCAAGGGAGTGAAAGCCAAAATGCAGGAACTGGCTCAGACCTTTCCTTCAGGAGTAGAGTATAACGTGACATTGGATACAACAGACGTAATCAATGAATCTATCGACGAAGTACTTGTTACCTTCCTCGAAACCACTCTATTGGTAGTACTTGTTATTTTTCTCTTCCTTCAGAACTGGAGAGCGGTTATCATTCCATGTATTACCATCCCGGTATCTCTTATTGGTACACTGGCAGTGATGGCTGCACTTGGATTCTCTATCAATACACTAACGCTGTTTGGATTAATATTAGCCGTTGCCATTGTGGTAGATGATGCCATAGTGGTGGTAGAAAATTCATCGCGACTTCTTGAAACAGGACAATACTCCCCACGTGAAGCCGTCACAAAAGCAATGGGAGAGATTACCGGTCCCATTGTCGGTGTAGTACTTGTATTGCTGGCTGTATTTATACCGACAACACTTATCAGTGGTATCTCCGGACAACTATACAAGCAGTTTGCTCTTACCATTGCTGCATCTACTGTATTAAGTGGTTTCAACTCCCTGACACTGACTCCGGCACTTTGTGCTCTGTTTTTGGAGAAGAGTAAGCCATCTACTTTCTTTATCTATAAAGGATTCAACAAGGCATATGACAAAACCCAGGGAGCGTATGACCGCATTGTTAAATGGTTGCTCGAACGTCCCGGAACAGCATTGATCTCTTATGGTATTTTCACCGCCATCGCCATACTGTTATTTGTGAAATGGCCGTCTACATTCGTTCCTGATGAAGATGACGGATATTTTATTGCTGTAGTACAGTTACCTCCTGCCGCCAGCCTGGAACGTACACAAGCTGTTGGTAAACAGATAAATGCCATACTTAATACATATCCCGAAGTGAAAGATTATATTGGTATCTCCGGTTTTTCCATAATGGGAGGAGAGGAAAGTAATGGCGGTACATATTTCGTCGTTCTAAAACCGTGGAGCGAACGGAAAGGTAAAGAACATACCGCTGCTGCCGTAGTAGAACGTTTCAATGAAATGGCATACAGTATACAGGAAGGACAGATATTTGCCATGGTTCCACCTGCTATTCCTGGTCTTGGAGCTACCGGGGGATTGCAGCTACAGTTGGAAGACACCCGTAACCTGGGTCCAACAGAAATGCAACAGGCCATTGCAACCTTAATGGCAAACTACCATAGCAAACCGGCCCTGGCTTCCGTCAGTAGCCAATACCAAGCCAATGTTCCACAATATTTTCTGAATATCGACCGCGATAAAGTACAATTTATGGGTGTTCAGCTTAATCAGGTATTCGCTACATTGGGTTATTATATGGGTGCTGCTTACGTGAACGATTATGTACAATTCGGACATATTTATCAAGTGAAAATAGAGGCTAATGATCAAGCTCAGAAGGTGATTGACAATGTGTTACAGCTAAGTGTACCGAATGGGAAAGGGGAGATGGTACCTTTTTCTTCCTTCACTAAAGTAGAAGAGCAATTGGGACAAGACCAGATAAATCGTTACAATATGTATCAAACAGCAGCCATAACTTGTAATGTAGCTCCCGGCTTTTCTTCCGGCGAAGGCATTCAACAGATGGAAGAACTTGTCAGCGAACAATTAGGAGGGGAATATGGCTATGAATGGACTTCTGTAGCCTATCAGGAAACACAGGCAGGAAATACTACTACAATTGTTTTTCTCATGGCGTTATTAGTAGCTTCCTTGTACTTGCCGCACAATATGAAAGCTGGACAAGCCCCGTAGCAGCTATTATGGGATTACCCGTAGCACTCCTTGGAGCGATGATTGGCTGCTTTGTCATGGGCACACCGGTAAGTATCTATACCCAGATTGGTATTATCCTGCTTATTGCACTCTCAGCCAAAAATGGTATTCTAATTGTAGAATTCGCCCGCGACTTCCGGGCAGAAGGAAACTCCATCAGAGATGCTGCCTATGAAGCGGGCCACGTTCGTCTAAGGCCAATTCTCATGACGTCATTTGCATTTGTATTAGGGGTTATGCCATTGTTGTTTGCTTCCGGTGCAGGAGCTGAAAGTCGCATCGCCTTGGGAGCTGCAGTAGTATTTGGTATGGCAATGAATACTTTACTTGCTACCGTCTATATACCAAACTTCTATGAACTGATGCAAAAATTGCAGGAACGATTTAAATAATATGCTAATGTAATAATGTGCCAATGTGCCAATTGCTGCGCTATATTAACACCACGCAGCTAATTGGCACATTATTACATTGGCATATTATTATAATCCGGAATATCCTTAAGAAACACATAACATTGCTTCTCATAATCCATCTTGCAACAATAATGCTGCATTCCATTACTCACTATCAGATAATCGACTTTTAACACCATGTTATAACGTGTAATCTGGTCAAACACAGCTTGCGTAATTTCTATGTGCGGTGCTTTATATTCTACAATCATCCGCGCTGTAAGATCCTCCGATATAGTACAGTATCACACCTTTTCTTCGTTCCATTCAGGTTAAGAAGCACCTCGTTAGCCATCAATGCCATCGGATATCCTTTATGTGCAATAAGAAAGTGAACGAAGTGCTGCCGTACCCATTCTTCGGGTGTAAGGGCAACATATCGTTTACGAATTACGTCAAAAATAACATTTTTTCCATTTCGTGACGCAATTTTAGTATCAAATACTGGCAAGTTTAACGATAACATTTCGTATTTTTGTAAGTTAAATAATGGCTCTCTGTAAAGAGAGCACAAATTTAATGAATCTTATGAAAACAAAGGAAGAAATCGTAGCTAATTGGCTACCCCGTTACACAAAACGTAACCTGGAAGATTTTGGAGAGTATATTCTGTTGACCAACTTCAACAAGTACGTAGAAATATTTGCAGAGAAGTTCAATGTCCCCATTCTGGGGCGTGATGCCAACATGATATCTGCAAGTGCAGAGGGCATCACTATCATTAACTTCGGTATGGGAAGTCCCAATGCCGCCATCATCATGGATCTTTTAAGTGCTATTCAGCCTAAAGCCTGCCTTTTTTTAGGTAAATGTGGAGGGATCGATAAGAAAAATAAAATAGGTGATCTTATTCTCCCTATCGCCGCCATCCGTGGTGAAGGAACCTCCAATGACTATTTTCCACCCGAAGTACCTGCACTGCCGGCATTTATGCTGCAACGCGCCGTATCTTCCTCTATCCGCGACTATGCCGTGATTACTGGACCGGTACTGTCTATACCACCAACCGCCGTATTTGGGAACATGATGAAGAATTCAAGAAATACCTGACTAAAACCCGTGCTATGGCAGTAGATATGGAAACTGCCACTCTTTTCAGTTGTGGTTTTGCCAATCATATCCCAACAGGAGCTTTACTATTGGTTTCTGACCAACCCATGATCCCGGAAGGTGTAAAAACCGATAAAAGTGACAACATTGTCACCCAAAACTATGTCGAGGAACATGTGAAGATAGGTATTGCTTCACTACGCATGATTATTGATGAGAAAAAGACCGTAAAACACTTGAAATTCGACTGGTAAGGCTTTTGATATATGGCAAAACAAGAACTTAGTTGCGATGACATCCTCAAAGAATTGAGGCTAAGCAATACCGCCCGATCTATTACTTGATGGGAGAAGAATCATATTATATCGATCTCATAGCCGATTATATAACAGACAATGTATTGAGTGAAACCGAGAAAGAATTCAATCTGACTGTAGTATATGGTGCTGATGTAGACATAGCAACGGTTATTAATGCTGCTAAACGATATCCTATGATGTCCGAATATCAGGTAGTAATTGTAAAGGAAGCACAAGCAATACGTAATATGGAAGAGCTTTCTTTTTATCTTCAGAAACCATTGAACTCTACCATCCTTGTAATATGCCACAAACATGGTACATTGGACAAACGAAAGAAACTGGTGGCAGAAGTAGAAAAGGTCGGTATTCTATTTGAATCCAAAAAGATCAAAGACTCTCAACTTCCTGTATTTATAAACTCATACATGAAACGTAAAGGCATCGACATGGAGCCTAAAGCGTCGGCTATGCTTGCAGATTTTGTGGGTACGGATCTAAGCCGCCTTACAGGAGAACTGGAGAAGTTAATCATTACCTTACCCGCAGGCCAGAAGAGAGTGACACCTGAACAAATAGAGAAGAATATAGGTATCAGCAAAGATTATAATAACTTTGAACTACGTAGTGCATTAGTAGAGAAGGATATTCTTAAAGCAAATAAAATAATAAAATACTTTGAGGAAAATCCGAAAACTAATCCGATACAAATGACCCTTTCATTGCTATTCAATTTTTATTCAAATCTAATGTTATCCTACTATTCTCCCGAAAAAACAGAACAGGGGATTGCCTCTTGGTTAGGTCTGAAATCGCCTTGGGCCGCCCGCGATTATCTAACTGCCATGCGTCGTTACAACGGTGTAAAGACCATGCAAATCATTGGAGAAATACGATATGCAGATGCAAAATCCAAAGGAATAAACAATGCATCTATGAGCGATGGCGATATTCTTCGTGAATTGGTGTTTAAAATTCTTCATTGAAAATATAACAGAAGAAAGACTCTATTTAGATAGATTCAACCGCTTCTTGAAATTTAAAAATATAAAAAACCTTTCATGTCTTATTTTTGAGAAATCAAAAGGATGGAAAATAGATATACAGTATAATGAGAGATAATGTTTCTATACATTACCTCTCATTATTTTAAGTCCGGGAACCTGTATTTATCATCATTTTCACCGTATTTTTCCACTCTTTCTTTGCTTATACTTCTACCATTTATTAGCCTACAAAACGCTTTATATTAATAGCAAGTTCTTTGTTTATTCAACTAATTATCTTTACTTCTTTAACTCTACTCCCTACTTTTTTAATCCTATTTCATGATGTAGACTGCGAACCCCATACATGTTAATGATCCGATTAACAGGAAAAGCATGTGCCTAAATCATAAACCAGACCAAAGAAACCTATATAACAGGCTAATATCTATATATTTGATGATTTAATATACTCTGAGCAAATACAGAAAAAAGACTTTATATTACCTCCATTTTCCCATATTTCCGGTATTTTATCTATTTTGAAGAATCTAAATTTTGCGTATTGACTTTTTGATCATAAATATCCCTGTTTCTATTATTTTATGCTCTATTTTCTATTTAAGAATATATTAGAAGAAGAGAAATAAGGCATAAAACATTATTATACAGTATATTATATCAATAATAGTCCTTGTAGAATTAAAAAAAACAATTTAATCAGGGATTTATACGGAAATATTGCAAAGATTTGCCATTAGAAGGTAGTATAAAAATTACGTAAGAAAATATTATAATGAAAAAGGGAAGTTAGAAAGAGAATATATCACATTTTTCATACTATTTGTTTACTTCTGTAAAATGTTTGATTTACATTCTTAATAATAACGCTTGTAATACAATACCATATGTAAATAACAAACGCAAATCATCATTGTAATATTGTAATATTACACAAATAAATAAGAAATAACATTTGTAATAGGAGAGTAGTTAACATTTCATTCAATTCATTATAAAATACAGTATTCCAACTAAATAATATATTTTTCTTAATTACTACTCTAAATGATAGTCAGAATAGGGTTGAACATTCGTAAATAGAAAATAAATAGTATACAATACACAATCATATACCACTAATAATCAATGCTGTATATAATATAAATAAAGTATCACTTTAATATTCAATATACTTGTAATATACACATTTACAAACATAAATCACAAAAGTAAATGCAATATTCATTTTCGTAATAACTCATTAATTTCATTTGTAATTTGCTTATGTTATTTTATTTATTTACTTTTGTAAACCGCGAAAACAGCGTACACATTTGTAAATAAAGTCAATAAATACACAGTTGTAAATATAAAAAACGTCATGGATATCAAGGATAGAATTAAAATGATTATGGATCATGAGCAAATGACTGCTGCGGCATTTGCCGAAAGTATCGGTGTAGCCCAGGCTACCATTTCTCATACACTGGGCGATCGAAATAAATATCCGAGTACTGACTTCATCATGCGTCTGCATGAAAAGTACAATCACATTAGTTTAGATTGGCTGCTTACTGGAAAAGGTAATATGATGGAAGGAGAAGAAAATATAATCAAAGAAGAGCAAAACTACCCTCTATTTGCTTCTGAGAATCCAAAAAATCCGGCCAATGGAACGAGTGCTCCAGAAAATCGCAAGGAAATCGCATTAGAAAGCACTCAATACACCCCTAAAGAAGTTGTAAGACAGGAGATTATATACAAAGAAAGACCTCCACGTAAAATCACTGAAATAAGAATTTTCTTTGATGACAATACTTATGAGACATTCCGACCGGAAAAATAAGAGGTAAAAACGGTGTTTTGCACAAATTCCTGTATCTTTGTACTCTGAAATACGAATTTAGTTTCAATACATGAAAAAATTTATTTTAGACCTGACAGTAACTGAGAACCTCAAACTACACATAAACTATGTGCTGTTAAAGTTAACATCTCAGTCACCACTTCCCGAAATGCTACCGGGACAATTTGCTGAAATACGGTAGATGGTTCGCCAAGTACTTTTCTTCGCCGCCCCATTTCTATTAATTATGTAGACAGATCACGAAACGAAGTATGGTTTCTGATACAGCTTGTAGGTGACGGAACACGTCGTCTGGCAGAAGCTACGAAGGGAGATATCATTAATATTGTACTTCCGTTGGGTAACGGCTTTACAATGCCGCAAATACCTTCTGATAAGCTCTTATTAGTAGGCGGAGGTGTAGGAACAGCCCCAATGCTTTATCTGGGTGAACAATTGGCTAAAAACGGTAGTAAACCTACTTTCCTTTTAGGTGCTCGTACGGACAAAGATCTTTTGCAGTTAGATGATTTTGCATCTTATGGCAAAGTATACACAACTACTGAAGATGGAAGCTATGGCGAAAAAGGATATGTCACTCAACACTCTATATTAAATAAGGTAAAGTTTGAGCAAATTTATACTTGCGGTCCAAAGCCTATGATGATGGCAGTAGCAAAATATGCCAAAAGTAATAATATCAATTGTGAAGTCTCATTAGAAAACATGATGGCATGTGGCGTAGGCGCTTGCCTTTGTTGTGTAGAAAATACTGATGAAGGCCACTTATGTGTTTGTAAAGAAGGTCCTGTATTTAATATAAATAAACTACTATGGCAGATTTAAGTGTAAACATTGGTGAATTACAAATGAAAAACCCGGTAATGACTGCTTCCGGTACATTCGGATACGGTGAAGAGTTTGCCGATTTTATAGATATTACGCGAATAGGTGGTATTATTGTAAAAGGGACCACTCTTCACAAACGTGAAGGGAATCCATATCCGCGTATGGCAGAGACACCATCAGGTATGTTAAACGCTGTGGGACTGCAAAATAAAGGTGTACATTACTTTGTTGAACACATCTATCCACGTATTAAAGACATCCAAACCAATATGATTGTGAATGTTTCGGGTTCAGCAATTGAAGATTATGTAAAAACAGCAGAAATCATTAATGAACTTGACAAAATTCCTGCCATAGAATTGAATATTTCATGCCCTAATGTAAAGCAAGGAGGTATGGCTTTTGGCGTCACCGCCAAAGGAGCAGCAGAAGTTGTGAAAGCCGTGCGTTCAGCTTACAAAAAGACACTTATCGTTAAGCTTTCCCCAAACGTTACCGACATAACAGAAATTGCCCGTGCAGCAGAAGAAAGCGGTGCAGACAGTGTATCATTAATTAATACATTGCTTGGTATGGCTGTTGATGCGGAACGTAGACGACCGATATTATCCACAGTAACAGGAGGTATGTCCGGTGCAGCTGTAAAACCGATAGCATTACGTATGGTATGGCAAGTAGCTAAATCGGTAAATATTCCTGTCATCGGATTAGGTGGCATTATGGATTGGAAAGATGCAGTCGAATTCATGCTTGCAGGTGCATCAGCCATACAAATAGGTACGGCAAACTTTATAGATCCCACTGTTACAGTGAAAGTATCCGATGGTATAAATAATTACTTAGATAGACACGGATACAAGTCTGTTACTGACATTATTGGTGCGCTTGAGATATAATTCAAATCATACAATAACCCTTCGCATCATTTAATATAGAAAAAAGTCATAATGATATTCAGAAGAAAAGGAATCTACATAACTAAGTAAGAGAGAAAATATGTAATATCTCTATACATTCTAAAACAACTGAATACCGACAAGAAAATCATAAAACAAAAAAGCGAAGGCACCGTATAACAGATACGATGCCTTCGCTTTTTTAAACAAGTTAATTACTACTCATCCAATAGATCAGGACGCAAACGTCGGGTGCGTTCCACAGACTGTTGCAACTCCCACTCCTTGATTTTCGCTTCATGTCCGGACAAAAGAATATCAGGTACCTTCCAACCATTATATTCCGCAGGACGAGTATATACCGGAGCGGCCAATAAATTATCCTGGAATGAATCAGAAAGTGCAGACTGCTCGTCAGAAATTACGCCGGGAATAATTCGCACAATAGCATCCGCCATCACCGCAGCTGCCAACTCTCCACCAGTCAACACGTAATCTCCGATACTAATTTCTTTCGTTATGAAATGCTCACGAATTCGATAATCAATCCCTTTGAAATGCCCACA
This sequence comes from Bacteroides nordii WAL 11050 = JCM 12987, assembly GCA_000613465.1. Lineage (GTDB taxonomy): Bacteria > Bacteroidota > Bacteroidia > Bacteroidales > Bacteroidaceae > Bacteroides > Bacteroides nordii. The sequence continues at coordinate 67,092 of BAJA01000030.1, forward strand.
AAGAATAATAAGATTTCCGGCAAGCGAAAGAGTATTTGCCATCTTTTGATCAAATTGTTCCCCATCAGGAGTAGTAAATATCACTTCATCATAATCCCGTTCCGCCTTCAAAGCATTTATGCAACGTTCAATCGGCTCAATCTTCATCACCATCCCGGCAAAACCACCAAAAGGATAATCATCCACACGTCGGTACTTATCCTCGGTGTAATCACGAAGGTTATGAATATGAATTTCAGCAAGCCCCTTATTCTGAGCACGTTTCATTATTGAACAATTGAAGAAACCTTCAATCATCTCGGGAAGAACGGTTATTATATCAATACGCATAGTCTTTTAATTTTTTGCAAAATTACAAATATTCAAAGATAAACCCGTATTTTTGTCTCAAACAATCCAAGAAATATGACTGCAAAGGAAAAAATAGAAGAGCTGCGTGCCGAACTTCACCGGCACAATTATAACTATTACGTATTGAATACCCCTGAAATCTCAGACAAGGAATTCGACGACAAGATGCGTGAGTTACAAGACCTGGAACAGGCACACCCTGAATACAAGGATGATAACTCTCCGACAATGCGTGTAGGAAGTGACCTCAATAAGAATTTTACGCAAGTAGCACATAAATACCCAATGTTATCTTTGGGAAACACATACTCGGAAACTGAAGTAGCAGACTTCTACGAACGAGTAAAAAAAGCCCTGAATGATGATTTCGAAATATGTTGTGAAATGAAATATGATGGAACTTCAATTTCATTAACATACGAAGACGGTAAGCTGATACGAGCTGTAACTCGCGGTGATGGAGAAAAAGGAGATGATGTGACAGATAATGTAAAAACAATCCGTAGCATTCCGCTTGTACTCCATGGCGACAATTATCCCCAGTCTTTTGAAATACGTGGAGAAATTCTTATGCCATGGGATGTATTCGAAGAGTTGAACCGTGAAAGAGAAGCACGTGAAGAACCTCTATTCGCTAATCCGAGAAATGCAGCATCAGGAACACTGAAATCGCAAAACTCCTCAGTCGTAGCTTCCCGCAAACTTGACGCCTATTTATACTATCTGCTTGGAGAAAATCTACCTTGCGACGGACATTATGAAAACCTGCAAGAAGCTGCCAAATGGGGTTTCAAAATTTCGAATGCCATGCAAAAGTGTCACACCTTAGAGGAAATTTTTGATTATATCAAATATTGGGATACAGAACGGAAAAATCTGACAGTTGCCACAGACGGCATCGTGCTGAAAGTAAACAGTCTGAAACAACAAAAAAACTTAGGCTTTACGGCCAAATCTCCTCGTTGGGCTATTGCATACAAATTTCAGGCAGAACGTGCACTTACCCGGTTAAACATGGTAACATATCAGGTAGGAAGAACGGGGACCGTCACTCCGGTAGCCAATTTGGATCCCGTGCAGCTGTCCGGCACCATTGTAAAACGCGCTTCTTTGCATAATGCAGATATCATTGAAGGACTTGATCTCCACATTGGCGATATGGTATACGTGGAGAAGGGTGGAGAAATTATTCCTAAAATTACAGGGGTAGATACTTCTGCACGTTCATTCATGATAGGTGAAAAAGTGAATTTTATCACAAATTGTCCCGAATGCGGAAGCAAATTAGTACGTTACGAAGGCGAAGCAGCTCATTATTGTCCCAACGAAACGGCTTGTCCACCACAAATCAAAGGTAAGATTGAACACTTTATCAGTCGGCGGGCTATGAACATCGACGGACTTGGTCCTGAGACAGTAGACATGTTTTATCGCCTGGGACTAATCCAGAATACAGCTGATTTGTACAAACTGACCACAAAAGATATCAAAGGATTGGACCGGATGGGTGAAAAGTCTGCCGAAAATATTATCAATGGAATTGCCCAAAGCAAAGAAATTCCTTTTGAACGTGTCATCTTCGCATTAGGTATTCGCTTTGTAGGTGAAACTGTAGCAAAGAAAATAGCCAAAGCCTTCAAAAATATAGAAGAATTGGAAGATGCGGATCTCGAAACCCTGGTAAGTATTGATGAAATCGGTGAAAAAATTGCGCAAAGCATTTTAAACTACTTCGCAAACGAATCAAACCGCGAACTTGTGAATCGTCTGAAGGAAGCTGGTCTTCAGCTCTATCGTACAGAAGAAGATCTTAGCGGACACACCGATAAACTGGCCGGTCAGTCTATCGTTATTAGTGGCGTTTTCACCCACTATTCGCGAGATGAATACAAAGATCTTATAGAAAAACATGGCGGTAAGAATGTAGGAAGTATTTCAGCTAAAACCAGCTTTATTTTGGCAGGTGAAAATATGGGACCTGCCAAACTTGAAAAAGCAAGTAAACTGGGTATCAGGATAATGAACGAAGAGGAATTTTTAGAGCTCATATCGTAACATTTTTCTGTCAGAATCTTATTTTATATATTATTTTTGCCGGTAAAATAGAAAATATTAGTACTTTTGTGTCCAAATTATTTAGAGATTATTATTAATACTCATGATACAAACGAAATTGAAAGGAATGGGGGTAGCACTGATTACTCCTTTCAAAGAAGATGAGAGCGTTGATTACGATGCATTAATGCGAATGGTAGATTATCTATTGCAGAATAATGCAGATTTTCTATGTGTGCTGGGTACCACAGCCGAAACTCCGACACTAACCGAAGAGGAGAAAAAGAAAATCAAAAAAATGGTTATCGACCGCGTCAATGGAAGAATCCCTATTCTACTTGGAGTAGGTGGAAATAACACCCGTGCTATAGTTGAAACGTTGAAAAACGACGATTTCACCGGTGTAGATGCCATCTTATCTGTAGTTCCTTATTATAATAAACCATCACAAGAAGGTATTTATCAGCATTATAAAGCAATTGCCGAAGCAACGGAATTGCCCATTGTATTATATAACGTTCCGGGGCGCACAGGAGTCAACATGACTGCTGCAACAACATTGCGTATTGCCCGTGATTTCAAAAATGTAATAGCTATCAAAGAAGCATCCGGTAACATCACCCAAATGGATGATATTATCAAGAATAAACCGGCCAATTTTGACGTTATTTCGGGAGATGATGGTATTACCTTCCCACTGATCACTTTAGGAGCCGTTGGCGTTATATCAGTCATAGGAAACGCATTTCCACGCGAATTTAGTCGCATGACCCGTCTGGCTTTACAGGGAGACTTTGCAAACGCCCTCACCATTCACCATAAGTTCACTGAATTATTTGATCTTTTGTTTGTAGATGGAAATCCGGCAGGAGTGAAATCAATGCTAAACGCAATGGGAATGATTGAAAATAAATTGCGCTTACCACTTGTCCCAACAAGAATAACTACATTTGAAGCAATCCGAAAGGTATTGAATGAACTAAACATTAAATGTTAAGACAGGTATGTCCTGATTGATTTTCCAAATATGAATTCCGCAAATCATACGAGCAAAAATATAAATTCGTAAGGTTTGCGGAATTTATGTATTATTTCATCGATACCTTGAAATTTGTTTTTCTACTAAATACTGGAAACGATCCCATTCTTTTATGTTTATTATTATATAAAATATGTTTCAACTTCACAATATAGTAAAGTTTGGCTGATATACAAAAAAATCTCCCCAATTTCTTGAGAAGATATTCTTGTGATCGCGACAGGATTCAAACCTGTAACCGGCTGATCCGTAGTCAGCTACTCTATTCAGTTGAGCTACGCGACCCTTTGTTTCGAATTATGAATATATTTTGTGACCGCGACAGGATTCAAACCTG
>BAJA01000029.1 GCA_000613465.1 Bacteroides nordii WAL 11050 = JCM 12987
TACTTTGTATAAGTGCTTTTATTTACTTATATTTGCAACCGACAATAATCAATAACTGTTTAAAGCAAATTTAAAGTATGAAAACTAAATTATTTTTGGCTGCTGTTGCAGTAGCATTTTCTTTCGCTGTAACTTCTTGTGGTAATAAACCTGCAAGTTCTGAAGTATCTGCTGAATCAGTAGAAGTTGAAACTGTAGAAGCTGCAGCTCCTTGCTGTAAGTCTGATTCTGCTGCTTGTGATTCTACTAAAGCATGTTGTAAAGAAGAAGCAGGATGTGAGAAAAAAGCTTGTGACAAGAAATAATAAGCGAGATTATCTGATACAAATGGGAGTAAAGCACAAAAGTTGCTTTGCTCCCATTTGTGTTTTATAACTATCCGAATGATTATATTTCCTGCATATATAGTCCACCTTGATATAAGAATAGATTCTAAATGCCATTTTATTGCAATATTTCCTCCTTTTTGACTATTCTTTTCTATTTTATGAACAGTTTTCTTCTTCTTTTCCCTTTTTTAATTAGATTGAAATTCGTACTTTTGGCAAGAATCTAATCGAAATACATAGATACTATAATATAAACTTCTAAATAGTCCGTGAACATGGAAAACAAAATTCAAGAGTTGACCGATAAGATTTATCGTGAAGGCGTAGAAAAAGGTAATGAAGAAGCCCAGCGTCTTATCGCAAATGCTCAGGAAGAAGCTAAGAAGATTATTGAAGATGCTCATAAAGAAGCAGAGTCAATTATTACCTCCTCTCGTAAATCTGCTGATGAACTGGCAGAAAATACCAAATCAGAGTTAAAATTGTTTGCCGGTCAGGCTGTAAATGCACTAAAATCGGAAATTGCTACTATTGTGACAGATAAGATTGTGACTGCTCCTGTAAAGGAATTTGCGCAGAATCAAGACTTCTTGAATGCATTTATTGTAGCTTTAGCTTCCCAATGGAGTGTAGACGAACCTATTGTGATTTCGACAGCCGATGCAGAATCGCTGAAGAAATACTTTGCTGCCAATGCTAAAGCTCTTTTGGACAAGGGTGTCAGAATAGAGCAGGTAAATGGAATTAAAACATTATTTTCTGTTTCTCCGGCAAACGGTTCGTATAAAGTGAACTTTGGAGAAGAAGAATTCATGAATTATTTCAAAGAATTTCTGCGTCCTCAGTTAGTAGAAATGCTATTCTAATAGAGAACGATTATGAGTAAATACTATTACTTGGTAGCCGGTTTGCCTGAACTCACTCTTGAGGATAGTAAACTGAGTTATACAGTAGCTGATTTTAAAACAGAAATTTATCCCGGAATCTCTTCTTCAGACCAGAAGCTGATAGATCTGTTCTATCTGAAATTTGATAATGCAAATGTCTTGAAATTGCTTGAAGACAAGGAGGCTGCTATCGATTTAAGAGGAAATTTCTCTGCGGAAGAACTTATCGAATACATTGGTGTGATAAAAGAAGGTGGTGAGGTTCATCCGAAAGACTTCCCTTCCTACATCTCTGCTTTTATTTCTGATTATTTTAATACCCCGGCAGAAAGTGCTGTGTTGCATGAAGATCATTTGGCAGCACTGTATTATGAGTATGCCATGAAATGCGGAAATAAGTTTATCGCATCTTGGTTTGAATTCAATCTGACTATAAATAATATTCTGGTAGCATTTACAGCCCGTAAATATAAATGGGACGTAGCACAGAATATTGTAGGCGATACTGAGGTTTGTGAAGCATTGCGTACGTCCGGTGCTCGTGACTTCGGATTATCCGGTGAGGTAGATTGTCTGGAACAGTTAGTGAAGATCAGTGAAATAACCGAACTGGTAGAGCGTGAAAAGAAGCTTGATTCATTGCGCTGGGATTGGATCGAGGAAGCTACATTTTTCAATTATTTTACGATTGAACGTATTTTCGCTTTCTTATTGCAACTGGAAATGATTGAGCGATGGATATCATTGGACAAAGAGAAAGGAAATCAACTATTCCGACGCATTATTGATGCGCTGAAGGATGAGGTACAGATTCCCGCAGAATTTAGGTAAATAAATAACTAAAATTATATGGCAACAAAAGGAACTGTTAGTGGCGTTATTGCCAACATGGTGACCCTCGTCGTTGACGGACCGGTAGCACAGAATGAGATTTGTTATATCTCAACTGGTGGCGACAAACTGATGGCGGAGGTGATTAAGGTGGTAGGTTCACATGTATACGTCCAAGTGTTTGAGAGCACTCGCGGACTGAAGGTGGGAGCTGAAGCCGAATTTACAGGACACATGCTTGAAGTGACCTTAGGTCCGGGCATGTTATCAAAAAATTACGATGGTTTGCAAAATGACCTCGACAAGATGGAAGGTGTTTTCCTCAAAAGAGGTGAATATACATATCCGTTAGATAAAGAAAGGGTGTGGCATTTTGTGCCGTTGGTAAAAATCGGCGATAAAGTAGAAGCTTCGGCATGGTTAGGGCAAGTGGATGAAAACTTTCAGCCACTGAAAATTATGGCACCTTTTACATTGAAGGGCACTTGTACGGTTGAGTATATTGCTGATGAAGGTGATTATAAGATAGAAGATAGGATGGCTGTATTGAAAGATGAAGAAGGTAGTCTTATCGATGTAAATATGATTCAGAGATGGCCGGTGAAACGTGCCATGAAGAATTATAAAGAAAAGCCACGTCCATTCAAACTGTTAGAGACCGGTGTTCGTGTGATTGATACGGTAAACCCGATTGTTGAAGGTGGTACGGGATTTATTCCCGGTCCGTTTGGTACTGGTAAAACCGTACTACAGCATGCCATCTCAAAACAGGCCGAAGCAGATATCGTTATTATCGCTGCTTGTGGTGAACGTGCGAATGAGGTAGTAGAAATCTTTACCGAGTTCCCTGAACTGGTCGACCCACATACAGGGCGTAAGTTGATGGAACGTACCATTATTATTGCGAATACGTCTAACATGCCGGTAGCTGCCCGTGAGGCATCTGTATACACGGCAATGACAATTGCAGAATATTATCGTGCAATGGGTTTGAAGATTTTGCTGATGGCTGACTCTACTTCCCGTTGGGCACAGGCATTGCGTGAGATGTCCAACCGTATGGAAGAGTTGCCTGGACCGGATGCTTTCCCAATGGACTTGTCTTCTATCATCTCTAATTTTTACGGTCGTGCAGGATATGTGAAGCTGAACAATGATAAAACTGGTTCTATTACCTTTATTGGTACAGTGTCTCCGGCAGGTGGTAATCTGAAGGAACCTGTGACAGAGAATACAAAGAAAGTAGCTCGTTGTTTCTACGCTCTCGAACAGGATCGTGCCGATAAAAAACGTTATCCGGCTGTGAACCCGATTGACTCTTATTCCAAATATATTGAATATCCGGAATTTGAAGCATATATCTCTGAACACATCAATGATGAATGGATTGGCAAAGTAAATGAAATCAAAACCCGTTTGCAACGTGGAAAGGAAATTGCCGAGCAGATTAACATCTTAGGTGATGACGGTGTGCCTGTAGAGTATCATGTTATCTTCTGGAAATCTGAATTGATCGATTTCGTTATTCTTCAGCAGGATGCATTTGATGACATTGATGCTGTAACTCCTATGGAACGTCAGGAAGCTATTTTGGATATGGTTATTGATATTTGCCATACAGAGTTTGAATTTGACAACTTCAATGAAGTAATGGATTACTTTAAGAAGATGATCAATATCTGTAAACAGATGAACTACTCGAAGTTTAAGTCAGAAGAGTATGATGGTTTCCGGAAGCAACTGAAAGAGTTGATTGATGAAAAGAAACTTCAATCGTAATTGCTAAATAGTAAATTGTAAATTGCTAACGTACCTATGTGTTAAAAATGAATAATGGTCATGGCCGTAGGGAATAAATTGTAAATATATAAATGGCAACAAAAGCATTTCAAAAAATATATACCAAGATTACTCAGATCACCAAAGCAACCTGTTCGCTGAAGGCGACGGGAGTGGGGTATGATGAGTTGGCTACCGTAAATGGCAAACTGGCCAGGTAGTAAAGATTGCCGGTGATGAAGTGACGTTGCAGGTATTTGAAGGAACCGAAGGTATCCCGACGAATGCTGAAGTCGTTTTTCTGGGTAAATCGCCTACACTGAAAGTGAGCGAACAGCTTGCCGGTCGTTTTTTCAATGCCTTTGGCGATCCGATTGACGGAGGGCCGGAGATTGAAGGGCAGGAAGTAGAAATCGGTGGTCCGTCTGTAAATCCGGTTCGGCGTAAACAACCGTCGGAGCTCATTGCAACAGGTATTGCAGGTATCGACCTGAACAATACATTGGTATCCGGACAAAAGATTCCATTCTTTGCAGACCCGGATCAACCGTTCAATCAGGTAATGGCAAATGTGGCACTACGTGCCGAGACCGATAAAATTATTCTTGGTGGTATGGGTATGACGAATGATGACTACCTGTATTTTAAGAATGTATTCTCTAATGCAGGTGCACTCGACCGTATTGTCAGTTTTGTAAATACAACAGAGAATCCTCCGGTAGAACGTTTGCTGGTTCCGGATATGGCATTGACAGCTGCTGAGTATTTTGCTGTGCAGAATAATGAAAAGGTGCTGGTACTGCTTACTGATATGACCTCTTATGCGGATGCATTGGCAATCGTGTCAAACCGTATGGATCAGATCCCTTCGAAAGACTCTATGCCTGGTTCTATCTATTCGGATTTGGCAAAGATTTATGAAAAGGCTGTGCAGTTCCCTGATGGTGGTTCTATCACTATTATTGCCGTAACTACATTGTCTGGTGGTGATATTACACATGCCGTGCCTGATAATACGGGATATATCACTGAAGGACAGTTGTTCCTGCGTCGTGATAGCGATATTGGTAAAGTTATTGTTGACCCGTTCCGTTCATTGTCTCGTTTGAAACAGTTGGTAACAGGTAAAAAGACTCGTAAAGACCATCCGCAGGTGATGAATGCTGCTGTACGTCTGTATGCCGATGCTGCTAACGCCAAGACAAAGCTGGAAAATGGTTTCGACCTTACTAACTATGACGAACGTACTTTATCTTTTGCCAAGGATTATTCCAATCAGTTGCTCGCCATTGATGTCAATCTGGATACAACTGAGATGTTGGATGTAGCCTGGGGATTATTTGGTAAGTACTTCCGTCCGGAAGAGGTGAATATTAAGAAGGAACTGGTAGATCAGTATTGGCCTAAGTAATAAAATTTACGATTAGACGATTTACAATTTACGATTAGGATATGTAGATTGTAGCAGTAAAAAAGTAATTTCAATCGTCTATTTGTAAATTGTTAAATAGTAAAATAAACGAGATGGCTATAAAATTTCAATATAATAAGACATCCCTTCAGCAGCTTGAAAAGCAATTGAAAGTACGGGTACGTACGCTTCCTATTATTAAAAATAAGGAGAGTGCACTACGTATGGAAGTGAAACGTTGTAAGACGGAAGCGGCTGATCTGGAGGAGAGACTGGAGAAACAAATCCAGGCTTATGAAGCCATGTTCGCACTTTGGAATGAGTTTGATGCCTCATTGATAAAGGTTAATGATGTTCATCTTGGCATAAAAAAGATTGCCGGTGTACGTGTACCATTGCTCGAAAATGTTGATTTCGAGATACGTCCGTACAGTATGTTCAATGCCCCTAAATGGTATGCAGATGGTCTGCATCTGCTTAAGGAGCTTGCACAGACGGCTATCGAAAGAGAATTTATATTGGCCAAGCTGAACTTGTTGGAACATGCGAGGAAAAAGACCACTCAGAAAGTGAATCTTTTTGAGAAGGTACAGATACCGGGCTATCAGGATGCACTGCGAAAGATAAAACGATTTATGGAGGATGAAGAAAACTTATCCAAGTCATCGCAGAAGATCCTGAAATCTCAACAAGAAAAAAGGAAGGAGGTAGAGGCATGATTACAAAAATGAAGAAGATTACATTCCTTGCTTATCACAAGGAGTATGAGTCATTTCTGAATAGTCTCCGCGAACTTGGAGTGGTACATACTGTAGAAAAGCAGCAAGGTGCCGCAGATAACACGGAACTGCAAGATAACATTCGGCTTTCGTCTCGCTTGGCAGCTACTTTGAAATTACTTCAGAATATAAAACTGGAGAAAGATACGGCTGCAGTTAAAGAGGGAGGAACTTCTGATCGGGGTATGCAGGTATTGGATGAAGTAGATGCACTGCAGGTTGAAAAGAATAAACTGTCTCAGCAATTGCAGGCATATGCTAAAGAGCGAGATGCATTGTTGGCATGGGGTGATTTTGAACCGGAGAGTATTCAGCGTCTGAATGATGCCGGGTATACAATCGGTTTTTACACCTGTTCTGAGGGTAATTATAAGGAAGAATGGGAAACAGAATATCACGCAATGGTGATTAATCGGATTTCTTCAAAAGTATTCTTTATAACTCTAACAAAAGCAGGAGAAGAAGTAGATCTGGATGTAGAACAGGTGAAGCTTCCGGCTTATTCGTTGACGAGTGTGCAACAGCTCTATGCTGATACAGAACAGGCTATCGTTGAGAACGACCGGAAATTGGCTGCTCTTGCAGAAAAGGATATTCCTGCCTTGAAGGAAGCACTGAAAGAATTGCAGAGCAATATCGAGTTCTCCAAAGTAGTGTTGAGTACGGAGCAGGTTGCAGGTGAAAAGCTAATGCTGTTGGAAGGATGGGCCCCTGCCCGTAATAAGATAGAGATTGAAGCTTTTCTGGATGCATCTCATGTATATTACGAGATTTCTGATCCTACTCCGGAAGATAATGTACCTATTGAACTGAATAATAAAGGATTCTTCTCTTGGTTTGAGCCGATTTGTAAATTGTATATGTTGCCGAAGTACAATGAATTGGATTTGACTCCATTCTTTGCTCCGTTCTTTATGATTTTCTTCGGGCTCTGTCTGGGAGACTCCGGATATGGATTATTCCTGTTTATCGGTGCTACAGCCTACCGTTTGATGGCAAAGAAACTGACGCCGTCAGCTAAATCAATAATCTCGCTGATTCAGGTGTTGGCTACGTCTACTTTCTTCTGTGGACTGTTGACAGGTACTTTCTTTGGCGCTAATATTTATAATCTTGACTGGCCTATTGTGCAGCGGTTGAAACATGCAGTATTTATGGATAATAATGATATGTTCCAGCTTTCACTGATTTTAGGTGTAGTACAGATTATGTTTGGTATGGTGTTGAAAGCTGTAAATCAAACAATACAGTTTGGCTTTAAGTATGCTGTTGCTACTATCGGCTGGATTATCTTGTTGGTGTCTATGGGTGTTTCTGCGCTGTTGCCGGCGGTATTGCCTATGGGGGGGACTATACATTTGGTAATTCTTGGTATTGCCGCTGTTATGATCTTCCTTTTCAATACGCCGGGAAAGAATGTTTTCCTCAATATCGGACTCGGTTTGTGGGATTCCTATAATATGGTTACCGGGCTTTTGGGAGATGTTCTCTCGTACGTTCGTCTGTTTGCCCTTGGGCTTTCAGGGGGTATTTTGGCGGGAGTGTTCAATAGCCTTGCTACGGGAATGAGCCTGATAATGCAATTATGGGACCTATTGTAATGGTCTTGATTTTTGTAATCGGGCATGCTATTAACATATTTATGAATGTACTTGGGGCAATGGTTCATCCGATGCGTCTGACGTTTGTGGAGTTTTTTAAGAATTCCGGTTATGAAGGCGGTGGAAAAGAGTACAAACCTTTTAAGAATTAAAGAATTAAAAATTAAACAATAAAATAGAATAAGATTATGGAAATGAATTTGTTTATTGCCTACATTGGCATCGCAGTAATGGTTGGTTTGTCGGGCATCGGTAGTGCATACGGAGTAACTATTGCAGGTAACGCTGCTATCGGCGCGTTGAAAAAGAATGATAGTGCATTTGGTAACTTCCTTGTATTGACAGCGCTTCCCGGTACACAGGGTCTGTATGGTTTTGCCGGATACTTTATGTTCCAGACGATTTTTGGTATTCTTACTCCTCAGATTACGGCAATTCAGGCTTCTGCCGTATTGGGCGCAGGCATTGCTTTGGGATTGGTTGCTTTGTTCTCTGCCATTCGTCAGGGACAGGTTTGTGCTAATGGTATTGCTGCCATCGGACAGGGACATAATGTATTTAGTAATACGCTGATTCTTGCCGTATTCCCTGAGCTTTACGCTATCGTAGCTTTGGCTGCTACATTCTTGATCGGTAGTGCATTGGCTTAATCTGCTTATTGATAAATCAACGTCTTTCGGCAGTGTTATTTAAAACCTGCTAAGTGACAAGAATATGACTCCTGTAATAGAAATATTGCAGGAGTTTTTGTTTTTATCAGTAGTCTTCAAATTAGTTGATAATATAGTCAATGGGGCATTAAGTAATCGTTCAAAATTATATGATACTATTATTGAAACGAAGAAACTCGCAGATTTACGCAAAGCATATCATTGCTCAAGTATAGCGCAGCTATTGAATCTGCGAAAATCTGCGATCATTTGCGTCTCAATAAAACGCTGTCACATAGTATGAACTAAACTTGAAGTACTACTTAACATATTATTTGAATCTAAATTCTGAAACATTACTTATCTCAAAAGTTATACTTTAAAAACAGAAGTCAGCATTGAAATGGGATATATCGCTTTTTCCTCCTTTCAAGCAACTTCTTATAGGACTTTGCAAACGTTTGTTGCCTTTCGTTAGCTTATATTTTCTGCATAAAGCATTATTTTTCAATAAATAATGCGTATTTTTGCACCCACGTAATAAAAAAGAGTTCTAAACAATTGTATGGTAAAAGATTTATTAACCCCCGATTATATCTTCGAAGCCAGCTGGGAGGTATGCAATAAAGTAGGAGGATCTACACTGTTCTGTCTACAAGGGCGAACACATTGCAAACCGCTTTTCGTGATAAATTGTTCTTTATTGGCCCGGATGTATGGCAAGGCAAGGATAATCCCTTGTTTATTGAATCCGATAATCTTTGTGCTGCATGGAAAGAGTATGCACGTGAAAAAGATAACCTTTCTGTTCGTGTCGGACGTTGGAATATTCCGGGTGAGCCCATTGTTATTTTAGTCGATTTTCAGCCCTTCTTTGAAAAGAAGGATGATATATATACAGAAATGTGGAATCGTTTTCAAGTAGATTCGTTGCATGCTTATGGCGATTATGATGAAGCTTCTATGTTTTCGTATGCTGCCGGAAGGGTAGTAGAAAGCTTCTATCGCTATAATCTGACGGAGAATGATAAAGTAGTTTATCAGGCACACGAATGGATGACAGGCCTCGGAGCACTTTATTTGCAAATGGCTGTACCTGAAATTGCAACTATTTTCACAACTCATGCAACGTCTATCGGACGTTCCATAGCAGGTAACAATAAGCCGCTATATGATTATCTGTTTGCTTATAACGGAGATCAAATGGCTGGAGAATTGAATATGCAATCGAAACATTCTATTGAAAAGCAGACTGCTCACTATGTGGATTGTTTTACGACGGTGAGTGAAATAACCAACAATGAGTGTAAGGAGTTGCTTGAAAAGTCGGCAGATGTAGTGCTGATGAATGGTTTTGAAGATGATTTTGTACCGAAAGGAAGTACTTTCACAGGTAAACGTAAACGTGCCCGTTCGGCGATGCTGAATGTTGCCAACAAATTAATGGGAACAAATTTGGGTGATGACACGTTAATTATCGGAACCAGTGGGCGTTATGAATTTAAGAATAAAGGTATCGACGTCTTTTTAGAGTCATTGAATCGCCTTAATCGCGATAAGAATTTAAAGAGAGAGGTATTAGCATTTGTCAATGTACCTGGTTGGGTGGGAGATCCACGGGAGGACTTGCAAGCGCGTCTGAAGAGTAAAGAGAAGTTTGATACGCCGCTGGAAGTACCTTTTATAACACACTGGTTGCATAATATGACACATGATCAGGTGCTTGATATGCTGAAATATCTGGGAATGAATAATCGTCCGGAAGATAAAGTGAAAGTGATATTTGTACCATGTTACCTGAATGGTAGAGATGGTATATTAAATAAGGACTATTATGATCTGTTGTTAGGTCAGGATTTGAGTGTTTATCCTTCTTATTATGAACCATGGGGATATACGCCATTAGAAAGTGTTGCTTTCCGGGTACCTACTATAACAACTGACCTTGCCGGTTTTGGCCTTTGGGTGAAAAGCCTGAAAAATCAGCATGGCATTAATGATGGAGTAGAAGTATTACATCGGTCGGATTACAACTATTCCGAAGTGGCCGATGGCATTAAAGATACTATCTCTCTATTTTCAGGAAAAACAGAAAATGAAGTAAAGGAAATCCGCAAACATGCAGCCGAAATCGCAGAACAGGCGTTGTGGAAGCACTTTATTAGATATTATTATGAGGCTTATGACATTGCTTTACGCAGTGCAATGAAACGTCAGCTGAATTAAATTTATTCATCAACAAGTAAATCATAAACATTATGAAAGTTAAAGTTAGTAATGTGAACACTCCGAACTGGAAAGAGGTAACTGTAAAATCCCGCGTTCCGGTAGAATTAGAAAAACTATCTGAAATAGCTCGGAACATTTGGTGGTCCTGGAATTATGAGGCTACTGAATTGTTCTCTGATCTGGATCCGGCTCTTTGGAAAGAGGTTGGTCAGAATCCGGTGCTTCTTCTAGAACGTATGAGTTATGAGAAACTGGAAGCTTTGTCTAAAGACAAAGTGATTTTGAGACGCATGAATGATGTGTATTCCAAGTTTAGAGATTATATGGATGTGAAACCGGACACTACTCGTCCGTCAGTAGCTTATTTCAGTATGGAATATGGCTTGACTCACGTTCTTAAAATATATTCCGGTGGTCTGGGTGTTCTTGCCGGTGACTATCTGAAAGAGGCCTCTGATAGTAATGTAGACCTTTGTGCAGTAGGTTTCCTTTATCGTTATGGCTATTTTACTCAGTCTTTGTCTATGGATGGACAACAGATTGCCAATTACGAAGCGCAGAACTTTGGGCAATTGCCTATCGACCGTGTTCTTGATGCTGACGGTAAACCGATGGTAGTAGCTGTGCCTTATATGAACTACTTTGTACATGCTAACGTATGGCGCGTGAATGTGGGCCGTATCTCTTTATATCTGTTGGATACGGATAATGAGCTGAACAGTGAATTTGACCGTCCTATTACTCATCAGCTGTATGGTGGTGACTGGGAAAATCGTTTGAAACAGGAAATCCTGTTGGGTATCGGTGGTATCCTGACATTGAAAGCTCTGGGTATCAAGAAGGACGTCTATCATTGCAACGAAGGACATGCTGCACTGATCAATGTTCAGCGTATCTGTGATTATGTGGCTACTGGCCTGACATTTGACCAGTCTATCGAGTTGGTTCGTGCTTCTTCTCTTTATACAGTCCATACTCCGGTTCCTGCCGGACATGACTACTTCGATGAAGGTCTTTTTGGCAAATATATGGGTGGATATCCTGCAATGATGGGCATCAGCTGGATGATCTGATGGATCTTGGACGTAACAATCCAGGTGATAAGGGAGAGCGTTTCTGTATGTCTGTATTTGCTTGCAATACTTCTCAGGAAGTAAATGGTGTAAGCTGGTTGCATGGAAAAGTTTCTCAGGAGATGTTTGCTTCTATCTGGAAAGGTTACTTCCCTGAAGAGAGTCATGTAGGTTATGTTACTAATGGTGTTCACTTCCCAACTTGGAGTGCTACGGAGTGGAAGCAACTGTACGCTAAATATTTTAATGAAAACTTTTTGTATGATCAGTCTAACCCGAAGATTTGGGAAGCTATCTACAATGTATCCGATGAGGAAATCTGGAAGACTCGTATGACCATGAAGAACAAGCTGGTGGATTACATCCGCAAGCAGTTCCGTGAAACATGGCTGAAGAACCAGGGTGATCCTTCACGTATTGTTTCATTAATGGATAAGATCAACCCTAACGCATTACTGATTGGTTTCGGCCGTCGTTTTGCTACCTACAAACGTGCTCATCTGTTGTTTACTGACCTGGAACGTTTAGCTAAGATTGTTAACAATCCTGATTATCCAGTACAATTCCTTTTCACAGGTAAGGCTCACCCGCATGATGGTGCCGGTCAAGGTTTGATTAAGAGAATTATTGAGATCTCCCGCCGTCCGGAATTCTTAGGTAAGATTATCTTCCTCGAAAATTATGATATGCAGTTAGCACGCCGTCTGGTGTCCGGAGTTGATATTTGGTTGAATACTCCGACTCGTCCGTTGGAAGCATCGGGTACATCCGGTGAGAAAGCGTTGATGAATGGTGTGGTTAACTTCTCTGTACTTGATGGATGGTGGCTGGAAGGTTACCGTGAAGGTGCAGGTTGGGCGTTAACAGAAAAACGTACTTACCAGAATCAGGATCATCAGGACCAGTTGGATGCTGCGACTATTTACAGTATCCTTGAAACAGAAATCCTGCCGTTGTATTATGCACGTAATAAGAAGGGATATTCTGAAGGTTGGGTGAAGACTATAAAGAACTCTATTGCTCAGATTGCTCCTCACTATACAATGAAGCGCCAGCTTGATGATTATTATAATAAGTTCTATATCAAAGAAGCAAAACGTTTCCAGATGTTGTCTGCTAATGATAATGCCAAAGCGAAAGAGATAGCAGCATGGAAAGAGGAAGTAGTAGCGAAGTGGGATTCAATTGAAATTGTATCTTGCGAAAAGACTGAAGAGCTTGTGAAGGGAGCTATTGAAAGCGGAAAAGAGTATACAATCACTTACGTAATCGATGAAAAAGGCTTGAATGATGCCGTAGGACTCGAGTTAGTGACCACTTATACGACTGCCGATGATAAGCAACATGTTTATTCGGTAGAGCCGTTCAGTGTTATCAAGAAGGAAGGCAACCTGTATACATTCCAGGCAAAACACAGCTTGTCTAATGCAGGAAGTTTTAAGGTATCTTACCGTATGTTCCCAAAGAACCCGGATCTTCCTCATCGTCAGGACTTCTGCTACGTACGCTGGTTTGTGTAACAAACAACTATAAAGTATTATAATAAAAATAGCCCTTGCAATAGTAAAATATTGCAAGGGCTAATTATTTGTACATGAAGATGTGTCAAAAGTCTGAGAAAGCTATCGATATGTAACTTTAGAAACGCAGATTAACACAAATGACCGCGGATTTAATTTAATCTTTGCGTAAATTAGCGTTAATCTGCGTTTTAATGATGGTTAATTTACTTTATTGACGCACCCTCACGATACTTTTTTATTTCAGTACTTCAGCCAGTTTGGTTTGGAGTCCTTCGCCGTGGAGTCCACGTGCGATGATTGTACCTTCACCGTCAATCAGAATGGTATGAGGAATACTGTTTACAGCATACAGTTGTGCACCTTCGCTACCCCAGTATTTCAGATCGGACATCTGTGGCCATGTGATTTTCAGATTCTTGATAGATTCTTTCCATGCATCGGCACTCTGGTCGAGTGATACGCCAACAATCTCAAAGTTTTTACCTTTATATTTAGCGTAAGCATCTACGAGATTAGGCATTTCGCGACGACAAGGACCGCACCAGCTTGCCCAGAAATCAATAAGAACAACTTTACCTTTGCCTACATAATCAGACAATTTCACAGGTTTTCCGTCGGGAGTCAACATTTCGAAGTCAATGAATTTTTGCCCTACGGCAGTCTTCTTTTGCTTTTCGGTCATTTCCTTGATCTTTACGATTGTTTCGTCATTCTGGAATTGAGCCGGGATCTGTTGTAGTAAAGCATCATTCTCAGCAGTTGTCATATTATAATAATTGCTTTTGAACAGATGAATACCGACAGGGTTTGTGATATTCTTCTCGATACCTTCTTTGTAAACTTGTCCCAACTCTTCTTCGAGTTTTTCAAGTTCCTTCATATTAGCTTCTTTCTGCTCATCGGTTATATCGGCACTTCTCATTGATTCATAAAGAGGAGTTGCTTTCTGATTCAACGCATTGATCTTATTACGGATTTCCTGATATGCATCATTGTTGGCTGTACCGGTTGCCGAATCATTATCTCTGGTCAGTGCTATATTGATCTTACCGTTTTCAAGGAAGAAGTCTATAAGTAAAGCCTCGTTACCCTTACCGGATGTAATGTAACGGTTGACAGCAGAATCCTGCACACCTTCAAAGGTAAAGGTTCCTTTTGTAATAATTGCAGTATCCAGTTTGCTAAGTTGTCTGCCTACTACTTCCTGTAGAAATACAGTGTCACCGTCTGCCGCTCCTTCTACTGTACCGGTGATAACGTAGCCGGGTTTGTTGCCGTTACATGCTACCATGCCTAAAGCGGCTGCAGCAACGAACAAATAAGTTAACTTTTCATGCTTTTGTGAGATTAGTGAATAAATATTTATGCAAAGATAGATTATTTTTCAGTCTTATCATGGGAAAACTCTGTTATATTAGATTAACACGTAGGAGGAAATCATAGAAATGTGTACCTTTGCATCCCAAATTGAGTATGAATATGCAAGAAAACAAATCCATTATTGAGGTTAATGCCGTATCGAAGTTCTTTGGCGAAAAGACCGCTTTGGATAATGTGACCTTAAACGTGAAGAAGGGAGAATTCGTGACGATTCTCGGACCTTCGGGTTGTGGTAAAACCACATTGTTGCGTCTTATTGCTGGTTTTCAGACCGCTACGGAGGGTGAAATAAAGATATCTGGTAAGGAAATAACACAGACACCGCCCCATAAGCGCCCGGTGAATACCGTGTTTCAAAAGTACGCTCTTTTCCCACATCTGAATGTGTATGATAATATTGCTTTCGGTTTGAAGCTGAAAAAGACACCAAAGCAGGTGATTGAAAAGAAAGTGAAAGCTGCTTTGAAGATGGTGGGTATGACGGATTATGAATATCGTGATGTAGATTCGCTTTCGGGTGGGCAACAACAACGGGTAGCTATTGCCCGTGCCATTGTCAATGGGCCGGAAGTATTGTTGCTTGACGAACCATTGGCAGCGCTTGACCTCAAGATGCGCAAAGACATGCAGATGGAGTTGAAGGAAATGCACAAGAGGTTAGGTATCACATTTGTGTATGTGACGCATGATCAGGAAGAGGCATTGACACTGAGTGACACTATTGTGGTGATGAGCGAAGGAAAGATCCAGCAGATTGGTACGCCGATTGATATATATAATGAACCGATCAACTCATTTGTTGCTGACTTTATAGGTGAAAGTAATATCCTGAACGGAACGATGCTGAAAGATAAGCTGGTCCGTTTTTGCGGAACCGAGTTCGAATGTGTGGACGAAGGTTTTGGTGAGAATGTGCCGGTGGATGTGGTGATTCGTCCGGAAGATTTATACATCTTTCCTGTGTCTGACATGGCACAGCTGGTGGGAGTAGTGCAGTCTTCTGTATTCAAAGGAGTACATTATGAAATGACGGTACTTTGCAATGGATATGAATTTCTGGTGCAGGATTATCATCATTTTGAAGTCGGTGCTGAGGTAGGATTACTGGTGAAACCGTTCGATATTCATATTATGAGAAAAGAGCGTGTCTGCAATACTTTTGAAGGAAAACTGGTTGATGATACGCATGTAGAATTTCTCGGATGCAACTTTGAGTGTGCTCCTGTTTCTGATATTGCTGCCGGTACAGATGTCCGTGTAGAAGTAGACTTCGACAAAATCATTTTGCAGGATAATGAAGAAGATGGTATGCTGACGGGAGATGTGAAATTTATCCTTTACAAGGGAGACCACTATCATCTGACAGTGTGGTCGGATTGGGACGAGAATGTTTTTGTAGATACGAATGACGTATGGGATGATGGCGATCGTGTAGGTATTACTATCCCTCCAGACGGAATCCGGATAATTAATAATTAGAAATTAAAAGTAAAGAGGTGAATAAGTTATCAATCTTTTTTTCATCACGTAAGAGTTGGACCCTCCCTTACATTATCTTTTCGGCGATATTCGTTGTTATTCCGTTGCTTCTTATTGTGGTCTATGCATTTACCGATGACAGCGGGCATCTTACATTAGAGAACTTTGAGAAGTTCTTTACTCACCATGAGGCGATCAACACTTTTGTATATTCCATTGGGATAGCTATCATAACAACACTTATTTGTATCCTTTTGGGGTATCCGGCAGCCTGGATTCTGAGTAATGCCAAGTTGAACCGTTCCAAAACTTTGGTAGTGCTGTTTATCCTTCCTATGTGGGTTAATATTCTGGTGCGTACACTTGCTACTGTTGCCTTATTCGATTTTTTCAGTATGCCATTGGGAGAGGGAGCATTGATTTTCGGTATGGTGTACAACTTTATTCCTTTCATGATTTATCCTATTTACAATACGTTGCAGAAGATGGATCATAGTTATATTGAAGCGGCACAGGATTTGGGAGCCAATCCGGTTCAGGTGTTTCTTAAAGCTGTTCTGCCCCTGTCTATGCCGGGAGTGATGAGTGGTATTATGATGGTGTTTATGCCTACTATTTCTACTTTTGCCATTGCCGAGCTACTGACGATGAACAATATAAAACTTTTCGGTACTACCATTCAGGAGAATATCAACAACAGTATGTGGAACTATGGTGCGGCCCTGTCTCTTATTATGTTGTTGCTGATTGCTGCTACCTCGTTGTTCAGTACGGATGATAAAGACAATTCTAACGAAGGAGGTGGGTTATGGTAAAGAAGATTCTTGCTCAAACCTATCTGTGGATATTGCTGTTACTGCTTTATTCGCCGATTGTGATTATAGTGATCTATTCATTTACCGAAGCCAAAGTTTTGGGAAACTGGACCGGATTTTCAACAAAACTCTACTCTTCTCTGTTTACAACCGGAACCCATCATTCGTTGATGAATGCGTTGATGAATACGGTCACTATCGCTTTGATAGCAGCCACAGCTTCTACTTTGTTAGGGAGTGTTACAGCTATCGGCATCTTTAATTTAAAGAATCGTGCCCGTAAGACTATCGGTTTTGTGAATAGTATTCCTATTCTGAACGGAGATATTATCACTGGTATATCTCTGTTCCTGCTGTTTGTTTCATTAGGTATCTCACAGGGCTATACAACTGTGGTACTGGCGCATATTACATTTTGTACTCCTTACGTGGTGCTTAGTGTGTTACCACGCCTCAAACAGATGAATCCGAACCTTTACGAAGCCGCTCTTGATTTGGGAGCTACCCCGATGCAGGCATTACGTAAAGTGATTATTCCGGAGATTCGTCCGGGAATGATTAGTGGTTTCATGCTTGCACTGACGCTCTCAATTGATGATTTTGCAGTAACGGTGTTCACCATTGGTAACGAGGGGTTGGAGACGCTTTCTACTTATATTTATGCTGATGCCCGTAAGGAGGGTTAACGCCGGAACTTCGTCCGCTTTCTACGATTATCTTCGTGGTAGTTCTTGCGTTATTGATTGTCATTAATCGCAGAGCAGGTACTTCCCGCACGGGGAGTAACGGAAAACGGTGATGGAAGGATGAAATGGGGGTATACTATAAAAGAACTGTTTATGAAGAAGATTCTATCTATATTTATTTTATCGGGACTTCTACTTACCGGTTGTTACAACACAGGTGAGCCACGCGGAAAGGTACTGAAGATATACAATTGGGCTGATTATATCGGAGAGGGTGTATTAGAAGATTTTCAGGCTTACTATAAGGAGCAGACCGGAGAAGATATCCGCATTGTTTATCAGACGTTTGATATCAATGAGATAATGCTTACCAAGATTGAAAAAGGACACGAGGATTTTGATGTCGT
Organism: Bacteroides nordii WAL 11050 = JCM 12987; assembly: GCA_000613465.1. Classification (GTDB taxonomy): domain Bacteria; phylum Bacteroidota; class Bacteroidia; order Bacteroidales; family Bacteroidaceae; genus Bacteroides; species Bacteroides nordii. The sequence goes on from BAJA01000029.1 coordinate 17,860, forward strand.
TTGTCCTTCGGAGTATATCATTGAGCGTATGCTAAGGAAAGATTTGCTGTTGCCCATTGATACTGTTTTTGCTCATTCGCCCGATTATATGAACAATGTTTCTCCATATATCCGTGAACAGATAGCTAAACTTAGCCAGCCGGGATGTCCTGCCAACCAATATGCAGTTTGTTACATGTGGGGTACAGCAGGGATTCTTTATAACAAGGCTTTTGTTACCGAGCAGGAGGTAGACACTTGGGAGTGTCTTTGGGATAAGAAATATGCCGGTAAAATTCTGATGAAAGATGCTTATCGTGATGCATACGGAACAGCTATCATCTACTCTCATGCTAAAGAGTTGGAAGAAGGAAAAGTAACGGTTGAACAACTGATGAACGATTATTCTCCTGAAGCGATGGCAATAGTAGAGAAATACCTCAAAGCGATGAAGCCTAATATTGCCGGCTGGGAGGCTGATTTCGGAAAAGAGATGATGACAAAAAATAAGGCCTGGATTAATATGACGTGGAGTGGTGACGCCATGTGGGCTATTGAAGAGGCTGAGGCAGTGGGAGTGGACCTTGATTATGTAGTCCCAAAGGAAGGTAGCAACATTTGGTATGATGGTTGGGTGATTCCGAAATATGCACGCAACCCGAAAGCTGCCAGTTATTTTATTAATTTCATGTGTCGTCCCGATATTGCTATTCGGAATATGGATGCCTGTGGATACGTAAGTTCTATTGCTTCTCCCGAGATTATGGAAGAAAAAATAGATACGACGTTGACTTATTATTCCGACTTGAGCTATTTTTTTGGTTCCGGTGCAGATAGTATTCAGATCAATCGTATTCAATATCCGGACCGTAGTGTGGTAGAACGTTGTGCAATGATTCGTGACTTTGGTGATAAGACCAAAGAGGTGCTTGAAATATGGTCTCGTATCAAAGGAGACAATCTGGGAGTGGGTATTACCATTCTTATCTTTGTGGTGGTAGGTGTAATGAGTGGATGGATGATCTACAAACGCATACAGCGATATCAGCGTAAGAAGTTACAGAGACGTCGCAGCCGTAGAAAGAAGAATCAGAAGTCGTTGTAATCTTAATACATTATTCACCACAGAGTAACACGGAGTTCCACAGAGTTTAAATTTTTATTGAAACGCAGATGATCGCAGATTTTCGCAAAGGGAAACAAATCTAAGATAAAGAAATACAGTCTTTTAATCTGCGTTCATTTGTGTTAATCTGCGTTTCATCAGACAAATACTACTCTGTGGAACTCCGTGTTACTCTGTGGTGAAATGCATTCATTACTACACAGTCTTAATCGATTATCAATTTTTAATTAATTTGTTTGCAGCATTTCCCTCATGTGAGCGTCTAATGGATAAAACCAGACGCCGTATGAGGGAAATTTGCATCTATACTATTCTATGTCTATTCTGTTCTGTTACTCTCGTGGCGCAGGAAGTCCCGTTTGAAGGGCTTCATCTGGATGATTTGATTTCAGTCCCCGGCGAGCGTAAGCCGGGGACTTTCAAATCTCCTCTGCCTGCTGTCAAGTTGCCGGACTTTGAGATTCTACGTCCCGATAAACCTTTTGTTCCTCATTGGCCGCGTCCTTCTCTTCCCGGCATGACTCCGGTGCGTTTCTCACAGACGAATCAGCTTAGAAGCCTGTCTCTTTGGAAACCTTCCCGGCGATTAACCGTTCGTGGAGATTATTTCTCTTCAGCTTCTTTGCCGGTAGAAACTTACTCTGCATACAGTGTCCGGTCGGAAGCTGAAGCCGATTATAAACTGACAAAAAAGCTTTCGCTTTATCTTTCTACCAACTATATATCCGATAGGTATCACACACCGCGCAGTCTTTACACAATGGGAACAGGAGGAGGCGTTACTTATCAGTTTAATAATAAATTTCAGCTGAAAACAGGTGTTTATTATCAGTACAATACTGTTCTAAGGAAGTGGGAATGGATGTATCTGACTGGTTTAATTTTTTGTTTTTGAGCTGTATTTGTAATACCGTCCCACCTTTTTTGCATTTATTTTTAAAGAAATTGCCTTTTTTTTTTCTAAATCCCCACTTAATGTCTATATTTACCACGTTTTAAAGATTTCTGATAAGTAAGATCGGTTCCTTCTCAATATTATTGCAGAGTTATTTATCTCCTTAACAAGACTTCTCTAACAAAATCATTTTATTATTTAAGAATTAATTATTTTTTTTCGATGAACATTTTTATTGCAGGATTGAGCTATAACATTAGCGATTCCGATTTAACAGAGTTGTTTGCAGAGTATGGAGAAGTAGCCTCAGCGAGAGTTATTTCTGACAGAGAGACTGGCCGTTCTAAAGGTTATGGTTTCGTGGAGATGGCAGATGAAGAAGCCGGTAATAAGGCTATTTCAGCATTGAACGAAGCAGAAATAGATGGCAGAAAGCTTGCTGTATCTGTAGCTCGTCCTAAGGAAGAATCTGCTCCGCGTCGCAGCTATAACGGCGGTGGCAATCGTGGCGGTGGTTACGGTGGCGGTAATCGTGGCGGTGGCTACGGTGGCGGTCGTGACAGATATTAATCTGACGAAAAGCGGAAACGCTATGTACGCATAGTAAAAAGGCATTCAAAGATATTCTTTGGATGCCTTTCTTTTTATATATTTGTAGGATGAGAGAAACACTATCAGACATTGCACTTTATCATGAGTATAAAGCCACGACGGACACAAATAGTTTACTGTCCGAACGGACCTGGGAAGACTTGAATCTGGATGATTTTTTCCTGTTTGCCGACCATACTTCTTCTTGTGTAGGCAGACAGTATTTATATGATGTATTACACTATAACCGTACGTCAGAGGTGGCGGGTCAGGAGAAAATGCTCGATTCTCTTTCTGCTGATACTGTTTTGCGCCGTGATATCCAAAATGAGTTGAAAAAACTGAATCATGTGGATGCCTGTTCGATTGCCTCGTTGTTCTCGGCCACTCATCCGGTCTGTTCACGTTCTTTCTACTTATTACTGAGGGTATTGCAATTCATTCCGGCACTTTCGTTGGGATTATTATACGTCACCTCTTCTGTCGGGTTTCTCTGGTTAATGTTGGCAGGGCTGCTTGTAAACCTTGTGTTGCACTATCGTAAAAAGACAGAGATGCAGGCATATTTGTTTTCTGTGCCACAATTATTGAATTTGTTGAAGCAGTCAGAGAAGTTAACGAAACGGCCGCTCTGCCTCTCAACTAATAAAGAGATAACGGAAGTGTTGTCCGACTTAATGCCATTGAGGAAACGTTTAGCTTCTTTCCGTCTGAGCATCCGCCTTGAAAGCGATTTGGCTTTTATGGTTTATTTATTTACTGAGTTGTTTAACATGTTTTTTCTGACCGAGGCAATCTCAGCATCCCGTGCTTTTTTTCTTTTACAGGGAAAACAGCAGAAGTTGGAACAGGTATTCCGCTTTTTCGGGCTGATAGATGTTTTATGTTCTGTTTCTGAGTTTCGGAGTAAATTACCTTACTATTCATTGCCAGAGTCTTGCCCAGAAGAGATTTCATTTCAGGTAGAGGATATCTACCACCCGCTGATAGAAAATTGTGTTTCCAATGCTATTACCCTCCATGGTAAATCTGCATTGATTACCGGCTCTAATATGTCAGGAAAGACGAGTTTTATCCGTTCAATAGGAGTGAATCTGCTTTCTGCAGGAGCGCTGCATACTTGTTTTGCACATCATTTTTGTTCTTCTCCGGATTTGAAGTTGGCTTCTGCTATTCATATGGAAGATAGCTTAATGGAAGGAAAAAGTTTCTTTCTGCAAGAAGTACAGACCGTTAAGGAGATGATTGATCTGAGCCGGGAAGGAAACCATCTGTTTCTGCTGGATGAATTGTTTAAGGGGACTAATACAATTGAGCGGATTGCCATAGCCAAAGCAGTGCTTTCGGCATTGGTGGTGCAAAGAAACCTTGTGTTTATCTCTACCCATGACATTGAACTTGCCTCCCTGTTGAAAGCTGAATATGACTTGTATCACTTCTGCGAAAGTGTAGAAGACGGGGTACTGTCTTTTGATTACAAACTGAAGTCCGGCCCGGTGACAGAACGCAATGCCATACGCATTCTTGATATTTGCGGTTATCCGCAAGAGGTAATACAGGAAGCATATGGGGTAGTAGGCCGGATTTGCGGATTTTAATTCTGTTTTCGGATGTGTGGAAAAGTCATCGTTACTTTGGTGTAGCAGTTTACTTCTGAATCGATTGTTATCTTACCACCATACACTGATAATATCTTCATAGATAAGCTCAGTCCGATTCCCTGTCCTGTATACTCGCGGGTGTTGCTTGCCCGGTAAAAGGAGTGGAAGATATGATGTATTTCTTTCTCCGGAATGCCGATCCCGTAGTCTTTTACCTCAATGACCGGGCAATCTTCACGAATGCTTAAACTGACGTCTACCTGCTCTTTTGAGTACTTCCGGGCATTATCTATTATGTTTTGCAGTGCGATACGCAGCAGATAGAAGTTGGCTGTGATATGGACGCTTCCATCTGTCTCATTCGTGTTGAATGTCACTTGTGGATATTGCAGGCATAAGTCGCGCAGGAGCACAACGAGGTCTATCTTCTCCTTAGCGTTTTGCAATATATCTTCATCCTGGCGGGAGAGGAAAAGCAGGTGTTTTATCAGTTGGGTGATGCGCTTGCTTTCTGTGGAGATGCGTTGCAGCGAGTCTATGTATTCCGTAGCAGAACGTTCTTTGAGCAGGCTGATTTCACATTCTCCTTGAATGGCGGTGAGCGGGTTATTCAGTTCATGCGAGGCATTGCTGATGAATGACTTTTCTGCCTGGAATGCAGTATCTATCCTGTCTAGCATTTCATTCAGGGTTCTGATAAGTTCGTCCAGTTCGTCTTTGTTATCGAAGGTTTTCATCCGTACATTCAGATTGTTTCCGCGAATGCGTTTCAGCTCTTTGAGGATGTGCTGCAAAGGACGCAGAATACGGTTGGCATAAATTCTTCCGAGGAGATAGATGAGGCCGCAGCTTATCAGCAGGAGGAATACGGCGAGCAGAAGGATATGCTTTTGAATCTCGTATCCATAGGTATTGTTTGCCATTACCAAAACAATAAAGTCGCCTTCATTGTCGGGGTAGTGGAGTGCAGCGCCTCTCAGCTTGCCATAAACGAAGGAGACCGGGAGATCTTTGAACAGGCGTGCCTGCTGGTTGCTGTCGAGGTATTTGTTCAGAGAATCGTTTACAGCCATCGGTACACTGTCCATATTCAGCAATATCTCTTGCGCCTGTGGCAGTAGCTCGTTGTACTTCTGCTGAATTTCGCGGTAACTGTATTCGTCTACCTCATCTTTTTCCCAATGTTTCTGAGCAGTCAGATAAGCCTTCTCTATCAGGTAAGAGTCATAGAGGTGATTGATATACCGAGAGGTGAAAAAGTAGAATACCATAACCACCGCAGTGATGGCTCCTACGGTGATGATGGTATAAAACAGTGCTATCCTGGATCCTATTTTCATCTTTTGTACCTCCCTACATCTTTTTTGTTATTGTATTCCCATGATGTACCCCATTCCCACAACCGTATGAATGAGTTTCGTCTCGAAATCTTTATCTATCTTATTTCGCAGATAGTTTACGTAGACATCTACCACATTGGTGTTGGTATCGAAGTTCTTGTCCCACACATCTTTCAACAGGGTAAGGCGCGAGAGAACGGTGCCCTGGTGTGTCATAAAGTACTCTAAAAGGCGGTATTCCTTTACGGTGAGGTCAATGGTGAACTCTCCCCGCTGGGCACGACGGGTATTACAGTCCAATACAAGATCGTTGCAGGTGAGTTGCAGTGCCGGGCTTTCTTTGCCCCGGCGGAGCAGTGCTTTGATACGGGCTTCCAACTCCTGAAAACTGAAAGGTTTTACCAGATAATCATCTGCTCCGGCATCGAGTCCCTTTACGATATCTTCGGTAGTACCTAATGCCGTGAGCATGACGACGGGGGTCTGATACCCTTCTCTCTGGCGATATTGCTGCATAGATCCAATCCGTTTGTTCCGGGCATGATAATGTCCAGTATCAGCAAGTCGAATGCTTCATTCTGCAACAGTTCCCAGCCGGAAGTGCCGTCATGGGCTACGGTGACTGTGTGCCCGAATTCCCGTAATCCGCGTTCGATGAACGAGGCAATGTTTATCTCATCTTCTACCAATAATATCTTTGCCATGAACGAGTTGTTTTAGTATTTTGCAAATATACGAGATTCACAACAGAGGACACAGGGGGTACGGCGTTTTTTTCTTTTGAACCTTGTGATGTGAGGTCCCGTATGGAACGTAGGGTTTGTCACTGAGGTACCTTTCGTTTGTCGGTGGGGTGGATTATTTTACATGTACATCTAATACAGTACGACATGTGCATGTCGTACTGCTCCACATGTGCATGTCATGCTGCTTTACATGTACATGTAAAACATCCCTCCTCTATGACCTCCGGTAGGTTTGTCTACGAGGTACGTTCCTTTCCATACCTTCTGTGGTGAATCTGCTCATAACTTTCTCTGATTCAGGTTTCCCTCTTTATCATACAGCATCTTTTCGTATACCACTTCCACAATCAGCGGGAAAATGAAAAGGGCGAAGAAAGTAGCTCCTATCAGTCCGCCGATGATGACAATAGCCAAGGGGCGTTGTGATTCCGACCCGATACCATGACTCATAGCTGCCGGCATCAGGCCAATGGCTGCCATAGCTGCCGTCATCACTACCGGACGGATGCGGGAACGCATACTTGTCTGGATCGCTTCGGGCAGGGGGAGTCGTGCCTGTATGTTGTGTTTGATATCCGAAATCATGATGACACCATTCTGAATGCAAATGCCGAATAAGGCGATAAACCCGATACCCGCCGAAATGGAGAAGTTAAAGTGCGTGATGAGCAATGCGATAATGCCACCAACAGCGGCGAAAGGTACATTCAGCAGCACCAGTCCGGCATCCCGGGCGTTGGAGAACAACACAAACAGGATGATAAAAATGATGGCAATACTTACCGGAACTACCTGTGAAAGGCGCTTCGTAGCCCTTTGCTGATTCTCAAAATCTCCTGTCCATTTCAGTGTATAGCCTTCGGGCAGGTGTATAGAGGCATTCACTTTCTTCTGTGCTTCGGCTACGGCAGTTCCCATATCTCGTCCGCGTACGGAGAATTTCACGGCACAGAAACGGGTGTGGTTATCACGGAATATCAGCAGAGGGCCGGTAATGGTCTTTATCTCTGCCAGCTCTTTGATGGGTATCATGGTACCGTTCATGGTGGGTACCAGTATCTTGCCTATCTCTTCTTCATTTTGGCGGTATTCCGGTTTGTACCGCACCATGATGTTAAATTTGCGTTCATCTTCGTAAAGCAATGAAGCCGACTTGCCGCCAATGGCCATTTCGATGATGGATTGTACATCTTCTTTAGCTACACCGTAGCGTGCCAGGCTCTGCTCATTCAATTCAATGCGCAGTTCCGGCTGCCCGATGTTACGGATGACACCCAAGTCTTCGATACCTTGCACGGTAGCGAGTATTTTGTCTATTTCTACTGCTATCTTCTCAGACTTGTACAAGTCTTTGCCGAATACTTTTACGGCGATAGACCCTTTGACACCCGAAGCGGCTTCTTCCACATTGTCCGTGATAGGCTGGGAAAAGTTGAAGTCGATACCGGGATAGAGTGAGAGGTCATCCTGCATTTTATCTATCAGTTGCAGCTTGCTCAGCTTGCTTTCCCACTCTTTTTCCGGATAGATATCTACATGAAATTCAATATTGTAGAACCCCGTTGCATCCGTACCGTCGTTGGGGCGTCCGGTCTGTGAAAGCACTTGTCTTACCTCAGGATAAGCAGCGAGCTTGCGCCTCATCTGATTGGCGAGTTTCACCGATTCGTCCAGCGAGATACTTTGTGGCAGGGTAGCACGGATGTAGATAGAACCTTCGTTCAACTGTGGCAGGAACTCAGTACCTAACAGAGTAAACATCCACAATCCGACAACAGCTACAATACTTGCCAACCCGATGGATAGTTTGCGGTGTGCATAGCATTTATTGAACAGGGCGCTCGCCTTCTCGTTGATGAAGCGGACAAAGAAGTTGTTCTTTTCACGTACATTCTTCTTTAATAACATAGACGACATCACCGGAACCAGTGTAAGCGTGAATAATAATGCACCCAACAAGGCAAAACCGAGAGTATAGGCGAGAGGTGAGAACATCTTGCCTTCTACTTTCTGGAAAGAGAAGATAGGAATAAGGGCTGTGATAATAATCAGTTTGGAGAAAAAGACAGCCTTTGCCTTGTCTTTGGCTGTATGGCGGATCAGTCCCATTTTCGACATACGGTTGAAAGCCGGCATTCCCACTTCCCGTGCTTTCTTATCGAGCGCCACAAATACCCCTTCCACCATTACCACGGCACCGTCTATAATAATACCGAAGTCGATAGCCCCCATCGATAAGAGATTGGCCGACATCCCCATGGCACGCAGGCAGATAAAGGCAAAGAGCAGTGCCAGCGGGATAACTACCGCCACTACCACTGTAGTCCGCCAGTCTGCCATGAATATCAGTACAATGAAGGTCACGAGCAGGATTCCTTCGATCAGGTTATGTGTCACCGTTCGTACGGCGAGGTTTACAAGGTCCTCACGGTCATAGAAGGGCACAATCTGTACATCCTTGGGCAATACATTCTTGTTGATATCTTCTATTTTGGTCTTTAGAGCATCAATCACTTCTCCCGGGTTTTCTCCCTTACGCATTACGACGATGCCTTGTACTACATCGTCTTCATCCATTCTTCCTACTTGTCCCAGGCGAGGCAGAGGATTCGTGTACATCTGCCAGATGGCGTACTAACACAGGAGTGCCGTTGATATTCTTTACTACGATGTTCCGTAACTCTTCCAGGTCGTTGATGAGGCCGATACCGCGTACTACGTATGCCTGTGAACTTTTGGTGATCACGTCGCCACCCACATTGATGTTACTGTTGGCGATGGCATTGTAAAGCTCCAGCGCGGTGATACCGTAATTAATAAGCTGGTGAGGGTTGACGCTTACTTCAAACGTCTTTACCTCTCCGCCGAAACTAACAATATCTGCCACGCCCGATACCGAACGGAGGTTACGTTCAATCACCCAGTCCTGGATGGTTTTCAGTTCCCGTACGTTTCGCTTATCACTGCGCAAAGTATAGCGGAATATCTCTCCCGTAGGGCCGTAGAGGGGTTGTACTTCCGGTGTTATCCCATCCGGCAGATCAGCATCATTCAATAAATTGTACACTTGCTGGCGCGCGGTGAAGTCGTCCACCTGATCTTCAAACATCACGTTGATAACCGACAGTCCAAAAAGGGTCGTGGAGCGTATATCTGTTTTCTTCTGCACCGGATTCATCGCTATCTCAATGGGGATAGTGATGAACTTTTCCACTTCTTCGGCACTGCGTCCCGGCCATTGGGTGATGATGGTCACTTTGGTATTCGTTACATCCGGGAAGGCATCAATCGGGGTATGCTTAAAAGATACAACTCCGGCAATGACGGCTATCGTGGTACAGAAAAAGATAAAAAACTTGTTCTTCAGTGAGAAGGCTACAATGTTGTCAATAAACTTATGCATCGTTTGTTCCTCCTTTTAATCAGCATTCAATGCGTTGTAAACCAGCAATACATTTTTATTCAGAATGTGGTCTCCCTCTTGTACACCCGATGAAAGATAGCACTCTTTGCTCAGTTGGCGGTAGACTTCAACTTCCTTTATAGTGAGTTTGCCGTTGGCGTCTGCTGCTACTACATAGTTTTTTCCATTTTCAAAAACAAGGGCGTGTGAGTCTATGCGTGGCAGTTTCTTATCGGATACCTTACTTATCACGCATACATTGGTAAACATGCCCGGTTTTAGCAGGTAATCTTTATTGGTGAGTTTTATCCGTACACTCATCGTTTTGCTTTCGTCATTCAGCATGTTGTACACTTTGTCTATCTTTCCGCTGAACTCTTTGTCCGGGTAGGCGAGGGTAGTGATACGTACCGGAGCACCTTCGTGTACCTTACTGATGTCGCTCTCATATACGTCTGCCATTACCCATACATTCTCCAATCCGGAGATGGTAAACATCTCATCGTTTTGGTCCGAACGTATCTGCATCTCTTTATTGATATTCTTTTCTACGATAAAACCGGATACCGGGGCTTTCACCAGATAAAGCGATTTTCCGGCAAGATGATAGATGGAGAAGATCTCCGTGATTCTCTTTTCTTCTGCTTCGGCATTGTTTAGTTCCTGGTGAGCTTGCAATACATCACGTTCTGATGCCATGCCGGAGGTAAACATATCCTGTACAGATTGCAAGTTGCGACGGGCGATGATAAGTTGTTGTTCTGCTTCTTTCTTTTGTTTCTCATAATCGGCTACTTCGCCACTCCGGATGATGGCAAGTATATCTCCTTTGCGTACATGATCACCGATTTCGGCAGAGACCTCAGTCACTGTACCTCCAAAAATAGGAAACACACGTGCCACTTGTTCCTGATTGAAGGTAACCCTGCCGTTGAGAGTCAGTTCGTCAGTCACTTCATGTGTGTATACAGTATCTACCGATACTACGTTTTGTAAACTGTCTGTAAGGAAGAGTTCCTGAGATATCTCTTTGGGAGTTTCTGTTTGTCTGCCACAAGCACTCAGTATCATGACGCAGAGGCAAACGGGTAGTAAGATACGGTTCATATTGATTCTAATAGTTAAATACAGTTTGTCCGACAATTGTGTTTAAGTTCTCCATAGCGAGGAATACATCTTTTTTGAGCTCATACAGTTGCAGGCAGGTTTCTTTGTAACTTTGATAATAGTCGATGAATTCAAGCATGCTGATGTTCCGTTTCCGGAAGTTTTCATTTACTCCTTCGATAAGGCGTCCGAAGTTGTGCTCCAGTTCATCATTGGACGACCGGTACAATTCTACTGCTTTTTGTAGCTGACTATAAGCTGCGTATAACTCCATACGTGCCTTTTCTATGGCATATTCTTCTTCCTTTCCGTTTTGCATAATATCGATTTTAGCCGATTTAATGTTTCCCTGGTTACGGTTGAAGATAGGGACGGAGACACTGACCCCTACGGCGAAGTAGTTGTTGATGAAGTTTCCGGCGCGGTCATACATACCTTTGATTGAAAACTCCGGCGCTGCCATAGAACGCTGTAACTTCAGGTTCGCTTTGGCAGCCGTAACATTGCTATGGGCCATTTTCAGATCAGGACGGACAGAAAGCATATTATCCATATCCGCAAAAGGAACGGCAGCTGTATCCACTTGTTTCAGAATATCATCATCCAGCAGCAGGTCTATATCCTGTCCGGCAGGGAGGCTTAGTAACAAGTTTAGCTCACCACGTAAGTTCACGAGGTTGTTTTCCTGTTCATTCTTCTCTTTACGGAGCGATAGGAGTAAAGATTCCAATCGTGAACTCTCTAACAGAGAGATGTTTCCTTTATTTTGCTGCTCCCTGAAGGCTTTCATCAACAGGCTGAGAGATTCGATCTCTTTGTCGTATATCCCGATAGAGCGGGTGGAGAAACATATTTCAACAAAAGTCTTGTTCAGTTCGCTTCGCAGGGTACGCAATACTTCTTCAAATTGATGTTCGGCTATCTCCTTGTTTACCTTTTCCAGCCGTACCCGTTTATTACGTTGTCCGGCAAGATTGATAACCTGTTCTATTTCGGTAGTGGCTTCTCCTTCTTTTCCTACATCAAAGTACTTACCGTTCAGTCGGTTGTATACATTCTGTTCAAGTGAGATTACGGGATTGTCAAATAACCGTGCCTGTGTCACTTGTGCCTGTGCCTTGTCAATATTATATCGTTCGGCAATTAATGACAGGTTGCGTTCTAAAAACATCTTTTCTGCATCTTTCAGTGATAGCTGCAAAGGAGATTCCTGTGCATGCAGGAGCCCGTAGATAGAAGAGAAAAATAAAATAATAATCAGCCTTTTCATTCTTACTTTTAATTTGCGGACAAAAGTAAGGCTCTCTCTTTGAAAGGCATTCTAAAGGTGATTATAATACACTTAGGTGAGATTAGAAAGTGGTTAGAAATAGGTTTGTTGCTCTGTATACAGAGTTTTTATTGATATATTGAAGAGATTATTATAAAGTGGATTATTTGCTTGGTAGTTAATTTTTTTTATGATAAAAAGGTTGTGTGGTTTAGGAAATATTATTTATATTTCGGCGCAAAATAAACACTATGAGAATAGACTTCTGAACAATAAATGTAATAACTCATCATGGATATAAATATGTTAAGTGTACTGGTGCCTGTCTATAATGAAGAAGAGTGTTTCCTATTACTCTATGAGAGACTGAGTTGCGTACTTTCAAAGCTACCTTGTAAATCTGAAATACTGTTTGTGAATGATGGCAGTAAAGATAACTCTCTGCTTTTGATGAAGGAGGTTCAAAAGAAAGATAAACGGGTATCTTTGGTTGATTTATCACGTAATTTCGGAAAGGAGATTGCAATGGCTGCCGGCATTGACTATATAAAAGGTGATGCATTGGTCATTATTGATGCCGATTTACAGGATCCTCCCGAATTGATTCTTGAAATGTTTAAGGAAATAGAGCAGGGATATGATGATGTGTATGCAAAGCGTTCTAATAGGAAAGGAGAATCCTTTTTGAAGAAAGCCACTTCCAAGCTATACTATAGATTATTAAAAACGATGTCGGATATTCCTATCCAAGAAGATACGGGTGATTATAGGATGTTTAGTAAACGGGCTATTGATGCTTTGCGGCAACTGAAAGAAAATGAGCGGAATATGAAAGGACTGTTTTCTTACATTGGCCTTAAAAAAAAGCCTATATATTATGAGCGGGATGCAAGAGCGGCAGGTTGTACTAAATGGAATTATTGGAAATTGACTAATCTGGCAATTAAAGGTTTTACTTCGTTTTCCAAAACTCCTTTGCGTATTGTGTCGTTAATTGGCGTCGTAGTATCTTTCACGGCATTCGTCTATTTAATAACTGTTGTTGTACGGGCTGCTATTTGGGGAGATCCTGTATCAGGGTATCCGTCATTAATGAGTGTTATTCTTTTTTTAGGAGGAATTCAGTTACTCGCATTAGGGATTATAGGCGAATATTTAGGTATTGTCTTTTCTGAAACGAAGAAAAGGCCTGTCTATTATATAAATGAATACAGTACAAACATTGAAGAAACAAACTAATCTGATTTTCGACTTTTAAACACACAAATAATCATGTACATATTTAAGAAGCAAATAGTTGGTAGCAATCTTTTTGCAAAGACTAATCTATGGTTTACAATTGGCTTTATTCTGACGGCTGCCCTTACGTTTTCGGAAGTAGCACGTGGCAGACAGTATAACTTTATGATATTTAGTGATGCCACCAGAGACTTCTGGAATGGTATTATTCCATATGGAGCAGCATGGGCAGAGGAAAAAGGACACGATGTGTTTCTTTATGGACCTTTGTTTAACATATTCTTTAGCCCGTTTGCTTATCTGCCTTCATGGCTTGCGCCTTTTGTGTGGAACTTAATGAATTTTACGCTCTATTTTATTTCTATATTTACATTACCGGATAAATATACCAAGGAGACAAAATGCAAGATATTCCTGTATACATTGCCTATCTTAGCAACAACGTTGCTGTCATTTCAGTACAATGTAAGTGTTGCTTATTTCTTTCTCTTTTCATTTTCTTTACTGGAACGTGGTAAGTATCTGCCGGCTATCCTGATTATATTGTTATCCGGATTTACTAAAATTTATGGTGTTTTTCAGTTGGGAATGTTGTTGTTTTATCCTAAAGTGTGGAAAAACTTCGGGTATGTTGCATTAATTGCAGCCCTATATATTTTTGTACCATTGATAAAAATACCTGTTATGGAGTTGTCTGGATATTATGAACATTGGTTTAATGGGTTGGCACATCAGAAAACGCTTCGTGTTTTTCATACCTTCTTCTATCTGAAGCCATTCTTTTCGCAACCGCCTGCATGGACTACAATAGCCCAGATATTTGCTATAGTTCTATTGGCTTTTTTGGTTTTAGTAAACCGGTCTAAATACAAGGATTTTGCATTTAGAGTACAGGCACTTGGTATATTGATGGGATGGGTTATTCTTTTCGGTACCTCATCGGAGTATCACACTTATGTAATAGCACTCCTGGGATATATGTTGTGGTATTATAGTCGTCAGCCTTCCCGGATAGATAAAATACTGTATTACAGTAATCTGATTGTATTAGGATTGATGCCGATAGATTTATTTTGCCCTGGTGTAGTATGGCGTTTCTTTTTCCTGACTATGACTCTTAATATCTGGATATTCACAATCACCTGGCTTCGGATGGTTTGGATAACGTTTTGCTCTTCATTTGTTTTTGCCACTCTTTTGCCTTATCTTCGTCCGTCAAAAAGATGATGAAACAGAATAATAATTTATCCGCTAAATACCGGTATCTCTTCTTCGATCTGGATGGTACCGTTACTGATCCTATGCAGGGCATTACCCGCTCTGTAGACTATGCACTCAATCACTTCGGCATCGTTGTGAACGATCTTCGGGAATTGTGTCCTTTTATCGGCCCTCCGCTGAAAGACTCTTTTATGGAGTTTTATCAGTTTACGGAAGCACAGGCAGAGGAGGCAGTGAAAAAATACCGGGAACGGTATTCGGAGACAGGGCTTTATGAGAATGAGGTGTATCCCGGCATTGCCGAACTTCTGGAAAAGGCACGTCAACAAGGATATCAATTGATGATGGCAACTTCCAAACCGGATGTTTTTGCCCGGCTTATTTTGGAACATTTTCATTTGGACGGTTGTTTTTCTTTTGTTGGTGGCAGTGGTCTGGATGGTTCACGACATACGAAAGCAGAGGTGATAGAATATGTGCTGCATGAGAACGGAATTACGGATCTGAACCGTGTGGTGATGATTGGTGACCGGAAGCATGATATCATAGGTGCAAAGGCAGTAGGCATTGATTCAATCGGTGTACTTTATGGATATGGTGACAGAGAGGAACTGACGAAAGCCGGAGCAGATTATATTGTGGAGGACATTGCAGACTTGGGAGAGCTTTTATTGAAGTAACAGAAAATAAACAGGAGAGAGTAATGGATACAAAAAGAACTGTTTTTGTGCGGAGCTTGCTGATGATGTGTCTGCTTTTAATATTGCCTTACGCAAGAGCACAACATCCTTTGACAAAAGAGCTTGACATCTTGTTGCAAGGAAAACAGGCAAAGGTAGGAGTGGCTGTTGTGTTTGAAGGGCGGGAGACATTCACTTACAACAATCCCCATCATTACCCTTTGATGAGTGTTTTTAAGTTTCATCAGGCATTGGCGGTGATGGATTATCTCGATACACGGCAGTTGCCTTTGGAAACAGAAATATATGTTCGCAAAGCAGATCTGCTGCCCGATACTTATAGTCCTTTGAGAGATGCCCGCCCCGAAGGAGAGTTTAATATCTCTGTGGGGGAATTATTGCGGTACAGTATATCGGAGAGTGATAATAACGCCTGTGATATTTTGCTTCGTTATATAGGTGGCACGGGAGTGGTCGATAAATATGTCCGCACGTTGGGTATAGAAGATTTTAAGATTGAGGCAAATGAAGAGAAACTGAATGAAGCTTTTGAATATCAATATCTCAACTGGACTACGCCGTTTGCAGCCGTTCAGGTGATGGAGAAGTTTCGTACAGAAACATTGTTTCGGCATTCCGGATATAAAGAGTATTTAGAGAAGTTAATGATAGGAACTGTTACAGGAAACGATAAGTTAAAAGCCGGATTACCCCGGGAGGTTGTATTTGGGCATAAGACGGGTTCTTCCGGCAGAAACAAATCGGGGCTGAAAGCGGGAGATAATGACATGGGATTTGTCCGTTTGCCCGATGGGAGGCAATATAGTATAGCAGTGTTTGTAACAGATTCCAGAGAAGATGACAAAACGAATGCAACTCTTATTTCCGAGATATCCCGAAAGGTATATGAATATTACAATGCACCCAAAGAGCGAAAAATTCCTTATACCAGCGAACAGAATTTTGCCGATACCATCCCTTTTGAATTTTCTCAGAATCGTATTTTAATTTCCGCTTCAGTGAATGGTACTGAGCGGAAATTTCTTTTTGATACCGGTGCTTCCTCTTTGCTTCTGAATAAAGAGTTGTTAAGTGGCGAAGATACTTATAGAGGAGATAGTGCACGTGATGCCAACGGCGTACGTATTGCTGTAAACATGGCAGATGTAAGGGAGTTGCGTTTAGGAAAACTGCATTTCAATCATTATCCGGCTACTCTTTGGGATATGAATGAGAATAGTCTTTTCAACTGTGAAGGAGTAGACGGGCTGATAGGAAGTGAGATTTTGCAGAATTTATCGGTTAAGATAGATACCAGAAACCAACGGCTGATCCTGACAGACAGGAAAAATCATTTTAAGGCAGAGAAAGGAAAACGGAGACGGATGAAGGTGATAGCAAACTGCCCCCTTTTGGATATAAAGCTATTCCGTAGATTGCAGGAGACCGGAGTACTTTTTGATACGGGAGCTCCGGAACTTTATGACCTCTGCGATGAGGTATTTATTCTATTGAAGAATCGTATGCCTAAAAAGATAGAACGGTGTGTGACGGACTGTGCTTATGGAGCTTCTTCTATTGGCATAACAGGTGCTGGCCGGGATACTTTGCGTTATCGTTTGAGGTTTGACTGGATGAAGATCGGTCCGGTCACTTTCAGGAATGTGATGACAGAAACACATACAGGGGTTACTTCGCGTGTCGGAGCCGGTTTGCTTAACTATGGGCAGATGATTCTTGATTTTCCCCGAAAGCAATATCTTTTCATGCCGTATGACGGTATTTCGTCAGTAATACTGCCTGATACCGGTGGTTCCGGCATTTCATTTATCCCCGAAGAAGGCCGGATCAAAATCGGGTTGGTGTGGGAAAACTCAAAGGCCTACCGGATAGGAGTACGAAGAGGATTCGTTGTAAAAGAGGTCAATGGATATAATGTAGAAGACGACTTTTGTGCTTTGTTGAAACTACGTAGTTCGCGTGCTAAGTCACTCAAGGCAGTCGATTTGCAAGGAAAAGAGCAACTTTTCCTGTTTTCTGAAGAATAATTCTTATCTTTCGGAGGTAAAATAAGGGATTTTTGTTGATGTGGAAATGAGTTAATAAACTTGATTATGGAAACTACAGTGTTGATTACAGCTTTCATCCTCATTGGGCTCGGGGTACTCGTAAAGCGCTTCCCGATTCTTATTGCAGGATATAATACAATGTCTAAAGAAGAGAAAGAAAATGTAGATGTCAAAGGATTGTCTACTTTTATGTGTTATAGTCTGGTGGGAATGGGAACCGTACCTTTACTTACTTATTATGCCTGTCTTGGGGTAGGGCATGCAGACTGGGCCAGTTATTGCATTCTTCTGCCTATACTCTATATTCCGTATCTGATAATCAAGGCAAATAAATTTGATCATAATCCTCCCAAGAAAAGTACGAAGTATGTGGTTGCTATTAGTGTGCTTACTATTGCGGTGATTGCTGCATTTATAGCATATGGTATGAATCCGGCAACTATAAAGATAAAGGAGGATAAGCTGATTTTTACGGGAATGTATGGTACATCCAGAACCTGGAAGAGATAACCGGGATTTGTTTGATAGACTCTCTTCCCGATATCGGGCTTCGTCTTAATGGACTTTCTATAGGTGGTATAAGTAAAGGGTGGTTCAAGCTGAAAGACGGAGGCAACTGTCTGTTATTACTCTCTTCGCACAGCAAACCCTATATCATGTTTAAGGAGAATACAGGTAAGGAGATATTCTTTAATTCGAAGAACAGTGAAATCACAGAAGCTTTGTATAAGGAGTTGAAGAAGTGGATCCATTAAAAGTAGGTGATAAGGTTTGTAAACAGGGGCATAAATTAACAATGTTAATGCCTTTTCGGAATCCTATTTCTCATACCGATAGAAGTACGTACTTTTAAGATGTAAGAATACGTATTTTACCACGGAAAAAGTACGTATTTAATTGCCCATTAAGTACGTACTTTGGGTGTTTTAAAGTACGTACTTTTGCTTCCAATAAATAGTATTCTAAAACGCTGAAAATGAATGATGTGTTTCCTTCTCTTTAATCTTTTTCCTGTTGCCCTCTTTTTTATCTTCGTTTTAGCAAACCCACTTGCTTATTATTTTGGCAACTATCTTTTATAAACATCTCTCCCTGTTATCGCCTGCTGAACCTTCCCGTGCGGGAAGCACAAAAAATCCTCCCCGGCAAGCTGGAGAGGACCTTATAGTTTTAATCCCATTTTGGTGAATTTGCTTACTATTATTCAGCAGCTTCAGTAGCAGGAGCCTCTTCTGCCGGAGCAGCAGCTTCTTCTGCAGGTGCTTCAGCAGCAGCCTTTTCAGCAGCTTCAGCCGCTTTCTTTTCTGCCAATGCTTTCGCTTTTGCTTCGTTTACTTTCTTTTCAGCTTCTAAACGTGCTTTTGCTTCTGCTTTTTTAGCTTCATCTTCTTTAGCTTTCAGAGTAGCAAGTCCTGTCTGCTTGTTGTTTTTCCAAGCTTCGAATTTTGCTTCAGCTTCAGCTTCGCCAAATGCACCTTTAGCTACACCGCCAAGGAGATGTTTCTTCATGTAAACACCTTCGCGAGAAAGGATGTTGCGTACAGTATCGGTAGGTTGTGCACCTTTCAATACCCATGCCAATGCAGCGTCGAAATTCAAATCTACTGTAGCAGGATTGGTGTTCGGGTTGTAAGTACCAATCTTCTCTGTAAATTTACCATCACGTGGTGCTCTGCTGTCTGCAATTACAATTGAATAAAACGCGTAACTTTTACGTCCGTGTCTTTGCAATCTGATTTTGGTTGCCATTTTAAATAAATGTTTTTAATTAATGATTTGAATTAATGCTACTAACTCGTAATAGCGGGCGCAAAGATACGGTTTTAGTTTGAACTGGCAAAGTATCTTACTGATTATTTGCAATATGCGGATTCTGATGTAGGGCTGTATTTATCTTTTTTGATATTCCTGTGGTGTCATTCCCGTTCTTCTCTTGAAGAATTTGCAAAAGAAAGAGGGATTGGGGAAATTCAATTCATCAGCAATTTGATAAACCATTAAGTTACTATGTTTTAGTAAGACTTGAGCTTCGAGCGTGACGGCCTGATTAATCCATTCCATTACCGTCTGTTGGCTTACTTGTCGTATGACGGTATTCAGATAACGAGGGGTAAGGCAGAGTTTATCTGCATAGAAACTTACGGTACGTTCTTTTTTATTGTACTCGTTGACCAGAGCAATAAACCGGCGGAATAATTCTTCCTGGTGTGAGGGCGATTGGTTGATGCTGCTTTGGTTCTTTTTTTGTATATACCTTATATTATATAGAAGCGCTGTAAGCAGATGCTGTACTACTTCTTTCCGGAAAGTGGATTCTTGTACTGTTTCCCAGATCAGTGAGAAGTACATTCCCATTTCGTCCCATTCTTTATTCGTCAGTTTTATCACGATACCCTGTTTCATATATGAATCGGTCAGATCTTCTCTGTGGGGAACAGGCAAAAAAATGTTACTTGCTACAATCACTTGAAAATCATAGTCGGGGGAAAAGCTTATCACCTGAATGATGGAGTCCGGTGGGGTGATAATTATCATTTCCGGAAAAGCATCGTATTCTATCAGATTGACTGATATACGGGCTCTTCCTCGTAAGGCGCGGATAATCCGTCCCTCTTTGGTACGGTAGGGTTGTCCTATTTTAAAGAGATAGCTATCTAATCCGGCAAAACTAATGACGATACCAAAATCGGGATTTATATACCTATACTCATTGTTACGTGCAATTTGGGTATGTTTTAGTAAGTCGAGTGCCAGTTCGAGAGGCTTATTCTTTTCTTCCATAACAGACAGGAGTTGTTGTATTTTTCACAAAGATACAATATGAAGATAAGACTACATTGTAATCTACAGGTGAATTTTATTCAAATCTGTTCATTATCGAACTAATGGGACATCATTGCAAACTATTGGAACCTGGTTGCATGTTCTATTTACCTATCTTTGCAGAAAAGAAATTAATAGAGAAGAAGAATATGAAACGAATGATTCTTTCATTATCATTTCTGCTGGCTGTATCGTGTATGTACGGACAGATAACTTTGGAAGAGTGTCGGCAGAAAACGCAGGACAACTATCCGTTAGTGAGGCAGTATGGTCTTATAGAAAAAACTAAAGAGTATAATCTGAATAATGCTTCGAAAGGATATCTGCCGCAGTTTGCCCTTTCGGCAAAGGCCAGTTATCAGAGTGATGTGACCGAACTTCCTGTAAAAATTCCCGGAATAGATATTAAAGGTCAGCCCAAGGATCAGTATCAGGTGATGTTAGAGCTGAAACAGAACATTTGGGATGGTGGAGAGATACATACTAAAAAAGAGATGACCCTTGCGTCTTCTGATGTGGAACGGGAGAAGTTGAATGTAGAGATGTATGCTCTGAATGAGAGAGTAGATCAATTGTATTTCAGTATTCTCTTGTTGGATGAACAGCTTATACAAAATCAGCTTTTGCAAGACGAACTGGAGCGTAGTTTCCGGCAGATCAGTGCTTATATGGAGAATGGAATAGCCAGTCAGTCTGATCTTGATGCTGTAAAAGTGGAACAGTTGAATACCCGGCAGAAGCGGGTGGAGCTTTCCGCTTCGAGACAGGCCTATGTACAGATGCTGGCATTACTGACAGGGGAGGATCTGACGGAAAATACCACGTTGAAGAAACCTGTGGAAAGTGAGGTATCTCCTTTGGGAGATATACGTCGTCCGGAATTGATATGGTTTGATGCACAAAATCAACGTTTGCAAATACAGGAAGAAGCATTGAAAACAGGTTATATGCCTCGTTTCGGACTTTTTGTACAGGGAGCTTATGGCAATCCCGGATTGAATATGCTGAAAGATGAGTTTTCTCCTTTTTATGTAGCAGGAGTACGGTTGTCGTGGAACTTCGGGAGTTTATATACATTGCGAAATGATAAAAAACTGATATCGACCAATAAGCAGCAATTGCAAAACAACCGGGATGTCTTTCTTTTTAATACCCGCCTGCAAGCTACCCAACAAAACAGTGGTATTGTTTCTATGCGGAAACAGATGCAGGATGATGAAGAGATTATTCGTCTGCGCACTAATATCCGTCTGGCAGCTGAAGCAAAAGTGGCAAACGGTACACTGACTGTTACGGATCTGTTACGTGAGATTACTTCAGAGAGTATGGCACGGCAGACCAAAGCTCTACACGAAATTCAATTGCTGATGAATATCTGGAAACTAAAATATACCATTAATTTATAAAATAGCCCTGTTATGAAACGAATGAAATTTATAGGATTTTCTTCCCTACTGTTTATAGCTGCTGCTTGTGGAAGCGGTAGTCCCGATTATGATGCTACCGGAACATTTGAAACAACCGAAGTACTCGTGTCTTCCGAAGCAACCGGTAAATTATTGAGTCTGGAAGTAGAAGAAGGCACACCTGTAAAAGCCGGTCAGCAGGTGGGACTTGTAGATACTGTTCAGCTTTATCTGAAGAAGATACAATTGGAAGCTAATGTGAAGTCGGTAGAAGATCAGCGACCTGATATCCTGAAACAGGTAGCTGCTTTAAAAGAACAGATTGTCACTGCCGAACGTGAGAAACGTCGTGTTGAAAATCTGTTGAAGGCGGGAGCTGCCAATCAAAAACAACTGGATGATGCGGATGCACATCTTTCTGTACTTCAACGGCAATTGATTGCCCAGGGTTCAACCTTGCTCAACAGCCGGCAAAGCCTTACGTGGCAAAGTTCTTCAGTAGGTATTCAGGTGGCACAGATAGAAGATCAATTAATGAAATGCCATATTACATCTCCTCTTAATGGGATGGTTCTTGCCAAATATGCCGAAGCCGGTGAGCTGGCTACTATGGGGAAACCCTTGTTTAAAGTGGCGGATATGGAACAGATGTATATTCGTGCCTATATAACCTCTGAACAGCTTTCACAGGTGAAACTTGGACAGAAGGCGACTGTATTTTCAGACTACGGCAATGATACCCGAAAAGAGTATCCGGGAGTTGTTACCTGGATATCTGACCGTTCGGAATTTACCCCTAAGACCATCCTTACTAAAGATGAGCGTGCTAATTTAGTATATGCAGTGAAGATATCCGTGAAGAATGACGGGTACTTGAAAATAGGGATGTATGGAGGAGTTTGTTTTAATTGAAAATGGAAAGTTGAAAGTTGAAAATGAGAGTTGAAAGTTGTGGGAAATAGAAAAAGTTAGGAGATGGAGATGGAAGTAGTGGTAGATAATATAAGCAAACGTTATGGGAAGGTGGAGGCGCTTCGTGGAGTTTCTTTTGCTGTGAAACCCGGTGAACTTTTTGGACTTATTGGTCCGGACGGAGCAGGGAAGAGTACACTGTTTCGTATACTTACTACTTTATTGCTTGCCGATGAAGGTACGGCTACTGTAGGTGGAGCGGATGTGGTGAAAGATTATAAAGAGATTCGCCGGAAAGTAGGTTATATGCCCGGTGGGTTTTCACTTTACCAGGACCTGACGGTGGAAGAGAACCTGAACTTTTTTGCTACCGTTTTTCACACTACAATAGAAGAAAATTATGATTTGGTGAAGGATATCTATCAGCAGATAGAACCTTTTAAGAAACGTCGTGCAGGAGCATTGTCGGGGGGAATGAAACAGAAACTTGCATTAAGCTGTGCTTTGATTCATAAACCGGATATTCTTTTTCTGGATGAACCTACTACCGGAGTCGATCCTGTTTCCCGCAAAGAGTTTTGGGAAATGCTGCGTCGTCTCAAAGAGCAGGGTATTACTATTATAGCCTCTACGCCTATCATGGATGAAGCCCGTCAGTGTGACCGGATCGCATTTATCAACGAAGGACAAATACATGGCATTGATACTCCGGAATGTATCCTTCGGGAATTTGCCCATATCCTGTGTCCACCGGGATTGGAACGGGAGGAGTTGCGTCATAAAGGCGAAACTGTTATCGAAGTTGATAACCTCTGTAAGCGTTTTGGTACGTTTACCGCTGTAGATCATATCTCGTTTCAGGTAAATCGTGGTGAAATTTTTGGTTTCCTGGGCGCCAATGGTGCCGGAAAGACAACTGCTATGCGTATGCTTTGCGGACTAAGTAAACCGACTTTCGGCAGTGGTAGGGTAGCCGGATTTGATCTTTTCACTCAGTCTGAAGAAATTAAGAAAAATATAGGCTATATGAGTCAGAAGTTTTCTTTGTACGAGGATCTTAAAGTCTGGGAAAACATTCGCCTCTTTGCCGGTATATATGGTATGAAAGAGAGGGAGATAGCTAATAAAACCGATGAGTTATTGGAACGTCTTGGTTTTACTGCCGAACGTGAGACGCTTGTGAAAAGCCTCCCCCTGGGATGGAAACAAAAACTGGCCTTTTCAGTCTCTATTTTTCATGAACCGAAGATTGTTTTTTTAGATGAGCCGACCGGAGGAGTAGATCCTGCCACCCGCCGTCAATTCTGGGAACTCATTTATCAGGCTGCCGACCGTGGTATAACCGTCTTTGTTACCACCCATTATATGGATGAGGCTGAGTATTGTGACCGTGTTTCTATTATGGTGGATGGACGTATTGAAGCTCTTGATACTCCCCGTGAACTCAAAGAGAAGTTCCATGCGCAAACAATGGATGACGTATTTCAACAATTGGCTCGTAAGGCCGTTCGTAAAGCAGATTAAATTATGAAACAGTTTTTTGCCTTTGTAAGAAAAGAATTTTATCATATTTTCCGTGACCGGAGAACGATGCTAATCCTTTTGGGTATGCCTGTCGTTCAGATTATCCTCTTTGGTTTTGCTATCTCTACAGAGGTGAAAAATGTGCGGGTGGTGGTGCTTGATCCCAGTAATGATGTGATGACTCGTCGTATTGTAGACCGTATCGGTGCCAGCGAATACTTTAGGATGGAGCGCATGATACACTCTCCGGAAGAGTTGGAAGCGATTTTTCGTGAAGGAGATGCCGATCTGGCTATTGTATTTAGTACCCGTTTTGCTGATGGCATTTATAGCGGTGACTCACAAATACAGCTTGTGGCCGATGCTACTGATCCCAATATGGCAACTACCCGAACGAACTATGCTGCCGGTATCATTGCTTCCGTACAGCAGGAAATGCTGCCTCCGGGCGTGTCGGTTGCCACTATTGTGCCGGATGTGAAATTGCTCTATAATCCGCAGATGAAGAGTACTTATAATTTTGTACCTGGTGTGATGGGGCTTATACTTATGCTGATTTGTGCGATGATGACTTCTATTTCGATTGTTCGTGAGAAGGAAACCGGTACGATGGAAATTTTGCTGGTCTCTCCGGTGAAACCGCTTTTCGTTATTTTGTCAAAGGCAGTACCTTATTTTGTATTGTCGTTCATCAACCTGGTCACTATTCTGTTGCTGTCAGTTTATGTACTGCATGTGCCGGTAGCAGGCAGCCTGTTTTGGTTGATAACGGTGTCTTTGTTATTTATATTCGTGTCGTTGGCATTAGGCTACTCATCTCTTCTGTGACACGGACACAGGTGGCTGCCATGCTTGCTTCGGGGTTGATACTGATGATGCCGACAATGATTCTTTCCGGTATGATTTTTCCTATAGAGAGTATGCCGTTGGTGTTGCAGATTATTTCTGATATATTGCCTGCCCGTTGGTATATTCAGGCTGTTCGTAAACTGATGATTGAAGGGGTGGATATTACGCTGGTTTTGAAAGAAGTAGGCATTCTGGCATTAATGGCAGCAGTACTGATAACGATTAGTTTTAAAAAGTTTAAAAATAGATTGGAATGATAGATCAACCAGGGAGAATTAACCAATATAATTAACCAACTAAAACGTGCCAGCCAATTGGTACATTATCACATTGGCATATTGACACATTATTGAATATGATAAAGTTTCTCATAGAAAAAGAATTCAAGCAGTTGTTTCGCAACTCCTTTCTTCCGCGTCTCATACTTGTTTTTCCTTGTATGATTATGATTCTGATGCCTTGGGCTATGAATCTGGAGATACGGAATGTTTCTCTCAATATTGTAGACAATGATCATTCTGTTACTTCTCGCCGGTTGGTTGATAAGATTTCCGCTTCTACTTATTTTCGTCTGACAGCGCTTCCTGATTCTTATGATGAGGCGTTAAAGAACGTGGAAGCTGGTGATGCCGATATTATTCTTGAAATCCCGCGTGATTTTGAAAAGGATTGTACTGTAGGGCGTAGTCCTCACGTTCTCATTGCTGCTAATGCAGTGAATGGTACCAAGGGTGGTCTTGGCGGCTCTTATCTATCTAATATCATTCAAAGTTATGCTTCTGAAGTAGTGGCGCTTCCCGCAGTGCTTCCTGCACGGGGAGATACGCCGGGCGATGTAAGTGGCATGGTGAATTCCCAACTTTCAACTCCCAACTCCCAACCTTCAACTAACTATACAACTCTCAATTTATTCAATCCTAACCTTAATTATAAATTGTTCATGATCCCGGCTCTTATGGTAATGTTGCTTACCCTTATTTGTGGCTTTTTACCTGCTCTCAACATTGTCAGTGAGAAGGAAGTTGGTACTATTGAGCAAATAAATGTTACGCCAGTAGGTAAATTTACTTTTATTCTGGCAAAGCTCTTTCCGTATTGGCTCATTGGTTTTGTGGTACTTACCATTTGTTTCATTCTGGCCTGGTTACTTTACGGTATCTTGCCTGTCGGACATTTTCTTGTAATTTACTTTTTCGCTATTCTTTTCGTCCTTTCCATGTCCGGATTGGGACTGGTTATCTCCAATCATTCTGCTACCATGCAACAAGCTATGTTTGTTATGTGGTTTTGTATGCTAATTTTTATTCTTATGAGTGGGTTGTTTACTCCTATTAGCAGTATGCCGGAATGGGCACAGGCGATTACTATCTTCAATCCGTTAAAGTATTTAATGCAGGTAATGCGTATGGTTTATCTGAAGGGGAGTGGTTTTACGGATATGTTACCACAATTGGGAGCATTATTGGCATTTGTTTTATTTTTTAATGTATGGGCTGTACGAAGCTATCGAAAGAGGGCGTAGGTTTCACTTGTTTTGTGTAAGAAGTATGATTAAAAAAAGAGGATACCCCTTGAATGAAGTGTATCCTCTTTTTATTTAATTCTATAGTAAAATTTGTCTTATAATTATTTTATCTCGATGGTTCTTTCAGGTTTCTTAATCTCTTCTTCGCTAAGCTTTGGAAGTTCAATGGCAAGAACACCATTTTCAACCTGAGCTGAAATCTTTTCTTTGTCTACGTTATCAGGCAAAATCATTGTTTGCTGGAACTTGGAGTATGAGAACTCACGGCGCAGATAGCGACCGTCTTTCTTTTCTTCCTTGTTTTCTGTTTTCTTCTCCATAGAAATGACGAGATTATTATCTTCATCGATACGGATGTTGAAATCTTCCTTCGTCATACCCGGAGCAGCCACTTCTACTTTGTATTCTTTTTCTGATTCGATCACATTAATAGCAGGTGCAGTAGCATTTGCTTTTACCATCCATTCATTATCAAAGAAATCGTTAAAGATACTTGGTAACCAGTTCTGAGTTCTTCTAACAGGCATCATAATTTTAGTCTCCTATCTTTTAGTTAAACATTCGGTTAATTAATGAACTTCCGTTCCGTTTCCGGAACCGTTGTCCATTAATAATTAAGCAAAACATATGCCAAGGCATTTTTGTTCTTGTGTTTGACTATTTGTCAGAATTGAAGTGCCAAAGTTTCGCTGTTTATGCCATAATGTTACTTGTTTTTGTTTATTTTATATAAGATAGATAGATTTTTGTTTTTTCTCCTATTGTTTTATTAGCTTAAACCGTATCCTCAATACTTTTTTTTTCTTCATCATAATCGTGACTGATGATTTTGAATGTATCTATTTCAGAGGTATTTTCTACATGTAGTCCGATGCAGGCACAAGCATCATAATTTCCTATACGGACAATGCGTAGAGTTTCACTTGCATCTTCCGGCAGCTTACTAAGGTCTACGATGTCTTTAGCTTCTTCTTTGGGCATGAATTCAATTGTTACAGGGAGATGTTGATTGATAACTTCATTTACTTTATCTTCTACAGCCTGTATTTGTTCATCAGTAGGGCAGGAAGAAAGTTCGTAGTCACATTTACTTTTTTTCTTTTCTATGTGAGCCGTTCGCGAGCGTGGACAGCCAAAAGTTTTCACCATGGTTGCGTTCAGAATGTGTTCTACTGAATGCATAGGAGGATACTCCTGCTTATTGTGATCGTTGAGCTGAGGTTGTTGTTCCATAATTATTTTAATAGTTTTTTATTCTTGGTATCTTCAACTTACAAATTCTATATATTGATTTATAGTTTTATTTGAATGAAACAATCTGTGTATTTTATCAATAGAAGTATGTTAGAATACATTTTGTCTTATTATAATCTTGATAAAGCTTTGAATTTTATTTATATGATAATACTTGGCTGTTTGGAGGAAATATCTGTATTGCAAATGTATTACTATTTTTAGAGAAAGCAAACGTATAGACATAAAAAAA
This sequence comes from Bacteroides nordii WAL 11050 = JCM 12987, assembly GCA_000613465.1. GTDB lineage: Bacteria > Bacteroidota > Bacteroidia > Bacteroidales > Bacteroidaceae > Bacteroides > Bacteroides nordii. Next base: position 45,652 of record BAJA01000029.1, read on the forward strand.
GGAGCAACGCCTTGCTCCAACCTTTGTTAACCTTAAATCTAATACTATGAAAAACACATTGCAAATGTACGGGTTTTCCGGATATTAGCAAATTTAGGGGAAGAAAAAATATGTTTTATAACATTGATTAATACTTTTCTTATTGAATTCTATTTTTATTAAGAGTTTCTGCTTATTCCTCCCACTTCTCTTTCATAAGATCTTCCAGTTTCAGCAATTCGTCACGATATTGCGCTGCTTCTATGAATTCCAACTTCTTGGCAGCTTCCTGCATTAACTTGCGTGTACGGTCTATACTCTTTTGCATCTGAGCTTTAGTCATATATTGGATGATCGGATCAGCAGCCACATTGGGGCTCGATGGTTCTATATAGACTTGTTTCTCTTTCAGTATTTCCTCGGTATTGTTTCCACCGAATACTGCGAGATTACGTGCTTTCTTTATTTGTTGTGGGGTGATGCCATTTGCTTCATTATAGGCAAGCTGTTTTTCCCGGCGTCGGTTGGTTTCGTCAATTGTCAACTGCATACTTTCCGTCATTTTGTCTGCATACATGATTACTTTTCCGTTTACGTTTCGGGCAGCACGTCCGGCAGTTTGTGTCAGAGAACGATGGGAGCGCAGGAAGCCCTCTTTGTCTGCATCAAGGATGGCAACCAGAGATACTTCTGGTAAATCAAGTCCTTCACGCAAGAGATTTACGCCGATCAATACATCGTATACACCTTGGCGAAGGTCATCCATAATTTTCACACGCTCAAGCGTATCTACATCGCTGTGGATATAGTTGCATCGCACATTGTTATTAAGCAAATATTCTGTTAATTCCTCAGCCATACGCTTGGTTAAAGTCGTCACAAGAGTACGCTCTTCTTTTTCGATACGTATCTGAATTTCTTCCATAAGATCATCTATCTGGTTGAGGCTGGGACGTACCTCAATCACAGGGTCAAGCAGACCGGTAGGTCGGATTACTTGTTCCACAATAATACCTTCGGACTGCACCAGTTCGTAATCGGCCGGAGTTGCACTGACATAAATAACCTGTTTGGCCATTTCCTGGAACTCTTCAAATTTAAGAGGACGGTTGTCCATGGCTGCAGGTAGGCGAAAACCATATTCTACCAGATTGATTTTTCGGGCGCGGTCACCACCATACATAGCACGTATCTGTGGGACGCTAACATGGCTTTCGTCTATAACAATTAGAAAGTCATCCGGGAAAAAGTCGAGCAGGCAATAGGGGCGGGTACCGGCACTGCGACCATCAAAATAACGTGAATAGTTCTCAATACCGGAACAGTGCCCCAGCTCGCGAATCATTTCCATATCATACGTCACCCGTTCATAAAGACGCTTGGCTTCATATTCTTTTCCGATAGATTCGAAAAAGGCTACTTGCTTGGTAAGGTCATCTTCTATTTCGTGGATAGCACGTAGAGTTGCCTCTTTGGTTGTCATGAATAAATTAGCCGGGTATATTTTGTATGATTCAAAAGGAGCAATTGTTATGCCTGAGATCGGATCTACTTCTTCAATTCCATCAATTTCATCTCCCCAAAAAGTCACTCGCAGGATGGTATCGGAATAGGCCAGATAAATGTCTACTGTATCACCTTTTACACGGAAGTTACCACGATTCAGATCCAGGTCATTGCGTACATAAAGGCTGTCTACGAGACGGCGCAGAAATACATTACGATCCAGCATACGCCCCCGTTCCACTTCTATGACATTGTCATAGAAGTCGGATGGATTTCCCATACCATAGATGCATGAAACAGAAGAAACTACCACTACATCTTTACGTCCTGAGAGTAGGGAAGAAGTGGCGGCAAGCCGTAGCTTATCTATTTCATCATTGATGGCAAGATCTTTTTCGATATACGTATCAGAGCTGGGAAGATAGCTTCCGGCTGATAATAATCGTAGTATGAAACATAGTATTCCACAGCGTTGTTGGGGAAAAATCCTTTAAATTCACTGTATAGCTGGGCGGCCAGCGTTTTGTTGTGGCTCAATATCAATGTAGGTTTGTTGATATTAGCTATGACGTTGGCTATAGTAAACGTCTTTCCTGAGCCCGTAACACCCAATAGGGTCTGGCAGGTAATCCTTGTTTTATACCTTCGGTTAATTGGGCAATAGCCTCAGGCTGGTCGCCTGTAGGCTTATAGGCGGATGTTAATTCAAAATTCATGTTTTTGTTTTAAAAGGGGGAGCAATATTCGGGAAAATAGTTGAGATAAACAAATTGTTTTTCCAAATAAATCCTTTACTTTGCAACAGTTTATTATAAAACATCGCTGGAGTTGATGTGAAGCTGTTTAAAAGATGGTTGATGGAGAGGCAAATCTGCAAAGAAACAAAGGTTTGAATTATCTCATGAATCGTTTTTTTATCCTTCTAAATGGATGACTGTAAAGCGCTGGTAATCAACGCTTATAAAAGTGTACACTTTGGTGGGTCAATATTGTACACTTTTGTATGGTAAGAGTGTACATTGTTGTGAGGTAAAAGTGTACACTTTATTATTTCTTGTTTGATTTAGCCGAAATTTACTCAATTATTTATTTAATTCCCTCAGCGGGTTGTGTAAAGAAAAAACAGATTAATACAAATATAAATACAACGAGAAACATGATTTGGAACGAAAGTATCGAATGCATGGACCGTGAGAGTCTTCGCAAAATCCAAAGTATACGGCTCAAAAAAATTGTGGAGCACGTTTATCACAACACCCCCTTTTATCGCAAAAAGATGCAGGAGTTAGGAATTACTCCGGATGATATTAACAGCATTGATGACATTGTAAAATTACCGTTTACCACCAAGTACGATTTGAGAGATAATTATCCGTTCGGATTATGTGCGGTTCCAATGAGTCAGATTGTGCGTATTCATGCCTCTTCAGGGACAACGGGTAAACCGACTGTCGTGGGGTATACCCGTAAGGACTTGTCGTCGTGGACGGAATGTTTATCACGTGCCTTTACTGCTTATGGAGCTGACAGCTCGGATATTTTCCAGGTGTCTTATGGTTATGGTTTGTTTACCGGTGGACTGGGGGCTCATGCCGGAGCTGAGAATATCGGAGCATCGGTTATTCCCATGTCAAGTGGCAATACAGAAAAACAAATTACTCTGATGCATGACTTTGGCTCTACTTTGTTGTGTTGTACGCCTTCTTATGCGCTTTATCTGGCGGATGCGATTAAAGATTCCGGATTGCCCCGTGAAGAGTTTAAGCTGAAAGCCGGTGCTTTCGGAGCTGAGCCGTGGACGGAGAATATGCGTCGTGAAATAGAAGAAAAGCTGGGCATTAAAGCTTATGATATATATGGATTGAGTGAAATTGCCGGCCCCGGGGTAGGTTATGAGTGTGAATGCCAGCATGGTACACATTTAAATGAAGACCATTATTTTCCTGAAATAATCGATCCTCTTACACTGCAACCTGTTGAACCAGGACAAACCGGTGAACTTGTTTTCACTCATCTTACCAAAGAAGGAATGCCTTTATTGCGTTATCGTACAAAAGATCTTACTGCTTTACATTATGATAAATGTAATTGTGGACGTACGTTAGTGCGTATGGATCGTATCCTGGGACGTAGTGATGATATGCTTATTATCCGTGGAGTCAATGTATTCCCAACTCAGATTGAGTCTGTCATCCTTGAGATGCCGGAATTCGAACCACATTATCTGTTGATTATTGATCGTAAGAATAATACGGATACGATGGAGCTGAAAGTGGAAGTTCGTGAAGACGCTTATTCTGACGAGATTAATAAAATGCTGGCATTGAAGAAGAAACTTACTTCTCGTCTGCAGAGTGTGTTGGGATTGGGAGTAGATGTGAAGCTGGTTGAACCACGTAGTATTGAACGTAGCGTAGGCAAAGCGAAGAGGGTGATTGATAATAGAAAATTGTAAGTTGTAACTTTTTAAATTTCAAATATTATGGTAGCAAAACAACTTTCTATCTTTTTGGAAAATAAGTCTGGTCGTTTGACGGAAGTGACTGAAGTGCTGGCGAAGGAAAATATAAATCTTTCTGCCTTGTGTATAGCTGAAAATGCAGATTTTGGTATTTTGCGTGGTATAGTATCTGATCCTGACAGAGCTTATAAGGCTTTGAAAGAGAATCATTTTGCTGTGAATGTAACAGACGTGGTAGGTATTAGTTGTCCTAACGTACCAGGTGCACTTGCCAAAGTACTGCGATTTTTATCTGATGAAGGAGTATTTATTGAGTACATGTATTCGTTTGCCAATAACAATACGGCAAATGTTGTGATTCGTCCTAATGATATGGAGAATTGTATTCGCGTACTCACAGAGAAAAAAGTAGATTTGCTGGCAGCAAGTGATCTGTATAGGCTTTAGGAGGTAGAAATAGGAGTTAGAATTTAGTAGCTAGTAGATAGAATCCTTGCGGCATACAGCTAATCTGCATAGATTCTAACTACTAACTACTAAATTCTAACTCCTATTTTATATTAAAAAACATTGATTAATTGGTTTATTCCGCATGATTCTGTAACTTTGCGCATTATTTAAAATAGGATGAAGAAGAATATTATTATAACTCTGCTTGCAGCCGCTACGCTTTCCTCGTGTGGAGAGTACAATAAGTTGCTAAAAAGTACCGATTACGAATATAAGTATGAGGCGGCAAAAAACTACTTCGCTAAAGGTCAATATGGGCGTTCTGCTACATTATTGAATGAGCTGATAACCATCTTGAAAGGTACTGATAAAGCAGAAGAATCTCTTTATATGTTAGGTATGAGTTATTATAATCAGAAAGATTATTCTACTGCTGCCCAGACATTTATAACCTATACCAATACTTATCCGCGTGGCACATTTGCTGAATTGGCAAGTTATCATGCAGGTAAAGCGCTTTATTTGGATACCCCGGAGGCACGTCTGGATCAGTCTGGTACTTATACAGCTATTCAGCAGTTACAGACATTCCTGGAATATTATCCTGCAAGTTCTAAAAAACAAGAAGCTCAGGATATGATTTTTGCTCTTCAGGATAAGCTTGTTCTGAAAGAATTCATGTCTGCTAAATTGTATTATAATTTGGGTAATTATATGGGTAATAATTATGAGTCGTGTGTAATCACTGCTCAGAATGCACTAAAAGATTATCCTTATACTGATTATCGTGAGGACCTCTCTATTCTCATTCTTCGTGCTAAATATGAAATGGCTATTAATAGTATAGAAGAGAAAAAGATAGATCGTTATCGCGAAACTGTCGATGAATATTATGCTTTTAAGAATGAGTTTCCGGAAAGTAAATATCTGAAGGAAGCTGAAAAGATATTTAACGCATCAACCAAAGTAATTAAAGATTAAATTATAAATAGAATTTATGGATTACAAAAAAACGAATGCTCCTACTAACACCGTTACGCGTGACATGATGGAATTGTGCGCTGATACAGGTAATGTTTACGAAACAGTGGCTATCATTGGTAAACGTGCCAATCAGATTAGCGTGGAGATCAAAAGTGATCTTTCCAAGAAGCTGGCAGAGTTTGCTTCTTATAATGACAACTTGGAAGAAGTATTTGAGAATCGTGAACAGATCGAGATTTCTCGCTATTATGAAAAATTGCCGAAACCTACATTGATTGCTACACAAGAGTATATCGAAGGTAAGATTTACTATAGAAATCCGGCTAAGGAAAAAGAAAAACTACAGTAAAAGAAGCTGTAAAAAGAAAGCAAGAAGTTAAGAATAGAATAACGTAGTAAGAATTAAGTAGTCAAGTAGTAAGTAGGAAGAGTGTTCTTATTATTACTTGACTATTTTTTTACTGTCGGCTATTTTTTTTATTATCGTTATAAACTTTAAAACTACTAAGACAATATGATTCAACGTATTCAGAGTATTTATTTGTTACTTGTTACAGGCTTGTTGATAGCAAGCATGTGCTTGCCTGTGGGCTCTTTGATTGATTTTAATGGGGCAGTAAATGTTTTTAAACCGCTCGGACTTACAATGGGTGATGCATTTCAGTCTACATGGGGGCTTTTTTGTATTTTAATGCTGGCTGCTATTATTGCATTTGCTACTATCTTTCTTTTTAAGAATCGCATATTACAGATCCGTATGACTATATTCAATAGTTTATTATTGGTGGGATATTATATGGCTTTTTTTGCTTTCTTCTTTGTGCTTCGCAGTGATGAGACTTCTTTTCAGTTTCATTGGGCGTTGTGCTTTCCATTGATTGCCATTATTCTTAATTATTTAGCCATACGTGCAATTGGTCGTGATGAAGCAATGGTGCATGCTGCTGATCGGTTGAGATAAATCAAATCATACAAATAGTTGCATACTTCATAAAAAGATGCCACACTGTTCTACAAAACGGTGTGGCATCTTTTTATGAAGTAGTCTGATATTATTAAAATCTCTGATAATCTTAAAGAGTATATATCTTTATTTCTTCAAATCAAACAGATAAGTCAGCTTTATTGATATGGTACTGTGAGCTGCACGGTCGAAATCATCTTTTTTGCTGGTGTGATAGAAATCGGATAATGCAAAGTAATATCTTCCTTCTAACAGAAAACTACCGGCTTTTTTACTTCTTACTTCAAGTCCACCTCCTCCGGTTATTCCATAGTCGAATTTGTTTTCTATCTTTTTTCCATATTCTTTTGCACTGGCAATTTGTTCGGCCGTCCATCCGCTTGCCTTTTCTGATTCACCTATTAAAAAGCCTACCTGTGGCCCTAAGTTGATAAAAAACTGTACGCCGTAATCTTTACCAAATGCCAGATGGGCTAAAAAAGGGATATCGATGTAATTCATATTCCTACTATAACTTCGACTAAGGTCTTTGGTACCGTCGGCTAATTCGAAAGCCTCTTCCCAGCCTCGTTGTGAAAAGTTTAGCTCAACCTGTGCACCGCAAATCATAGCAAAATATTTCTCAGAGATATAACGGGCAGTCAATCCGCCTGTGATTCCCATGGGCATACTTTGCTTTATCTTTCGTTGAAAAGAGACTTTGTTGAGATTGACACCACCATTTATTCCGATAGCAAAATTATGACGCATTTCGCCAATCTGTGCCATTGCCGGAAAAGCAATGCCTATTAGTAACACAGTTGTTATGATTGTTGTTTTTATATGTGTCATCTTATTCAAAGTCAAGCTTTACTAATTCAAAGTTCTTTGTAAAATGAACAAAGAATACTTTCTTGTTGATGAAACCTCCCCAGTTGTTCACCCGTTGAAATTTAAATCCGGTTTGTATAGGAGTCAGATCCATTTTAGGTAGATTCTTTTCCAGTTCGGAACCATATCTGGATAATCCTTTCAGGAAGAAGAATCCCGTATCAAATCCTAACATTCCGTATTGAGGGTAATTGATGGCCATATCTTTACTATACCATTTGTGATAAGAGTTGATGAAGTTGATAGCCGCCGGAAGCATATTGTTTGTATAAAACGAAGAGTAAAAATATGTATCCAGCTCAAAGAAACTGTCCAGGTGATCTTTTGTATAAGTCTGCCATTCCGGGTAACCAAAAAGGTGTACGTTAGCGTCCGGATTCTCTCTCACCAGTACAGTTAGCTGTGGAATGATTTTAATGAGTGTCACATCACTGCCAGATGTAGGGATAAAAATATTTTCTTTATCACTGCGTAGAACTTCCTTCATCGCTTGTGCTGTGGCTGACTCGGGGAGTGTCTTTACCGGAATTCTTTTGTTTGCCAATTCCTGTTTCAGTCCTTTGATAAATTCCGTTTTGTCTTTATCTACTGCCGTAGCTTCCAATATGATTATATTGGCATTGGAGAACTGGCGTATAAAGTGTTCGTATACCTCTGAATACAGATAAGACTGTGGAGTATTAATCTGATAAATAAACGGATTGCTAAACACCTCCTCTTCTTTCGAAGAGAAAGGAATAACCATACGAATATCATGTTTCTTAGCAAAGGCTGCCAGCGTTTTTGTGTGCTTTGATTGTGACGGGCCAAAGATTATATTCATTTTTTTCATTTCATCTTTGGCAAGAATGTTATTTAGAGAAGCATTGTCGTCTCCACAATTATAAGCATAAAGATCAATAGAAGTGCCTGTACGTTTCAGGCTGTCTACAGCAAGAAGGAATCCTTCGTAATATTCAACCATACGCTTATCTTGAAGGAAAGGCAATAATATGGCTGCTTTTATGGTACTAATTTTTTCCGGTGCTTCTTTACTGGCCAGGAATAGTTCCTTATCAGTAGGAGGAGTTATGTCTTTATTCTCCTGAGGTGTTACAGGCTTTGCCGAAGGGTAGGGGATGCAAAGGAACTGGCCTTTTTTCATCCCTTGTTTTAGCTCCGGGTTGGCATCAATCAGTGCCTGTTCGCTGATACCGTATTCGCGACTGACGCTAAAAATGGTTTCACGTCGTTTTACCTTATGCATATCTTTGCATCTGGATTGAACAGGACCTTGAATGGTGGCAGTCGATGGAGAAGTTGCCGTAACATTCTGAGTCAAAGGAGTGGCAGTCGTTTGTGCAACTTCTTCGGCGGAAGGAATACGGATCACTTGTCCGATACGGAAATTTTCAGCACTTAGTCCGGGGTTGGCTTCACAGATTGCTTTAGCCGATACATTATATATTGTAGTTAGTTTATATAAAGTTTCCCCAGCTTCAATGGTGTGGAATTTTTCATCTTGTTTTGATGCTTTTTGTTTCTGAGGAATCCGGATTGTTTGTCCCGCATAGATTTTCTCTTCACATCCCGGATTTAACTGTATGATATCTGATTGACTGACTCCATACATACTGGATATGGAATATAAACTTTGTCCCTTTTCAATGGTGTGAAGGAAGTAAGATTGATTCTCCTGAGCATGAAGGCTCATACAAGAAATGCTTATAAAAAACAGAAGAAAGAGTATTCGGTTTATTAAGGGTCTCATCAATTTTTAAACTATTAGTTCTTAAAATCAGGCAACAAAGGTACAAATTCTGATATATATCTGCCTAATAATTGAGTTAAGAAAATAATATTGTGTTTCTTTAAGACCATAATTCAAGTGGAAACATTAATTTTGCAGATGTTATGTCACTACACAGATTATCTTATATAATATTGTTCTGTCTTGCCTTTCCTTTTTCAGAGAGTTGGGCACAGATTAAGTTAAATCCTGTGGCTATATTGCTACTGGAGAATGGTACTGATCCTACAGAGCCCAAGACACTTGAGGCCGGTGGGGAACCATATGTGGGGTCGGCTCCACTTAAATTTCGTTTTGTGGCCAATATTGAGTCTCCTTCTCCAACATTACGTTATGAATGGAATTTTGCATCTGATGAGGAATTTAACGATCCTATAAGCGGGTCACCACGTTATGAAGAAGAAACCATTTTTGATTTTGTTACTTCGGGGACATTCTATGTCAGGTTACAGGTGAGTGATACGGAAACAGAAGACGGACCAACTTCGATATCAGATGTGTTTATCATTCAGGTACCTGAGTCGGAATTGAAAATACCTAATGCTTTTTCACCTAACGGAGACGGTATTAATGATATTTTTAAAGTGAAGTATAAATCACTTGTTAGTTTCGATGCTGTTGTGTTCAATCGCTGGGGGCAGAAGTTGTATCAGTGGGGATTGACGGACATTGATAAAGGATGGGATGGAACATCTCGTGGGCATCAGGTGCCGGTAGGCGTGTATTTTATCGTAATAGAAGCACGTGGTGCGGATGGAGTAGTGTACAAGCATAAAGGAGATATAAATATACTGAGGTAAAAAGGATATGCAGGAAACAGAATATATAAATGTATACGGTGCGCGTGTACATAATTTGAAAGATATTGATGCTGAAATTCCCCGTAACAGTCTGACAGTTATTACCGGATTGAGCGGAAGTGGTAAATCTTCTTTGGCATTCGATACGATATTTGCTGAGGGACAACGACGTTATATTGAAACTTTTTCAGCTTATGCCCGTAATTTTTTGGGTAATCTGGAGCGTCCCGATGTAGATAAAATAACCGGATTGAGTCCGGTGATTTCCATCGAACAGAAAACAACAAACAAGAATCCCCGCTCTACAGTGGGTACAACAACGGAGATCTATGATTATCTCCGTTTGCTCTATGCCCGTGCCGGAATAGCTTACTCTTATCTCTCAGGAGAGAAAATGGTGAAATATACCGAAGAGCAGATACTTGACCTTATTTTAGGAGATTATAAAGGCAAGAAAATCTATATGTTGGCACCGTTGGTGCGTGCCCGTAAAGGACACTATAAAGAACTGTTCGAACAAGTACGTAAGAAGGGGTATCTTTATGTACGTGTAGATGGTGAGGTACGTGAAGTGACGCATGGTATGAAGTTGGATCGCTACAAGAACCATGATATTGAAGTAGTGATTGATAAAATGATAGTGGGCGATAAGGACGATAAACGTCTGAAACAAAGTGTTGCCACAGCAATGCGTCAGGGTGACGGATTACTAATGATATTGGACGTCACTACCGGAGAACTCCGTCACTACAGTAAGCGTTTAATGTGTCCCGTAACCGGACTTTCATACAGGGAACCGGCTCCGCATAATTTCTCTTTTAACTCTCCGCAGGGAGCCTGCCCAAAGTGTAAAGGACTTGGAGTAGTGAATCAGATTGATGTCGATAAGGTGATTCCAGACCGGAACATGTCTATCTACGAAGGTGCTATTGCTCCATTGGGCAAATATAAAAATGCAATGATATTCTGGCAAATTGGTGCATTGCTTGAAAAGTATGAAGCCACATTGAAAACTCCGGTTAAAGATTTACCGGAGGATGCTATGGATGAAGTGCTGTATGGATCGGATGAACGAATTAAGATAAAGAGTTCGCTCATTGGCACCTCTTCTGATTATTTCGTGACGTATGAGGGTGTAGTGAAGTATATCCAGATGTTGCAGGAGAAAGATGCTTCGGCTACGGCTCAGAAGTGGGCAGAACAGTTCGCCCGTACTACCGTCTGTCCTGAATGCAAGGGAGCGAAACTCAACAAAGAGGCATTGCATTTCCGCATTCATGATAAGAATATCAATGAACTCTCCAATATGGATATCAGCGAGCTTTATGACTGGTTGCAGAAAGTGGATGAGTTTTTGTCTGATAAACAAAAGAAGATTGCCGCCGAGATATTGAAAGAAATTCGTACACGCCTGAAATTCCTGTTGGATGTAGGGTTGGATTATCTATCTCTCAATCGTAGTTCGGTGAGTTTATCGGGTGGTGAGAGTCAGCGTATTCGATTGGCAACACAGATTGGTTCGCAGTTAGTGAATGTGCTTTATATTCTGGACGAGCCGAGTATCGGACTTCATCAGCGGGATAATCTGCGTCTGATTAACTCATTGAAGGAATTGCGTGATATGGGTAATTCTGTGATTGTGGTAGAGCATGACAAAGATATGATGTTGGCTTCTGATTATGTGATTGATATGGGACCTAAAGCGGGTCGCCTGGGTGGTGAAGTGGTATTTGCCGGTAAGCCACAGGAGATGTTACAGACGTCTACATTAACCTCGCAATACCTGAATGGTCAGCAAAAGATAGAAGTTCCTGCCAAACGCCGTCCCGGTAATGGTAAGTCGTTGTGGCTTCGCGGTGCAAAAGGAAATAACCTGAAGAATGTGGATGTGGAATTCCCATTGGGTAAATTGATTTGTGTGACCGGTGTATCGGGTAGTGGTAAATCTACGTTGATAAACGAAACGTTGCAGCCTATTCTTTCGCAGAAGTTTTATCGTTCTCTTCAGGATCCGTTGGAATATGGTTCTATTGAAGGATTAGAGAATATTGATAAAGTGGTCAATGTAGATCAATCGCCGTTGGGACGTACACCACGTTCCAACCCGGCTACCTACACAGGTGTTTTTTCTGATATTCGCAATTTGTTTGTAGGATTACCGGAAGCAAAGATACGTGGTTATAAGCCGGGACGTTTCTCGTTCAATGTGTCTGGCGGACGTTGTGAAGCTTGTTCCGGGAATGGTTATAAGACAATTGAAATGAACTTTCTGCCGGATGTATATGTACCCTGCGAAGTGTGTCATGGCAAACGTTATAACCGCGAAACACTGGAAGTACGTTTTAAAGGAAAATCCATAGCCGATGTGTTGGATATGACTATCAATCGTGCAGTTGAATTCTTTGAAAATGTACCACAAATCCTGAATAAGATAAAAGTGATACAGGACGTTGGTTTGGGATATATTAAGTTAGGGCAGTCGTCAACTACACTTTCCGGTGGTGAAAGTCAGCGTGTGAAGTTGGCTACCGAACTCTCAAAGCGTGATACCGGTAAGACACTTTATATCCTTGATGAACCTACCACCGGGCTGCATTTTGAAGATATCCGTGTGCTGATGAATGTACTGAATAAGCTTGTAGATAAGGGAAATACGGTTATTGTGATAGAGCATAATCTGGATGTAATAAAGATGGCAGACTATATCATTGATATGGGACCGGATGGTGGTAAGGGAGGAGGAAAACTTCTTAGTTTCGGTACGCCTGAAGAGGTTGCGAAGAGCAAGAAAGGATATACGCCGAAGTTTCTTCGCGAGGAACTTTCCCTTTAGCGAGGAATACCGTTTCCGGTAGCGGATTTTTCCGGACTTGCACGCCTGTTGGTGGTAAAGAAAACTAAAAATACATACCCTAAGATGAAGAATCAATTATTTGTTTTATCGTTGTTATTTGTTTGTTCCCCGGTATCTGCCAATAGAGATGCCATACTGGATAGTCTGTGAAAATGGTCAGACAAGATGGTGTGAAAACCTTTAAGTTTATGAAAAAATAAAAAGATACTTCGTTACTATACGCAGAAGATATGCGTTTGAAGTATTATAAAGGTGTATTTCCCCCGGTAAAAACGAATCAACGTTTTTGCCGGGGGATAATTTTTTCCTATTTTTGTTCTTCGAAATCTATAAACAGAAAGAAATAAGCCATGAAAATAAATAAAACCAATGCTGCCCGTTTGTTAGATAAGGCTAAAATATCTTACGAGCTAATTCCTTACGAGGTAGACGAAGATGATTTGAGTGCTGTACATGTGGCAGCAAATTTAGGAGAGAATATCGACCAGGTGTTTAAGACCCTTGTTTTGCATGGAGATAAGACCGGGCATTTTGTTTGTATTGTTCCCGGTGATAAAGAGGTGAATCTGAAACTTGCTGCTAAAGTATCCGGCAACAAGAGTTGTGATATGATTCCGATGAAGGAACTTCTTCCTACTACCGGATATATTCGTGGTGCCTGTTCACCTATCGGGATGAAAAAGCATTTTCCTACCTATATTCATGAGACCTGCCTTGAGTTTCCGTATATTTATGTAAGTGCCGGCCAGCGGGGGTTACAGATAAAAGTGGCTCCTAACGATTTAATTAAGGAAGCACGCGCCGAAGTTTGTGTCTTGTTCACTGAATAATTCAAAAAAAAAGTATATATTTGCAGAAATTATACCTGAAATGACAATTCAAATTATTAATTAAATATTTATATCTTATGTTTAGTAAACACCCTAAAGGGTTAATCCCAGCCGCTTTGGCCAATCTTGGCGAACGTTTCGGCTTTTATACTATGATGGCAATCCTTGTTCTTTTCCTGCAAGCTAAGTTTGGGCTGGATGGAAAGACCGCAGGAATTATTTATTCAACGTTTTATTTCTCTATTTACATCCTTGCCTTGGTAGGGGGTATTATTGCCGATAAAACACGAAACTACAAAGGAACGATTATGGTAGGTATTGTTTTGATGGCCTTGGGTTATCTGATGCTTGCTATTCCTTCCAAAACTCCGGTTGACAATCAAACTTTATTCTTAACTATCACCTGTATCGGATTGTTTGTTATTGCTTTTGGTAACGGACTTTTTAAAGGTAACCTGCAAGCATTGGTCGGACAGATGTACGACAATCCTCAGTACTCTTCTATGCGTGACTCCGGTTTCTCGTTATTCTATATGTTCATTAACATAGGTGCTATTTTTGCTCCGATGGCAGCAATTGGTGTACGTAACTGGTGGTTGTCTACTTTCGGTTATGCCTATAATGCCGATCTGCCTGCTCTGTGCCATGGACAATTGGCTCAGACTTTAACTCCGGAAGCTATCGAAACTTATACCAGATTGGCCTCAGAGTCTTCTTCTACTCCTGTAACCGATCTTACAACTTTTGCTGCTGATTATCTGAATGTATTTACTACCGGTTTCCATTATGCTTTTGCTATTGCTATTGTAGCAATGGCTGTTTCACTTCTTATCTATATGTTGAATAAGAAGAACTTCCCGGATCCAAGTAAGAAAGCTGTTGCCGATAAGAGCAATACCGCTGCATCTGTAGTAGAGATGAGTGCACAAGAGGTAAAACAGCGTATTTATGCTTTGTTTGCTGTATTTGGTGTGGTTATTTTCTTCTGGTTCTCTTTCCATCAGAATGGTTTGACGCTGACATTCTTTGCAAAAGAATACACCGATCTTAATCTCTTTGGAATGCCTATCTCGGCTGAATTGTTCCAATCGTTGAATCCTTTCTTTGTGGTGTTCCTTACTCCGGTGATAATGGCTGTATTTGCTCGTCAGCGTGCTCGTGGATGTGAACCATCTACTCCGAAAAAGATTGCAATCGGTATGGGAATAGCAGCTTTGGGATTTGTTGTAATGGCCATTGGCTCTTATGTTGCCGATTTGCCTCTGCATAAAGAAATCTTAGCTGTAGGAACTTCACCGGTGAAAGTCACTCCGTTGTTGTTGATGTTGACTTACCTTATCCTTACAGTTGCTGAATTGTATATTTCTCCGTTGGGAATTTCGTTTGTCTCCAAAGTGGCTCCTCCTAAATATCAGGGTATCATGCAAGGTGGATGGCTTGGTGCTACTGCTATAGGTAATCAGTTGCTTTTCATCGGTGCTGTGCTGTATGAGACAATTCCTATCTGGATGACATGGACAGTATTTGTGGTGGCTTGTAGTATTTCGATGATTACAATGCTCTTTATGCTGAAATGGTTGGAAAGAGTGGCTAAATAAGAAATAGCTTTGTTATTATAGAATATGGCGAGGGTATCCTAGTAGAACGGATACTCTCGCTTTTTTTTTCTCACATTGTAGATAAAATTAGGCGATTTGTTTCTTTATTTTGTTTTTTATCTGTGTTTTCTTACATATTAAATTAAATTTCGTATAACTTTGTGGCACAAGATAAAATTGTAAGGTAAACAACTGAATGAATCCTTATCATATAGAAACCGAATTACTTATTCAATTAAGGAATGGAGAACACAATGCTTTTCGCCGTTTGTTCGATCTCTATTATGCATTGATGTGTGCTATTGCCTATGAATATATAGAGGATGAATATATATGCCAGGGTATAGCCGAGGATGTATTGCTATCGGTATGGGAAAAACGAAAACAATTGGATATTAATATTTCGTTGAAAGGGTATTTAATCCGTTCGGTTCGTAACAGGAGTATTGATTATTTGCGTAGTAATGTGCAGGAAACCAAGGTTGTGCGCATGAGTACTATTGATGAATATGAGACTTGTTTTATTGCTGACGAAGAGTTGTTTGATAAAATAGCTTTATTGGAACTGGAGGATAAAATAGAAGAGATAGTGTCAACCTTACCTGTTGAATGCCGGACTGTATTCCAAATGAGCCGGTTTGAAGGACTTTCTAATCAGGAAATAGCAGAACGTCTGAATATCTCTATCAATACAGTTAAATATCATATTAAAAAGGCCTTGTCTGTACTGAAAGAAGGGCTTGGTGACTATCTTTTTGCTATTGTTGTGGCATTTGTCTTTTTGTTTAGACACTAATATCAGAAAATACAGCTCTTTGTGTGATTAAATTCTCCATAATTGTTTTTTCTTGAAAGATTTTTTAGAATTTCACTACCCCTACATCTTAAAAATCTCGTCTCCCTATTAAAAGGACTTAATATGGGTGAAAATAATAATATAATTGAAGAACTTATTGATAAGCAACTTTCAGGGCTTTTGTCTTCTGAAGAGTATACTTATTTACGGCAATGGTATAATGCCAGTCCGGAAAATAAGAAACAGTATGAGGAGTATTGTATTTTAAAAAAATATCTGCATGTTCTGAATAGCAAAAAGCGTTTTAGGCCTTCGGTGGAGTCTGCCTATAAGCGCTTTGTGGTCAGAATAGGAACTATAAGCAGAAAGCATCGTACACTCTCTCTGTATAGAACTTTGCGTTATGCAGCTATTTTATTACTTGTTTTTGGCTTGGGAGCTACTGCCTTTTATTTCTTTCAAAGTCACTATATTCAGACTCAGCTAACACAAACGATAGAAATTCCGTTTGGTTCTAAATCAAAAATTGTTTTACCGGATGGTACAACCGTCTGGTTAAACTCAGGGAGTATTCTTTCGTATGAAAATAATTTTGGAAAAAATAATCGTGATGTAAAACTAAGCGGTGAAGGTTATTTTGAAGTAACCAAAAATCGGAATTTGCCATTCAAAGTCTTTTCGGGAAAGGTGCAGGTGGAAGTATTGGGTACCAAATTCAATTTTAAGTCCTATTCAGATGATGAAAGTGCTAAAGTGACTCTTGTTGAGGGAAGTTTGAATGTAGGAATTGAGGATAAGAAACAGGAAGTTCATCTGGTTCCTAATCAGCAGGCTATTTTCGATAAGGCAAAAAAGGATATGAAAGTGAAAAATGTAAAAGCCGATCTGTTTGCTATGTGGACTTTACCTAAAGAAGAACCTATTGATGAAAAGCAAATGAATGTAGATAAGGCTTTGGCGAAGACGGAAAATCCGAATATTACTCTACGGAATACTTTATTTTTTGATGAGGAATCTCTTATTCAGATTGTTCGCGATCTGGAAAGAGTCTTTAATGTACAGATTGAGATAAAAGATGAAAAGCTAAAGTCCGAAAAATTCTACGGAGATTTTAGAAATGAAGAAACATTGTATGATATTTTAAAAATGATGGCGGAAAGCAACAATTTACGCTATGTTGTCGATAATAATAAAATTGTAATATCAAGAAAATAGGAGGGAATCTATGAGGAATAAGATATAAAAACAAAGAGTCGGGTTCTGTTGGCGCACTCCCGACTCCAGTCTCAGCATATAAAAACATATTGTTTAATATATAAAGATGTTACAAATGTATGAAAATAAGTTGAATAACATCCTGAAAATTAGTACTATTTTAATAGTTTTATTATGTAGTAAGAATTTATTGGCTCAGGATGTTACACTATCTCTGAATCTTAAAAATGTTACAGTCAAAGAAGCACTGGAACAGTTGAAAAATGATACAAAGTTTTCATTGTGGTTCAATGTCAATGATGTAGAATTATCTAAAATTGTCACTGTACAGTTGGAGAATAAAAGCATTGAAGATGCTTTGAAGATTATTTTAGACGGTCAGAATCTGAATTTTGAAGTTAAAAATAAGCGTATACAAATTTTTAAGCATAAAACCAATGTAGAAAAGCCGAAGCAGAAAGTCAAAAATATAACCGGATTGGTTACTGATGAGAGCGGAGAGGCATTGCCAGGCGTGACAATACAGATAGAAGGAAGTACCTCTACGGGTACAATTACAGATTTTGATGGGAAATTTCAGTTAGATGTTCCTGATAATGCCAAAAGGTTTATTGTTTCGTATGTCGGAATGAAAACTCAGGAACTCAATATAGCTCCCGGTTTTACTAAAATAGTATTGCTTTCGGATTCTCAGGAACTGGATGAAGTTGTTGTTACCGGATACCAGAAGATAGACCGCAGGCTTTTTACAGGAGCTGCTGATCGTATTTCGGGTGATAAAGCAAAGGTGGACGGAGTAACTGACATTAGTAAGATGCTACAGGGAAAGACGGCAGGAGTACAGGTACAATCTGTATCCGGTACCTTTGGTGCTGCTCCGAAGATACGCGTTCGTGGTGCATCTTCCATATATGGCAATCAAAGTCCTTTGTGGGTGGTTGACGGGGTAGTCCTTGAAGATGTGGTAGAAGTTTCTCCGGATGATTTGTCTTCCGGAAATGCAGCTACTCTTATCAGTTCGGCCGTTGCCGGATTGAATGCTGACGATATTGAAAGTTTCCAGATATTGAAAGACGCTTCGGCTACAGCTCTTTATGGAGCGCGTGCTATGAACGGGGTGATTGTTGTAACTACAAAGAAAGGTAAGAAAGGTACTGCATCCATTAGCTATACAGGAGAGTTTACCATGCGCACCCGTCCTTCGTACTCGCAATATAATATTATGAATTCAAAAGATCAGATGTCTGTCTATTTGGATATGGAGCAGAAAGGTTGGCTGGATCATGCTACAATTTCACGGGCTGAGAATGGAGGCGTATTTTTTCAGATGTATGATCTTATTAACCAGTTTGATAAGACTAACGGACAGTTCGGGTTGATGAATACGCCTCAGTCCCGTTCGCGCTTTTTGCAGTCAGCAGAGATGCGTAATACAGATTGGTTTAGTGTTTTGTTTAAGCCGACTCTTCAAAGTAATCATTCACTAAGTATTTCATCGGGAAATGAACGTTCCCGTTTCTATACTTCTCTCAGTTTCTATAATGATCCGGGTTGGACAGATGCAGATAAGGTAAATCGCTATACTGCCAATATGAATGCTTCATTCGATTTGAATAAATACCTGACTTTCGGAGTAAATACCAGCGGATCAATTCGTAATCAGAGGGTACCGGGAACCATGGACCGCGATATGGATGCTGTGAATGGAGAGTATACACGTGATTTTGATATCAATCCTTTCAGTTATGCATTGAATACGAGTAGAACAATGTCGGCTTATACGGCTAACGGAGATCCTGAATACTATCGGATGAACTATGCCCCTTTTAGTATTCTGAATGAAATGAATTCCAATTTCATTGATATGGATATGATGGATCTGAAACTGCAAATGGAACTGAATTATAAGCCTTTTAAGACTTTAGAGTTGAATGCTTTGGGCGCAATAAGGTATGTAAAGTCTACACAGGAACATAAAATATACGGTAATTCTAATATGGCAATGGCCTATCGTGCAGCAGATGATGCTACTATTCGTGATAAAAATAAGTTCCTTTATAAAGACCCGGATAACCCGGATGCTCTTCCTGAGGTGGTAATGCCCGAAGGCGGTTTTTATAATACGACTAATAATACAATGCTGAGTTACTACTTCCGGGCAACGGCCAATTATAATAAAATGTTGTTTGGGAAGCACCCTTTTAATTTGATGGTTGGCCAGGAGATAAAGTCTGCTGACCGTAAAAGCGGTTTTAATAATGGTTACGGATATCAATGGGATAAGGGAGGCGTTCCTTCTGTTGATTATCGCATCTTGCAACAGATATTGGTAGGAGGTTTTGATTATTATGGAATGGAAGAAAATTATGACCGTTTTGTAGCTTTCTTTGGAACTGCCAGTTTCTCGTATAATGGGAAATATACTTTGAATTTGACCGGACGTTATGATGGTTCGAACCGTTTGGGGCGTGCACGTGACTCCCGTTGGTTGCCTACCTGGAATGTTAGTGGTTCATGGAATGCTTTGGAAGAAAGTTTCATGAAAACCCAGACTCTTTTTTCGGCATTGACCTTGAGAGCCACCTACGGATTGACTGCCAGTATGGGACCGGCCAGCAATGCTTTGGCTATTTTCAGAAATCAGGTGACTTTTCGTGATACGCAAGGAAACAGAGAAAATCAGGTATTAATTAGTTCATTGCAAAACTCTGAACTTACTTGGGAAAAACAATATGAAACGAATGTCGGTGTTGATATGGGGTTTCTGCGTAACCGGATAAGTCTAAGTGCAGATGTTTATTTCCGGAATGGGTTCGATCTGATTGGTTATATGCGTACATCCGGAATCGGGGGAGAGGCTATGAAAGCTGCAAACTATGCAGATATGAAGTCCCGCGGTGTGGAATTTACATTAAATACAAAGAATATCGTTACGAAGAATTTCAACTGGACTTCTAATCTGACTTTCTCATTCAACCATAATGAGATTACGAATTTAAAATCAATGCCCAGAGTTATCGACCTGGTGAAAGAAGAAGGCGGTCCTTTGCAAGGCTATCCTGTGAGAGGATTGTTTTCGTATCAGTTCAAAGGATTGGATAGCAACGGATTTCCCACCTTCATCAATGAGGACGGAGAATTGACTTCCACTGATATTAATTTTCAGGAAAATAATAATATCGGCCATCTGAAATATGAAGGTTCTATTGATCCGAAAGTTACCGGTGGATTTGACAATGGTTTTATGTACAAGAATTGGAAGATGAACGTGTATTTCACTTATCAGTTTGGCAATGTAATTCGTCTGTATCCGGAGTTCTCTGCTGTATATTCGGATATGAGTGCTATGCCGAAAGAAATGAAAAACAGATGGATGCAGGCTGGAAATGAGAAATATACCGACGTACCGGGTATTCCTTCGAAAAGGCAGGTCTCTAATATAGAGAATCTCAATGTGGCTTATAACGCTTATAATTATTCGGATGCACGGGTTGCCAACGGCTCTTTTATTCGTTTGAAAGAGATTTCTCTTTCTTATGATTTCAAAGGAAACTGGATGAAGGCGGTCGGGATGAATAATTTGCAGTTACGTTGCGTTGCTTCCAACCTGTGGCTGATTTATTCTGATAAAAAGTTAAACGGACAGGATCCTGAATTTTTCCGTTCGGGTGGTGTGGCAATGCCTACTCCGAGACAATTTACTTTGTCTGTGCGAACAAGTTTCTAACCATGATAAAATCAAGATATGAAAGTACGATATTATATATTTATCTCAGCTGCGGTTCTTTTGTCCGGATGCAATGATTTTCTGGATAAAGTGCCTGATAATAGAACAGAACTGGATAATGCCAAAACTATATCCGAACTATTGGTCTCGGCATATCCTAACCGAGCTTATGTTGAATTCTGTGAGGCCATGAGTGACAACGCCGAAGATAAAGGAGTGGCCATTCAGTCGGACAGAGCTGTTGAGGAGTCTTTTAAGTGGAAAGATGTTTCGTATACCTTACAGGATTCCCCTACAGGCTATTGGAGTTCATGTTATGAAGCAATTGCTGCTGCCAATCATGCTTTGGAAGCTTTGGATAAACTGGGTGGAATGGATACGCAGGCCCAGCGTGGTGAAGCTTTGGTGGCAAGGGCTTATTGCCATTTTATGCTGGTGAATATTTTTGCTCAACATTATGATCCGGCAACAGCCGATAAAGATTTGGGTGTTCCATACGTTACTGAACCCGAGACTGTGGTGTTGAAAGACTACAAGAGGGAGAGTGTAGCAAAAGTGTACGAATTGATAGAACAGGATTTGAAAGAAGGGCTTTCTCTGATCCAGGATCACACTTATACCGTTCCTAAATACCACTTTACGAAGGCTGCCGCACATGCTTTTGCCAGTCGTTTCTATCTGTATAAAGGTAATTGGGACAAGGTGATCGAACATGCTAATGCTGTTTTTGGTACAGGAGATGTTGCTTCTCAGTTGCGTGACTGGATCACTCATGGACAACTGTCTACTTCCGTTCGTGAGAAAGAGTATACATCTGCCGAGCAGCCCTCTATTTTACTGTTGGCTTCATCTTTGACAAAGATTGCCCGTTACCAGGAGTTTTATAGATATGGCTTTAACAGTTCTTTGGAGTCGAAGCTGTTTCGTAGTGCCAAGGTAAATGCGATTGGCTTGCCCTGGGCGTATGTACTTGAGAAGTGGCAGGCAGATAAAGGTGATCCGATTACCATGCTCAAATGGAAGGAGTATTTCCAACAGATAGGCATCAATGCAACGACTGGTTATTTGTATGCCATGATTCCCATTCTTACTAAAGATGAAGTGCTGCTTAACCGTATAGAGGCTTATGCCATGAAGAAAAGGTATACGGAAGCTTTGGCAGACATCAATGCTTTTTATAGCAAACGGACTTTGTCTTATGATGTTTCTAAAAACGTAAAAGCCGAAGATATAACAAAGTTCTATGCGGATTATGCCCCACTGAATCCTTTCTATGAGATGGATACGGAGCAGGCAGCATTTGTGCAATGTGCCGTAGAACTTCGCCGGGTGGAGTTTGTGATGGAAGGCATGCGGTGGTTTGATGTGAAGCGGTTTGGTATAGAAATCGTTCATTATCCATATGGTATGCCCAGTCAAAAGGATGTGTTGGTCAAACGCGATCTTCGTAGAGCCGTTCAGGTACCGAGTGATGCTATTGCCTATGGTTTAACACCTAATCCCAGATAAATACATATGATTATGAAAAAAGTATTGATGCTATTGGTTTGTGCATTGAGTGTGGGACTGTTTCACTCATGCTCGGAAGATTTGGGAGAATCAGGTATTGAAATTCCTGAGTTCAATCTCAAAGATTTGACTCCTACGGATTTGTATATCTATAAAAATTATACGAAACCCTACAATGTCGAAGTGATTTATCGCTGGAAAGATAGTGAGACGGATGTTGCCAAGAATCTGGTTCCACCGGAGGAAGAGAAGGTAGAACCTTTCCTTGAAATTTTAAAAACTGTCTGGGTCGATCCTTATGTGGAAGAAGTAGGTAGCAATTTTCTTAAAGGATTGATACCGAAACAAATATTATTGATAGGAAGTGCAAGTTACAATCCCGACGAAACGGTGACGCAAGGTACTGCAGAGGGAGGGCGTAAAATGGTATTGTATGAAATAAACAGCTTTAGTCCGCAGAATGTCACGAAGTTGAAGAGGTTTATTCATGTGATGCACCATGAATTTGCCCATATAATGCATCAGCAAGTAGCTTATAGCCGGGATTATCGTACTATAACGACCGGATATTCTTCCAGTTGGTATCTGCGTTCCAATGAATATGCTCAGGAAAGAGGATTTATAACAAATTACGCCATGTCTGCACCCGATGAAGACTTTGTGGAAATGATAGCTACTATGCTGACAAATAATAAAAGAGACTGGGATATAATGATCAATACGATCAAAAGTGAAGATGCCCGTTCTGCTTTACGCAAAAAAGAGGCAATTGTGGTGGGGTATCTAAAGGATGTATGGGACATTGATTTGTATCATTTCCAGGCGAAAATGGATGAAGTAATAAAGAATGTGGTATTAGGAGATTATTAGGAATTATGAGAAAATTGACTAAATATCTGAATAGAGGAATATGGATGCTATTTTTCATGGCTCTATTCTTCACTTCATGCAAAAATGAAGTGGATGATGTGTTTGCACAATCGGCGAGTGAAAGAATGAAGACTTTCTTAAAGCAATGCGATGATATACTGCAAACAGCTCCTAATGGCTGGCGACTGGATTATCAACCGGCTAATGCTGTTTCTTACGTTAGCTTCATCATGAAGTTTACGGGTAAAGACAGGGTTTATATGTGGTCCAACTATGAAGATGAATCTACTACCACCTATAATCTCAATTCGGGTGAAGGACCGATGCTGTCATTTGATACCTATTCGGTGATCCATACTTATGCCGATCCTTCTACTACTCCTTTGGGTGAGGGGTATAAAGGTGACTTTGAGTTTATTATTATGGAATTGACGCAGGACTCTCTGGTTTGCAAAGGACGTAAAAATCAGGACCGGGTGGTATTTAAGAAAGTAGGTGCGGGAGAACAACATAAGATTCGCCTTATCCGTGAAATGGATATTGCCTCGATCTCTAATAATTCATTTTTTCATTGTCTGAAGTCTCCTACGGCAGCTACGGCAGATGTGACGCTATCAGATGATAAGAAAGAACTGGTATTTAAGGAAATGCAGGGAGAAACGGTAAAGACATCATCTGCTGCTTTCACCTTTACAGATACAGGATTTGATTTAACTGCTCCGGTGACGGTTAATAGTAAGAGTATTCAGCATTTCGTATGGAACAATGCCAAGGCCAGGTTTGTAGCCGAGAATACGGATACATTGATGACGTCCAAAACTCCATTAATTGTATATCCTACTTTACAACAGGCTGCCGGAAATACTTACAGGCTGATCGGAGGAAGTTATGATGTTCAGGGTTGGGTTGAATTATACAAATATAAATATCCGAACTATGCCGGTGCCCAGCTGACTATGGATGTAGACGGTAAAACAGGTTTCTCCGTATTGCTTAGTATTGATGGTAAAGATGCACCTCAAACTGTATTGGCCAAAGAGATAAAAAAGCAGAGAGATGACATTGCTGTCTTTGTGAGATATGGGAAGGATGAACCGGAAGGGTGGATCGGAGATGAGGTAATCAATATCTACGATAATATCATTGGTATTCAGATGTACTCTTACTTTTTTGATTCAACCGGACACTCTGTGGTATTGAAGGACAATAAACTCTATCTGGTAAACACTAAGAAGAACTGGGTTTGGATGGAGTTTGAGAAAGTGAACAAATAAATTACAGATATAAACTAAATGAGATTTTTATGAAAAAGGAATTTAAATGGGTAGGCGTAATGCTGTTACTGCTTGTCTCATTCGTTAGTTGTTCGAAGGAGGACGAACCTTCACTGTCTGTTTCGAAAGAAACAGTGAACTTTACAGCTCCGGCTGATGAAGAAATAATAACTGTAAGTACTAATCAGGCTACCTGGAAAGCGGTACGTCCGGAAAAAGACGATTGGTGTAGTTTGAGGTTTGAAGGTGCTTTACTGATTATTGAGGTGGACGATAATTTGAAAGTACAGCCACGTACGACAACGGTCACCGTATATGCAGGTAATATCACAAAAAATATTGTGGTGGAGCAAGCAGCTGCCAATGAAGCATTATCATTTGTGCCGGATAAAGTGGAACTGGATGCCAGTGGAGAAGCTGTGAATGTAACCATAACGACGAATACAGATTCATGGACTTACAATGTTGATAAAACGTGGTGTAATGTATCTCGCAATGGAGATGTATTATCCGTTTCGGCAGATGAATATACGGATGGTGAACCCAGATCTGCTGTTATTACTGTCAAAGCCGGCTCTTTGAGCAAGGATATCACTGTAACCCAGAGCAATACGGGTATGGCATATGCTATTGATGTACCTGCTGATTTTTCGGCCAGCTACGTACAGAAAATAATGTATGGTGATGTACAGATTGCTGAGGTATGCAAAGAGTTTATTAAAACAAGTACTGTCTCCGAACAAATGGTTGTGGTATATCCGGTTGTTTCCGGAAAGATTGACTTGACTAAGGGGCTTGCTGTGAAAGACGGTGGCAATGTAGTGTGGGATATTGCTAAAAACAGTTGTACTTATACAGCCGGAACAGCTGGAAGTCCTTTACAAAAAGTATATCTTGAAAAAGATAAGCTGGTAGCGACTTCTGCTTCTAAACTACAGAGAAACACGAGTGCTAAGGCAGATATATTGGTTGATTTAGATTATAACAAATATCGTGTTGTTAAAATTGGTACCCAGTATTGGATTGCAGATAATTTTAAATGCGAAAGATATAGCAATGGATCTCCGATTAATAAAATAACGAGTGGCGCGGATTGGAAAAATGATACGGAGGGAGCTTTCTGTTATGTAAACAATGATCCGACGAATTACAAAGAGGTATTTGGAGCTTTGTATAATTGGAATGCAGTTGTGAACAGTAATAAACTTGCTCCGGAAGGATGGGATATACCTACTCAGCAGGATTTCTTATCTCTGAAAACTTATATTGTTCCGGGTGCCGATCCTACTAAAGCCATTAAATGTACTGCTTATTTAAAAGCAACCGATGGGTATTGGCAGGCTTCTACAAGTGTTGTGTCCAATAATCAGACCGGCTTTTCTATGCAACCGGCAGGCTGGAGAACGTTGGATACTTCAGACTTTACCTATTCATTTGACAGATTTGGCTATGAAGCCTACTTTTGGAGTACTACTGAATATTCGGGAGAAGATCCGTTTAGTAGAAATAGCGTCTATGTAATGAGAGCAGCTTATAATACGGATAATAGTACAAGGACCTTTGGGTAAAGTGTTTGGCATGTCTGTTCGTTGCATTAAAAGATAAATATACAGGGGCTCCCTTCACATTGTATGAAGGGAGCATATTAATAACTAAACTAAAATATAATGATTATGAAACAAAAGATTACTTTTATTCTTTGCCTGTTATTAATAGGTGGTTTGAGACTGAATGCTGTTGAAGTTTCTACATTTGCTGATTTTAAAGCCGCAGTAGAGGCGGGGGGTGATGTTGTGGTTGCTGCTGACTTGGAAAATGCTACATTGAGTAGTATTACATTGACTAAAGATGTGAATATATCAGCAAAAAGCGGAAGAGTCAAAATGGATAATGTACTGTTTTCCATAGAAAGTGATATTAATTTCTCTATAAAGGGGATTATTGCATTTTGTTCATCGGAAGAAAAGACTCCTTCTAAGATATTAGTGAATATTCCGGCTAATGTTGCTAAAGTATCTTCTTTGACAGTTGAAGATTGCGAAGTTTATGATTATACAATTTGTTTCCTTAAAGCATTGGGAGAAACAGAAATTCCAACAATCTCGGTTAAGAATACTGTAGTACATGACTTGAATACCGGCAATCCTGCCAATGCAGCTATAATGCTTCAAAAAGCAAAAGTTAGTAAAGCTACTTTTTATAATGTTACTTTTTACAGATGTCAGGGTGGTGGTTATTATTCTAATGATGCAACCACTCCGATTGATTTTTCTATGGAGAAAGTTAGCTTTATAGATTGTGGTGATGCTGATGCCGGATTTGCTGGTAGTAAAGATATCATTAATTTTGCAGCAAATGCTTCTTCCAAATATACATTGAAAGATTGTCTGATTAGCGGATCATATACAAATAAAGCTTTCTCATTTAAGTCAGTCCGGTTGAGAGCTACAACCGGTAAGTTTACCATAAC
>BAJA01000028.1 GCA_000613465.1 Bacteroides nordii WAL 11050 = JCM 12987
TTGTATATAAGGATCTGTTTTATTTTAGTTACGGAATGATAATCCATCCCCCGCAACATCAACAATGATTGCTTTACTGCGATCTACTTCTTGTGCGAGTAACTTTTTCGACAGGTCATTGAGCAAATAACGCTGGATAGCTCTTTTTACGGGGCGTGCACCAAACTCCGGATCATAACCGGCTTGCGCTATAAAGTTTATGGCAGCATCTGTCAATTTCAATTCTACACCATTTCCCGCAAGCATCTTTTGAACGCCTTTAATCTGTAATAAAACAATTTCCCTGATCTCTTTCTCCGTTAGCGGTAAGAACATGATTGTTTCATCAATACGGTTCAGGAATTCCGGACGAATTGTTTTCTTCAACATGTTCATCACTTCTTTTTTGGTCTCTTCAACTACTTCTTCTTTGTTGGAGCTGTTGAGTTTTTCCATTTGACTCTGTATATAGGAGCTTCCCATGTTTGAAGTCATGATGATGATTGTGTTTTTGAAATTGACCACACGTCCTTTGTTGTCTGTCAATCGCCCGTCATCCAATACCTGCAACAGGATATTGAATACATCCGGATGCGCCTTTTCTATTTCATCAAACAATACTACTGAATATGGTTTACGCCGGATGGCTTCTGTCAATTGTCCGCCTTCATCATATCCTACGTATCCCGGAGGAGCTCCGACCAAGCGGGAAACACTGTGTTTCTCTTGGTATTCACTCATGTCAATACGTGTCATCATTGTTTCGTCATCGAACAGAAATTCAGCAAGTGCTTTTGCCAATTCTGTTTTACCTACACCAGTAGTTCCCAGGAAGATAAATGATCCAATCGGACGTTTCGGGTCTTGCAGTCCGGCACGACTACGGCGTACTGCATCGGCTACGGCAGCAATTGCTTCGTCCTGGCCGATAACCCGCTCATGAAGTTCTTCCTCAAGATGGAGCAGTTTGTCTTTCTCACTTTGTAACATTTTGCTGACGGGGATTCCTGTCCAGCGGGATACTACATCAGCAATGTCCTCAGCGTCTACCTCCTCTTTAATCATTGCAGAACCTCCCTGCATTTGTTTCAGTTCTTCTTGTGTATCTTTTATCTCCTGATCTAAAGCTTGTAACTTACCATAACGTATTTCGGCTACTTTTCCGTAATCACCCTCACGTTCAGCTTTTTCAGCTTCAAATTTCAGATTTTCAATATCCACTTTGTTTTGCTGAATCTTATCCATCAGTGATTTCTCACTTTGCCATTTCGCTTTGAATGATTTCTCCTGTTCCTTCAATTCGGCTATCTCTTTGCCTATTGTATCCAATTTGGGTTGATCCTTTTCACGCTTGATGGCTTCACGTTCAATCTCCAATTGTTTGATTTTACGTGAAATCTCATCCAGATCTTCCGGAACAGAGTCTACTTCCATGCGTAGTTTGGCTGCTGCTTCATCCATCAGGTCGATAGCCTTATCCGGTAAAAAACGATCGGTGATATAGCGGCTACTCAATTCTACTGCAGCGATGATAGCATCATCTTTAATACGTACGTGATGGTGATTTTCGTAACGCTCTTTCAATCCACGGAGGATAGAAATAGTACTTAGGGTATCCGGTTCGTCCACTTGTACAATCTGGAAACGACGTTCCAATGCCTTATCCTTTTCAAAATATTTTTGATATTCATCAAGGGTGGTAGCACCGATAGCGCGCAGTTCTCCACGAGCCAATGCCGGTTTTAGAATATTGGCAGCGTCCATGGCACCTTCACCTTTTCCGGCACCCACCAGTGTATGTATTTCGTCAATGAACAGAATAATGTTCCCTTCGGATTTCATTACTTCATTGACCACCGATTTCAATCGTTCTTCAAATTCGCCTTTATATTTGGCGCCTGCTACCAATGCACCCATATCCAGAGAATATACTTGTTTGTCTCTCAGGTTTTCGGGTACGTCACCTCTCAATATACGATGTGCCAAACCTTCTACAATAGCTGTTTTACCGGTACCTGGTTCACCGATCAGGATAGGATTGTTTTTTGTACGGCGACTCAATATCTGTAGTACACGCCGTATCTCTTCATCCCGTCCGATTACCGGATCGAGTTTACCGCTACGTGCTGCTTCGTTTAAGTTGATAGCATATTTCTCGAGTGACTGATAAGTATCTTCGCTTGATTGTGAAGTTACTTTCTCTCCTTTGCGCAGTTCGCTGATAGCGCTGCGTAATTCTTTTTCCGCCATACCTGCATCCTTGAGAATGGTAGAGGCAGTACTTTTTACAGTCAATAAAGCCAATAACAGATGTTCCAGTGAAACAAACTCGTCACCCATTTCTTTGGAATACTGGGTTGCTTTCTGAAGTACTTCATTTGACTCTCTGCTCAGATAGGGTTCTCCACCGGAAACCTTAGGTAATGAGTCAATTTGTTTATCAACAACCAGTGCAATCTGTTGTCCGTTTACTCCTAACTTCTGAAAAATGAAGTTGGTAACGTTTTCGCCTACCTTCATTACTCCCGTAAGTAGATGGACCGGTTCGATGGCCTGTTGCCCTCGGGCTTTGACCAGATTGACGGCCTCCTGCACCGCTTCTTGTGACTTAATGGTAAAGTTGTTAAAGTTCATATCTTATGTCTCCTTTCTTATTTTCACGTTTCTAATAACACTGAAAGGGCGCAAAAGATTTGCCAATGCACATATTATGCCATTTTTTCAGTAATTTTAGATAATAGATTGACAAAATGTCCTGCCTTTATATCTATGTACAACGTTGTTTGCGAGGAAGTTTTCATCCTTTTTAATGTTTCATTTTGTTTCAACGTATTGAGAAAAGTGTTTCAACCTGTTGAGAGTCTTTTCTCAATACATTGAGAGTGTTGTTTCAATGTTTTCCCTAGTCCATTCCTGTTTGTGGTAAAATTTTAGAAGATTAATGCCGTCTGTATAAAAGCTTTATTGTATCTTTATCCGCTAATAAATAGACAAGAATAGATTTTTATGGATGAAAAGATAAAACTTCCTGAGATAGTGATGCTCGTTGATGCCGCATTTCTGAATTTTATAGTGTCAGATTTGAAGAGATATTTCGAGAATGTGTTAAATCGTCCGTTACAGGAAATTGATTTATCGTTGTTGACTACTTATTTGGCATTGGATGCCGGTATTGAAGAGGGAGATAATAAAGTGCAACTGTTATTTGTGTACGATCAGGACTCTTCTAATCTGGCTTTCTGTAATCCGTCAGATTTGAAAAAAGAGCTTGATGGGGTTGCCTTTTCAGATCAGTTTGGAGAGTTTTCTTTCGCAGGAGTACCCTGGAAGGGATGGTAACTCGTGAAGAGCTGTTTCTTGATTTATTGCAGATAGTCCTTGACTCGGCAGATGTGAAAAAGCTGATTGTGCTTTCTTTCAATGAAGAGTATGGTAATAAAGTGACTGCTGTTTTGAATAAAGTAAAAGAAAAAGAGATTATTCAGTTCCGGGTGGATGAATCGGAAGAGACTATAGAGTATCAGTGGGAGATGCTGGCATATCCACTGATGCAAGCATTGGGAATAAAAGGAGACGAATTATAGAAGTCTCTTTTTTCACCTGTCACTAATCGTTAATCACTACTTAATATGTCCGATTTTCGTTTGAAAGTATTTCAGAGTGTAGCGAAGAATCTCAGTTTCACTAAAGCCTCTCAGGAGCTTTTTGTAAGTCAACCTGCCATAACAAAACATATCCAGGAATTGGAAACTTGTTATCAGACGCGGCTTTTCGATCGGCAGGGGAATAAAATTTCTCTCACAGAAGCCGGGAAATTGCTTCTGGAACATAGCGAACGCATCCTTGATGCCTATAAGCGGTTGGAATATGAAATGCATCTTCTGCATGGTGATTATATAGGTGAATTAAAACTTGGAGCCAGTACTACCATTGCCCAATATGTACTTCCACCTTTACTTGGAAATTTTATTCGTAAATTTCCACAGGTAAATCTGTCTTTGCTGAATGGAAACTCTCGTGGAATAGAAGCTGCGTTGCAAGAACATCGGATTGACTTAGGCCTGGTTGAGGGCATCTTTCGTTTACCTAATCTGAAATATACAACTTTTTTAGAAGATGAACTGGTGGCTGTGGTACATAACCAAAGTAAACTTTCGCTACCGGATGAAATAACTCCAGAAGATTTACCAGGTATTCCTCTTGTACTTCGCGAACGTGGTTCGGGTACGCTTGATGTCTTTGAACGTACTTTGTTACAGCATAATATCAAGCTGTCTTCTCTTAATGTCTTGATGTATTTAGGCAGTACCGAGAGCATTAAGTTATTTCTGGAGAATACGGATTGCATGGGTATTGTGTCTGTTCGCTCAATTTATAAGGAACTGGCTGCCGGTACCTTCCGTGTCATAGAGATAAGAGGAATGCAGATGTTGCGTGAGTTTTGTTTCGTACATCAGCAAGGGCAGGAGGGAGGCTTATCGCAAGTATTTATGCAGTTTGCGATGCATCACAGCAAGAATTTGTAATCACTCCTTTGTACTTTGTTTTATATACACCCGGTGTGCTCCCCGGCCGGAAGTATCTATACCTGAATCTGGTAGTTTGGCCCATTGTTTCAGTTCATTGGTTGCCGTTGTGCGGAGCAGTCCCGTTAGTTTTTGGTACTCACGGACTGTTAAATACGGATGTTCGTCGAGGTATTTTATAGCCCGTTCCAGCCGTTGCTCCGGTGTATACTTTTCAGAAGAACGCCTGGACTTCCAGTTTGCCCTTTCCAAGTAGCATCTTTCGTTGATATTCCTTATCATACTCCTGTCTACCCGGAAGTTTACCCCTCCCACAATGATACTTTGTGCATTGCGGTGCTTGCCCGTCTCACCGATTTCTTCCCTTTCTTTCCCTTCGCGCAAAGTCAGTGCCGGGGTAAATGTTCCTATTCCATCCAGTTTCACCGAGCATCCGTTTGCCATTAGTTTGGCCATTTCCAGGGCTGCTTGCTTCAGTATTCCTTCGATTTCTCCCGGTTTGAATCCACTGGTATCCGTTATTCTGCGTACCAGACCGTTGAAGTCTATTTGATCTATCATCGCAAACCGGGGGTAGAGTACTCGTTCGCCCGTCTTGTGTATATCGGGCATTTCTTCCATTATATACTGTGCCATATCTTTTTCCTTATATAATATCTTTTTAATACTTGTAGAACACAGGATAAAAACTTGCTTTCCTTCCTGAAAAAAGTTCTCTTTCTCTTTGAATAATCTACAACTGAAAGTTTTGGTTTTATAAATATAAGTTTTAGTTGTAAGAATAGAACTTTTGGTTCTATAATCAGAACTTGAGGTTATAGATTTATAATAAACAAAGATAACTTTTTTCTTTGAGAAAAAGAAGTTATTTAGGGAAGAAAAGAGAATTATTGTTTCATGTTTGTGGGGGAAGAGAATATAGGTACTCATGGTGAACTTTTTTCATCAAAGAATAAAGATTGAATGTATACTTCTTCTGGTATTTGAGATAAATCCCGGATGAATATTAAATCTACAAGAAAAGTGGTATATATAATTTTTTATTTAATAAGTTTTTATATTTTTGCAATGAGATTATAGCGATAGGCTCAAAATATTTATTAGGAAAGAATTGTAAGAAGCGTCATGCTTCATTCTTGTTTCTGAAAACCTGAGAAATTTTAAGAAACTACAAGAATGACATAGTCGGTTCCCGCGCTGTATCAGCGTGGGTCTGCTGTCTATTCATTTGTAGTTTCGGGTTTCTCAGGACTTTCAGAAGCAAATGATAGCACGCAGTTCCACGCTTTTGGTACTATAAAAACTTGAAAAGATTGTTAGTCCCCTTTTTATATATAAGATTTATGGCTATTTGTTTGCTTATTCTTGGAATTTTAGTGAATATTTGCAGAGGATATTGCTATATGAGTAATTTACCTTGTTATACTAAAATTGATAATTAAACCTTTTGTAAAATACTATTTTAACATTTTTATTCCGTTGATGAGGGTTTGTTGTTATGCGTAGAATATATCTATTATTGTTTTTTTGTTTCTCGTTTTTTTATGTGAATGGAAGTAACATTCATTATGGCTTGACCTTTTATTCTCATACTGTAAACCAAGATGTGAGAACGTCTTTGAATTTAACTCCGGATGATCCTTTTTCGTTTCAGGGTGGTTTTTCATTAGAGCTTGATATTAAATTTAATCCGGGAATACAGACTTATGGTTATATATGTAGGGTTACCTCTGGTACTAATAGTTTTGATATAATATCGAATATAAATGCTTCTAAGCTAAATTTCGTATTGATTGATGATGATAAAGCTTTAGCTAATGTTGATTTTAAAATATCGTTACCCAAGAGTCGGGAGGACTGGAGTAAGATGAAGATTAATTTCAAGCAAGACAAAATTATTTGTTCTATTAATGATAATATCCAGACGATACCTTATTCTTTTAATAAATTAGACGATATCAGAATTAATTTTGGTAGAAATTGGACTAAAGTGTTTTACAGTTCAGATGTACCTCCGATTTCAATAAAAGATGTTGCTGTTCGGAATGATAAAGGGGATCTACTCTATTTCTGGAAATTAGATAAATATGCAGGTACAAAGGTATATGATGATATCTGTAGTAAAGAAGCGATAGTAGAGAACGGAAGTTGGGATATTGATAAATATATAAAATGGCAAAAAGAAACATCTATTCCTGTGTCGGAGAGATATGCTCAGATAGCTTTTGATTCTATTCAGAATCGACTTTTTATTGCTACTTCTGATTCTATGATTTTCTTTAATATGGATGATTTTCGTATCAAAAGAATTAAAACTCAAAAAGGTTCTCCTTTTGGTGCAGGGGGGAGTAGCCAGATGATCTATGATTGTATAAACGATCGGTTGGTTTCTTACAGTTTGCTATATCCTGACTTTATTCTTTATGATTTTGCAAAGAATGAGTGGTCAGGAGATAAGTTAGATCAGAGGTTTGCACCGGCACACCACCATAATCGTTTTATTGATATGGAAAAAAGGCAGTTGGTTACGTTTGGAGGATATGGCTATCAGTCTTATAAAGCGTGGTTGTCTACACATCCATTAGACAGTGGTGTTTGGGATATAAAGAATATGTCAAAGGATATCTCTCCGCGTTATTTGAGTGCTTTAGGTTATTTGGGGAAGGGCAAATTTTTACTTTTGGGAGGATATGGCAGTATATCCGGAAAACAGGAAGAATCTCCCAAGAATTTTTATGATTTGTATGAAATGGATTCTCGAAATCAAACTTGCAAAAAGTTGTTTGATTTGACCGTTCCGAGAGTACCGGTAACTTTTTCAAACTCAATGATAATTGATAAAGATAAAGCATATGCACTGGCTTATGATAATAATCGTTTTCATACTTTATTAAGTCTATGTGAAGTGAGCCTTACAGATGGTTCTGTTTCTATTATTGCCGATTCTATTCCATATAATTTTTTAGATATGGAATCGTTCTGTGATCTTATATTGGACAAGGAGAAATCTATCTTATATGCAGTCTTAATGCAGAAAAATCAATCGGATAATTTTAATGTGGATATTTATTCTTTGTCATATCCTCCATTAAAGGTATCGGATGTTATTCAGAAGAGTGGATTGGCAGAGAAAAAAAGTAATCAATTGATTTTTGTAATATGCCTTTTATTCCTTATTTGTTTATCTTTTGTTGTTTTCTTTTGCGTAAGAAGAAAACGAAGGGAAACTCCTCCTGCAAAAAGTATCTCTTCATTTTCCGGGAGTGTAACAAAATCGCCTACTGTTGAATTAAAAACTCCGGTTTCTACTGTAAAGCTTTTGGGAGGATTTCAGGTTTTTGATAAAGAAGGAGTAGATATTACTGATAATTTCACTCCTATCGTTAAACAGATTCTCTTATATCTTTTATTAAGTACTGTAAAAGACGGAAAGAAGGTTACTTCGGAGAAATTGGATGAAACATTCTGGTTTGAAATGGATAAAGCCAGTGCATCGAATAACAGAAGCGTCAATGTGCGAAAGCTTAGATTATTGTTAGAGAAAGTTGGTGATATTAGTATTGTCAATAAGACATCTTATTGGTTTGTAGAGATGGGGGATAAAGTTGTCTGTGATTATAAAAACATCATGCTCTTACTGAAAAAGACTAAGGAGGAAAAGAGAGTTAGTGCGAATATATTGACTGCCATTTTAGATATTGCTCAGAATGGAACTCTTCTTCCTAATTTGAATGCGGAATGGGCAGATGGATACAAATCGGAGTATTCGACTCTTTTGATAGAAGTTCTTTTAAAATCAGTATTGTTGCCGGAGGTAGAATCAGATTTGAATTTGCAGGTGAAAATTGCCAATGTGATATTGCTTCATGATAATATAGATGAGGAAGCTGTGAGAATAAAATGCCGTGCATTGTTTTTGCTTGGGCAGAAAGGTGCTTCTAAACAATGTTTTGATAAATTCGCGCAAGAACATTTACGTTTGCTTAATACTTATCCTGAAATTAGTTACGACGAAGTTGTATCATAGTAGATAGTTACATTATCATTCTATTTTTAAGACTATATTTTAAAGTGTTTTAGTTCATTAATGATAAATTAAGATTCAATTAAGGTGTGTAAACCTGATTGAATCTTAATTTTTTTTTGATCTTAATGCTCATGTTATCAGTGGGTTATATTTTTGTTTTTAATAAATTACTTCAGTTAAGGTCTGATTAATCTTTTATTAGGTTCATACACATACATTTGCTTAAGTTTTTAGTACTTGATCTGTGTTCTATAGATTTTGGTACTCTGTTGAAGACAAAGGAAAGCAAATTATTAATTAAAGAATTATCTTAAATATTGAACCCATGAAAAGCCTTATTCCTTTTCTATATGTTGCATTATTATTTGTTTCATGTTCTGGTAACAAACAAATATCTTCTGAGTTAAATCGATATGTAGACCCTTTTATAGGTACTACTTATACAGGGCATACCTTTCCGGGGGCGACTTATCCTTTGGGGATGGTACAACCTGGTCCTCAGACCGGGTGTATTGGTTGGGATTATTGTGCCGGATATCGTTATGAGGATACCATGATATCAGGATTCTCTCAAAATCGGTTGAATGGTACAGGAGTACCGGATATGGGTGATATACTGATTATGCCATTTTCAGGGAAGGATACAAAGAATTTTCAAAGTACGTATCGGAAGGATTCAGAAGTGGCTAATCCTGGTTACTATTCTGTGGAGCTAGTTGATAATTCGGTGAAAGTAGAGTTAACGGCTACTTCGCATGTTGCTATGCATCGGTATCAGTTTGAAAAAGAGAATCCTGCAATATACATTAACTTTCAGAATGGAATGGTTGGGAGTGAAAATAGTTATGATAACAGAGTACTTGATGCCGACATACAAAAAGAGGATATGTATACTATAACTGGTTATCAGCGAGTGAAGGCCTGGGTTGAACGTGATCTCTTTTATGTAATAAAGTTAGATAAACCAATTGTAGCATTTGAAGATGCTGAGGATGGACGTGAAGATAAGGCTCCTCGTAAGATAATTCGTTTAGCTGATGAAAGAGAGGTACAGATAAAAGTTGCTTTTTCAATGGTTAGCATTGAGGGAGCTAAAAAGAATCTGAATTTGGAATTGGAACATTGGGATTTTGATACAGTTCGAAAAGAGGCTGAAAATAAATGGGAGAATTATTTGTCACGGATTGAAATTGAAGGTACTGATGAACAGAAAATAAATTTTTATACGGCTTTGTATCATTTACTGATACAACCTAATAACGTAGCCGATGTAAACGGACAATATAAAAATGCGAAAGATTCGGTTTCGCTTTCTCCTTTTGGAATATATTATTCTACTTTTTCCTTGTGGGATACTTATCGGGCGGCTCATCCTCTATATACCATTCTTACTCCGGAGTTACTTCCCGATATGGTAAATTCTATGTTACTGCACGCCGAATGCCAAGGGTATTTACCGATTTGGACGTTATGGGGAAAAGAGACGCATTGTATGATTGGTAATCATGCAGTTCCGGTTATTGTAGAAGCCTGTTTGAAAAACTTTCCGGGAATTGATGTGGAACAGGCTTATCATTTGATCAAGAAATCTTTGACAGTTTCTCATTTTAAATATGATGTAGAGGCCTATGATCGATATGGATATTTTCCTTTTGACATTGTGGAAGAAGAATCTGTCTCTCGTACGTTGGAGGGAGCTTATGATGATTATTGTGCAGCACAGTTGGCCAAGAAATTGGGTAAAGGTGATGATTATGATTTTTTTATGAAACGTTCGGCGAGTTATAAAAAGCTATTTGATAATGAAACGGGACTGATGCGTGGAAAAGATTCCAACGGCAAATGGCGTACACCATTCAGTGCTTTTCATTTATCTCATGCCGGGACTGCCGGTGGTGATTATACTGAAGGGAATGCTTGGCAATATACATGGCATGTACAACAAGACATAGCAGGGTTGACAGAGTTAATGGGGGGAACAGATAAGATGATAATGAAGCTGGATTCACTTTTTGTTATTGAACAATCTACTGATCAGACTGGATTTGTTGGAGATGTAACAGGCCTGATAGGTCAATATGCTCATGGAAACGAACCGAGTCATCATGTAATATATATGTATACTTTGCTTGGGAAAAATGATCGTACAGCTGAATTAGTCCGTGAAGTATTCGATCGCTTCTATTTACCAAAACCTGATGGGCTATGTGGGAATGATGATTGTGGTCAGATGTCAGCCTGGTATATATTCAGTGCATTAGGATTTTATCCTGTGAATCCGGTCAGTCTTGAATATGTAATGGGGGCCCCTCAGATTCCTCGGGCACAAATAAAATTGAAGAATGGAAAAGTATTCACAATGATAGCACATGATTTGTCTAAAGAGAATAAATATGTGAAATCAGTTCAGTTGAATGGAAGACAAATCAGAGATTATAAAATCTCATATGATGATATTATGCAGGGTGGAACGTTGGAGTTTTTAATGACCAACGAACGTTGATCGGTTATAATCTGAACATTAAAGTACTTTGATATAAATGTAGTAATAGAGCTTATGTTAAACATTAAAATTTGAAATTTATGAAAAACTTATTTTACTCTATGGTATTGGCATTGTGCTGGCAGTCTAATTTATCAGCCAAGAAACTTTTTATGTAAGTTCGAGTGGAAGTGATGATAATCCTGGAACTAAAGAGCAACCTTGGTATTCACTAAATGCTGATAATTGGACTGATGGATGTACAATTATTGTATTGGATGAAATCTATTTGGACCCGGTAATTGACGTAAGTAAGGAGGCTACTATCAAAGAAGTTACAATAAAAGGGGGTACTCCTGAAGCTGCAATAATGGGGGTGAATGATCGATGAGTTTAATGATGGAGAAATGAATGTTTCAAGTTTCTTTGATTTGAAAAGAGTGAAGTTGAACTTGGAAGATATTACGCTGAAAAATTTGCATCGGGATGGGGGAACCGGATCTGGTGGTATGATATACGTAGATCCATATTCGGAGTTGAATCTTAATAATGTTGTTGTGAGAAACGGAGTGGTTACTACTGGAGTAAACTGCCGTGGAGGCGCCATTTGCAGTGAAGGTAAACTGGTTGTAAAAAATTCAATTTTTGAAGGATGTAAAGCTTATCAAGGCGGTGCCGTTTGTCTGAGAGAATCTGAGAATCCTATTTATGCCCGATTTGAAGATTGTATATTCAGAAATAATGAAACGGGAGACGGTGTGGCTGAAAATGGTAGTGGAGCTGCCGGAGGTGCTTTATACATAGAAGGTATGGAGATGGATATTACTTTTGATAAGTGTTATTTTGATTCTAACGTGGCTACTAATACAGCCAGAAATGCTACAGGAGGTGGCATACGTTTATTCCTTAATGAGGAATGTGATGCGAATGTAACATTTATGAATTGTACGGTATCAAACAATAAGTCTGTGGGTGCCAGTGGATTCATGCACTGGGCAAGATGCGAACAAGGAAATGTAAACTTGAAGTTTGTTAATAATGTATTTTACAAAAATCGTACGGAAGGCCCACAAGCGAATCTTATTACTTCTCAGAAACCAGCGCCTACTGTAGGGATGTCGGGAAGTTTTGTTTTTGTAAACAATACGTCCATGATGAACAATACTGGTGTTGACGGATTAGTTCAGACAGACCAGAATGCCATAAATTTCAGTGACTTTGGTGGTGATTTCGATTTGGTTTTTGTAAATAATATTATGTTGGATTGTATGATAGAACCTATTGATAAAGGTGACGGAACAATGGTTGACCAGTTAGGTTGGGGATGGTCAATCCGGGAAAAAGATGCCAGATCGACAGGTGAATATATTATTAAGAATAATTTGATTGATGGTGTAGGTGGAGCGTATGATGCGACTTGGGGTGCCGGATTTTTGTATCATTTTAATAATGAAGATATTGCTACGGCAAATAACAACAAAAGTGTTCGCGGCAAGTCTACTGACCAGAAACTGAAACAAGTGGGAATTAATCGTAAGTTAACCGAACCGACAGAAGGTATTCCTTATATCGAGATCAATGATCCTGAAGGATATGCTATTGATAATGGAGTTTCTTCGTTGATATATAAAGGAGAAGAATTGATTCCGCAAACTGATATAAGAGGTGTTGCTAAAACTGGTAATTCCAGAGATTTAGGTGCTTTCGAGTATAATGGAGTTGTTTCTTCTGTCAATGAATTTAAAGTGGATTCTCAGGTTCATGTTTATTTGAATCATCTTACAGGTATTTTGTATTTTTCTGAAGAAGTTGCATCGGTTCAAATGTATACATCTTTTGGTATGCCGTGCATTCCTAGTGCTGTGAACGTTACATCTGTTAACATACAGAATCTGGAAAAAGGTATTTACATCGTGCGGATAGTAGATAAAAATGGAAAGGTATATTCTGAAAAGATCTTGAAATAAAAATAAAACACAGAAAGGTGCTTTGAAAAGGTTTATGCACCTTTCTGTGAATTATATAAAATAATTATTGAAGATTAAATCCTGTAACTATGGATAAATTCTTGGAAAAGAAAAGAGCTTTTTCTTTATTTATTGTATTTTCGATAGCAATATTTTCTGTTTATTCTCAACAAGAAGAAACATGGAGAGATTATAGTTCTATCATAAAAAAATGTATTTACAATGATTACAGAGGAATGTTCAGAGAAGAGGGGATGGCTTTGAAATATCCTTTTATTACTCCGGGAAGCAATCAATACTCCGATGTTTTATGGGATTGGGATTCTTGGCTGACTAATATAGCACTACGTCAGATATTGTTGGATATAGGTAATGATAAAGCTTCGAAAGAAGCCATAGAATATGAGCAAGGTTGTATCTTGAATTTTTTGGAATTTGGAGGAATGGATGGTTGGATACCTATAAATATAAAGCGGGAATCTGTGAGAGCCGAAATACAACCTAAAGAAATTTATAAAACGAATATGCATAAGCCATGTTTGGCTCAACATGCTGCATTTTTAACAAAACTCAATGGTGGTGATGCCGAATGGCTTAGAGTTAAATTTTATTATCTTCAGACTTTTGTGAATAATTATATTAACCATCATCGAGATCGGGCTACCGGATTATATTATTGGCAAAATGATGTAGCTATCGGAGTAGATAATGATCCGTGTACCTATTATCGTCCGGCAAGAAGCTCCGGATCTATTTTTTTAAATTGTTTGATGTATAAGGAATTGAAAGCTGTAGCTTATTTGTGCGAAAGGTTGGGTCTGTTTGAGATCGCACCTCAATATCAAAAGAATGCATCAGATTTGCGAGAAGCTATTCAAAAGCATTGTTGGGATGAAAGAGACGGTTTCTTCTATAGTGTAGATTTGAATTTATTGCCTGTAAGGGGGTCGGAGGCATTTGAGAGACATAGTGGCATGCCTCGTGATTGGGATTGTCTGATCATGAGAATTGGTGTTTGGTCAGGCTTTTTGGCCATGTGGGCAGATATTGCAACGCCGGAACAATCGGAAAGAATCGTTCGGGAACATTTAAAAAATGCAGAAACCTTTAATGCTCCGTATGGCATCAGAACTCTTTCTAAAATGGAGAAGATGTATAATTTGAAAGCTACCGGTAATCCGTCATCTTGGTTAGGGCCCGTGTGGGGGATTTCGAATTATATGGTTTGGAAAGGGTTGGTGAAATATAGGTATGAAGAGGAGGCGTACGAATTGGCCGAGAAAACTATAAAGTTATTTGGACGTGATTTTAAACGTTTCGGGGCTTTACACGAGTATTATCAGCCTGAAAATGGGGAGCCTATACTAAATCCTGGATTTCAGAATTGGAATTATCTGGTTATGAATATGTTGGCATGGCTGGAGAATAGGCCATTGGTTGATGAATTTTAAAAAGTAAAAATCGAGTAAATAAAGAATCAATAAAATACTTATGAAACATAAAATGAAATCTTTCGGTTTACTATTCTTTTTGGGAATGATCTCTTGTACGAGCAATGCGGGAGAAGTAAATGGGGATCTACGGACTGTTCTTGATGCTCAAATCAATAATTCTGTGATTGATATTCCCAAAGGAACCTACATCCTTGATTTGAAAGATGGAAAACAACCTTACTTATTTAGTTATAAAAAAAATGTTCAGGTCAAGGGAAATGGTTCGACAATTATTTGTAATTATCAGAAACAGGCTTTTAGTTTTGAGTATTGTGAAGATATGGTCTTTTCTGATTTGACAATAGAGTATGATCCGCCTTGCTCTACACAAGGTACGATTACTCAAATGTCGGCCGATGCAAAGACACTTCAAGTGGAGATACATGAAGGGTATCCGATGCTGAATCCGGAAACAGTGCAGAATAGAGTACATTTCTTTGATAAAAATACCCGGGAGTTGATTTGGAATCTTTATACCAATGAAATAAAAGATCCGATTGTTTATTTAGAGGATCGTAAAGTACAGGTAAATTTGACAATGCCTAAGGTCGGAACTTATGAAGTCGGTGATTTTGTTGTATTCAATAATATTCCTACTACTTATGTTGGTCATTGTATCATTATGAATCATTGTAAGAATCTGACAATGTCCGGTATAACCATTTATGATTCTCCTGCTTTTCATTTTGCCGAACATTATTGTGAAAATACACATTATTATCGTTGTATTATCGATCGGAAAGTAGATGATCCCAAATATCCTCAAGATAGGTTACGACCTGGTATTGCTGATGGAATTCATAGTAAGCATGCGACAATAGGACCTACTATAGAGGAATGTGTTATTCAGTATACAAATGACGACCCGATAGCAATTAACGGGAATTTTTATCCGGTATATAGGTAGATAAAGAATATAAACAATTGTATATTTTGGCAAGGGATTATAATCTTGCAGATGTAACTATCAAGAAAGATGA
The DNA here is from genome assembly GCA_000613465.1 of Bacteroides nordii WAL 11050 = JCM 12987. Lineage (GTDB taxonomy): Bacteria > Bacteroidota > Bacteroidia > Bacteroidales > Bacteroidaceae > Bacteroides > Bacteroides nordii. The sequence continues at coordinate 15,455 of BAJA01000028.1, forward strand.
AAATGTTGTTGTTGTTTCGAATGATGGGGTCTATCGTGGAGAGGCTAAGCCCACACGAGTGACGTTGTCAGCCGATCCTACCGCAGAGGATATAAAGAAATGTTTGTCTTATTTTAAAGATATTAAAGATACCCGGTATATAAGAACTGTAATGGTTCGTTTTTCAGCGGAAGATTGGGATAAAGTTAGTAATGTCACTCCGGGTGATGTGATTTATTCAACTGACAGAATCGGGGCGGGGTTCCGGGTTATCAATAATAAAATTGGCCATGTTCCGGGAAGAGGAATATTGATAAAATCATCAGATGGAAAAATACAAAATAATGAAATAACATATACTGGTGCCGGTGCAATAATTATTGCTCCTGAATTTAATTGGATGGAGGCAGGACTATCGAGAAATCTGGAAATAAGTGGTAATCACATAGAAACGTGTATGTTCCGCCAAAATTTGAAGCGTTCTCAGGCAGCTGCTATTTCCGTAGTATTGGAAGCGTCGAATGGTGATTTGGCACCTGCAGGTGGTTTTAAGAATATCATTATTCATCGTAATACGATAAAGAATTGTCCAAAACCGTGTGTGTTTCTCAATGCGATAGATGGTGGCTATTTTTATAAGAATACGATTGAACCTGCTACTTGGGTACGAGATCATGGACAGAATTTTTTAATTCGGAATGATATGGAGTATGTAACGAAGTATGTGAAAAATATTGTTACGGATAAAGATCCTGTGGGGACAGGGTTGAGTCAAATAAAACACGATGGGGAGAAATTGATTCGTGTAGACAATAATGGATATGTAAGCTTAAATGGATATCAAGAAAAACAGGTGAAAATGAGAGTTTTTGATGCTTATGGACAGTTAATTCTTGAAGATTCTTTTTCTGGATATTCTTCGGTTACTTTACATCGGCTTAAACAGGGGATTTATATTATTAATCTTATTTGTAATGATGAGAGTTTTTCTAAAAAGTACTCTGTTTTCTGATATTACAGAGGATACTTTTATGCAGTAATTCCTGTGTTTTGAAAATATTTAATATTATGAAAAAGTTTTTTGTAAATCTTCTGGTGATTTTTCTTCTTTCTATCACTTCATTCGGTACTTTGTATGCAAAGACTATTTTGCCTGGACTTATAGGTAATGATATGGTCTTGAAACAGAAATCAAAAGTTGCATTTTGGGGTTGGGACGAGCCAGGGACGGATATATCCGTAGAGACAAGTTGGAATAATAGGAAGTATGTGGCAAAAACCGGATTGGATGGTAAATGGAATATGTATATTTCTACCCCTGAAGCTGGAGGACCCTATCATATATTGATCAATGGAACGGACCGGATAGAACTGAATAATGTTTTAATAGGTGAAGTTTGGTTTACCAGTGGGCAATCTAATATGGGATGGTCAATCATAGAAGAAAAGAATGCTGAAAACATATTGAAAAATGCCGACCATGCCAATATTCGTTTGTTTCATGTTCCGCGTCATGTCTCAGACCGGAAGGAATCTGTTTTTGGTAAGAATGCTGTTTGGAAAGAATGTAATGCTGAAACTGTTCGACATTTCTCGGCTATGAGTTACCATTTTGCCGTTTTCTTACAAGAACAGTTAAATGTTCCGATTGGAATTATTTCTGCCTCTTGGGCCGGAACAGGTATTGAATCATGGCTTTCTTATGATTTACAGGCCTCTGACGATAATTTGAGAAAAGCGACAGACAGATGGTGGAAATGGAAGAAGGATTTTCCGCATGATAGCATTGCATACGCAGAGAAATTGGCTTTGCAGGAAGAAAATTTGGCAAAAGGTACTGCCCGGGAGATTGTTAAAAAACCGAAAAGTGTTCATATGCTGGAACGACCGCATTGTAAGCCCGGTTCCCTTTATAACGGAATGGTTCATCCTTGCATGCCCTATACCATATCCGGGCTGATCTGGTATCAAGGAGAAAATAGTGTGGAATGGGCCGATGAATATGAATATCAATTGCAGAGTATGATTGATAGTTGGAGAGCCGGTTTCCATTTGGATTTTCCTGTTCTTGTCGGGCAACTGACCAATTTTAACTATCCGTCTGCCGAACGGGCAGCGATTTTGAGAGATGCACAGTTAAAGGCACGTGAGAAAAAAGATACTTATGTCATCTGTACGATTGATATTGGAAATGCGGATGATGTACATCCGGATGATAAATTGCCTTTCGGACAACGATTTGCTGATATGGCATTGAGTAAGATATATGGGAGAAAAAAAATTGCAGATTATCCGGTGGCGGAGAAAGCAGTGGCTAAAGGAGATAAAATAGTAGTGAGCTTTAATCTTGTGAAAGAATTGCGCATAAAAGGAGGGGAACTAAATGATATTTGGGTGACTGATGCTACCGGAGAAAAGCGAAAAGTGAAAGCTTTTACTAAAAGAAATAAATTAATAATAGGTTGTGAAAATATTCAGAATCCGGTAAAGGTGAGTTATGCTGTAGAAAATAACGTGAACGCAAATCTATATAATAAAAATGGCTTACCGGCATTTCCTTTTACCCTGCCGGTGAGAATGTCTGAAAAATAAATGGAAAACTAATATTATGATGATATGAGAAAGTGTGTATTGATTACTTTTTTATCGTTTATTCTGTGCGGAGTGGAAGTTTGTGCGAAATCAATGGATTTTATAACTATAGAAACGGCCGGATTGAATATGTTTTTTACTATTTCGGAAAATAAGAAGGTCTCTTTTCTGTATTTTGGAGATAGATTGGTTTCCGATAGCCGGACTACTGTTTTAAATAAGGAATACAAGCTCAGGCGTGATGGTCGTTCGCTTATACCGGAGATTTTTCCTACTTCCGGAGACTTTTTGGATCCCGCTTTGCAGTTGACACACGCTGATGGAGTATTTACTACCGATCTATATTATGTAGAGCATAATACGATAAACATGGATGATAATGTATCTGAGACGACCATTCGACTTAAAGATAAATTATATCCTCTTTTTGTCAATATTGTATTTAAGGCATATAAAAAGGAGAATATTATCGCTCAATACATAGAATTGGAAAATGGAGAACAAGATGCCATCAAGATTGAAAAAATAGCTTCGGCTTATCTTCCTTTACATCGTAAGTCTTATTATCTCACTCATTTTTATGGAGGATGGGGAGCTGAAATGAAAATGAAAGAAGAGCAGTTGACACCGGGAACAAAGAGCATAGAAGCACGGACCGGGATTTTGACAACGGAGTCGGTGAATTCTTCCTTTATGCTTTCGGCAGATGCTCCGGCACAAGAGGGAACAGGTGAGATATATGCCGGATCATTAGCCTGGTCGGGGAATTATAAAATGACTTTCGAACTTGATAAATATGGTATATTGCATATGGTAGGGGGGATTAATCCATATGCTTCGATGCTCCTGATAGAACCGGGAAAGAAAATTAAAATGCCGGAAATGATTTGGACTTATAGCTCTTGCGGTCGTGGGCAGATTTCAAGAAATTATCATGACTGGTGTCGTAAGTACGCATTGGCGCATGGGAATGAGATACGTCCTGTTGTCTTGAACAGTTGGGAAGGCACTTATTTTAAGTTTGATGAGAAAAAGGTGAAAAGGATGATTGATGCTGCTGCTGATTTCGGTATTGAAATGTTTGTTCTTGATGATGGTTGGTTCGGTAATAAATATCCTCGCGATGATGATCGGTGCGGGTTGGGGGATTGGCAGGTGAATAAGAAAAAACTTCCCGGAGGGATCGGTCATTTAGCGGATTATGCACATAAGAAAGGTGTAAAGTTCGGGATTTGGGTAGAGTTGGAAATGGTGAATCCTAAAAGTGAATTAGCCGAAAAACATCCGGAATGGATCGTTAGAAGCGGTAATCGGGAGCTTTTATTAGTCAGAAGCCAATGTGTATTGGATTTGACGAATCCGGAGGTACAGGATTTTATCGTCGAAACATTTGATGATATAGTAAGTAGTTCGTCTAATATTTCATACATCAAATGGGATTCGAACCGTTTTATCAATCGTGCCGGTTCGGAATATCTTCCGGCTGACAAGCAGTCTCATTTTTGGGTGGATTACATTAATGGTTTATATTCTGTTTATGACAGAGTACGTAAAAAATATCCGCATATCACTATTCAACTCTGTTCATCGGGTGGAGGACGCTTGGATTTTGGTGCCTTAAAGTATCATGATGAAGTTTGGGCCAGTGATAATACGAATCCGCTGAGCCGGATATTTATTCAATACGGTACTAATATGTTTTTTCCGGCTATCGCTACGGGTGCTCATGTTTCGATCAGTCCTAATCATCAAACAAAAATGCATGCATCGCTGAAGTATCGGTTTGATGTGGCTATGGCCGGACGTCTGGGCATGGAACTACAACCTGAAGATTTGCAGGGCGATGAACGTGTTTTTGCTAAAAACGCGATAGAAACCTATAAACAGATTCGTCCGATAGTGCAGTTCGGTGACTTATACCGGCTTGTTTCGCCTTATGATGAGGGCGGATGGGCGGCATCCATGTATGTTGATAAAGATAAAAAAAATGCAGTTGTGTTTGCTTATAGTTTCGAATTTCACGGTAGAGATTGTTTCTTGGAATTTAAATTGGATGGCTTGGACGAAAAAAAGAAGTATAAACTGACAGAACTGAACAGAATGGGCAAGAAAAGTTCCTTTTGGGGAAATGACAAGATCTTTACAGGCGAAGAATTGATGAAGATGGGGATAAATGTAAATGATAGTGCCATGTTTGATAGCTTTGTTTTTATGATTACAGAAGTTAATTGATAATGTTAAAGAATCGGATTATGATAAGAAAATTTGTAGTGATTATTCTTGGATTATTGGGCATTGCTGATTTATCCGCGATGATTAAGGTATCCGGTGTTTTTGCCGATAATATGGTTATTCAGAGGGATGCTCCTGTCAAAGTATGGGGATGGGGAGACAAAGGAGAACTGGTAACTGTGATATTTAATGGGCAAAACCTGAGAACCCGTACAAATAATGACGGTTATTGGGAACTTCAACTGAAAGAAATGCCTTTTGGCGGACCTTACGAGATGATTGTTTCAGGTAAAAGCAATGAGATTAAAATCAAAAATATTCTGATAGGAGACGTGTGGGTTTGTAGTGGACAGTCGAATATGGAATTCCAGGTAAAGTTGTCCGCAAATGCTCCAAAAGAGATTGAAGCGGCCAATTATCCGATGATTCGCTCTCTGAATGTTTCACGGACTGTGAACGCATCGCCTCAAGAAGATATGGCAGGTGAGTGGGAAATCTGTTCTCCTTCTACTGTTGGCAATTTTACGGCTGTAGGATACTATTATGCGCGTGAACTTTACAGACAATTGAATATTCCGATTGGAATTATACATTCGTCTTGGGGAGCTACCGGAGTAAGGACATGGACAAGCAGAAAAGCATTTGATATGCTTCCACCGGCAATGTCGGCCGATTATAATCAATTGGCATTAAATGATTTCGGAAAATTCCAAAGAGAGAATTCCGATAATAAGAAACGATTTGAAAAAGCACTGGCTAATGATATCGGTATGGCCGAGAAATGGTATGAGCCGGAGACGGACATATCCTTGTGGAAAGAGGTAAATCTTCCCAGAGCGTGGATGGGAACAGAGCTGGGAACTTCGTTAGGAAATGTGTGGTATTGTAAGAAAATAAACCTTTCGGAAAAGGTGGTTGGAGAGTCGGGTACCATATCGTTGGGAGTTATTGACGACGGTGATATTGTCTGGATAAACGGTGTGAAAATTGGAGAAGGATACGGTTATGATAAACGGCGTATTTATGATATACCGAAGCTTTTGAAAGCAGGGGAGAATACGGTAACGGTTCGGGTTAATAATTCCTCTTATACGGGAGGCTTTATCTCCGAACCGGAGAACTATTATCTTGAAACAAAGGGGAAGAATAAATTTCATTTTCCTTTATCGGAAAAGTGGAAATATAAAAAGTCTGCTGTCAGCATGGATTATGGTTATGTGGAAATAGGGCCGAATATTGCGCCTTCGCTATTGTATAATGCATGATTCATCCGTTGATAAAGTTTCGTATAAAGGGGGTGATCTGGTATCAGGGCGAACACGATACGGTTCGGGCTTATGCATACAGAACCATGTTTCCGAATCTGATAAATGACTGGCGTCGGCAATGGGGATACGTGTTTCCGTTTTATTGGGTATCGTTAGCGAATATAAATTCGGAAGATATCTTACCTAAGGATAGCCCATGGGCTGAATTACGCGAAGCGCAAACAATGACGCTAACTTTGCCGCAAACAGGACAGGCTGTTATTTATGATATCGGTGAAGCATATAATATACATCCGGTGAATAAACAGGAAGTGGGCAGACGGCTTGCGTTGGTGGCAATGAATAAAACATACGGTCAAACAGACACGGTATGTGAGGGACCTGTATATCAATCGTTTCGGAAGGAAAAGGATACAATTATTGTATCTTTTGATAACGCGGAAAAAGGATTGTGTACTAAAAACAATAAATACGGATATGTCACAGGTTTTTCTATTGCCGGTAAAGACCGGAAATTTGAGTGGGCGAAAGCTTATATCCAAGGAGATAAGGTAGTGGTGTTTTCAGATAAGGTAAAAGATCCTGTTGCTGTCCGTTATGCTTGGTCTAATAATCCGGGAGCCAATTTATATAATAAAGAAGGATTGTTGACAGTGCCTTTCCGCACTGATTCATGGGAGGAATGTACAAAAAATAAATAGTAATCTTAAAAACAAGATCAATGAAAAAGGTTATATTAAGTCTGCTATGTTTAATATGGGGAATGCAAGTGAACGCTGCCGATATGTCCATCTTGGATTTTGGCGCAAAACAGAATTCCCGGGATAATTCGGCAGCTATACAGGCTGCTATAGATAAATGCGCATTGAGTGGAGGAGGAACGGTGTATGTTCCTGCGGGAACTTATCTAACCACAACGATATTCCTTAAGAGTAATGTTCATTTATTCCTGCATAATGGAGCTGTATTACAGGGAGTAACTGATCCTAAAGCTTACAAAGGACGCGCTATTGTTGTCGGAGAAAATATCAAAAATACTTCTATTCAGGGAGAAGGATGTATTGATGGACAAGGTAATCATAAAAACTTCCAGTTTGGTGATGATAAAGGTCGTCGCCCTCATGTTGTATTGTTCGAGAATTGTTCCAATGTCAAGGTAAAGGATGTATTTCTTTATAATTCTGCATCGTGGACATTACGTTGTGCCAATAACGATGGGGTAATTGTGAACAATATAAGGATCTATTCTCATGGTAATCATAATTGTGACGGAATTGATATTAACAGTAGGAATGTCGTCATATCTGATTGTATCGTAGACTGTGATGATGATGGCATTTGTTTTAAAACGGATATTCCCGGATTTGATGTGGAACATGTGACAGTGTCTAATTGTGTTATAGCTTCCAATTGCAATGGTATTAAATTCGGTACCGGATCTTTTGGTACTTTTCGGAATATAAGTATCAGTAACTGTGTTATAAAGAAAGCCTCTGAAAACAATGTTCGTAACTGGCGAAAGATGTTAAGGGGTATTTCTGCAGATACAACAGTTATTTCCGGTATAGCACTTGAGGTTGTTGACGGTGGGACAATGGACCGGGTGGTTATCAATAATATTTCGATGCAGGATGTACAGACTCCCCTGTTTATCCGTTTGGGAAACCGTAGGGGAAAAGGAGTACTAAAGAATATTATCGTTTCAAATATCGTGGCTGAGAATCAAAGTTTAATAACTTCATCGATAACGGGAATCCCCGGTAGTTATGTTGAAAATGTTACTCTCAGAGATATTATGTTTAGCTATACAGGAGGGGCGGATGAAAACGATGCTTCTATTGTTGTTCCGGAAAAGATAAATGAGTATCCCGAAAATAGAATGTTCGGTCCGGTACTGCCGGCTTACGGTCTGTATATTCGGCATGTAAAGAATCTGACGATGGAAAACATACAATGTCGTTTACGGAAACCGGATTATAGACCCGCATTTATTTTCGATGATGTGCATAATGTAAGTCTGAATAATTTTCAGGTCGATCTTCCTCAGGGAGAGGCCCCTATAGTATATTTGAATGAGTCTTCGGATGTTGTGTTTTCCGGGTTTCGTACATCGGAAGAAGCTCCTTTATTTTTAAAGATCGATGGTGAAAAAAGTAGACGTATCGATGTTAGATCCGTCAATTTTGATAGAGTCCGGAAAGAGACAGAATGTGGGGAAACAGTAAAAGAAGGAACAATTTACAGGTTAAATTCTATATTATAATAAAATGGAAAAACACACGAAAAACGGTATTAAATGTTGGAATTTAGGATTCTTTCAACAGAGATTCCTATATCTATGTTTGGTATTTCTGCTCGTCTCAATGACATCTGTATGGGCTGGGAATACGATTGAGACTACTTTTGCAAACGTAAAGACATTGAAAGGTACAGTAGTAGACTCAAAGGGAGAGCCTCTTATCGGAGCTACTGTATTGGTTCAAGGTACAACATTGGGAACGATTACGGATGTAGAAGGAAAATTCTCTGTTCAGGCTTCGGTAGGTGCTACTCTTGAATTTTCATATTTAGGTTATAGTACGGTAATTTATAAAGTAAAAACCTTGGGTGATATTTTTATTACTATGACTGAAGATGTCCATATGGTAGAAGAGGTCGTAGTAGTAGGTTATGGAGTACAGAAGAAAGAGACTGTTACGGGAGCAATATCTTCTGTGAATACGAAGGTATTGGTACAGTCGTCTCAGGCTAATATCAGTAATGCTCTTGTCGGGCGTTTACCTGGTTTGACAGCTGTTCAGAAATCGGGTGAGCCAGGTAATGACCAATCTATTATCCGAATCCGGGGGATTGGTTCTTTTGCAGGTTCCTATGATAGTGATTTACAGAATCCTTTGGTGATGGTGGATGGAATAGAAGTGGCAAACTATAATAATATCGATCCGAATGAAATTGAAAATGTCGCTATTTTGAAGGATGCTTCGGCTACGGCGGTATATGGGGTACGCGGTGCTAATGGAGTGATATTGATAACCACCAAACGAGGAATGGTAGAGAAACCTAAATTGAGTGTATCGACCAGTTATGCCATAAATTCATTTACGAATTTACGCGAGCCGATGGATGCATATAATTGGGCTGTTCAACTAAATGAAACACGGAAATATGATGGTTATTTGACTGGAAACTACGATCCGGTATTTACGGATGAGGAGATTCGGAAGTTTAAAGATAATTCCGATCCTGTATTTTATCCGAATACGAATTGGGTGGATATGCTGTTTAAGGAAACAAGTCTTCAAACTCAGCATAATATTAACTTAAGAGGAGGTACGGAAAGAGTGAAGTATTTTGCTTCATTAGGTGTTTTTACACAAGGTGGTATGTATAATAATACAGATTTGGTACCTGATTATGATGCGCAAGTACGTTATAAAAGATATAATTTTCGTACGAATTTTGATTTTAAGGTAACAAAACGACTCGATGTAACGCTGAATGTATCTGATCAGCTGGAATTTGTCAATCGCCCTAATGAGGATACCGGAGTTGTTCTTTCGTATGCTTTTGCACATCCGCCTACATCGGGGCCGGGAGTAGTGGATGGTAAAGTGATTGAAAACTTGGATGGTCGGTATAATTATTCCAGAAATCCTGTAACGCGAATAATGATCAATAGCGGGGCATTAAAGAACTATTCCAATCAGTTGAATGTTTCGGTGAAACCAACTTACGATCTTGGTTTTTTACTTAAAGGTCTGAGTGTTCACGCTATGATTTCATATCAACAATGGAATTGGCACAGTACCCGCTATTACAAAGAGGTTCAAACTTATAAAGCTGTGAAAAAACCGGACGGTTCACCGAGTTTCCTTCCTCAAGGGACTCCGTCGCCTTATGGGCTTACTGAATCTCTTAGTCAAAGAGGAAGAACTTATTTTGAAGCCGGAGTGAATTATTCGGGAGAATTTGGTGATCATAAGGTAAGTGCTTTGATGTTGTATAATCAAACAAAAGATAATAATCCCAATTTATTATATAAGATTCCGAGTGCTTATACCGGTTTGGTAGGTCGTATTACTTATTCTTATAAAAACAGGTATCTTGCTGAATTTAATGCCGGGTATAATGGTACTGAGAATTTTGCAAAAGGACATCGGTTCGGGTTCTTTCCTGCATATTCTTTAGGATGGGTATTGAGCGAAGAAAGTTTCTTCCCGGAAAATAAGATTGTGACTTATGTTAAAATCAGAGGTTCCTATGGTGAAGTTGGAAATGATAAGATTGGAGGCCAACGCTTCCTCTATTTGCCTACTGCTTACACTTATAACAGTTCGGATAATAATTCGAATGCTACGGCAAGCAATAATGCTTATCATTTTGGAACAATCGGTCTCGATTATAAAAAATGGGATCTGACAGCATCGGAAGGAAAATTAGGGAATCCTGATTTAACATGGGAACGTGCGAAGAAAATGAATATCGGAGTAGACCTTTATTTTTGGGAAGGGAGAATTAAATTTACGGGAGATTATTTTAGAGAATTGAGAGATAATATCCTGGCGAATAGAGGTAGTGTACCTGTCATTGTCGGAGCTGATTTACCTGCTTATAATTTGGGTAAAATGAAGAATTATGGTTTTGACGGTGAAATATCTTATAATGACCGTATCGGTGATTTTAATTATTGGATAAAAGGGCTGTTTACTTTTGCCCGTAATGAGATATTGAAAATGGATGAGGTTGACAGGGCTTATCCGTATATGCAGCGGACAGGGAAACCGTTTGAACAGTATTTCGGACTTATTGCTGAAGGATTTTATAATACTTGGGAGGAGGTAAATGATCCGAATCGTCCGGTATCTATCTGGAATAACAATAAGTTGCAACCGGGTGATGTCAAATATAAGGATGTGAATGGGGATGGTATCATTAATAATAATGATATGGTTCCTATTGGCTATAGCCCTTTCCCTGAGATCTCATACGGATTTTCATTGGGAGGAAGTTATAAGAACTTTGATTTTTCCGTTTTATTTCAAGGAGCGGCAAACTCATCGAAAAAGGCTTCAAAGAAATTCTATCAAGGCTGGCAACAAGATGGATCGGCCTTGGATTTCTTGAAAGATTGGAGTTGGACTCAAGAAAAATATGAAAGAGGCGAGAATATAACATTTCCACATGTTTCGGCTAACAGGTCACAGGAACATAATTATCAGAATTCGACTTTATGGATACGTGATTCAAAATATCTGCGTTTGAAAAATGTGGAATTGGGATATACATTTACCAATTCGATATTGAAAAAAGTACATATTGAGTCGGCGCGTATATATGTGAATGGAACGAATCTGCTTACTTGGAGCGGACTGTGGAAAGGTGAAGATCCGGAAGTTCCTTCTTATAACGATAATAATTATGAACCGTATCCTATAGTAAGAACGGTTAATATGGGACTTAACATTAATTTCTAATACACAATAAAAATGGAAAAAAAATATATAAAAACCGCTGTTCTATTTTTAAGTATATTCTTGAATACAATATGTTTATCATGTGATGGATATTTGGAGAAACCTCCCGGAGTGGATGTTACTGAAGATACGATTTTTTCGTCACCGATACAAATCGATTATTTCGTTGCCGGAACTTATTTTATGGGAGTAAAAAGTGATTTTCCATACTGGAACCAACATGATATGAGTGATATCGGTTCGGGAGCTGCAACAGATGAAGCCGAGATAACCCAGGGGTGGTACTGGTGTCAAGCTCCGTGGAACGCTGGAGGAATGAATCCTAGTAATACAGGGGATCTTAGGTTTGCGACTCACTGGAAAGCTATACGAAGAGCTAATACGATATTGGAACGCATAGATGATGCTCCTTTTCAAGATGATGCTTTCAAACGTCGTGTCAAAGGAGAAGGGTATTGTATCCGAGCACTTAATTATTTTGAGCTGTTTCGTAAATATGGAGGTGTCCCGATTCTTCGTGAACGTGTTGCTTTAGGAGGGGATCTTAAAATTCCACGGAATACGGTTCAAGAGGTCGTTCAATTTATTTTGGATGATTGCAAAGAAGCTATAAGACTTTTACCGAAACCAAATGAGTTAAATACTTCCGAAAGAGGGAGACTCACTAATTTGGCTGCAATGTGTTTGAAAGCCAGGACTTTACTCTATGCTGCGAGTCCCACTTTTAATACAGATAAACCTTATCTGAATTTTGGTGCAAATAATGATCTGATAGTTTTAGGAAATTATGATAAAGAGCGCTGGAAAGCGGCTGCAGATGCTGCTAAAGATGTTCTTGATGAGGCTACCAAGACAGGTGTGGCTCTTGTAAAAGGAAGGAAGGATGAAAGCGGTAAGGATATATCCTATTTATACGTATGGGATAATCCGGATAATGAAGAGGTAATTCTTGCTGATCAGTGTAGAGGAAAAGTCGGTACAGGACACTTTCCATGGAATGGACAAATACCGAGTGTTGTCGGAGGTTCGGGTGGAGGACTTTGTATGACATTTAATTTTGTTATGAAATATGAGAAGAAAGATGGAACTCAGCAGACATGGAATATGAATGGAGGAGATGATCTGATGCAAAAATATGAAGAATTGGATCCTCGTTTCAGACAGACGGCAACTTATCATGGTCAACCTTGGAATTCTACGGATAATCTTTCTATGGACATGTCTCAGACTGGCAATGATAAATGTATTACAGGGCAATATATGCATAAACCGGTACCACTTTCAGTTAGCCGGAGAGATAATGTGCAGGTTGAACCTAAAGGATGTATTTTCAGATTGGCAGAATTCTATTTAAGTTACGCAGAAGCTTTGAATGAATATTATGATACTCCGCCTACAGAGGCTTATGATGCTGTAGACGAAATTCGTAAGCGGGCGGGTATGCCTTCTTTATCTCGGAATCTGACTCAGGAAGAATTCAGAGAAAAAGTGCGGAATGAAAGAGCTATAGAGTTGTGTATGGAAGGACATCGTTTGTTTGATGTCAGACGTTGGGAAATATGTGAACAGGAAGGGATTATGAAAGGCGATATGTACGGAATTAAAATCTATAAGATAGATGGTACGAAAGAATGTCGATATGAACCTTATGTTTTTGAAGTGAGGACTTTCAACCGTAAGATGTATAGGCATCCGTTTTCTACCGGTGAAATGGATAAAGGTTATCTAATTCAAAATCCGGGATATTGATATGGTTATATTTCTTGAACTTTTAAATAGATATTATGAATTCGATGTTTAAATATATAATGTGTTTTGCTTTTCTTTCCATATCTGTTTCCACTTTTGCTGTAAATGACAGTATATGTGCCGAAACTTCCATTGGATACGATGTACAGGAAAGATATAAAACGAGCAGTGCTATTTCTTCTGTCCGTGGAAATGAGCTTTCGAAATCTTTTACTCCTAATTTGCTTAATTCGTTGGCCGGCCGTTTACCGGGACTAACGATTAGTCAAGGTTCGGATGAGGCTGGAGTTATTGATAATAAATTGTTTATACGAGGACTTGGTACTTTTCAGGGATTGACTGAACCTTTGATTGTTATTGATGGCTTTGTAACCCAATATATTGATGGAGATGGATATCTGAGAACACTTTTGTCTCAACTGATGCCGGAGGAAATAGAATCGGTAACTTTATTGAAAGACGCGTCCGCAACGGCAATTTATGGATTGAGAGGAGCTAATGGGGTTTTACTGATAAATACTAAGAGAGGTTTAAATTCTCCGTTAAAAATAAATTTTACTGCACAGATTGGATTCCAACAGCCAACCCGGATGCCGAATTTTTTAGATTCGTATGATTATGCACGTCTTTACAATGAGGCTTATGGTTATGCGAATAATGGTGCTCAGTTTTATGATGAGGATGCTTTGAATGCTTATAAAAATGGTACGGATAAGTATCTGTATCCGAATGTGGATTGGTACGACGAGACCTTACGGAAAACAGCCGAGATGTATAAAGTCGGTTTGAATTTTCAAGGAGGAAATAATATTGTAAAATATTTTGTGTTATTAAATTATTTGGGAAATTCCGGATTACTCAGACGTACGGCTGATATGTCTGATAAAACCAAGAACCAGCATTATAATCGATACAATATCCGTTCTAATATGGATGTGAATATTACAAAAAACTTATCTGCTCATATTACATTGGGAATTGCTATCGAAGACAAAATAACTCCGGGAGGGACAGGTGCCGGTAAGAATACGAATGATCTTTTTAGCCGTATACAACAGCTTCCCCCTAATTCATTTCCTGTAATGAATCCTAATAATTCATGGGGGGGAAGCAGTAATTGGTCTAATCCGTTGGCTAATATTACAGAACGTGGTTATTGGAAACAAAATTCGAGAAATATTAATTCTGCTTTAAGGTTGACGGAGAATTTGGATATGCTGCTTCCCGGACTTAGTGTTTCCGGTGCTATATCTTTTAATAGTTATTATTTGGGATATTCTAATAGATATGCTAATTATGAGTATTATGCGTTAACGGGTAAAGATGTTGAAGGAAAATATTTGTATTCTGAACCTTTTGGTAAAAAAGAACAGTTAACGATTGATGATTCAATGTCCGATCAATGGAGGAATACGACGGTAGAGGGATCATTGAATTATAAAGGTTCTTTTGGCAGAAACGATATAGATGCTTTACTTTTATATTCGTATGAGAATGAGACATACGGACAACAACAACCTTTTATACATGTCGGTATGGGAGCACGTATGACTTATGCATATGCCCGAAAATATATAGGTGAGTTTTCTATGGGATTACAAGCTGCTGAAACGTTTAAAAATGGAAATCGCGCCGGATTTTTCCCGGCAGGGTCTATCGCTTGGGTTATTTCAGAGGAAGATTTTTTGAAAGAAAATAATTTGATAAGACTTTTGAAACTCAGGGCATCATATGGTTTGACCGGAAATGATAAGATTAATGGTGACAGACGCTTTATGTATGATCAGGAATATGGAGGAGCAGACGGGTATAATTTTGGAATTAGTAATAGTAATTTTTCCGGTTTCAGACAGCTTAGATTGGCCAATCCGGATATTTCATGGGAGAAAGATAAAAAGATGAATATAGGATTTGAGGCGAATTTAGGAGGAAAATTGGATCTTTCGTTCGATTATTTTCATAATCGTAGGTCGAGCATCTTATGTTTACCGAATCGGAGTATTCCTTCTTATATGGGAGCAGAATTACCGTATCTGAATATTGGAAAAACTAAAAATACCGGTTTTGAAGCATCTATTACTTATCATGACCGTATCGGTAAAGATTTTGAATATTATATAAAGACAGATATGTGGATGGCCAAGAATGAGATATTATATATGTCTGAAGATATTAGGGCCGAGAATAATGGACATTTGTATAAGACGGGGCATCGTATCAACCAACCTTTTTATTTGGAATCATTGGGGTATTATACACAAGAGGATATTGATAATCCGGACGTTGCAAAACCAACATGGAAAGAGGTTGTTCCTGGAGATTTGAAGTATAAAGATTGGAATGGAGATGGGATTATCGATAATAATGACAGTGCTCCTTTCGGTTATACGAATATTCCGGAAATAACGCTTGGGATGAATCTCGGATTTTCATATAGGAACATAGATTTCTCGGCATTTTTCCATGCAGCGTTGAATAGGAATGTGTATTTGGATGCTAGTTATTACAAGGCTTTTCAAAACAATGGTTCTGTTTCGGAATTTGCATTGAACCGGTGGACTTCGGACGAGACAGCACATACCGCAACCTATCCCCGGCTTTCTCTTACTAATGAACAAAATAATTATAGAACATCTACTTTTTGGATGCGTAATGGTAATTTTTTGAAATTGAGAGATGTAGAAGTCGGATATACTTTTAAAAATATTATTCCCGCAACAAAAGCCGATTTAAGGGTTTTTGTGAATGGAACCAATCTTTTTGCTGTGGATAATGTTGACGGATATGATTCAGAAAGGATTGGAGGTTATCCTGCAGTAAGAACGGTGAGTTTAGGAGCAAATATTCAGTTTTGATAAATACGAGAAAAAATGAGAAGTACGATAAATAAATATAATCTTATTTTTATGTTGTTCTTGTTTGGAGCATGTTCTGATCTGGACAGAGAATATTCGACCACTATGAATGAAGAGGCGATTGCCGTGGAATATGGCAATTTGCAGAAACAGGTTACTCATCTGTATGCAGGTATGCGTGACGGACATTATTTGATTGATAATGCGATGATGGCTTCGTTAAGTGATGAGGCCGAATATACCTTGCAGGGTAATGCGCAAGTCTTTAATTCCGGTTCTTGGAATCAGTATGTTAATCCGGATGATTTGTGGGCACATTATTATTCTTATATACGTCGTATAAATACCTATTTGGAATCTTCGGAAAAGTTTGAAGTGAATCTGGACGCATATAAATTTGATCCGAGTGAAAACGCACAAGAGATTTATAAAACGCGATTGAAGGATATTGCCAATTGGAAAAAAGAAGCCCGTTTTTTAAGAGCTTATTATCATTTTGAATTGGTAAAACGTTATGGCGGCATTCCGATTATGAAAACAGCTTTACCGTTGGATGCAGATTTTAAAAATATTCATCGAAATACGTTGCAAGAATGCGTTGATTTTATAGTTAATGAATGTTCTATTTTGGGTGGAGAAGGCGAAAATGGTGATGAAGATGCTTTACCAATAACTTATAATAATGATAATTTAGGAAGAGTGACAAGAGGGGCTGCTTTGGCTTTAAAAAGTCGGTTATTGCTATATGCGGCCAGTGATTTGTGGAATACGGATTCATGGGCACAAGGATATTCACATCCCGAACTGGTGACCTTAGAACAGAAAGACCGTAGGGGCAGATGGGCGGAGGCCGCCGCAGCAGCTAAAGCAGTAATTGATTTGTCTGCCGAAGCCGGTTATGGACTAATGGAACGTTATTCGGATTTGGGAAAAGTAACTCAAAGCCCAGAATTGATATTGGTACGACGTATAAGCGGAAATACCAATACGTTTGAAAAATTGAATTTTCCGGCCGGATTTCCTAATGGGGAAGGACGAGTTACTCCTTCACAGAATTTGGTGGATGATTATGAAATGATTGATGGCAGTAAGTTTGATTGGAATAATCCGGAACATGCACTCTCTCCCTATAGTAATCGTGATCCCCGTTTGGCCTTGTCGATATATACCAATGGCTCTTCATTTAAAAATACAACTATAGAAACATTTGAGGGAGGGGCACACAAAAGGATTAAGAACGGGACAATGACCGGATATTATTTGAGAAAGTTTGTAGATTCTAATATCGATTTGATGGTGAATGGTACAAGTAATCATCCCTGGGTGATCTTTCGTATTTCCGAGATTTACTTGAACTATGCTGAGGCTTTGAATGAGAGTAATCCCGGACATCCGGATATTCTGACTTATGTGAATAAAACAAGAGGCCGTTCTGATGTTAAGATGATTCCGATTGGAGATACGGATCAGGATGTGTTACGTAAAAGAATAAGAAATGAGAGACGGATTGAATTAGCTTTTGAGGATCATCGTTTATGGGACGCCCGGAGATGGATGATTGCGACGGATGTGCTTAATGCTGATTTGACAGGTGTTGAGATACGTAAGAATGAAAATGAAACATTTACTTATAAAAAAATCAATGTTGAAAAGAGAGTCTTTTCACCTAAAATGTATTTCTATCCTATACCGGGATCGGTCATTTTGAATGAGCAAGTAATGGCTGCTGGTTGGCCGCAAAATCCATTATGGTAAATTTCTTAACGAATAAAAATATAAAGTATATGAAAAAGATGATATATAGAGCATTGTCATTGTTGCTGGTTATCTTGTTACATGCATGTGAATATAAAGATATTTATGATGCAGGATCTGAATATCCGGTTGATAAAGTATACATAGCGGGGACTTATGAAAGTATTATTTATAAGGTTGATCAGATTGTAGAAACAGAAAATGCTCCGTTTCGTTATAAAATCGATGTAGAGAATAATAAGGTTTTGATACCTTTGGGTATATACCGGTCATCGGTATGGAGTAATAATGATGTGAGTGTTGAATTGGGTATTGATAATGATACGATACCTGCTCTTATCGATTCGGAGGAATTAGTGGGTGAAGATGGTACTATTCCCGAAATTCTGCCTGCAGATAAATATCGGTTGGATACGGAAATACATATTGCAAAGGGAGAAGATTTGGGACAATTGAATTTAACTGTGGATATTCCTTTTTTATTGGATAATCTGGATAAAAGATATGTATTAGGCATAAGGATACTAAATTCGAACGCAGAGATCAATGAAAAAATGAGTCTTATTGTTGTCGACATTACAGCGGGGTTTATAGAGCCTCAACCGGACTTCACTTTCGAAATGGACGAAAAGAAACCATTTGAGGTCTCTTTCTCCAATAAATCTGTTTTCTGCCTGGATTATGAATGGGATTTTGATGACGGGTCGTCAACGGTTAACGAGAAAGAGCCTCAGAAGCATGTGTTTCCCGGGGTTGGAATTTATAATGTAAAACTGACTTCGAAGGGTACGCGTGGAAATCTGGTTACAAAAGAAAAAGTGGTTCATATTTGGGAGGATATTACAGATATCTACATTAAAAATGGTGGAAATCCTTTCCAGAAAGCAGGATTGGTTTCCGGACGTGTTGACTGCCTGAAAGATTGGACCTGTACTGAAAATGTATTGTCGACTTATAATTCGTCTAAGAAGATATATGTAGGCGGTTATCAGGGAGATAATGGTGGAGTGATGGATTTTTATGCAAATAAAGCAACGACGGGTGCATTGGAAAATGCTAAAATTTATCAAACCACGGATTTACCGGAAGGGGCTTATTATGCTGCTTTTGTTCCGTTTAGTTTTGTTGGAAAAAATAATTGTTATTTTGTAGTAGCTAAGGGAGTGGAACTTCCTGATATTGACGATGTGGAAAGTAATCCTAATGTTATTGCTTATCTTCATTGGGATGAAACAATAGAGATAACAAAACAGGGTATGGAATTTGAAGTATTGGCAAGCGGACCTGTGACAATCGGTTTTGTTGTATCTAATGATGAGGGAGGACGTGTCAAAATAAAATCAGTTTCTTTAGCTAAATAATTAAGTAAATGATGGATATTATGTTAAGAAAATATTTTTTATTATATACTGTTGTAGTATTTTTTACTTCTTGTTCTCTTTCTAATAGTTCGAAAATGCAAGAAACCGGAGCTGTAAAATGGCCGGAAATTACGCAGGAGATGAGACCATGGACTCGTTGGTGGTGGTTTGGGAATGTCTTGACTGAGAAAGATATTACAGCTGCCTTGGAATCGTATCGGAAAGCAGGAATAGGAGGGGTTGAAATTACTCCTGTATATGGAGTCAGGGGGGAAGAAAGTAAATTTATTGATTTTCTATCTCCAGAATGGATGGATAAATTAGTGTACACCCTTGCTGAGCTAAACGCCTTGGCATGGGGGTAGATATGGCGAATACATCCGGATGGCCGTTTGGTGGGCCTTGGGTCGATGAGGATATGGCCTGTAAAAGTATGTTGTCAAAAACGTTTGAATTACAAGAGGGGGAGAGACTGGCTGAGAGAATAGAATATGTCCGTCAACCGCTGGTTTATACTCAAAACGGTTTGAAAGTGAATATTGACGATGTGAAAGAACCTGTCACTGCGAACCGGAATTTGCAAGAGAATTGTTATGCACAGATTTGGTATAAAAAAAAGTTTGCCGTTGATTACTGTCACAGCTAATAAGAAGCAGGAGGGCAAGTTGGGTTTACAGAAACTATAGATCTTACGGATAGGGTGAAAAACGGTTTTTTAGACTGGACTGCTCCTAAGGGAGATTGGTTGATTTGTGCTTTGTTTCAAGGCAATCATGGTAAAATGGTGGAACGTGCGAGCCTGGTGGTGAAGGGAATGTAATCGATCATTTTTCGGAGCATGCAATCAGTGAATATTTGAAAAAGTTCGACGAAGCATTTGCCGGATATGATTTGAGTTATTTAAGATGTTATTTTAATGACTCTTATGAAGTGGATGATGCAGTTGGATGTGCAAATTGGACTCCGGATTTTCTGAAAGAGTTTAAACGAGTTTGTGGATATGATTTAAAACAATATCTTCCGGCTCTTTTAGGCTTGGCAGATGATGATACTAATAGTAGGGTTTTACACGATTATCGTATGGTTATCTCTGATTTGTTATTAGAACGATTCACCCGAAAATGGCAGTTGTGCTGAACATCAAGGAAAAGGTATTCGGAATCAGGCACACGGTTCTCCGGCTAATGCTCTGGATTTGTATGCGGCCAGCGATATTCCGGAAACAGAAGGGAGTACGATTACGGATATAAAAAGTGCTTCTTCGGCTGCTCATCTGATGGGAAAGAAGCTAACGTCAGCAGAATCAGCAACTTTGTTAAATGAACATTTTCAAACCAAATTGGCTGATGTCAAGATTGCCAATGATAAATTTTTATTGGGAGGTGTAAATCATATTTTTTATCATGGTACGGCTTATTCTCCTCAAAATGCTTCTTGGCCGGGATGGCTGTATTATGCAGCGGTACATTTTACTCCATCCAATAGTTTTTGGGATGATTTCGGAGCACTCAATAACTATGTTGCCTGTTCACAAAGCTTTTTGCAGGCAGGAAAACCATCTAACGATTTATTGCTTTATTATGGAATTTCTGACCTTTGGTCTACTCCCGGAAAAGAAATGTTTCATTACTTCCATTCTTTTAAAACGGTAACAATGGATGAATGCGGACGTTATCTCTGGCTAAACGGATATTCATGGGATGCTGTGTCTGACCAACTATTACAAGAGGTGAAAGTCGGGAAAGATGGTGTTTCTGCCGGAGGGAATACATATAAGATGATTGTGGTTCCTAAAATAAAACATATGCCTTTAAAGACATTTGAACGATTGATGGAGTTGGTGAAGGCCGGTGCTACCGTTGCTTTTTATGGTACGCTTCCTTCCGATGTTCCGGGGTTGATTGATTTAGAACACGACAGAAATAAATTGTTCTCTTTGAAAGATAGACTTAGATTTGTAGAAAAGGGGAAAGTGTGTATTGCTCAATATGGAAAAGGCAAATTTATAACCTCAGGGACCATCTCGGATTTGATGAGTGAATCGGGGATTATTTCCGAAAGTATTTGTAAACAGGGATTACAGTGTGTCAGGCGACTAAAAGAAGACGGGAATTTCTATTATTTTATTTTGAATCCTAAAGATAAAGAATTTTCAGATTGGATAACTTTGAATGCGGATTATAAATCGTGTGCATTATATAATCCAATGACAGGAAAAGACGGTTATGCGCGGACGCGTGAGAAGAGTGGGCAGACAGAACTATGGCTTAGTTTGAAACCCAATGAATCGATGATAGTCGAAACATTCAGTCAAAAGTATACGGGTGATTTGTATCCTTATTATACACCGATAGGCGAAGAGGTTATTTTGAATAATAATTGGACGATTTCTTTTGTGAAAGGTGGTCCTGTATTACCGGAAGCGAGAAATGTTACAGAATTGGAGTCATGGACAGAATATGGAGAAGACTACGCAGCTTTTTCTGGGACAGCTGAATATACAACTCCTATACCAGCATTACCGGGAAAAGCAGATGCTTGGTTACTTCATATAGAGCATCTGTATGAGAGTGCTGCGATATACGTGAATAATAAATATCTGGGAACTCTTTTTAATGCTCCATATACAATAGAGATACCAGCTTCTGTATTGAAAGGAAATGATGAACTGAAAATTAAAGTATCCAACCTTATGGCAAATCGTATTTCTTATATGGATAAAAGAGGATTGGAATGGAAGATTTTTTATAATGCGAACATCGATTCAAAAGGACGAATGAACATTGGAAAGGATGGGAAATTTGACGCAGGAAACTGGAAACCCCGACCATCAGGAATCTCGGGTAAAGTTATATTAAGGCCGCTTTCTTGTATCAAATAGTGGCAAGTATAAAGTTATAATCATTCGTATAGTTCACATTAAGATAAAAAATGTTATATGCTTATGAAGTCAATAATTTACTGGTCTGCATTGTTGTCAAGTACATTAATTGTTCCCCAATGTACAAATTACCAAAAAACAACTCAAAAAGATGATATTTTGAGAGAGCGAGACCTTGCTTATAAAGACAGTTTTTCCGCATCTGCTTATTATGAAGACCTCTATAACAGTACTGAAATGAAGTATGCATTTAAAGGTACGACATCTGAGGAAGTCGATGTTTGGCAGACAGAATTTAGAGATAAATTAAAAGAAAGATTAGGGATCAGTCAGTTAGAAAAGCAGTTGGCTTCATTTAAAATTAAAGCCAGGAAAATCAATTCTGAAGATATCGGATATGCTATTAGAGAGAGATGGGAAATATGGACTGAACCGACTGTTCCCCTGCCGTTTGTGCTTTTATTACCTAAAAATAAAGAAGGAAACCTGCCTTTAATGATAACACCGCACGGACATGGGAAAAATACGGAAACCTACGCCGGAATATATCTCTCTGAGCAGGAGCGTATTGAGGGCGAGATTGGCGAAAGAAATGTTGCTGTACAAGCAGTGCAGAACGGTTTTATTGCCATAGCTCCTACTTCAAGAGGATTCGGAAAGACACGTACTTCGGAAGATAAGGCAAAGGATGTACCATATTCTTGTCGTACGCTATTAATGCAAGACTTATTGGTTGGGCGAACTCCTATAGGTGATAGAGTGTGGGATATTTCTAAGTTGATAGATTGGGCATTGGCAGAGCTGCCCGTTGATAAGTCTAATATTATTGTTTCTGGTAATTCGGGAGGTGGGACGACGACTCTTTTTGCCGGAGCATGCGATACTCGTATTTCGATGTCGATTCCATCTTCCTATTTTTGTACTTTTACAGGGAGTATTGGAACAATGTATCATTGTGACTGTAATTATGTTCCGGGAATATTGGAGTATGGTGAAATGTCTGATATCGCAGGGTTGATAGCCCCTCGCTTTTTTTGTACTTTGAATGGAAAAGACGATACAATGTTTCCTCTCAAGGAAACTCAGAAAGCTTTTATAAATCTGAAGAAAATATATACGGCTGCCGGTGTTCCGGATAATTGCGAACTTTACATTGGCAATGGAGGGCATCGCTATTACAAAGAAGGTGCATGGAATTTTATAAATAAACATTTATTGAAATAACAAATGTTTATAAAAGATAGTTGAATTACTTATAGTATAAATCAATCTTAAAATAGTAGTAGAAAATTTATACTATAAGTAATTTCTATTTGGAGGTGATAATAAAAAGTTATAGCACATAAATAGAAACGATTGGCATAGCCCATAAACTAAGCATATCTTTGCAGCCGAAAAAATAATTAAATAATAAAGATATGGCTTTAGCGATTACAAGAACATTAAAGGCAAATAATAAAACTGTTTATGTGTCTTTACTTTCTATTTTAACTTTTTTCTTGTTGTTAGACTACATTCCAGGAATGCATGCCCTTTCCGCATGGGTAACCCCTCCTTTAGCTCTCTTTTTAGGATTAGCATTTGCATTGATCTGTGGGCAGGCACATCCAAAGTTTAATAAGAAAACCTCAAAATATTTATTGCAATATTCAGTAGTCGGTTTGGGGTTTGGTATGAATCTTGATTCTGCTTTAGCTTCCGGTAAAGAAGGTATGGAGTTCACAATTATTTCTGTTATTGGTACCTTACTGATCGGGTGGTTTATTGGCCGCAAGGTATTGAAGCTGGATCGTAATACCTCCTATTTGATCAGTTCCGGTACTGCTATTTGTGGAGGGAGTGCTATTGCTGCTGTTGGACCGGTGGTGAAAGCAAATGATAGTGAAATGTCTGTGGCATTAGCTACCATTTTCATTCTAAACGCAATTGCATTGTTTATCTTTCCGGTTATTGGTCACGCTTTGGGTATGAGCCAACATGAATTCGGAACATGGGCTGCCATTGCTATTCATGATACGAGTTCTGTTGTTGGAGCAGGAGCAGCGTACGGTGAAGAAGCTTTGAAGGTAGCTACTACTATAAAATTGACTCGTGCTCTTTGGATTATTCCGATGGCATTTGCAACTTCGTTTATATTCAAAAGCAAGGGACAAAAAATAAGTATTCCCTGGTTTATTTTCTTCTTTGTACTGGCTATGATAGTAAATACTTATCTCTTAGGTAGTGTTCCGGAGTTAGGGTCTGCTATTAATGGCTTGGCTCGTAAAACTTTGACTATAACCATGTTTTTCATAGGTGCTTCTCTTTCTATGGATGTAGTAAGGTCGGTAGGGTTAAAGCCATTGATTCAAGGTATATTGCTGTGGGTTGTTATTAGCTGTAGTACACTGGCATATATTTATTGGTTTTAAGAAGGTTGATCAGCTATTGATTGATAAAAAAGGATAAAAACAAAAGGCTGTGCAGGGATTACTAATCCAATTGCGCAGCCTTTAATTTTCAATCTTTAATTTTACTTATGTTCTTTCAGCTTTTCAAATATTAATGCTTCAAGTTCTTCTGCCAATTCCGGATTGTCGGCGATACACTGTTTAGCAGCGTCACGTCCTTGTCCCAGTTTAGTATCATTGTAACTATACCATGAACCACTTTTCTTAATGATTCCCATATCAGCTCCCAGATCGATCACTTCACCGGAACGGGAAATACCTTCGCCGAACATGATATCGAACTCTGCTTTACGGAAAGGAGGTGCCACTTTATTCTTCACTACTTTCACCTTAGTCTGTTTACCGATAACTTCTTCGCCATCTTTTATTTGTTGAGAACCACGGATGTCCAAACGTACAGAGGCATAGAATTTTAATGCGTTACCACCGGTAGTTGTTTCCGGGTTACCAAACATTACACCGATTTTCTCACGCAACTGATTGATGAAAATACAAGTAGTGCGGGTTTTGCTTACTGCAGAAGTTAGTTTACGTAGTGCTTGAGACATCAAGCGTGCCTGTAAGCCAACTTTGTTATCCCCCATATCGCCTTCAATTTCGGCTTTCGGGGTTAACGCTGCCACAGAGTCTACAACAATAATGTCAATGGCAGAAGAACGGATTAGCTGCTCTGCAATTTCCAATGCCTGTTCTCCGTTATCCGGTTGAGAGATAAAGAGATTGTCTACATCTACTCCCAACTTTTCTGCGTAGAAGCGGTCGAATGCATGTTCAGCATCAATAAATGCTGCAATACCTCCTGCCTTTTGTGCCTCAGCAATGGCGTGGATGGCCAGAGTTGTTTTACCGGAAGATTCCGGACCATAGATTTCAATTATTCTACCACGTGGATAACCACCTACGCCAAGAGCTGCGTTTAATGCGATTGATCCGGTAGGGATAACCTCCATTTCTTCTACAACTTCGTCACCCATTTTCATGATAGAACCTTTGCCGAAGCTCTTTTCTATCTTGTCCATGGCAGCCTGTAAGGCTTTTAGTTTTTCGCTTGATGCCATATTATTTCCTGTTTCAAAATTAAGTTCGTCTTTCTTTGCCATACTATTTTAGTAGTTAGTAGTTAGAATTTAGTAGTCAGTATACTGACTGATTAGTCTTTATTTACTAAAATTTGAGCGGCGTGTTCTTTGGTTTTCACCTCTTTAGGTCCAATGATCCGTTCTATAATTCCTTCTTCGTTAATAAGGAAAGTAGTACGGAAGGTTCCCATGTATGCACGCCCATACAGTTTTTTTTCTCCCCATACACCGAATTCTTCTACCAATCTTTTGTCTGTATCGGCTATGAGAGTGAAGGGTAATTCGTTTTTAGCTATAAACTTCTGGTGTGATTTCTCATCATCTACACTTACACCGATCACTTCGTAACCGGCTTTACGCAGTTCTGAATAATTGTCACGCAAGCTACAAGCCTGCGCTGTACATCCGGAAGTATTATCTTTTGGATAAAAGTAGATTACGATTTTCTTTCCTCTATAATTGCTGAGACGGATTTCCTCTCCTTTTTCGTTTACTCCTAATATTTCGGGAGCTTTATCTCCAATGTTTAATCCCATACTATTTTATAACTCTAAATCACCATCAAATACTTCATGCCAGGGCAATCCCTGTTTATTCAGTTGATCCATGAACGGATCCGGATCAAACTCTTCTACATTATTCACACCCGGACGTTTCCACTCTCCTTTGAAGAACATCATGGCGCCGATCATTGCCGGTACACCGGTAGTGTAACTGACTCCCTGCATACCAGTTTCCTTGTAAGCTTCCTGATGGCTACAATTGTTGTATACATAGTATGTGCGTTCTTTGCCATCCTTCAATCCCCGGATACGACAACCAATAGAAGTTTCGCCCTCGTAGTTTTCGCCCAGTTCCTGTGGATTAGGTAATACGGATTTGAGGAATTGTAACGGGATGATTTCTACGCCATTGTAATTGATTGGATCAATACGGGCCATACCAATATTTTGAATTACGCGCAGGTGAGTCAGATATTCCTGACCGAAAGTCATCCAGAAGCGTGCACGCTTGATCGTAGGGAAATGTTTTACCAATGACTCCAACTCTTCATGATAGAGCAGATATGAATCGCGCGGACCGATATTGGGATAGGTAATATCTTTGTGAATCTCAAGTGGCCCGGTAGTTACCCATTTACCATCTTGATAATAACGTCCGTTTTGGGTGATTTCACGGATATTAATTTCCGGATTGAAATTAGTGGCAAACGCTTTATGATGATTACCTGCATTACAGTCTACGATGTCCAGATACTGAATTTCGTCGAAATAATGTTTAGCTGCATATGCCGTATAGATTCCACTTACACCCGGATCAAAACCACAACCCAAGATAGCTGTCAACCCGGCTTCTTTGAAACGATCGTGGTAAGCCCATTGCCAGCTATATTCAAAATGAGCTTCATCTTTGGGCTCATAGTTCGCAGTATCCAGATAGTTCACTCCAGCTTTCAGACAAGCTTCCATAATGGTCAGGTCTTGATAGGGGAGGGCAACATTGATAACCATTTCCGGTTTGAAGTCATTGAATAAAGCTACCAGCTCGTCTACGTTATCAGCATCTACTTTGGCTGTTTTTATATTAGGGTTACCAATGGCTTTCACGATGTCATCACATTTGGATTTAGTGCGGCTGGCAATCATAATGTCAGTAAATACATCGGCATTTTGTGCCACTTTGTGCGCAACGACGGTACCTACACCGCCCGCACCGATAATAAGAACTCTACCCATTTTCTTTAATATGAGAATTAAAAATTAAGAATTTAAGACTTGTTTAAGGAACAAATATACGGTATTATTTTTATAAAATCATTCCCTCTTTCCTTATTTATTTATAACGAAGCAACGTGCCACTTTCAAATTCAAGAATTTTACGGGCGTACAACCAGCTTTCAAAACGTGTGTCCTGTTTAAATTCTATTTGGATAGGATTGCCCAATGCCAGACGACATTCATCTGTAGTCATACCCTCCTTTATTTTACCTTGGGCAATTAGTTTCCAATTCTCTTCTGTGATGTAAGGGTACTGTTTCCGGATATTTCCAAACGCGAAGATATCTTCTATGTAATTCTCGTTTTTGGTAATTATATCATATTTCAGATCTACTTCAGTCTCATAAATACTTCCGTTTGCATCTTCCAGAGTTAGCATAGCCACTGTTTTTGGAAGTTCTACGGAAATATCCTTTATCTGCAACGGAGTGTAACGTAGCAGGCGTACTTCTAATGCTGTGGTATTTCCTTCTACTTTCATGTTGCATTTTGTACTCATTGTTTGTTTGGGATAGACGGACATACCGACGTATTTGCTTTTTAAGTTTTCAAGTGTTAATGCATTTTGATTATTGAATGAGAATGTGTTTGGAAAATATTTAGTTTTCTTATCTGCCTGAAAATCTGCCTTATCCATGCCGGAATTTGTCCTGGATAAAGCTACCTCAACATAATATGAATTACCTTTTGTGTCTTCAAAAACAATTTTTACCGGATAGGCTTTACTGCCTACTCCTATATTTGTGATTGTAACTTTTTCATTTTCGGCAATTTGTACTGTCTTATAACCTGAATAGCTATTACTGTCGTCTATCCGTGCACTGGTGATGTGAGTGTAAACAACTTTACCGATAAGTAATTCTCGTGCCTTGTCTACATCGGGTAAATATACCAGGCCGCTAATGTTGGCACGTGGGTTTTGCTCACAAATATCATTAAGCCGTAGGTTTTTGAATTCGGAATAATACTTCTTTCCTTCGCAGTTAAAGATGAAGCGGGTAGAGTAATTGATACCCACGTAGGTCTCCTTTTCTTTCTCTTCTGTACCCTGAAACTCGAAAATTTTGTGTCTAAGCTTATTGCTGTCCACTTCTTTTTCTGTTTCGTAAGAGTTGAAGATTGGAATAAAAAGCTCATTGCCATCAGGAATAAACATGAATTTTAATCCGGGTGTCCATTTACATAGGAGTTGCAACGGAAAGTTGTTTTCAATGAATTGTTCTTCTTCGCTCATGCTATTACTTTTTTGCTGAGGCGTCGTCACAAGATAATCATTCTGAGCTGTAATGGTTACAATTCTCAGAATAAGGCAGAGGAGAATAAATGTAATTCTTTTCATCTTCATTTGTATTTCATGAACCATTGAATTGTCTGTTCTGTTAATATTAAATTAGACAAATGTATGAACTTTATGTTATTTTTGATATATTTGCGCCCATATTTAACTTAAACGTTATTGAATAATGAAAAAAGTATTAGTTTCTATTTTCATTGCAGGTGCAGCACTTGCAATGTCATCTTGCCGCTCTTCCAAAGAGGCGACTTCTTTATCTTCTATGAATGGTGAATGGAACATTATTGAGATAAATGGTACAGCTGTTGTACCGGGTCAAGGTCAGCAGATCCCTTTTATAGGCTTTGATACTACCACCGGAAAAGTATATGGTTACACCGGATGTAATCGTTTAATTGGATCAATTGATGTGAATGCGAAAGCAGGTACAATTGATCTGGGAGCATCGGGCAGTACTCGTATGGCTTGTCCGGACATGACCCTTGAACAGAATGTATTGAGTACTTTGGGACAGGTGAAGGGATATAAAAAAATGGGGAAAGCAACAATGGCTCTCTGTAATGCTTCCGATCGTCCTGTTGTTATACTTCAAAAGAAAGCTGCCGATGTGAAAGTGACTGATTTGAAGGGTGAATGGAACATTACGGAAGTGAATGGAGAAGCAGTTCCTACAGGTATGGAGAAACAGCCTTTCATTGCTTTTGATGTGAAAGAACAGAGAATTCATGGCAATGCCGGATGCAACCTGATCAATGGTGGTTTCAAAACGGAGGAGGGGAATGCTCTTTCAATTTCTTTCCCTGCTGTAGCATCTACTATGATGGCATGTCCTGATATGGAAACTGAAGGCAAAATTATGAGTGCCCTGAATGAAGTGAAATCGTTTGGTAAACTTGCTGGTGGTGGCATTGGCTTGTATGATGCGAATAATACTTTAGTATTAGTGCTTACCAAGAAATAGAGAAAAGTATATATTAAATAAGTATAGTGTAGCCTCGGATGAACAAATGTTGTACATCCGGGGCTATGTGTTTATGTCTGAATATAAGGAAGGT
Source organism: Bacteroides nordii WAL 11050 = JCM 12987 (assembly GCA_000613465.1). Lineage (GTDB taxonomy): Bacteria > Bacteroidota > Bacteroidia > Bacteroidales > Bacteroidaceae > Bacteroides > Bacteroides nordii. The sequence continues at coordinate 45,257 of BAJA01000028.1, forward strand.
AGATGGCTTTTGCCTTAGAGAAGTACTCTTTTCTTCGGTGAGAAGCGCTGTACGACATGTGCATCTCGTACAGCGCGACATGTGCATCTCGTGCAGTACGACATGTGCATCTGGTACAGTACGACATGTGCATGTCGTACATCGTTCCTTACCAACCTTGTACAGGTTGAGTCCTATCATACGCTATGAAGGTCTTACTGAAGTATTGCTTTATCCTTTATTTTTTAGTATGATCCAGATAATGACTGGAGCACCAAAGAGGGCTGTCACGGCATTGACGGGGAGTGTACCTTGAAAACCAGGCATTTGTGAAATAAGGTCACATATTAATAGGATGATGGCTCCGCACAGCATAGAAGCCGGAAGAATAATCCGGTGATTAGGAGTCTGGAACAATCCGCGGGCAATATGAGGCATTGTAATCCCAATAAAAGCAATTGGTCCGGTGAAAGCCGTTGAAGTGCCTGCTAATAGTGCTGTAGCGAGAATAATCCATAAACGTAGTTGGGTGACAGAAATACCCAGTCCGCTGGCGTAGTTTCTACCTAAGAGCAATACATTCAACTGTTTTTGCAAAAGTAGCGCCAGAAAGATTCCACTGATAATGATGGGAGCCATTACTGCCATTTGTCCCCAACCGACAGAAGACAGGCTACCGAATGTCCAGGTAATGAATAGTTTCAGTGTGTCCGGATTGCTCATGCTTTGCAGAATACTTACTATTGCTCCGGCAAAATAACCGAACATCATGCCTATTATTAACAAAGAGACAGTCTGCGGTATGCGAATGGACACGATTATAACCAACAATAGTACACATACTGCTCCAATAATAGCAGCCATAACCTGTCCCCATCCGGTAATGAGCCAAAGGGGAAGGGTAGAAGTTCCTAATGTAAGTAAGGCAACTCCCAGGCTGGCACCGGAAGTAACTCCCAATACGTCGGGGCCTGCCAATGGATTATGAAACAGTGTTTGCATCAGTACGCCGGCTACGGAGAGGGCTCCTCCCGCCAGTATGGCAGTAATAGCTTTAGGTAGCCGGTGATTTAATATGATTTCATGATAAATAAGATTATCGCTGTTTCCTGTTAAGGTTGCCCACACATCAGATAATGACAGGTTGACACTGCCAATAGCGATATCGGCCAAAAAAGCACAAATCAGCAATCCGCCTAACAAAAAAAACAGAGGATAATTTTTCATTATTTCAGTCGTTCGTAATAGGTTAGTTCGTATTCAGATAAGAGGCTGGGATGGCAGATTTTAATCATGTCATTCAGTAGTAAATCAGGACGTGCAACTCCGCTTTCCCAGTAGTCATTTCCCCCGGTAGCATTTATTCGTTTGTTTGTGTTGTACACGTTGCCTTCTTTGTAGGCTTTGAAAAGTTTGTATTTGCTATCTGTTTTTCCTAATTCTTCAAGTGAAGAAGTCTGTACACCTATCCATATATCCGCTTGGTTGAAGTTCACTAATACCTCTTCTATATTGCTGGGGATGCTGGTGCTGGTTGAATCTTGTGAGTATTTGTACGAGGCTCCGGCATCACGAAACAATTGGGCTGTATAACTTTTACCACCTGGTAATGACCAGGTACCGCGATAATCCTGTCCGGAGAAGATAGATGGAGCATATGAGAGTACCAGTGCTTTCATTTTTGAATCGTTATAGCGTTGTTCTATTCCCGTATATATACTGTCAGCCAGTGCTTCTTTATCAAAAAAGGCTCCGATAAATTTAATCCATTCGGCACGTCCCAGCAAAGTTGGTTCTTGCCACTCTATATTATATATAATATTAAGTCCTGTTTGCCGCATTCGTTTGCTATTTTCATCTTCGGTATTATAAGCAGTAGTCATGACAGCTTGTGGATGGAGTAGGAGCAGGTTCTCTATATCGAGATTGAAAGCATCTCCCAAATCTTTAATTTGTCCTTTTTCTACTCCCTTTAGAATAGCCGGATTATAAATATAATCAGAATTGCATACTCCCGTCACTTTGTCAAGTTCTCCTAACAGTTCGAGGAAGCCGAGGTGGGTAGCTGAATTTGTCATCAGGCTCTTTAACGGAATAGTAATCTTATGTCCGTCTTCGGGCACTGCAATTGTCTCATCTTTAACGAGATAATATTTATCATATATTTCTCCTGGTTTCCAGGGGTTATATACAGTAACAATAGTATAAGTGTCGGTGTGTGCTATACCGAAACCTTGGGCTTGTGACAGAGAAACGGGAGTACCCTCCTGTAGCACTGTTTCCTTTTTTGTTTTTCCGCCACAGGCTGTCAACAAAACCAAAAAGGCAGATGTATAAAATACGGTTTGTCATATCAGGGTTGTATAAATTAGAAATTAGTAGTTGGTAGTTAGTAGTTAGAATCCTTGCGGCGTAATAGTATTGATATGCCGAAAGGATTCTAACTACTAACTACCAACTTCTAACTTCCAACTACAAAGATAAGAATTTATTTTTTCCATCGAACCAGAGCCGGTTACATTTGTTGTATGAAGCAATCATGCTTGCAGCCCTGTGCCTGCTGCGGCAGCTTCTATCGTTAAAAACTGTCGTTTTGGCAGAAAATATGTCACTAACTAATGTAATTTCCTTTTGGCACACGGTTTGTTTTTTAGTTGTCGTCCGTTTGAAAGATATCCTTGAAAAAAGGCGCTGAACGACAACCGGACAAAAGGAAATTAGAATAATAAATAATATAAAAGTATAAAGATCATGGGAAAAATTATTGGTATTGACTTAGGAACAACAAATTCATGTGTTTCTGTATTCGAAGGAAACGAACCGGTAGTAATTGCAAACAGCGAAGGTAAACGTACAACTCCTTCTATTGTTGCATTTGTTGATGGTGGCGAACGTAAAGTAGGTGATCCTGCAAAACGTCAGGCTATCACAAATCCGACAAGAACAATTTTCTCTATTAAACGCTTCATGGGTGAAAATTGGGACCAGGTGCAAAAAGAAGTAACTCGCGTTCCATATAAAGTAGTAAAAGGTGATAATAACACTCCGCGTGTTGATATTGATGGTCGTCTTTACACTCCGCAGGAAATTTCTGCAATGATTTTGCAGAAAATGAAAAAAACTGCTGAAGACTATCTTGGACAAGAAGTAACAGAAGCAGTTATCACTGTACCTGCATACTTCTCTGATTCACAACGTCAGGCTACTAAAGAAGCCGGACAGATTGCCGGACTGGAAGTAAAACGTATCGTAAATGAACCGACTGCTGCTGCACTTGCTTACGGTCTTGATAAGGCACACAAAGACATGAAGATTGCCGTATTCGACCTTGGTGGTGGTACATTTGATATCTCTATCCTTGAGTTCGGTGGTGGTGTGTTTGAGGTACTTTCTACTAATGGTGATACTCACCTTGGTGGTGATGACTTTGATCAGGTAATTATCAATTGGTTAGTTGAAGAATTCAAGAAAGATGAAGGTGCTGATCTTACACAGGACCCGATGGCTTTGCAACGCTTGAAAGAAGCTGCTGAAAAAGCTAAGATTGAATTATCTTCTTCTACAAGTACAGAAATCAACTTACCGTATATTATGCCGGTAGGTGGTGTACCTAAGCACTTGGTCAAGACATTGACACGTGCTAAATTTGAATCTCTGGCCCATAATTTGATTCAGGCTTGTCTTGAACCATGTAAAAAAGCAATGCAGGATGCAGGTCTGGGTAACTCTGATATTGATGAAGTAATCCTTGTAGGTGGTTCTTCACGTATTCCTGCCGTACAGAAACTGGTTGAAGATTTCTTTGGTAAAACTCCTTCTAAGGGTGTTAACCCCGATGAAGTAGTAGCTGTCGGTGCTGCTGTACAGGGTGCTGTGTTAACAGACGAAATCAAAGGCGTGGTATTGTTGGATGTTACTCCGTTGTCAATGGGTATTGAAACACTGGGTGGTGTGATGACTAAGTTGATCGATGCTAACACAACTATTCCCGCACGTAAGAGTGAAACATTCTCTACTGCTGCTGATAATCAGACAGAAGTAACTATTCATGTGTTGCAAGGTGAACGTCCGATGGCTGCACAGAATAAATCAATCGGTCAGTTCAACCTGACAGGTATCGCTCCGGCTCGTCGTGGTGTACCCCAGATTGAAGTAACATTCGATATCGATGCTAACGGTATCTTGAAGGTATCTGCTAAAGATAAAGCTACCGGTAAGGAACAAGCGATCCGTATTGAAGCTTCCAGTGGTTTGAGCAAAGAAGAAATTGATAAGATGAAAGCAGAAGCAGAAGCTAATGCTGAGGCAGATAAGAAAGAACGTGAGAAGATTGATAAACTGAATCAGGCTGACAGTATGATTTTCTCTACTGAAAATCAATTGAAAGAACTGGGTGATAAGTTGCCTGCTGACAAGAAAGCTCCGATTGAAGCAGCTTTGCAGAAACTGAAAGATGCTCACAAAGCGCAGGATCTTGCAACTATTGACAGTGCTATGGCTGAACTGAATACTGCATTCCAGGCTGCAAGTGCTGAGATGTATGCACAGAGCGGTGCACAAGGTGGTGCTCAGGCTGGTCCGGATATGAACGGTGGACAACAAGCTGGTGGACAGTCTAATGGTGGACAGGATGAACATATTCAGGATGCAGACTTTGAGGAAGTCAAATGATTCCGATAAGGAAACAGATAATAAACAATAAGCAAAAGCGTGCAGCTCAATGAGTTGCACGCTTTTTGCGTTTATGGGGTTCATGGTTGCTATTCGTTTTCTATGGGCTTTTTTTATCTCTTATTTGCGACATGTTTGCGACAAGACAAAAAAGTAGATAATGTGGTACTTAATCACACTTATACATACTAATACATACTTAAAAGTAGATAACATGCCAACAATCGGATTTGAAATCAAACGGAAGTGTAAGGTCTGCGGCAAAGTGTTTGTCGCAAAAACACTTGACAGTCACTATTGTTCCCCTAAATGTGGTAAAGTGGCTTGGAAACGCAAAAAGGATGCAAAGGATAGAAACGCGAAGTTAGAAGCCATTGCCAAACAAGTATCAGACATCAGAGAGTACATTTCTGTAAAGGAAGCCGTCGCTATGTTCGGGGTGGAACGTAGCACTCTGTATCGCCTGATTAAATTGGGACGTATTCCAACTATCAATATGGGTACAAGGCTCACACGTATCAAACGCTCTGAAATGGAACGGCTTTTTCTAAACAGACCGGAAAGTATTGCGGAGAAAGAAAAGCCTGCTCCTAAAATATACAGCTTAGAGCCGGAGGATTGCTATACCATTACTGAGATTTGTGAGAAGTACCATATTAATGACAGTTCAGTATGGGCACATGTTAGAAAATACTCTATTCCCTCAAGACAAATAGGAGACTATGTGTATGTACCCAAGCAAGAAATTGATAATCTATATAAGTCAGAAGTAGAATGAAGAAAGCATTACCTAATACCAAAGTGACCGTCAAACTCAGAAGGTCGAATTATAAAGAAGAGTGGTATCTGATTATAGAATCATACCCAGTTTATAAGCGAGGTTCTAAACGGGCAAGCCGTGTGGTGGAATCCATTAACCGGACTATATCCACGCCTGTTTGGGACAAATTGTCCATTGCACAAAGTGGAATGAAAGATGTTCCCATAAGTTTATTGCTCGGTTTGAGGATTAATTACAATGCGCCAATAGCCACCATGGTCTGCTCCTTCACGAGACAAGATTCCCATAGAACGAAGCTTTGAAATATGTTTTTCTACGGCTCGGGAGCTTATTCCTATTTTATAGGCCATTGTTTCTGCAGACATTGATGGGTCGGAAATGACGAAATCAATAATCTTTTGTGCGGTTTTCCCAATGTTTTTAGATTTGTTTTTCGAATCTCCGAACTTTTTCTCCGAACCTTTTTGCATTATCTCCGAACCTTTCTCCGAACCTTTCTCCGAACTTTCTTGCGTATCACCGAAGGTTTTCACAGAACTTTTGCTGTTTACACCGAACCTTTCGACCGAACTTTCTTCGTTTACAGGGTACTTTTCGAGGGTACTATTTACCCTGTTGGCTACTTCTTCAACAGGTATTCTTCCGTTTTCGTTCCAGTTCAGATTATAGAATGTGGTGTAGAAAAAGGTCGCTTCCGTTTGATATTGCGGTTCTTTTCCTTGCAGGAAATTAGGCAGCTTCTCCGTAAGTTCCCGCATTTTGCGTAAGCCGGAACCACGTTTCTCCATATAGTCCAACTGTGTGAACACGTCCGCAATGACGGGATTACGGCGCATGGAAGGCACTTTGAATATGTCACGGTCTTGAATTTGTGTACCGTCAAGCATAGCACCGGGTGATACCAGTTCTACGCGGTCATCATAAATGTCGATATGTACTTCACCACCCATCACGGTATAATCTCTATGGATAAGGTGGTTTACCAGTCCTTCAAAGATGGCACGGTCGGAATAGTCGGGAAGATTTAGGCGATAATTGGGCATCTTTACCCATCCGCTCATAGTGTAGTTCTTGATGAAGTCCATGCCATATTTCAATAGCAATACAAGGTTAGCCCGATGCTCTACGGAACTGATAGCATCATCCTTATAGAGTCCAGTCCAACGGGTACAGAAAATACGCGATTGAAATACCGTGCAGTTATCCACAAACAGTAATCCGGCATTGGTCAGTTTACCTTCAGGAGTAACCAGACCGAATGATTCCAGATACTTGTCATTCCATTCTTGATGGGTTTGCTCGCGGAATGTATTGGCCAGGATGATGAAAGAGTGCTTGCTGGCATCCACTTGGGTAGGAAGAGAATCCCACGTCATGTGCGTGCCTTTCAACACCAATGAAAGAAGTTGTTGCGAATTACACTCTACGCTTTCATTGCCCACTCGTACATATGCGGTACGTGTCCCGTCTTGATAGTAATAATAAGGTGTCAGCGTTCCTGCCTTTACTTTTACTTCAAGCAGGGTATGTCCTTCGTGTTCAATCGGAATAAGTTGTATTTCCGGCACAGGGTCAAGTCTTGCCTTGATGGTTTCGCTGATAAAGTCGGCATCGGTTTGTGGATTATTTAAACCTACAATCACTCCGTCGTCGTTCACTCCATAGAACAAACTGCCACCATCCGTATTGGCAAAAGCGATATGGATTTAAGCCATGACTTTACTTTTTTACGTTCCAACATTTCCTTGAAATCATAAGTTGAACATTCCGCCATCAATGTATTGTTATGTATTTGCATTATTCTCTTATTATTCGTATAATATTTTAATTCTTATCACAAAGGTAATGATATTGTGATAATTTCAAACGTTTTAGCTTACAAAGAAAGCATCAAGTCAGCCAAAAGAACAGCTGTTTCCGGTTCATTCTTTTGTGCATCTTTAGGTTTCCATGCCACCACGAACCGTACAGATGCGGATTTCACCTTGTAACCTCTTTGTTCCCATTCGGATAATGTATCCTGCATTTTTGATGACAACTTAGCTATGGGTTTATCAGTCAATGAACTATACAAAAAGAAATTACTGTGAGTCAAGGAGTCTCCTCCTCTCAATGCCAAGATTTCTTGTTTTCGTTCTTTGAAGAATCCCAAATTGACATCTTTGTGAGAGAGTTGCAGTACAATTTCTTCAGGCATGTCATATTGTCGCTGATCCATAAGATATCGGTCTGCACTCAAATGATTGAAACAATCACCGTTTGTATGTATGAACAGCCTGTTTTTCGCACGGGTTATTCCTACGTAATATCGACGCATCAGATGGGCATCCTTTATATGATTGTCGGATATGAGCATATATACATCGTCAAACTCTCTGCCTTTGGCCTTGTGAATAGTTGATACCACAACGTCGGCTCCTGATACGTCGCAGAAGTCTTCCACCGACGACTCAAATACAAATTCTTTGAAGTCACTGAAATATTTAGTCTTGTTGGTTTGTTCAAACTGTTCCACACAACGTTTCACATACATCAAGCTTAGACTCCTGTCATAAGTAGAGAAGGTGTTATGCTTGGCTTCTTCCCACAGCTCTTCCGTGATTAACGGTGTTTTTATCCGCTTGTTTATATACCTCAGGAAATATCTCATTTCGGCCATATTCCAAAAACGTAGGCCGTCCATTGATTGTATCAGTTTACTGTTTATGCCATGTTTCCGCAAAAGAGCCATCAGGATAACGGCCTCTTCATTTGTTTGGGTCAGTACACAAGAAGTTCCTTTATCCCTATGTTGAAGCAAGTTTTCGACGAGCGGCTGATACATATATTCCGATTGATAGCGTATCACTTCAACCCAACCCTTTTCTTTTCTCATGGAGATAATTGGTGTACTTTTTATCCTTTTATGTATGTTTTTCAAGAATCCGTTGGCAAAATCCACCGGCTGGCGCGCACTGCGGTAATTTTCGGTCATTTCGACAAACGTGCTTCCGCTTTCTTGTGCCAGTCGGTACATATAACCGGAATCGGAACCGCGGAATTCATAGATGTTCTGGTCATCGTCTCCCACTGCTATCACACGCATTTCCTCATTATCAGTCATTAAAGCCTTTACAAGCGCATGCTCTTCGGCTCCCATATCCTGAGCCTCATCTATGACCAGCACCGTTTTGCCGATTTTATTTGGTTCTACTTCTCCTTGGTTGATCATCTCAGCTGCCTTTGTAACGACATTTTTTGCATCCTCAAGATTTCCTATCCGTCCCAGAAGATCGAAGCAATAGGAGTGGAATGTTTTTATTTCGACAAAATGGGCAGCGTTACCTATCAATTCCATGAGTCTTTGTTTGAATTCTGTTGCGGCTACTCTTGAAAACGTCAGCATCAGGAGCTGTTCGTGTTTTACGTCTTCAAGTAGCAGAAGTGAGGCCAGTTTGTGAACCAATACTCGTGTTTTTCCACTACCTGGACCAGCTCCGACCACAATGCAACGTGAATCCTTATCGGAGATAATTTCCATTTGCCGTTTGGACAATTGCCCAAATAACTGCTTGTATTTCTGTGGCGTCAAGTTACGTTGTATCTCGCTAATTCTGTCGCCTTTGAAATATTTTGTGACAAACTTCCTGTAATCCATTTGGAAATAGTCTTGAACATATTGCAGTGCTGCATGATAATCTTTCACCATCAAATTGGCATATTCGCCCACAATATGCACTTGTTGGATTTTCAGTTTGTAGAATTCATTTAGCATCCGGTAGTCGTCTTGCTTGTATCTCGACTTGTTATCCTTTATTCTTTGGATATTCATGGCATTATAAAGTACCAAGAAGCCGCCTTCAAGTTTTAGCGCACCGATTTTCGACAAGTATAGAAGTGCTTCTTCCACGTCTTCTAACTGAATGTCGTCAAGTCCGCCGAAAAGGGATTGAGGATTTGATTTTATTCGGTTTAGAAGTTCTACTACAGAGAACTGGATAGCTTTGCCGGGTGTGTTTTCCTTTTCTGCATCTGAGGCCAACTTGTATAACCATTCCACGGTAAAACGACTTATTTCCAATCGTTTTTCGAAGCGTCTGATGGTAGATTCCAAGTCTGCTTGACGGCTTATCTCCATATTACGGACCGCATCCTCTTTCTTACATGTATATCCTTTTACGGTAAGGAAATAGAGCAGAGTTCGGATGTCTTTTTCTTTGGATGTATTGATTCCGTCGTTTACGGCGTTCTCATTCAGTTGCTTACATGAAATTCGCAAAGAGCCGTCGGGAATATGGTTAAAGATATATTGTTCAAGTTTTGCAAAGCGTTCGAGGAGTATTTGCGACTTTCGTTCCGAATCACCTATATCCTGCAAATAGGCAGATATATCTTTGCTGTCTGCCAATATGCCTTCCTGTCGCATGCGTTCCACTACGGATATAACTTCTCTTTTGCTTAGTCCCAAGATATCTGCCAGATAGTCGATCCGTGATTCTGCCTCTGAATCCTGGGCCTTAGCGATGTGTTTTTGGGATATCAATGATTTGATGATGCGGATTGCCTTTTCTATTTCATCGCTCTCAAAGAGTACTGACGCTGAAATGCGTTCTCTTGCTTCGTCCATGTTTTTCACCGTGATTCCTGTGGCATATACATGAGGCACATTGTTTCCTCTTACCAAGTATCCGCTTTGCTCCAAAGCCGCTAGTGCTGTTCGTACACGGGTTTCAATGTCAGATACCGAATCGTCCCATCCTGCTTGCCGGGCAATTTCCAATGCAGAACAGTTGACTTTCATGCGCTGTCTGGTAAGGTTTTTGACAGCTTTCCATATTTGTTGTATTTCACTGATACTTAGTTTCGTTTGGTTTAGTAATATAAAATGTTTGTCCAAATCATTGTCACTATAAAGCACATAGCAACGTGCACTGAGGCCGGGATCACGACCGGCTCTGCCTGCTTCTTGAACGTAGTCTCTAGCGAATCGGAAATATCATAATGTACCACAAGACCGACATCTTTCTTATCGACCCCCATGCCAAATGCAGACGTAGCCACAATGATGTGCACCTGATCGTTCATGAAGGCATCCTGGTTGGCAATTTTTTCATCAGCTTCCATTTTACCATTGAAAGGTAGCGCCTTGTAACCGTCACGCGTCAATTTAACTGCTAGTTCTTTTGTTCGTTTGGTACGTGATACGTAAACAATTGTCGGGCAATCGGATTCCGCTACAAGTTCTCTCAGCTTTAAATATTTGTCATTGTCACTTTCTACATGTATGACGGAATAGTGCAGATTTGTTCTTGAGGCTGTTGATGCGAATAACTCTAAGTTCAAGTCCAAGGTTTGCTTGAAATAGTCGCAGATGTCTTGTATTACTTTCTGTTTTGCAGTAGCCGTAAAGCAGGATACGGGGATCGGGTTTTTGCATTTTTTCTTTTGCTGGTACTTTCGGATGAATTTACCAATGTAGAGATAGTCAACTCTAAAATCCTGCCCCCATGAAGAAAAGCAATGCGCTTCATCTATTACAAATCTTACAACGTGGCGTGCCACCAATATTTTCTCGATTGTTTTTGAGCGAAGCATTTCCGGGGATATATACAACAGTGAGGCTTCTCCGTCTTGTACTCTTTGTATGGATAGTGCTCTTGTTATGGGGTCTAACATTCCATTTATGGTTACGGCATCCGTGATACCTCTGTCGGCAAGGTTATCTACCTGGTCTTTCATGAGAGACTGCAAAGGGGAGATGATAACCGTAAGCCCGTGCACGGAGTGTCCTGCCATGAGTGCCGGCAATTGGAAGGTGAGTGATTTGCCGCCACCGGTAGGAAATATCGCCAGCAACGATTTGCCTTTCACCGCTGCTTGGGCTGCTCGTTCTTGCAGTGGCTCGCCTTCGTATGTTCGGAAACGTTCATATCCGAAAAATGCTTTTAGATTATAGAGTACATCCAATTGCGTATGGCAGTAGCCGCAACCTTCCTGGCAATTAGTGTGGCGCAGGAGTTTTACAATAAATTCTACTTCCGGATAATTGTAAAGTACCCATCCGGGAGTGATAGAACGATAGTCGGTGGTCTCAATCAGAGCCAGTGCGTATGCCAATCCGCATGGATATTGTTCGATGAGCATGTCGAGGTCGGCATGATGGCAAATCTTTCCAGTATAAAGTTCTTTTATAAGTTCAGGTATTCCTTCATGGATATACTTTGCACTTACCATGCTAAGAAATCCCTCAAATTCTTTCTTGTCCTTCAGTAACGATGCGAATAGTATACGCTTTTTCTCCGGCAATGAATTCCAGCGTGCTATTTCGTCCAGTAATAAGTCTTTTGCTTTTTTGCAATCGTTCACCGGATTATTCATCTGTTCACTAATCAGTTTGTCATCTTTCACAAGCCTATGGTAAGGGCGTTCCGGGAATAATAAAGGCGAGACATAAAGTGTATCAACTAAAATCCAGCGGCATGTTTTGTTCGTGAACAGATATTTGGCATCATGATGAATGATATTATGGCCACAGATGTAATCTATGTTGTTTAAGAAAATAAACAGTTTTTCTTTTGAAGTTTTATGGAATGTAGTGTCATCATGTTTGAGTGCTCCTATATCATGAATTTTATGATCTTTCAAGCCGACTTCAACATCTACTATAGCATAATTTGTGGCACTACATGGTACAGAGATCGTTTTATTACCAATGATATTGTTTCTATCCTCGGTTTTCTTGATTCCTATGAGCTTGCTCCATATTGACATATATTCAATATAATAAATAGTTTTATAATTTGAATTAGTTATGTATCTGCATCGTTTTCTTATTGTTGTTCGGGTATAACACCCCAATATCATTTACAAAGGTAAGGATAAAACCGAAAAATCAGTAAAAATTACCGTTCTCTTTTGATTTTTATGCGTTTACATCCCGTTGTTTAAGAATATCGTATTTTTATAAGCAAGAGTTGTTGTTGCTTATGGATGCTTATTTGGGGGCATTATATTTACAACACATGTACGGAAGTCGTTGATAAATATATCATGCAGACTTCGAGGAAGTCAAGTAAATTCGATCAGTAAACGATTAATATATTAAAAGAGAGAGCCGTAGGTCATTGACTTACGGCTCCTTTTTTTAGAGAATTTTTTAGGAGGAAGTATACTAACTAATAAAAAGTTGTACTTCTATTGACTACTATTTTAATTAATATTTTTCAACTTTGCAAAAGTGTACAATCATCTATTGCAAAAGTGTACAATCATCTATTGCAAAAGTGTACAATGATCCATAGCAAGAGTGTACATTATTGAGGTATAAAAGTGTACATTCTTATATTGCTTGATTATCAGTGGTTTAATATGGGAATGTTGGCTAATTCCAGATATAACGCAAAAGAAGAAAAATTATTCATCGAATTTTAATAGGGTTTTCTACTTCTAAGCGATCTTATAAGTAGAAAGCAAGAATTATTCACCTTTAAAATCATACGAAGATGAAAAAGTTAGTTGGAGTTATAATGGGCTGGTTGATGTTTTTCTTACTATTGGATATTGCCCCTTTGCAGGCACGGGAAGAAGTGGATGGCTATTTCACGGTTACAGGGGTTGTAAGAAACAAGGATGATAGGAAAAAGCTGGAGAATGTGAATGTTTCTGTGCCCGGTACAAATATTGGGACGGTAACAAATTCAGATGGTCTATTCTCTCTTAAGATCAAAGATGCTGAAATAGTCCGGGGGCTGGAAGTATCTCATATCGGGTACCTCAATACTCAGATCTCTTTGAAAGAAAATAAGGACTTATCCACATTGACTGTGTGGATGATACCAGCACCTAATTTACTGAGTGAGATTGTGATTTTTGGTAATAATGCCCGTGGCATTGTAGAAGAAGCAATTAGAAAAATCCCGGTAAACTATTCTCCTAATGAGAATATGCTGACAACATTTTACAGAGAAACAGTACAAAAGAGGCGTCGTTATATCAATGTGTCGGAGGCTGTTATAGATGTATATAAGACAGCTTATAATGACCGTGTACCTGTGAAAGATAAGGTGCAACTCCAGAAAGGGCGTCGTTTGCTGAGTCAGAAAAACAGTGACACATTGGCTGTGAAGGTAGTGGGAGGTCCCAGTTTGGCTATTTATCTGGATGTCGTGAAGAATCAGGATGCATTACTGAATATGGGAGATTTGGATTATTATGAGTTTCACATCGAAGAGCCTGTGAATTTTGATAACCGTATGCAATATGTAATCAGTTTTCGGCCTAAAGTTAGCCTGATGTATGCATTGTTTTATGGGAAACTGTATATTGATTTTGAGAAACTGGCATTTACCCGGGCAGAGTTCTCGCTGGATATGAAAAATAAAACGAAAGCCGTGGAAGCTATTTTACATAAGAAACCTTTGGGTTTACAGTTTAAGCCACAGGAAGTATCCTATCTGGTGACGTATAAAGAGCAGAATGGGAAGACGTATTTAAACTATATTTGGAATACCATCCGTTTCAAATGTGATTGGAAGAAACGCCTCTTCTCTTCGGGATATACAGTTTATTCTGAGATGGTGGTAACAGACAGGCAGGAGGATAACTTTACAGCTATTTCTAATAAGACGGCTTTCAAAGAAAAGCAAGTGTTTTATGATTTAGTAGATGAATACTGGAACGAAGACTTCTGGAAAGAATACAATATCATTGAACCTACTGAGTCTTTGGAACACGCTGTGAACAAATTGAAAAAGCAATCTCGTTAGAGTTCAGATAGTTTTTTATATATTTGGTACCAATAATGATTCGGGTATGCTAAATGAACTGTTCATACTTGCTAAAATAAAAGAGGGTGATATAAAGGCATTCGAGGAAATTTTCCGTTGCTATTATTCGCCCCTTTGCTGGTATGCTGCAGGTATAACAGGCGAAGTGGAAGCTGCCGAAGAGATAGTAGAAGAACTTTTCTACGTATTTTGGAAAGACCGGGAACATTTGCAGATATTTCAATCCATTAAAAGTTATCTGTACAGGGCAACACGCAATGAAGCGCTTCAATACTGCCAGCATAGAGAAGTCAGAGAACGGTATAGGGAGTATGTGCTGGCAGATAATGTTTCAGAACAGGTGTCTGATCCTCACCGGCAGTTGGAGTATGAGGAGTTGCAGGAGGTTATCCGCCATACACTTGATAAACTGCCGGGGCGCAGACTCAGGATATTTGAAATGCATCGTATGGAAGGAAAGAAATATGTAGAGATTGCTTCGTTTCTTTCATTGTCTGTCAAAACAGTGGAAGCAGAGATGACAAAAGCACTCCGGACTTTACGAAATGAAATAGATAATTATATTCTTACGAAATGACTGAAGTAAATAAAAATAAAGTGAGGACAGATGAGGCATGGAGGCACTTGTATACTCGTTTGGATAAAGACAGCCTGCTTGTAGAGGTGGGAGAGGAGGTGATCCGTCGCAGGCTTTTCTTAAAATGGGGAACTGTAGTTGCTGCTATGCTGACAGGAGTGGTTTGTCTGATGTCCGTTTGGTGGTTAATGCCGGGAAATGATACTAAAAATCTTAATCTGGTAATTCAGGAAAACAGAGAGAAGTCAACGTTGGTCACTACTCTTGAAGACGGCTCTATTGTTTATCTGGGGCAGGAGAGTGTCTTGCAGTATCCTGAACATTTTGCTACGGATAAGAGAGAGGTTAATTTGCATGGAGAAGCCTTTTTTGATGTGGCGAAGAAACATGAACAAACTTTCTTGATTGAAACCGAGAAGGTACAGATAGAAGTATTGGGGACAGCTTTTAATGTCCGTAGTAATGAAGAAGTTCCTTTTAGTTTGTCTGTGTGGCGTGGTAAGGTGAAGGTATCACTGAAACAGGGAGGTCACAGTGTTTTTGTGAATGCGGGCGAAACGGTTACATTACAATCACAGCAATTACAGTTAAGTGAGACTTCAAGAGGTGATGAGTCTGGTGTCTATACAAAGAATATACGTTTTAAGGATGAAAGCTTGGAAGATATCCTGCGGGTAGTGAATGCTGAAAATTCTGCGTTACAGATACAAACTGGTTCATTGGATTTGGGTAAACGCAAGCTGACTATTGAGTTTCTGGACAACTCACCCGATACGGTTGCCGAACTGATCTGTTGGGCGTTAAATTTGAAATGTACTCGTGAAGGAGATAAACTGATTTTGTCCGAACGATGATTCTTAAAGTTTAAAAATATGAAATTACATCCTCTCTGTCTGCTTTTCTTCGGACTGCTTCTTATTGCTGCTGGTACAATAAGAGCAGATGGAGATGATGTTCTGGATCGTGTTATCAGTCTGCCTAAGATGAAAGGTACGGTGTATTTCTTGTTAGGTAAAGTCTCAGAACGTTCCGGATATCTTTTTGTTTATGATAGTAAGGTTGTGAACAATGATATTGTGACAAAGACGAGAGAGAAAGACTGTACAATTCGGCAGGCTATTTATGAAATAACCGGTAACAGGAGATTGGTTTTAAAGGTGATTGGAGGACATATATTAATCCTGCCTCCTGTAGAAAAGAATAAGAATATAAAAAAAGAGAGCCAATTGCCCTTGCCAACCTTTTCCACAATTACCGGTACTTTGTTGGATAAAGAAACCGGGGAGCCTGTGGTCAATGCATCAGTGACAATTCAAGGTACTTCGATAGGTAATATTACAAATAAAGACGGTGAGTTCAGACTTCATTTACCCGACTCTCTGAGAGATGGGTTTCTCTCTTTTTCTCATTTGGGTTATGTGGCGCAAAATGTTGAAGCGGCTATGCTTACGGGGCGCGACAATATACTGAGTCTGGAGCTAAAATCGTTCCCTTGCAGGAGGTTCTGATCCGGTTGGTAGAACCCAAAAAGTTGTTGAGGGAAATGCTAAAGCGGCGAGAGGAAAATTATTCATTGGTCCCAGTTCATCTGACAACATTTTACAGGGAAGGAGTTCAGTTAAAGAACAAGTTCCAGAACCTGACGGAAGCTGTATTCAAAGTTTATAAATCTCCTCTGGATGAATCCGGGGTATTGGATCAGGTGAAGTTGCTGAAGATGAGCAGGATGGACAATCGTGAAAGTACAGATAGCCTGATAGCTAAGATTAGGGCGGGTATTCAGGCTTGCCTGCAATTGGATATAATGAAAGATCTGCCGGATTTTCTATCTGTTGATGCAGATGATAATCCGTATACATATACTTCTGGTGGCATCACCTCTATAGATGACCGTTGTGTAAATGTGGTTTCTTTTGAGCAGAAGCAAGGGGTTAAAGAACCGCTTTATTGCGGGGAGTTATATATTGATTCGGAAAATGGGGCTTTACTGCAGGCACGGATTGAAATGCAACCCCGGTACATAAAAAAAGCTACAAGGATTTTTGTTGTCCGGCAAGCTCCCAGTGTAAATCTGACAGCACAAAAGGTGGTATATACTATTTCGTATAAACCGTGGAGAGGCACTTACTATATTCACCATATCCGTGGCGATTTGTTTTTTAGGATGAAGAAAAAACGGGCACTGTTCAGTAATCCCACTTTGCATACATGGTTCGAAATGGTAACATGCAAGGTGGATAGGGATAATGTGGCCCGTTTTTCCCGTACTGAAAGGGTACCAATACATACAGTACTTGCAGATATTGATTTTAAATATGATGAAAGTTTCTGGGAAGAGTTTAATACGATCCCGTTAGAGGAAGAGTTGAGTAAGATAATAGAGAAGGTAACGTTAAAGATAGAAAAAACAGTTCATCAAGAGGAGTGAAGATAAGCAGGATATTTGTTATTTTGCAGTTTGAATGAAATATATTCAATGAATACGAAAAGATATGATTAAACAAGACTATCTGGTACGGATGATTCAGGAAATAATCTCTTTGATTGCAAATGCTATTCTGAATAAGAAGAAACTTCGCAAGCAAGAGTGGGTAGAGTATGATTGCCTGACCAGACAAATTTTAGGCTTTCCTGCCGAGCAGTTGATTGGTATGGATATGCAGGAGTTGATCGGACGGTATAAAGGCGATCCTGACGAAATGGGAAAAATAGAACTTGCTGCTATGAGTATGCTGAAATTATCAGAAGATATGTCTTCAGATCATGTCCTGCAAAAATCCAAACTCCGGCAGGACGGTCTCTGGTTGCTCAAGTATGTTCAGGAAGAAGGGAATACATTCTCTATTCAACGGACAAGCCTGATAAAACTTTTGGAAATAAACGGGTGAATAAAAAAACGGTATGCAGGAGTGGAAGCAAGTGTTATGCATAAAACTTTGTTGCATTTGCGTCTGTTAATCTTGAAAAACTATATCTTTGTGGCCCAGTTACAAAATCGTGTTTAATATGGAATTACCTAAAGACCCGATGATGCTGTTTAGTGTCATCAACATGAAGCTTCGTGATAACTATTCTTCGTTGGATGAATTGTGTGATGATCTGAATGTAGAGAAAGAGGACATTATTGATCAGCTCAAAAATGCAGGCTTTGAATATAGCCCGGAACATAATAAGTTCTGGTAATCTGTTGTTATAACGGAGCTGTTTAAATCTAAATTGTTTCACCAATCATTTTAGAATTAACTACTTAATAATCGGTGAAACAATTCATTGATCTTTATTTGTCTACTTACAGTATGTGTGGTAGGGCATATTAAAATATCAGTTGTGATTTTAATTCAGGGAACTGATTCTGATGCCAATACGGATATATTTTGGGCGTTTTACTTGCCTCATCCAATCGCTTTATTTGTTCTGCTGTCAGACTCCAGCCAATGGCTCCGAGGTTTAGTTTCAAATGTTCTTCTGTTCGTGCGCCAATCACAAGACTGCAGATAGTGGGGCGTTGCAATAGCCAGTTTAGTGCTACCTGTGCTACAGTTTTTCTTGTCTCTCCCGCAATATCTTCCAGAATATCAATAATATTGTAAAGAAGATCGTATGACATGATTTCATCACCTACCGGAGCGCCACCACGGGCTACTCTTCCATCTTCCGGAATCGGATTGTTACGACGATAACGTCCTCCCAAACGTCCTGCTGCTAACGGACTCCAGACAAATGTACCAACTTGCTGATCGACGCCAAGTGGCATCAGCTCCCATTCAAACTCACGGTTGAGCAAAGAGTAATACACCTGGTGGGCTACATAACGTGTCCAACCGTATTTGTCGGAAACAGCCAGTGACTTCATTAACTGCCAGCCGGAGAAGTTGGAGCATCCGATATAGCGTACCTTTCCGCTTTGGACAAGATTGTCCAGTGCGCTAAGTGTCTCTTCCAACGGAGTAGCGCCATCAAAGCCGTGCATATAATAGATGTCAATATAGTCTGTTCCCAAACGTCGCAGACTGGCTTCACAGGCATTGATAATGTGAAAGCGGGAAGCTCCCATTTCGTTCCGATCTTCTCCCATTGGGAAAGTGGCTTTGGTGGAGATGAGAAGGCGGTTTCGCTTTCCGGAAATAGCTTTGCCAAGTATTTCTTCCGACAAACCACGAGAATAAATATCGGCTGTGTCAAAGAGATTTAGTCCGGCTTCCAGGCACATATCTACCATGCGGGTAGCTTCGGCAACACCTGTATTTCCCCAACCTTCAAAACCGTGAGTACCTCCAAAGGTTGCTGTTCCTAAGCTCAATGCCGGAACAAAAAGTCCTGAGCCGTTTAATTGTCTGTATTCCATAAATGTTTCTGATTTTTTTGAATAATAGTAAATGTATATATAACGATTATTGTTGTGATAAAGTTGCATCTTTTGCAACAAAAATTGAAAGAAACAGAGTAAAACCATCTTCAGACATAAGAATCTGTTTAAATTTTCCTTTTGTAAATTTAAACAGGTTCTTATTAAACAAGTATGTCAGGTAAACGCAAGATATAGATAAATAAATAATCTTTCGTTCACAAACATCTCTTGTTGTTTCATTGTTATACCCGGCAAATATCTTATTGGGGTATGTTCGAATACTGGAAAAGCTTGAAAGGAGTAAGGGGATGGCATGTCTGGAAATTAAAGCTGATTGATGCCAGATTGTACTTTGTCAGCATCTTTGTGGGATTGCTGACAGGGCTTATTGCCGTGCCTTATCATTATCTGTTACAATTCTTTTTCGATATCCGGCGCACATTCTTTGACGCTCATCCCCGTTGGTATTGGCATATTGTGTTGTTCCTGGCATTATGGGGAATACTTATCTTTGTTTCCTGGTTAGTTCGTAAGATGCCACTCATCACCGGTGGTGGTATTCCGCAAACGAGAGGGGTTATCAATGGGCGCATCTCCTATAAGCATCCTTTTATAGAAATGGTATCTAAGTTTGCGGGAGGAGTTCTTGCATTGACTGCGGGGTTATCTTTAGGGCGTGAAGGTCCCTCTGTACAGATTGGCTCTTACGTTGGTTGCCTTGTTTCTAAATGGACACGGGTACTTGCCGGAGAGCGTAAACAACTTTTGGCTGCCGGAGCAGGTGCCGGATTGGCAGCTGCATTTTCGGCCCCTCTTGCTTCCTCATTGTTAGTAATTGAATCAATCGAACGCTTTGATGCACCGAAAACAGCTATTACTACGTTACTCGCCGGTGTGGTAGCCGGGGGTGTGGCAAGCTGGATATTTCCCATCAGTCCTTATCGTCTTATAGATGCCATCGAACCATTGCTTCCTTTTTTATCTCAGGTAAAACTATTCCTGTTACTTGCAGTGGTTATCTCTCTCTTTGGAAAATTCTATTCGGAATTGACGTTGTATTTCAAACAAGTCTATTCGCAGGTGAAACATCCTGTGTATATGAAGATGCTCTATCTGTTAGTGATTGCTTATGCTATTTCACTGTTGCAAGTAAATCTGACGGGAGGAGGCGAACAATTCCTATTAGAACAGGTCACCGATGGGAGTAGGCAGGTTATGTGGGTGTTGGCAATGATGATGGTTCATTTTGTATTTACGGCGCTTTCCATCTCTTCCGGATTGCCGGGAGGAAACTTTATCCCTACGTTGGTGACTGGTGGGTTATTCGGGCAGATTGTAGCTCTGATATTGGTACAAAGAGGGTTTATTGCCCAGGAGAATGTGAGTTATATTATGCTGATCAGTATGTCTGCTTTTCTTGTTGCTGTTATTCGGACTCCACTGACGGCTATTGTTCTGATAACAGAGATAACAGGACACTTTGAAGTTTTCTATCCCTCTGTGGTGGTAGGCGGACTGACGTATTATTTCACGGAGTTATTGCAAATAAAGCCTTTCAATGTCACTTTATACAATGATATGATAAATACCCCCGATTTTCAGCAGCAAAAGCGTTATACACTTTCGGTAGAGATCATGACCGGGTCTTATCTGGATGGTAAAGAGGTGAATGAGCTAAGATTACCCGAACATTGTATCATTATCAATGTACACCGTGACCGGAAAGACTTGACCCCGGCCGGTACCCGGCTTATTCCGGGAGATCAGGTACAAATAGAGATGGATGCACAAGACATCGAAAAGTTATACGAACCATTGGTAAGCATGGCAAATATCTATTAATAACGGATCGTATAGAGCATTTGTATGCTGATTTATGGAATATACCGGCACTTTTGACTGATAATTCTTTGAATTTCATTTCTTTTATCTATATTTGTAGCCATACTGAAATACAACTTATAGAAATGAAAAAACACGATTTCCTTTTTTTCCTTTGCGTGCTTGTCTGCTTCCTCCCTTTCTTTTTGAGTGATGCGGTGTATGATGCCTATAAGCAATTTAATGCTTCTCACGGTATGGTAATGAGCTTTATTAAGTTTGCCATTCTTTCCACTTTGGGCGAGGTGATTGGGCTTCGTATCAGTACCGGTTCTTATCATCGCCATGGTTTTGGTATTTTGCCCCGTGCATTTGTTTGGGGATTGCTCGGATTGGGGATCAACATGGCTTTTGTTGTTTTCTCTAACGGAGTTCCAGCCTTTGCTTCTTATCTGGGAGTAGTGGATGCCGGTAGTATAATGTCCGGCCCTCTTTCTATTGATAAGGTATTGTTGGCGTTGGCTATTTCTGTAACGATGAATACCATTTTCGGACCAGTATTTATGACCTTACATAAGGTTACTGATACTCACATTCTTGCTACCGGAGGTACGATGAAGGGCTTCTTTACTCCCATTCCTATGGGACAGATTTTGCAGAATCTTAATTGGAAAGTACAATGGGGCTTTGTTTTTAAGAAGACTATTCCGTTCTTTTGGTTTCCCGCCCATACCATAACTTTCCTTTTGCCGGGCGATGCACGTGTCTTGTTTGCGGCTTTATTGGGAGTGGTACTTGGTATATTTCTGGCAATAGCAGCACGCAAGTAACAGATCGTTTACTTTTATACCGGAGATTGTTTTTGTTTACAAATCGGTTTCCGGCAGCTTTTTTTTGTCAAGAGTCGATTTATTGATTCTTAACTAAAAAGGGCACTTTTCGTTGTAAAGCATCTGTTGCATTGCAACACAGTAGCATTTGCATCGCAACATAGTATGAAATGAATCATAACATACCAAGTAATAAACCGTTTCATACCGAGGAAATTCATGTAAGTACCGAGGAAACCTTACTTAACAACCTTGCTCAGGAGTGCTTTGAACGAGGAGGACGAAAAAAAAGAGGAAAGTTACAACTTCCCTCTTTTGCCTCAGTTTAATCTGAATATACTTTATCATTACTCTTACAAAGATACTACTTTACTTTATCAAAGTCAAGCTTTTTCCCTTTTATTTTAAGAAAACTATTTGTTTACTTGTTTTCCGATTGTTCCCGCAGCCAGGCTATCTCTTCGGGCCACAACGTTTCGTCTATTGTTTCGAGTATCAACGGCATATTGTCAAAGCGTGGATCGCGCATTAGCTTTTCAAAAAAAGCGAAACCGATCAGTCCTTTTCCGATGCTGTCGTGGCGGTCTACATGGCTGCCCAATTCTTTCTTAGAATCATTGAGGTGCATTCCACGGAGATAGCGGAATCCTACTACTTCTTCAAATTCGTTAAACACGGCATCATAATCTCCAAGGAAATCGTACCCTGCCGTGAACGTGTGGCAGGTATCCAGACAGACGCCAACCCGGCTTTTGTCCTCTACACGATCGATGATATATTTCAGATGCCAGAACTCATTTCCTAAGTTGCTGCCTTGTCCCGCAGTATTTTCAATAACCGCCGTTACTCCTTTCGTCTTTTCCAGCGTGATATTGATGCTTTCTGCAATGAGGTCAAGGCTGTCTTCTACTGAAATTTTATTCAAATGACTGCCCGGATGAAAGTTTAGCAGTTTCAATCCCAACTGTTCGCAACGTTGCATTTCGTCTAAAAAGGCGGCACGGCTTTTCTCCAGTGCATCTGGTTCGGGATGTCCCAGGTTGATAAGATAACTATCATGGGGAAGGATATACTCCGGTTTGAAGTTATACTTTTCGCAGTTCTCCTTAAAAAGGCGGATGTTTTCTTCGGTCAGAGGTTTGCTCACCCACTGGCGTTGATTCTTGGTGAAAAGTGCAAAGGCATTAGCTCCTATTTCGTGTGCATTGACAGGGGCGTTTTCTACGCCACCCGAGGCACTGACATGTGCTCCGATATATTTCATACTGTTCCTTTTTAGTTTATTACATTTACATGCAAAGATAACAATTATTACATCTGATGAAACGCATATTAACGCAAATTTCTGCAGATTATAAAGACCGTTATTTTAGTCTTATACTTGTTCTTCTTTGCGGAAATTTGCGTTAATATGCGTTTCAGCCTCATAATCACTTGTTGCACTTCCCTGTGCGGGAAGCACCGGGAAGTATTATATTTCGAAATCGGGCAGATAGTCTACCAGTTTCTTTTCGATTTTCTTTCCGTCTGTTTGTTCATTTATGAGTGTGGCACCTTCGTTTTTGGCAGCGTCATAAATCAGAGATGCTTTCTCTGTCTTGTTGCTTATGCTGATAGCGGCCTTACCTGTCGGGGTAAGGTTACATCGGATAATCCAGTCACCTACCTGCCAGGTGTCGCCTTTACGGACTACTTTGATATCTGTCCGGTCTTTACCATGTGTATCGATGATAGTCAAAAAGCGAGCGGTAGTTGTTTGTGGTGTTGTAGCCGAGAAGTGCCAGTGATTGGGATACTTCACGGTTTTTCCATTTTTGTCCGTCACATTTTTCCAGTTGGTAGGCGGGCAGAAGAAAGTATCTGTCAAAGCCTCTTGTACAGGAGCAGAACAGAACAGATGAGCAACCGATACACCGTCAACCGCATTGCGTCCTGTAACGGTAATAGCATCAGGTGACTGACGTTTTACGTCCATTGGGAATGAGGTGGTATGCAACAGATAACTCCAGGTTACAGGTTCTTTTCCTTCCAGCTCATCATAAATGACGTAGACCCCTGTTTTACCCAGTTGGATAACGTGGCGGCGGAACATATTCAATTTATTCTCATCCCAACCATTCTCCGGAGTAAACTTTGTTCCACTGAGGCGCGCACGTTCGAGCCAGAGAGGGGAGGTTACTTTGCCATAAGCATTTGAAGCGTCGCCTACAAAATAAGAGAGTTTTTCTCCTTCATACCAACGCGGTATCCAACCATACCCCTCTGTACCAATTTTCTGTCCCATACCATTCACGAGGATAGAATTGTGGGCACGGGTGTTACGGTAAGAATACATGCAATGATCGTCAGTGAAACCTGTACGGTGACCGCTGCTATAGAAAATCTCTTTACCACCGTAGAATGTATTGAATGCATTTTGATTGGCAAGTGCATGTGAGGTACTTCCGTAAGAACTACTGCGGAAGGAGAGCATGGCATTCTTCTCCGGTTCTCCCAGAGAAGTATTCATATTCCCTAATCCTGTTTCATTGAAAACGTGTGTCTGTGGCATATCATCGAGGGTACGTTTACCAATGGGGAAAGCATCTTCAGCCGGGAAAGGCTTTTTAGTGATACAACGATACCAGGTAAGGTCAGCAGGTTTTGCTTCAAAAGAACTTTGGAAGATGTCCGGTTGGCGTTCTTTTATAGATCGTACGTAAGCAGCCGCCCACGGATTATTGCATTGACGTGCCAATGCATCGGCATAACCTACACGTGCTCCGCTGGGAGTCTTTTGATTTTCGTGAGAATTTCCCTGTCCGGCAGCTTTAGAGAAAGGAGGTTGCTGATAGATAACGTACAATGCATTCTTGTTGTACCATGGATCAGCAAAGAAATCGAATCCGGTGACACGTGAGAAGAAAGCGGGTACTTCAATCAGTGTACGGATGTTCACGTGAAAATAGGAGTCTCCGTTATGCCATCCTCCGTCTGCATTAAGTCCCGGCAGGCGTGATACCCATTCGTTATAGCAATAATCTACCCAGGTAGAGGCTTCGGGGAGTTCGCCGTAAGTAGCGAATGCAGCCATTGTAAGGATACGGAAAGTCATTTGCCAAACGTGATTATCGGCAATACGGTTCTCAAGATGGTTGACGTATTCTTCGAAAAACTTGCTTCCATTCTCCCGGATACTACCCAGTAAAAGAGTTTTCTCAGTAGGGGTAAGCAGGTGGTAGAAGGCGTCGTAAGTCGAAGTGCTCATGGAGAGAATTGTACCGAGGTTAAAGTCACCGGCAAAATATTTACTGTCTTTCCAGGAGAGGATTTCGGTAAGACGCTTCATTGCTTCACGATAATATACCTCGTTTTTAGTCAGTAGATAAGCACGTATCATGCCTTCTATATTTTTCTCTTCGCGATCTACAATCTTTCGGCTTTCGCGGATAAGGGCGGATTTGTACTGTACGATGTTCGTTAGTTTCACCACTGCGCTGGTATCAATTTCTTCTGCCAGGTGTTTCAGTGGGTGCATGATACATTTGTCGGCTTTGGTGATGTAAGACTGCGCTTCCGGATTATTCTGATTTCGGGCGATAATGTCGTTCCATTCTTTAAAGTCGAGAAGAATACGAGGGTGTTCTGCAGGAAGTTTGGTGAGTAACTCTTGCAATGAAGGTGGATTGAAAGTACGCGTATTCTCATCTATATAGAAATGATAAACAGGCGACCACTCTTCTTTACCGTTCTTGTCTACATAAGCATGTTGCCAGTAATAAGTACCTTTCTCAAAGAGTTGGAACGGATTGAAGAAAGCCCAGTCACGTTCAGCGGTAATGACTCCTTGCCGGAAGTCTTTGTCGCGGGCGATACGTATGCGATAAGTTACGTGTGGTTTCTGCTCTTCACCTTCCACGCCATCGAGTACAGCGCCGAGGTGAGGGAATTTATCCGGCCACATGAAGCGTGGCGGGTTCATTGTAATGTGTTGTCCGTCGAGTGGGGAGGGAGTTTCGCGTACTTCATGCATAAGTGTAGATTGTGTCAGATGCATGATGCTGTTCTGCGCTCCTACTGAAGTAGAAGACAGGAGGGCGGCAAAGAGGAAATAGTAAGTGATTCGTTTCATGATTTAAAGACTAATTAATAATAATATGCCAATTACCATGCGGTGAGTAAACGTCGCGCAGCCAATTGGCACATTGGCATATTATCACATTATTTAAAAAGTTCTTTTAATTTCACCGTTTTATTGTTGATAAGCGGGTGTGCCCAGAAGCCTATAAAGGTTATATATCCCACGAATATCAGAATACTCAGCATACCTGTGCGCAGTGAAGTGGCATCTGCCAGTGTACTGACAATCATTGGACCACCTGCACCACCTGCAATCGCCGAACAAAGAATCCCGGCAAACGAACCGTGATGTTTCCGTGCTGAGTTTAAAGCTAAAGAGAAGATGATACTAAACATCATCGATATACTGAATCCGATAGCCGGGAAAGCAATCAGCGACATTTCACGCGTGCCAAATAGAGCGGTCAGTAACAATATCATAGTCAGGAATCCTGAGATTTGCAACAACCGTTTACTATCCATCAGTTTCAGCAGGAACATACCGACGATGCAACCTGCCGTCATCAGTCCCCAGAAATAACTGACGGCCTGTGCACCTTCTGTCTGTGGATTGACATCATGGTATTGCTCAAGGAAGGTGCTCATGAAGATGGAAGTTCCCTGCTCGGTACTTACATAGCAGAAGATGCCCAGGAAGAACAACCATACATACTTCTGTTTGAATAACTCTAAATAGGAACTGGTGGTACCGCTTTTTTCCTCTTCCTGTAGAGTGATTTTCGGGAAGCGTGAGATGCCGACTGCAATCAGCATAATCAGCAATAGTGCGGAAAAGACCCAATAGAGAGATACCCAGGGCATTTCTCTCGGAGTAACATCTGCCAGCAGATCGAGTAGGAAATTATGTCCGGCAACGTAGGTGTCAGCGTTCAGTTCCCGTATCAGATAGGTATAAACCAATGGACTGAGGAATGAAGCAATACCAAACATGAATTGTGCCAGTTCGGCAACAAAAGCATAGTTCTCTTCACCTCCTACAGTACGTTGCAATGGATTCAGTACTGTTTGTAACATCGCCATACCTAACCCGATAATAAAGGATGAGGCTAATAACATGGGATAGGTATGAAGACAAGCGAAAAGAATGGTACCAATAAACGGCATTAAAAAACCACAGAAAAGTACCGGTTTCTCTCCGTAACGGTCAATCAGCAATCCGGCAGGGATAGACATGATGCATATGCCAGGAAAAAAGAAGTCGGAATGAATCCCGCCATTGCCAGGTCGCTCAGATTGAAGTTGTGGATGATATCCGGTATCAGCGGCCCCAGAATATTGGTAATAAAAGATATAGTGAACCAAAACGCCATAATGAGCGCCAGCATTCCAAAGTTTCTTTTCATAATAATAGTGTTTCAGATTTCTTTTGTACTATCGTCGATTAAATATTAAGCCTGCTGCTCCTATACTTCCGGCTTTATTACCTAAGCGAGCTGCAATGATTTCAGTGTTGACCGCACAATCGGGGATAGCATAACGATGTGCTTGCCGGCTGATCTTCTCTATATAGAAGTTTCCAGCTTCGGACAGTCCGCCTCCAATAACAATGCGTTGCGGGCTAAAGATATTAATAAATCCGGCAATACCATGTCCTAAGTAGTCACAATGTTCTTCTAAACATTCCGTAGCAAGTTTATTTCCCTCTTTGTAGAGGTGGACAATAAGCTCACCATTGATCTCCTTTCCCGGATATTGTATGCCTGCTTCTGCACTGCGTTGTGTGAAACGGCGTACCAGTGCCGATGTGGAAGCGTAATGTTCCAGACAGCCTACCGAACCACAAGCACAAGCCTCTCCATTGGCAATGAGGGGTACATGTCCCAGTTCCGTCCCCCGGTTGGCAAAGCCGTTGAATAGTTTGCCGTCAATCACAACAGCTCCTCCGATTCCTGTACCGACAGTCAGAAACACAACATGTGTTGCTCCTTGTCCTGCTCCGTACATCGTTTCTCCCAATCCCATCAGATTAGCGTCATTGCCAAGTAAAGTAGGGAGTCCGGTAGCTTTTTCAATTATATCCGCTAAGTGGAGCTTTTCCCATCCCTTGATGTTTTCGGCTCCTCCGAGAACTATGCGGTTGGTTTCGTCTACAATTCCTGGTGTACCGATACCGATACCTTCGATATTGTATCTTTGTTCAGTGGCGAAAGCTTTTACTTCATTGATCGCTTTTATCAATTGTTCTATTACGGCTTCTGCGAGATATCAGCCAAAGAGGGTAGTTTTCCCTGAAACAGGAATTCTCCTTCATTACTGATGAGGGCGTATTTGATGGAGGTGCCGCCCAAATCAATGCCGATAGCATATAGGTTGTTATTCATAATATGTTATTTTTTGGATTGTGATGTACTTTTCTTTTGCCTTGATGCAATAGAAAAGATACCAAAAGAAAAGATCAAGGCTGCATCTCCTCCGCTACTGCACTGCGGCGAAAAGCTAAAGGGGCTCGAACTCGCTTCGCTCAGACAATCGCCCCTTCTGACGCTTTTCACCTCCGTTCCGTTTGACGCTGCGGAAATGAGGCCGGGGGAACCATTCGGATGATAGCATACAATGCTTGTTGTAACAAAAGAAGTATGCTATATTACATTAATTATATTGTAATATGTTTCCTTTTATATCACGTATCTCTATCCCTGCCTTAACCGTTGTATCGGTTGATGAACGGCCTCCGGCCTCA
>BAJA01000027.1 GCA_000613465.1 Bacteroides nordii WAL 11050 = JCM 12987
GATTTCGGTGGAACTGACAATATGTTCGGTAAGAACTTCCTGAACCGTGTAGTGATTCTGGAATAAACGCTGAAATCAGATACAAACTAAAGTTTTTAATACCAAAAGGCTATCCCACTAAATTTTGTGAGATAGCCTTTCTTATATCCAACTATTTTAAGGAAACTCCATCTTATTTTTGCAATCAATGGCTATTTACATTATCTTTGCGCCCCAAAAAAACAAACAATTAATATGATTAATAACAAAATCCTCAAACTTATCGGTTTGTTCATTTTGGGTATGTGGAGTTTACAGGCTTGTACTGATAGTAACTCTAATGACCTCCCGACAGATGAAGTGCCGGATAATCCTTACGGCTTAATAAAGGTTACAGAGAATGATCTGACACCTGACGTATTCAAACTTATGTTGCAGGACGACGAACCTTCAACTACGTATTTTGACAACAGCCAACGTTTCTTTTACGTCAATCAGCCTCTGCAAGTGAGTATTAACGAAAAGCAGGAACTATTCATCCGCTTCTATTCGCCCCGTCCCATACATGGAGTAACAATCTGGGCAAAAATCAATGGCTATGATGAAGAGTTTCAATTGGCACAGTTTGATGTAGTGCCTGCCTTCACCGAATATCACCGGGCACTGCCAATGCTCACCGAAAGCAAACGTTATATCACCCGTTCAGGAAAAGAGATACAAATCATGGCTAACCCACATCTGTCAGCATCAGATTTCTCGTTGAAGACAGATTGTGAGGATAGTTATTATCAAAAACTACTCTCTACCAAAAGCAAATACAGGGTGCGTTTTTCTGCCTACAGCCAACAAGGTAGCTGGCAATTCCCCCTACTCGCCGCCCATGCCAGAGAAACGGTAGCTATTATGCTGAACTTTGCCTATATGTTCTCCTCACCGGAATTTGCCGAGGAATTGGAGAAATACAGAGGTAAACTTCATAGTAACAATGATCTGGCAGTGGTAGACATCGACAAATTGCTCAAACAGGTAATCAATCATTCGGGTTTCCTGGTGGGGCATGTGAGTGGAGTAAACGGTCTGGGTGGAGGAGAAACCTATGGACTGAATGAATGGTGCTACCTTGAACACTATGCAGACGACACGAACCAAACCCACACAATTTTTCATGAATTGGGACACTGCCTGGGCTATGGACACGACGGAAATATGACCTATGAACAAACCGGAACGGGATGGATTACCCTTTGTAATAAAGTGTATACCCAGTTGTGTATTGATAAAAAACTTCCCATCTACTCAAGAAGATTTATGCATACACGTAAACAGGGAAAACTGTATGGTACTGCCCGCTACCAACGCTCTAAATACATCATTGAAGATCCGGAACTGGATGCCATAGACGGTGGTCTGGCCCCGGCATTGAAAGGCGACAACGAAAACATTGAAGAAGGAACACCCCTCTCCTGCTCTATTTCTTATGAAAACATCCCGGGAGCTACCAAAGAGACTTTTACTCCAAAAGATGTGTGTGTCTACAAAAAACGCATATATATTGTCAATGATGCAAACGGGAAATACAGTCTGGAGGTCCTGGAAGAGAAAGAAGGAAAACTAACGCATGTAAAAAGTGTGAAAGAGTGGACTGAGAATACAGAAACCAAGACCTTTGCCGGGAAACCTAACGGGGTTACAGTGGCACATGGAAAAGTATATGTCACAAATGAAAGTAGCCGTACAGATGTATTTGACGAGGCTACACTGGACTTTATTACGTGTATAGGTACAGGCAGTTGGGGTGAAGGTAGTACTCAGACAGTACATGCCTTTGATGTACTTGTGCGTCGTGGATGTGTGTTTATCCGGGACAAGAAACGCGTGTGTGTATTCATGGAAGATGATGTTGTAGCAGGTAGTTACAAGAAAGTAGCCAACTATTGCCGCACAATCAATATGGGTGAAGCTATGGGAACTTATGGACAGGCAATGGGAGCTGACGGACTACTCTATACCACCCACCAAGGTAATCGGAAAATTTATGTATTCGACTGTAACGTGATGCGCGAACAAACGGAATGGAAAGCGCAACGGGTAATAGACCTCCCCGCTTCTCATTCTCCCTACGACATTGCTTTTGTTGGCAAACGAATGTTCGTATCATTTGCCACCGGAAAGAATCAACCGGTAGCCCTGGCAGAAGTGAATCAGGAAACCGGAACAATCCTAAAAGATTATACAACCATAGGTGAACATACCTTCCGTAATGTGGAGAAAATAATGCTATCCCGACAAACACTGTTTGTAATAGACCGCACTGAACGTACCATAACCGGTATTCCAATAAACGAACTGAACTAAAAGGAAATAATCATGAAAAAAAAGATAATTCATACAAGCCACCTGCTACTGGCCCTGATGATTGCAGGGGCCTGCTCGGAAGAAGATATGCCAGGAGGTATACCACAAAAACCTGAAGAGCCATATACCAGTCATTATTACTACTCCTATGAAGCAGGACAGCAATTATCGGCTGTGGATTTTGCCCTGAACGAGGGTGAATTTACTCCAGGAGCCACCTATATAAAAGGAGATACACTGTTTGTAGCAAACATACAGAACGGACATTACAGCCTAGAGCTGTATGATAAAAAGAAGAAACAACACCTAATATCACTGCGGTCATGGAAGTATGGAAATACTGATCAGAAATTTCAAAGTCCGATAGAAGCCATCGGAGTATCTCCGGCCAATCGTCTGTATGTATTAAGTAGAGAGACTCGCATCGATGTTTTTGCCCTCGAAGACCTGAATTTCATTACGCGCATTGGGACTGGCAGTTGGAGTGATGGAGTAAGCGGATTGTTTCAGGCACAGGCTATGGCGATTTCCCCGGACGGAAAGATTATTGTTCGCACCAAAAGAGAGATTGCCGTTTACCGGGAGGAGGACGTAACTCCGGAAAAATATCAGAAAGTGCCTTTTTATTGTCGAAGTGCAGCAATAGGAATGGATACAAACAACGGATTTAATCCCCATCAGATGGTACAGGATTCTACCGGTATTGTTTATTTGGCAGATTACGGGCAATACGGTAACAAAAAAATTCAGGCAATAGACACTGCACGTATTGAAAAAGGTGATCAAAAAATATTAATAGATGCAGAAAAGACACTCGATACCAACTTCAACCCTTGCGGTATCGCTTTGCACAACGACCAGATGATGGTGTCTGCCAGTAATGGTTCTATCTATATCTATGATCGTACGAAAAAAGAATGGGGAGACGGTTTCAAATCTGTAAACGGTTACACATTTAAGAAGGCAGAAAAACTATTGATAGCGGGATCAAGCCTCTGGGTTTCTGACACCAATACCAAAAAGCTGATAGAAGTAAAAATCTATAAGAATGAAATACGGGAATACGAGTGATAACTTCCTCGTACTTGTGTAATTATACAACTTAAAAACGCAGATTAACGCCAATTTATCGCAGGTATAATTTAATATTTGCGTAAATTGGCGTTAATCTGCGTTTTAACAACAGCTAATTTTAGTTTTGAGACCCTCTTATTCTTTCATAAGTGGTCAACTATCTAATAAACCAGTTTCACATTATCCACCCACAAGGTGTTTCCCGGAGAACCGATATAAGCTCCTCCATGACTGGCTGTAAACTGAAGAATCATGTGAGTGGGCGTTTCATCCTTATCGGCCCATGCCACTTCACGAACCGGTACACTCTCTCCCTTGCTATTGAGCGAATAACGTTCGTCAACCTGTAAGCGCATCATATGAGGTTTATATATAGGACTTCCGGTTATATCACCATAGTGAATCTCATAGGTAGCATTATTATGCCAATCACCGGTATTATAATAATAAACAACCATCGTACCGACACGCTTTGCAAAAATATTACCTTCAGCATCTTCCCAACGCTTTTGTAAAAGCAAAATCGCTGCAGGAAAATCTTTGCCCGGCACATCGGTTATTTTACTAAACCCTGTAGCGCGAATACGGTTTTCGCGATCAGACATCTTCACTTTATAATCAAACTGAAGAGCAATAGGGCGCTTTGTGAACGGAATCCCCATTCCAAGCATTTTGTTGGGTTTTTTGGTACCTTTAATAGGTTCATGTACCGTGCCCAGAAACATAGAACCGGCAGCAAGTACCGTAATATCCACGAGTCCGAACACTTTCACACTTTCCATACGAGTTTCCAGACGTGCACAATATCCACTTCCCCGCTTTTCGGGAAAAACAGATGTATTTGTCTTTGTGACTCCCGCTACTTTCGCCATCACATTGGAAGTAGCCCAAGGAGAACCACCAAGATTCGTATAAGCTTTTGAACCAGCTATGGTTTGGGTAGGCCCGACGGCATATACATTTTTTGTATTTCCACCAATAATGGCAGACTCTTTTATTTCGCGATTTACCCATTGATCCATATCCCCAAACGGGAGCATTTCTACCTTATGTTGCGCCATAACAACAGCCGAGCATAAAGCAATAAAGCCTGTCGTCATCAGACGGCGATATGTTCTCTTTGTCATCCTTTCTCCTTTCTTTTTAAAGACTATAATCCCACTGCTTCAGCGCAAAGTCCCAATTGTCCTGCACTAACTGAACAGTACGATCATCGTACTTATATTTATTTTTCTTATATCCTTTCTTTCCACCTACATACTTTTCTATTGCTTCACGTGCTTCTTCGAAGCCTGGAATAGAGAGTTTCTGATATATATTCTCGGTCATCGCCAAAGCATCCGCTTCAAAATCCTCAAACTTCACTTCAATCAGATTTCTCTCAGGAATATACTGTTTATCGGCTTCGTACTTATGATACAACTTGGCATAAATAGAGAGAATGTTTTTTTCGATCTCCTCGTTGCTGATATCTTCCAGTTTCAAAGGCTGAATAGTATTGGTAAAGAAACTACGTGTAGACTCAAATACTGTGTACGGGTTACGCATCAGATAAATGAACTTTGCATTGGGAAACATCTTCACCAACTCCTTCACACGCCCCGTATGAGGAGGGTTCTTACTCAGGAACTGAGTACCTTGCGTATTCCACAATGAAATCTTTATCAGTTTTTTAAATGTATCTTCAAACACTTTCAGTTCTTCGTCGGGGATACCATCAAACAACAAATACTTATCAGCATATTCTTGCTGGTATTTGGGCAAAAACCAGAAATTATAATATGTATAAGGCATCATATTTGCCAGTGCAAATTCCTCTTCCTGCGGCAGGTCTACAGCCAGTTCCATATTATCGGTCGGGCGTTTATCGGGCATCAGCAACTCATATTCTTTTTAAAGAAAGGTTGCCCCCACATCATCAGATGTGGAAAAACAGTCTGATAGGTAGTGTTGTACCCAAAGTGTTTGTCACAGGAAAAGACATTGTGTACAAACGTTGTCCCACTACGCCAATGCCCCAATATAAACACCGGATCGTGCTCTAACGGCTTATTGGCCAGAAGCTTTTCGTAACGGCTGTTTTGCAAAGGAGCCAATGTAGAGAGCAGGCGGCATACTGCTTTGGTCAAACGATACTTTCCTTTGTAGGCAGCATCGATATCCCTACCAGCGGTTATCGCTTTAAATGTTTTCCAGTCAGCTCCTACCAGGGTGTTTATCGGAAGTTTATTGAATTCAAGTAATCCCATGTTATTTACAATTTACAATTGACTATTTACAATTGACTATTTACCATTTACAAATTGCACGATCTGCATAGCAAATTGTAAATTGTAAATAGTCAATTGTACATTATTTAATGATTTTCACTGCAATGCCCTGACGTTCCAGATCTTTCACAGCCTTCTCTATCGCTTCATAATGCTTAGGATCAATACCCAGTTTCGGAAGATCCAGCACCGGAACATCATCCATAGTGCGCATATCTTTCTCTTCCACCCGGTCTATAATCATACCAACGGCACTGGTGTTATTGGTGATCGGGTCGATAAGGATGAACGATCCACAGGATTTGTTCTTCTGATAAGGATCAAAGAACAGCTCTTTCGCTGTAGTCAGTACCACACGGGCTATCTCATTCAACGAAAGGAAAGGCACGGCAAATTGCTCCATAGTGTTCACGTCCACCTTGTACTTGATGCTATCAATGCGGGTACGGCTCATATTAGTAGTCTGCTTGATAAAGAAGGATTTGTTCACATCCATTGGTTCCTCATCCATCCATACCAGCATAGCCTCAAAGTTACGATCAACGACAGGCAAATTATTGGGATGCACCAGCATCTCTCCTCTCGATACATCTATTTCATCTTCCAGTGTCAGTGTGACAGACTGAGGTGGAAAAGCATAATCCAACTCTCCGTCATAGGTCACAATACTTTTCACGCGGGAAGTCTTGCCAGAAGCAACGCCATTACTTCGTCTCCTTTGCGGATAACCCCCGAAGCCACTTTTCCACAGAAGCCACGAAAATCGAGATTAGGACGAAGCACGTATTGTACGGGGAAACGAAAATCGGTCAGGTTATGGTCGTTATCGATGTGCACCGTTTCGAGGAAGTCGAGCAAGGAGATACCCTTATACCAGGGAGTACGCTCTGATTTATCCACCACATTGTCACCATCCAGTGCAGAAAGCGGAATACAATTTACATCGGGGATACCAAGTGGCTCTACAAACTTTTTGTATTCTGACACAATCTCATTGAAGCGCGCTTCGGAGAAGTCTACCAAGTCCATCTTGTTAACAGCAAGCACAACATGTTTAATGCCAAGCAGAGACACCAGGAAAGTATGACGGCGGGTCTGAGTGATAACCCCCGTCCGTGCATCCACCAGAATAATGGCTAAATTGGCAGTAGAACCACCGGTAATCATGTTACGGGTGTATTGTTCGTGTCCCGGAGTATCGGCAATGATAAACTTACGGTTGTTGGTTGAGAAGTAGCGATAGGCCACGTCAATTGTGATACCCTGTTCGCGTTCGGCCTTCAAACCGTCGAGCAACAGTGCATAGTCTATATGTTCGCCGGCATTTCCCATACGTTTGCTATCACGTTCGAGAGCATCCAGCTGGTCTTCATACAATTTCTTACTATCAAACAGCAAGCGGCCTATCAGAGTTGATTTTCCATCGTCCACCGAGCCTGCCGTCAAAAGACGGAGCAAATCCTTCTGTTCGTCTTTATCCAGAAATGCTTTTATATCTAAAGTAGTTCCCATCTTCAATTCTTAGTTTTTAATTTTTTTTGATTAGAAGTATCCTTCGCGCTTCTTCTGTTCCATACTTGCATCCTGGTCGAAGTCGATCACACGGGTAGTACGTTCGCTCTTTGTGGTAGTCATCATCTCCTCCACGATCTTCTCAATTGTATCGGCCTCACTCTCCACTGCACCAGTCAACGGCCAACACCCCAATGTGCGGAAGCGTACCATACGCATCTTAATCTCATCACGGTATTTTTCCGGCAGACGGTCATCATCGGCCATAATAAGATTACCGTCAAGTTCAACGCAAGGACGCTCTTTTGCATAATAAAGCGGAACAATGGGAATGTTTTCCAGGCGAATGTACTGCCAGATGTCCAGCTCGGTCCAGTTACTCAACGGGAAAACACGAATACTTTCTCCTTTGTGTACACGGGCATTATAGATATCCCACAGCTCGGGACGCTGATTCTTAGGATCCCACTGGTGAAATTTGTCACGGAAGGAGAAGATACGTTCTTTGGCACGTGACTTTTCTTCATCGCGACGGGCGCCACCAAAGGCGGCATCAAATTTATATTTGTCGAGCGCACGCAACAACGCCTGTGTTTTCATCAGGTCGGTATGTACTTTACTTCCATGTGTAAAGGGGCCTACACCTGCATGAAAAGCCTCCATGTTGCTCTCCACAATCAGATTCCAGCCATATTTCTTAGCATATTCGTCACGGAACTGAATCATCTCTTTAAATTTCCATTTGGAGTCAATGTGCATCAAAGGAAACGGCACCTTACCCGGATAGAAAGCTTTCTCTGCCAGGCGAACCATAACAGAAGAATCCTTTCCGATACTATAAAGCATCACAGGATTCTCAAATTCCGCAGCCACTTCGCGGATAATGTGAATGGACTCAGCTTCGAGTTCTTTCAAGTGACTCAATTTATACTCTTCTTTCATTATATTCTTATTTTATAAATCTCTTATTTTTATCTTTTCACTTTTGGCAATATCAACTCCAGCAAACGATTAACAGATTCTTCAAGCGAAAGTTTTGAAGTATCCAACTCAAGAGCCGGATGTAGCGGTGCTTCAAACGGAGCCGAAATACCGGTAAAATTCTTAATTTCTCCTTTACGGGCTTTGGCGTACAAGCCCTTCACATCACGCTTTTCGCATTCGGCAAGCGGAGTGCTGACATATATTTCGAGGAAATCGTCCTGTCCGATAATATTGGCAGCCATTTCGCGGATATCATTGTTAGGACTGATAAAAGCGGCAATAGTAATAATACCGCTATCTATAAAAAGCTTTGAGACTTCGGCTATACGACGGATGTTTTCTACACGGTCGGCTTCCGAAAAGCCCAGATTATTATTAATACCACTGCGGATATTATCACCATCGAGGATACGACACAGCAACCCGCGTTTGTGTAACTCACGCTCCAAAGCAATGGCAATGGTGCTTTTTCCGGAACCGCTCAATCCGGTGAACCATATCATCACGCTATGCTGCTTCAATAGCTGTTCTTTATCTTCCCGCGCCAGCATACGATCAAAGATAGGATAAATATGATTAGTTGAAAGTGGAGAGTGGAGAGTTGAAAGTTCTTCTCCTTTCGGTTCCTTATTTTGTTTCATGCATATTATTTTTAGTCGTTTTTACAATACTTACTGTTAGTTTTCTTTTTCCCATCTTTTCGTCTTCCGCAACTCTCAACTCTTAAAAGGGCCAAATTAGTGGTATCAAAAATACAGAAATGAGAAAAGTGATAATATTCAATGGCAAACCGATACGAACAAAATCGGTGAACTTATAATTGCCAATACCTTGCACGATCAGGTTTGTCTGATAACCAATCGGAGTAGAGAAACTTGCCGAAGCAGCCATACAAATCACCACAAAGAAAGGCGTAGGATCAACCCCTAATTGTTGGGATATGGCCAATGCCAGCGGAAAGGCTAAAGCTGCTGCCGCATTGTTTGTGATAAGTTCCGTAAACAGATTGGTAATAATAAACAAAATAGCCAACAAAACATGAGGTCCGTAGTTATGGCTTAAACCGATAATATAACTTGCAACTCCATCGGCTACCCCCGAATTTACCATTGCTTTACTGATAGCAAAAGCACAGGCAATAGTAATCAGGATATCCCACGAAATATATTTGGTATATTTACGGGCAGGAAATATTTTGGTCCATGCCATGATGATGGTAGTCACAGAAACAAAAAAGAACATATCCAGCTTGATATTAGGAAACATCTCCTGTGTCACCGGCAATTCACCGACCGTAGCACCCAGAATCATCAGAATGAGCAGAATCAAGGCAAACCAACGTTTCTTCTTACCCGGCACCGGCTCAGTATCTTTTCCGTTGGCAAGCATCACAAAGACAGAAGACTCTCCCCAGGTAGGAATAAAAGTATCGTCGGCCATTACCACTAATGTATCGCCTTCGCGAAGCACAACTTCATTGAGTTTCTCTGTGATACGCTGTCCGTTGCGAGTTTTTATCTCTTTCACTTCTGCCCCATAATGACGCTGGAAGTTGAACTCTACCAGGGTTTTGTTGATACCCGGGAAACGGGCACCCAACACTGCTTCCACGCGATGGAGGCTCTCGCCTTTTTCTTCCTCTTCATCGGGCACTGCCGTATCGGGACGTGCATCGGGAAGGAGCTTTTTAGAAAACAGGAACAAGTAGATAATCCCCGCAATGGCAATGAATATACCCACCTTCCCTAATTCAAACATCGTGAATCCTTCATAACCTGCCTCAAGAATCATGCCGTGTACCACCAGATTGGTAGAAGTACCAATCAACGTACAAATACCGCCCAAAATCGTGACATAAGAAAGAGGAATAAGAAACTTGGTAGCGGGAAGATGAACAGCTTGTGCCCAACGTTTGATAATAGGAGCAAATATTACTACTACAGGAGTGTTATTCAGAAAAGCCGATATAAAAGCAATAGTGGGAAGCATACGAAATTGTGCCTTAAAAACAGTAGTTTTACCTACGGGAAGCAATTTCTTGATCACCTGCCCCAAAGCCCCCGACTGGCGAACACCTTCGCTTACCAAAAAAAGCATGGCAACGGTGATCATTCCTTTATTACTAAATCCTTCGAGCATCTCTTTCGGACTAAGGATACCCGCACAAAGAAACAGTACCACAACCGAAAAAAGCACCATACCCGGACGCATCTTATCCAATATAAGAGCAATCACCATTCCCAATAATGATAGTAGTACAAATACAATTTCAAATGTCATAATCAGTACAAATCAATTAGTGATTTACTCTTTTTCTCTCTACAATAAACCAGGGATTCAACAGGTTTTCTTTGTTGTATTGTAATGGCAACGCTTCGCCAGCCTGATAAATTTCCATTCCTGCTGCACGCGCGATAGCATGTCCGGCAGCTGTATCCCACTCCATAGTCGGAGCAAAACGAGGATATACATCTGCTTTCCCTTCGGCAACCAAACATATTTTTATGGAACTTCCGCTCGATATCAGCTCTACTTCTTCGTACTGTTGCTTCATTTCACCAATATAGGTTTCTGTTTCCGGGGTTAAATGAGAGCGGGAAGCTACAATAACAAAACGCTTGCGTGGTTCGTCTATCGGCAAACGTACAGAAAAGTTAATCAACTCTTCCAAAGAGGCAGAATCGCCCAAAGCCGTGATTCCGGATAGTTTGAATGCCCCTAGTGATTCGGATGCAAAGTAAAGTTCCTGCTTCACAGGTAGATAAATGACTCCCATCACAGGAATGCCATCGTGCACCAGTGCTATATTGACAGTAAATTCTCCATTACGCTTTATGAATTCTTTCGTTCCGTCCAGTGGATCGACAATCCAAAGCGTACTCCAATTCTTTCGCATGGCATACTCCATATGCTTACCCTCTTCGCTCAACAGCGGGAAAGGAGTTTCCTGAAGAATCGTAGCAATCGTTTCATGCGCTTTACGGTCGGCAATGGTTAAGGGGGAATTATCGGCTTTTCTCTCTATCTCAAAATCCGATGCCGGATCATTATAGATAGAAAGTATCTTCTCGCCTGCTCTCAGGGCCGCGTCAACAGCAACAAACAAATATTTCTGTTCCATCTTGTTATATAATTATAGCCCTGTTTCCAACAAGGCGTAATAACCCATTGATATAATGAGCTACAAAAGTAAAAACTTTATCTTCTCTCAAAGTTTCCGCACTATCATTTATAACTTCTTTTAGCAATAGCGCTAATATTACTAAAAAAAAAATTCACCACAGAGAACACGGAGAGCACAGAGGTATTATTTTCTCTGATGAAATGCAGATGAACGCAGATTTTCGCAAATACACAAATGTGAAAAAAAGAAGACCCGTACTTTAATCTGCGTTTTATCCGGATAATAAAGCTCCGTGTCCTCTGCGTCCTCTGTAGTGAAATACCAAACCTATATTACAAAAAGGCAGCAACTTCCCAGCTACTGCCCTTATTCCGGAAGGGTGCTTTCCCACTTCCGATATTACCAAAAAGAAATATTAAAATACTCTGTAAAGCAACCAGGCACCCTGGAAGTCTTTACGGTTAGGGTATTTAGCTTTGAAAGCATCACGAGCCTGTGCAGCGGCCGTTCTATCGGCAAAAGTGCTCACAATCACACGATACATAGCAGATTCTGCATTGAATGCAATAGTTGCATTGTAGCCCTCAGCATCCAAAAAGTCTTTCAGACCTTCGGCATTTGCTTTCAAACCGAAGCTACCACACACTACGCTATAATCTTTCAGGTTGTCGCCATTGCCCGAAACAACCGTTACCTTCTCCTGACGCACACCATTGGCTGCATCTGTAGCCTTCTTTACCTCTACCGGAGCTGCTACAACGGGAGTTACTTCCACCGGAGCTTCTACCTGCGGTTCGGCAAGTTCCTGCTGTTTTGCCTTTTCGTATGCTTTTTTATATGCACTTTCGCTTGATTTACAAGAAGCAAATGCCAGAACCATGCATACACTCATTCCCAATACTACTAATTTTTTCATAATCTATATTCTTTTAGTTAATAAATTTGCATCAATACTTTCTGAAAACGGATACAATATCTTCATACCTAAGCTGAAGAGTGGACGAAGAAAGCTCTTCAATTTGAAATGTCCGGCCCAGTTCATCCCACTGTAAATATTGCTTGCAAAGATCTATATTCTCTTCGGGGCGCAAAATAATATAAATTTTATCATCCTGCAAAGAATAAAGTCCGAAAAAGGTGTGATACGTCTTATCTTCGAGCAAACAGATGGCCGAAAAGCTACCTTTCTGAAAATTATAAAACACACTATCTTCCTTCTGCACAGTGCCGTCGGGAAGCTCATACCGCCTCAATTGCCACTTACCAGTCAGCTTGTCTTCATCATCCGAGCAGGAAGCCACTATCGATAGCAACAAAGGCAAACATAAGAGATACAACCATTTCTTCATCATTCTGCTTTCTTTTTATATGAGATAGTACCTGTGGCCTGATATGTAGGCATCACTAATATCTCTGCTATTTGAATATGTTCCGGAGCCGAAGCTGCGAAATATACTGTTTCTGCAATATCATCACCTGTAAGCGGACGGATTCCTTTATAAAAATTGTCCGCAGCTTGCTTGTCGCCCCGATAACGCACTACACTAAAGTTTGTCTCTACCATCCCCGGCTTTACGTTGGTTACCCGCAACGGCGTATCCACCAGATCGATGCGCAGTCCGTCCGAAAGGGCTTTGACTGCGGCTTTGGTAGCACAATACACACTTCCACCGGGGTAAGCGGCATCACCGGCAATAGAGCCAATATTGATAATATGTCCACGTCCGCGCTCCACCATTCCGGGAACTACCAGACGGGTTATGGCCAACAACGACTTTATATTTGTATCTATCACAATATCCCATTCGTCCAGGTTTCCTTCAAACTCTTTATCAACCCCGATAACGAGTCCGGCATTGTTTACCAGCACATCAATCGCTTTCCACGTTTCGGGCAAAGAAGCCAGTGCCTGAGTTGCAGCTTTACGGTCACGAACATCAAAAGGCAACAAGAATACGCGAACTCCATAAGTCGCTTCCAATTCGTTTTTTAACTCTTCCAGTTTTGCCACATTACGGGCATTAAGAATCAGATCTGAACCTTGCGAAGCAAACTTCCGGGCGCAACCTTCGCCTATTCCACTACTTGCTCCGGTTATAAAAACAATCTTACCTCTCATATTGTTATTACTCTATAGAATTAAGCAACAAAAATACGCTTTAACCTGCTATCATTCGGCCTTTCTCTTAGTTAAATAAGATTAAACCGACGATATAAAAGTATTTACCCCCACAAGTTCGCGTATCTTTGCTCCATATAACATAACGAGCCGCGAGGCTCATTCAACTTTTTTACATGACATTTGAAAATTTAAACATGATAGAGCCCATACTCAAGGCTCTGAAAGAAGAGGGTTATTCCTCTCCCACTCCCATACAAGAACAGTCAATCCCCATTTTACTTCAAGGAAAAGATTTATTAGGATGTGCACAGACCGGAACAGGAAAAACAGCTGCTTTTTCTATCCCCATTTTGCAGAAACTATATAAAACCGACCACCGCAAAGGAATAAAAGCATTGATATTAACCCCAACCCGGGAGTTGGCCATTCAAATTGGTGAATGTTTTGAGGCATATGGCAAATACACCGGACTGAAGCACACTGTTATCTTTGGCGGAGTGGGTCAGAAACCTCAGACGGACGCATTGCGCAATGGTGTACAGATACTGGTTGCCACACCGGGACGCTTGCTGGACTTGATAACCCAAGGTTATATATCGCTCAAAACACTGGACTTCTTCGTACTGGATGAGGCCG
The DNA here is from genome assembly GCA_000613465.1 of Bacteroides nordii WAL 11050 = JCM 12987. Taxonomy (GTDB): domain Bacteria; phylum Bacteroidota; class Bacteroidia; order Bacteroidales; family Bacteroidaceae; genus Bacteroides; species Bacteroides nordii. Next base: position 14,057 of record BAJA01000027.1, read on the forward strand.
ACCGCATGCTCGACATGGGCTTTATCCATGATATCAGACGGATACTGAAACTCCTTCCCCAGAAGCGCCAGACGCTTTTCTTCTCGCTACTATGCCGCCGGAGATAGAGACACTGGCCAACTCAATGCTGACCCATCCGGAAAAGGTAGAGGTGACACCGGCTTCTTCTACTGTGGACACAATTTCGCAATACGTCTACTTTGTAGAGAAGAAGGAAAAGAAGGACTTATTATTGCACTTACTGAAAGACCAGTCGATTGAATCGGTGTTGATCTTCACACGTACCAAACATGGAGCCGACAAACTGGCACGCATATTGACCAAATCGGGTATACGTGCTGAGGCTATACATGGCAACAAATCGCAGAATGCACGCCAGCGTGCCCTGACGGATTTCAAAAATCATACTTTGCGCGTATTGATTGCAACGGACATTGCTGCACGTGGTATCGATGTAGATCAGTTGTCACACGTCATCAACTACGAACTACCCAATGTGCCGGAGACGTATGTACACCGCATTGGACGCACAGGACGTGCCGGACATGATGGAATTGCGATCTCCTTCTGCGAATCGGAAGAATTACCTTACCTCAAAGATATTCAGAAGCTGATCGGGAAAACAATCCCAGTAGTCAAAGACCATCCGTTTGTCACCACCGAAGGCGCCAAGCGCAGGAGGTGAAAACGGAAGAACTCAAAGCGAAAGCAAAAGAGAATAAAGTATACCGTGGCAGCCGCTCCAATGGAGACTTCTGGAGGCGAAAAAAACAGGCACAAAGAGGAGAACAACAGAAGAAATAAGATATATCCATATAAAAAGGCGGCCGCTTTTCCGAAAGAGAAGTGGCCGTTTTCTTTGCCATCAGCCTCACCAGCATCCCCTGTGAGTTATGAGAGGATTCAGATAAAAACTCTTAAAAAAAATCCTCATCCATAGAACATCCTATGCAATAAATGCGTTATATTTGTAGTATTATCACTTTAAAACAGTAAAATTATGAAAGGACTTAATGTATTAGCAGCTTTTTTAGGTGGTGCAGCAGTAGGCGCAGCACTTGGTATTTTGTTTGCTCCTGAAAAGGGAGAAGACACTCGTCACAAAATAGCAGAGATTCTTCGTAAAAAAGGTATCAAGCTGAATCGCAATGAGATGGAAAACCTCGTTGACGAAATTGCAGCCGAACTAAAAGAAGTAACTGACTAAAAGAATCAAAAACAGAGCCACTATGTTTGCAGACGACAAAAGTATAGAAAACTTTCAACAGCTATTCTTCGAGTTCAAGAAATATCTGGAGCTCCAGAAAGAATATACCAAACTGGAATTGACGGAAAAGCTAACCATACTTCTTTCCACCTTAATCATGGTTTTAGTACTCATTATTCTCGGCATGGTGGCCCTGTTTTATCTCTTATTCACCCTGGCCTATATCCTCGAACCGCTCGTTGGCGGACTCATGGTGAGCTTTGGCATTATTGCAGCAATCAACATCATACTCATTGCCACAGTTATTATCTTCCGCAAGAAACTTATCATTTCTCCAATGGTAAACTTCCTTGCCGGCCTGTTTCTTAATGATTCAAAAGAATAAGTTATGAACAATCAGCAAGCTACCCCCCAGAAAATCACACTGGAATATATCGCCCGGCTCAAGACAGAGAAACTGGAAGAAATACGCGGACAGAAAAAAGCGATGACCCGAACGGCACAACGAATTTTTGCCCCTCTTGCTCCCGCCACCTCTCAAACAGACGCAATAATGAGATCATTCAATACAGGAATGGCCATCTTTGATGGTGTGGTAATGGGAGTGAAAATAATGAAAAAGATTCGCCGTTTTTTCAGAAAGGGATAAACAAAAACTTATTACCAAAGCAGTATTTCCTACACAGTATTTCGCTTTGCACATTCACCTCCACTTTAGGGTAGAGGTGTTTTTTTGTAAAAAAAACAAGAAAGGAAGCACCTTTTGGAGACCACGCCCGCGCTGCATGCAGGCAACGCCTATGCTACATGTAGTGCGGGCGTAGTCTCCATGCAAAGTATTTGTCTCAAAAAACACTCCGAACAAAATACGATATTAACACTCCTTATACAAAAAATCATCAGGAAATTCTCCTGATGAAACTTCCTATGATCGCAAAATTATCATCCGACTTATCATCTGGAAATTTTCCTGATGATACACGATTTACACCTTATAAGAGAATTAAAACTATAAACAAGGGGAGTTACGCGCCTACGCGCGAGAGCCACCCCTCGTAAGAATAAAGACTTTTTTACTTTAAACGTAAGTTTCGAGAATCTTCACGTTTCCTCCCTCTTCGGGAGTAATCGTTATATTCTCTGTCGTGGCAGGAAGCAAAACTGTTTCACCGGCACAAAACGCCAGCTCGTTGCCTTCGTTGTCTGCCAATCGGCAAGAACCCTCGATGCAAATGAAAATCACGAAAGAATCCAGCTCCGAATAGTCGCAACTGATCTTTTCGGTCATGTCATACAGAGAAGTGGTGAAATAGGGACAAGCCACCAACTCCACCGGTTCGTCTTTCACAGCGTCATATTTGGTGCGATAATCATCGAGCACCTCATAGTTGATAGCTTCGCGTGCCAGGTCGGTATGCAGTTCACGCGTATTACCCTTGGCATCCTTGCGGTTGAAATCGTAAATGCGGTAAGTAATATCCGAAGTCTGCTGAATCTCTGCAATAAATGCACCTGCACCGATGCTGTGAATACGTCCTGCAGGAAGGAAGAAAACGTCACCCGGATGTATTTCATACTCTTGCAGCACATCGGTTATGGTATTGTTGAAAACACGCTCTTTGTACTCTTTCGGTGTGATCTGTTCTGAAAATCCCGAACGGAGTTTTGCCCCCTTATCGGCATCAACAACATACCACATCTCGGTTTTTCCCATAGAATTGTGGCGTTTCTTTGCCAGTTCGTCGTTGGGGTGTACCTGAATAGAGAGATCTTGTTTAGCGTCGATGAATTTAATAAGCAAGGGAAACTTATTGCCAAAACGGGCATAGTTTTCTTCACCAACCAGTTCTTCACGGTATTTTCTCACCATATCGATCAACGTGAATCCTTTATCGGGACCATTAGCCACCACAGATTCATTGTCTTCTACGCCGGAAATCTCCCAGCTTTCTCCTACTCCTGTCAAGTTATCACTCAAGTGCTTGAACGGAAGGATTTTGTCGCCTCCCCAAAGTGTCTGCTTCAGGATCGGTTCAAATTTTAACGGATACATTTTGTTTTTCTGTTAATAAACTTAGATTATAATTCTTGATTTGATAATCAGAGGACAAACATACAAAAAATATCAAATAATACACAGAACCGGGCGTTTTATATTAAATTCATCACCAAAATTTCATAGAATTGACACGAAAGTAAGTTTTAGCCCATGCGAAACTAAACGCTAAACTTTCCTAAATCCTCGAATAGATTTACCATGAATAATTTGGGAGTACGAAAGAATTTAGCTTTATTTGCAAGAAATTTTATATATGCCAGACATGAATAACACATTCCCCACAGAAGAAAATTTATCCGGACTAAACCGGAAGGATTTTCAAAAGGATATCGACGATAAGCAAACAGACTTATTTATCCTCAGAAATAAAAAAGGGATGGAAGTTGCCGTAACAAATTACGGCTGTGCCATTCTCTCCATCATGGTCCCGGACAAAAACGGGAAATATGCCAACGTTATCCTCGGACACGACAGCATAGACCATGTAATAAATAGTCCCGAACCATTCCTGAGCACCACCATCGGTCGTTATGGCAACCGCATCGCCAAAGGGAAATTCACCCTCTACGCCGAAGAGCACTCGCTGACAATCAACAACGGCCCCAACTCCCTGCACGGAGGACCTACCGGTTTTCATGCACGTGTGTGGGATGCCGACCAGATAGACGAAAGCACGATCATCTTCAACTATGTATCGGCCGACGGAGAAGAGGGATTCCCCGGAAATCTGGAAGTAGAAATGACTTATAGACTCGAAGAAGAGGAAAATGCACTGGTCATCGAATACCGTGCTACCACCGACAAAGCTACTGTTGTAAATCTTACCAATCATGGGTTCTTCAATCTGGCAGGTATCGCTACCCCCACCCCGACAGTAGAAAATAACATCGTCACAATCAATGCTGATTTTTATACTCCGATAGACGAAGTGTCTATCCCCACAGGAGAGATTGCCAAAGTAGAAGGAACTCCGATGGATTTCCGCACCCCGCACACTGTGGGCGAACGCATTAACGACACTTTTCAGCAACTTGTCTACGGCGCAGGATACGATCATTGCTACGTGCTCAACAAACAGGAAGCCGGTTCGCTGGATCTGGCTGCCACTTGCACAGATCCCGTAAGCGGACGCGTCATGGAAGTTTATACCACCGAGGCCGGCGTGCAACTCTATACGGGTAACTGGCTCAACGGTTTTAAAGGTTCACACGGTGCCACTTTCCCGGCTCGCAGTGCCATCTGCTTCGAAGCACAATGCTTCCCCGACACACCCAACAAACCTCATTTCCCTTCAGCCGTACTGCTTCCGGGAGACGAGTACCAACAGGTAACGATTTATAAATTTTCTGTCGAAAACTTATAAAGTGGACAATTGACAGTTGACAATTGACAGTTATTATGCAGCATCATATAGCATAACCCACTGTTAACTATCACCGTCAACTGTCAATTGTCTATTGTCAATTAATAACTAAATAACCTAATTTTATAAACTAACAACTTTTTTAAAACCATGACACAACAGAAAAAGAGCTATCTATTGCCTATTGCATGATGTTCGCCCTCTTCGCTATGATTTCGTTCGTAACAGGATTTACCAACCCTCTCGGACTCATCGTAAAAGAACAATTCAATGCTCCTAACTGGATGACCCAGTTGGGTAATGCAGCAAACTTCATAGCTTATGCCTTTATGGGGCTTCCTGCTGGTATTATGCTGAAAAGAATCGGTTATAAGAAAACAGCATTAATCGCCGTTGCCGTTGGATTTGTCGGTGTAGGAATCCAGTTCCTTTCCGGACAAATTTCTTATGCTCCCGGTGAATTAATCGCTTTCTGGGTATACCTGGGTGGTGCTTTCGTTTCCGGTTTCTCTATGTGTATGCTGAACGCTGTAGTAAATCCGATGTTGAACACACTGGGCGGCGGTGGCAAAAAAGGTAACCAGCTGATTCAGTTCGGAGGTTCTCTAAACTCTATCGCAGCTACTATCGTTCCGGTACTGGGCGGTTATCTGATTGGTACTATCAGCCAGGATACCAAGATTAGTGACGCTAATCCTGCATTGTTCATCGCAATGGGTATCTTCGCTATAGCATTCATTGTATTGGGCAGTATGAAACTTCCGGAACCGCACATGGAGCACGCTTCAGACCACAAGGTGAAAGATACTCACAGTCCAATGTCTTTCCGTCACTTTGTACTCGGAACTGTTGCTATTTTCGTATACGTAGGCGTTGAAGTAGGTATTCCTAACTTCGTAAACTTGTTCCTGACTACTTCTCCGGAAGCTGCCGGCGCAAAAGGTATCGGTATGGATACAGCTATGGCGGGTTCTATCGTAGGTACTTACTGGTTCCTGATGATGATTGGCCGTCTTTGTGGTGGTGCACTTGGTGCTAAGTTCTCCAGCAAAACTCAGTTAACTACCGTTTGTTTGTTCGCACTGGGCTTCCTGCTTGTGGGTATGTTTGCTCCGGTTGAGGCTACAATCAATATGCCTGTATTCAAATCAGACATCAGCTTTGGTATGGCTAATGTACCTATCGGTATCATGTTCTTTATCCTTTGCGGTCTTTGTACTTCTATCATGTGGGGTGGCATCTTCAACCTGGCTGTAGAAGGTCTGGGTAAGTACACAGCAATGGCATCAGGTATCTTCATGGTAATGGTTTGCGGTGGTGGTATCCTTCCGCTTATCCAGGGTGGTGTGGCCGACGTAACAAGCAGCTATATGTCAAGCTTCTGGGTAATCTTTGCAGGTGTAGCTTACATGCTGTACTACGCATTGATCGGTTGCAAGAATGTAACAAGAATATTCCGGTTGAATAAACTATTATATTAACCAATTAAAAAGATATTATCATGGATATAGAACACGTAAGAAGCCGTTTTATTAAACACTTTGACGGAACTACAGGATCAGTTTACGCCTCACCGGGCCGCATCAATCTTATTGGCGAACACACCGACTACAATGGTGGATTCGTATTCCCGGGAGCCATAGACAAAGGCATGATTGCAGAAATCAAACCAAACGGAACCAATACTGTCAACGCATATTCTATCGACCTGAAAGATTATGTATCATTCGGGTTGAACGAAGAAGATGCTCCGAAAGCAAGTTGGGCAAGATATATTTTCGGTGTATGCCGCGAAATGATTAAACGCGGTGTTGATGTGAAAGGATTCAATACTGCTTTCTCTGGTGATGTGCCTCTGGGAGCTGGTATGTCTTCATCGGCAGCACTCGAAAGTACATACGCTTTTGCACTGAATGATCTGTTTGGCGACAACAAAATAGACAAATTTGAACTGGCCAAAGTGGGACAGGCTACAGAACATAACTACTGCGGTGTAAACTGTGGTATTATGGACCAGTTTGCCTCCGTATTCGGAAAAGCAGGCAGCCTGATCCGCCTGGATTGCCGTTCACTGGAGTATCAGTACTTCCCCTTCAAACCAGAAGGTTACCGTCTTGTACTGGTAGACTCGGTAGTAAAACATGAACTCGCTTCATCGGCCTATAATAAGCGCCGCCAGAGTTGTGAAGCTGCTGTAGCTGCTATCCAGAAAAAACATCCGCACGTAGAATTCCTTCGCGACTGCACAATGGATATGCTCAAAGAAGCCAAAGCTGACATCAGCGACGAAGACTACATGCGTGCTGAATATGTGATTGAAGAAATTCAACGCGTACTCGACGTTTGCGATGCACTGGAAGTAGGCGACTACGAAACAGTAGGTAAGAAAATGTATGAAACACACCACGGCATGAGCAAGCTCTACGAAGTAAGCTGCGAAGAGCTCGACTTCCTCAACGACCTGGCAAAAGAGTGTGGCGTAACCGGTTCACGCGTTATGGGTGGCGGTTTTGGTGGTTGTACTATCAACCTGGTTAAAGAAGAATTGTACGACAACTTCATCGAAAAGGCAAAAGAGGCATTCAAAGCCAAATTTGGCAGAAGCCCCAAAGTGTATGATGTTGTAATCGGCGACGGTTCAAGAAAACTCGTATAAATAACAAAAACTAACTTCTATAAAGAGGGACATATCCTAAACAGATGTGTCTCTCTTTTTGTTGATATAAGTACGATAAGGACAAATAGTTATTGTACGCAGCACAAGAAGAGCGCTTTCGGACTTTAAACAAAGATTAAAAAAAGCCCCCTTCTTATGCCCGATAATTAACGTTAAAGACTTATCTTTGCGGAAAATATGAAAACTTAATCATTATAAATATGAACGAAAGCAAACTTATGAACCGTGCAGCGGACAACATCCGTATTCTTGCTGCATCTATGGTTGAAAAAGCCAACTCCGGACATCCGGGTGGTGCTATGGGAGGTGCGGATTTTATAAACGTACTTTTCTCTGAGTTCTTAGTATATGATCCTCAGAATCCCCGCTGGGAAGGACGTGACCGTTTCTTTCTCGATCCGGGTCATATGTCACCAATGCTCTACTCTGTACTTGCACTGACCGGTAAATATACGCTGGCAGAGCTGGCACAGTTCCGCCAATGGGGAAGCCCTACTCCGGGACATCCCGAAGTAGATATCATGCGTGGTGTAGAAAACACTTCCGGTCCGCTGGGACAGGGACATACTTTTGCCGTAGGAGCCGCCATTGCAGCTAAATTCCTTAAAGCCCGCTTCGGTGAAGTTATGAGCCAGACTATCTATGCCTACATCTCTGATGGTGGTATCCAGGAAGAGATTTCACAAGGAGCCGGACGTATTGCCGGAACCCTGGGACTGGACAATCTCATCATGTTCTATGACTCCAACGATATTCAGCTTTCTACCGAAACCAAAGAAGTGACGGCAGAAGACGTGGCCATGAAATACAAAGCATGGGACTGGAACGTTATCGAAATCAACGGAAATGATCCTGATGCTATCCGTACTGCCCTCAAAGAAGCAAAAGCAGAAAGCAAACGTCCTACACTCATCATTGGGAAAACCACGATGGGCAAAGGAGCACGTAAAGCCGATGGCAGCAGCTATGAAGCCAACTGTGCTACACACGGTGCACCATTAGGTGGTGATGCCTATATCAATACAATCAAGAATCTGGGCGGAAATCCCGACGAACCGTTTGTTATCTTCCCGGAAGTAGCCGAATTGTACGCCAAACGTACCGAAGACCTGAAAAAGATAGTAGCCGAAAAATATGCAGCAAAAGCCGAATGGGCCAAAACAAACCCGGAATTGGCAGCAAAAATGGCCACCTTCTTTGCAGGAAAAGCTCCTAAAGTAAACTGGGACGCTATCGAACAGAAACCCAATGTGGCCACCCGAGCCGCTTCGGCCACCGTACTGGGTGCACTGGCTACACAAGTAGAGAATATGGTAGTAGCATCTGCCGATCTTTCTAATTCAGACAAGACAGACGGTTTCCTCAAAAAGACACATGCCTTCAAACGTGGCGACTTTAGCGGAGCTTTCTTCCAGGCCGGCGTATCAGAATTAAGCATGGCTTGTGTCTGTATCGGTATGTCACTTCACGGTGGCGTTATTCCGGCATGTGCCACCTTCTTCGTATTCTCCGACTATATGAAACCTGCCATCCGCATGGCAGCCCTGATGGAACAACCCGTGAAGTTCATCTGGTCACACGATGCATTCCGGGTAGGCGAAGATGGCCCTACTCACGAACCCGTAGAGCAGGAAGCACAAATCCGCCTGATGGAGAAACTGAAAAATCACAAAGGCCACAACTCTATGCTTGTACTCCGTCCGGCAGATGCCGAAGAGACCACTATTGCATGGAAACTGGCTATGGAAAATATCTACACCCCGACTGCTCTGATTCTTTCCCGCCAGAACATCGTCAGCCTGCCTACAGGCAACGACTATGCACAAGTGGCCAAAGGAGCTTACATCGTTGCCGGTTCTGACGAGAATCCGGACGTAACCCTGGTAGCTTCCGGTTCGGAAGTAGCCACCCTCATTGCCGGAGCCGAATTGCTTCGCAAAGACGGTGTGAAGGTACGTATCGTATCGGCACCTTCCGAAGGATTGTTCCGCAGCCAGGATAAAGCATATCAGGAATCGGTACTCCCGGCAGGTGCAAAGATTTTCGGCCTCACCGCTGGTCTGCCCGTAAATCTGCAAGGTCTTGTAGGTGCTAATGGTAAAGTTTTCGGTCTTGAATCATTTGGTTTCTCTGCTCCCTACACAGTGCTGGACGAGAAGCTGGGCTTCACTGCCGCCAATGTGTACAACCAGGTAAAAGAGATGCTATAATGAAAAAAATCGGACTATGCTGTGACCATGCCGGATTTGAACTGAAAGAATTCGTCCGGGGCTGGTTGCAGGCAAAAGGTTGGGAATACAAAGACTTTGGTACTTATTCTGCTGAAAGTTGTGACTATCCTGATTTTGCGCACCCGTTAGCACTGGCAATAGAAGCTGGCGAATGCTATCCGGGCATTGCCATTTGTGGAAGCGGAAATGGTATCAGTATGACGCTAAACAAACATCAGGCATCCGTGCCGCACTTTGCTGGACGGCTGCAATAGCACACCTGGCCCGCCAGCACAACGATGCAAATATACTTGTGATGCCGGGACGCTTCATCAGTACTGAAGAGGCTGATATGATTCTGACAGAGTTCTTCGACACCCCATTTGAGGGAGGAAGACATCAGAAAAGAATTGATAAAATTCCCGTGAAATAAATAAAGATAAAAGAATAAAGAGAGACGCATTACTGTATGTCTCTCTTTATTTTTTATTATAATACTATCCCCTTTCTACCTCTCCTCCCCCTTATATTAATCAAAAATTACACCCTTTCAATCAAAATATATCGCACAAAAACCGCGTTACTTCGTATTTTTGCATACTTAAAATCCAATATCCATCAAAAAAACAACAAGAAACAAATGAAGAAACGATTTAGCTTCCTGTCTCTACTGTTAGTAACAGCAATTGCTTTTGCCAACCCGATTGACTTTGACAAAGCATTCAAAGAAAGTGCTAAGATTGAAAAACAAATCAAGAAAACCTCTTTCCCAAAACAAACCTACAATATCACTGACTTTGGTGCAAAACCGGACAATGAAACCGAGCCCTGCCACGAAGCCATCAACCAGGCTATTCTCAAATGCAGCCTTGCTGGTGGCGGCACAGTTGTTGTCCCCCAAGGAACCTTTTATACAGGCCCCATTACCCTGAAAAGCAACGTTAACTTTCATCTGCAAGAAGGTGCCGTACTAAAATTCCTCACCGACCAGAGCTTATACTTCCCCGGAGTAATCACCCGTTGGGAAGGGCTGGATTGTTACAACGCCCGCCCACTAATCTACGCCTATGGCGAAACCAATATTGCTATTACCGGCAAAGGAACCATTGACGGTCAAGGCTCCAACGAAACATGGTGGCCCATGTGTGGCGCACCCAAATATGGCTGGAAAGAGGGAATGGTGGCACAGCGCAACGGTGGACGTGAGCGCCTGCTGATGTACGGCGAAACATCAACCCCGGTTTACAAACGCATCATGACTCCGGAAGACGGGCTGCGTCCTCAGTTAATCAATCTTTATGCATGCAGTACCGTCCTGATAGAAGATGTCACACTACTGAACTCTCCCTTTTGGGTGATTCACCCTCTGTTCTGCGAAAGCCTGATTGTACGTGGTGTCAACATATTCAACCGTGGCCCCAACGGAGATGGATGCGATCCTGAATCCTGCAAAAATGTACTGATAGAGAACTGCACTTTTGATACCGGGGATGATTGCATCGCCATCAAATCGGGACGCAATGCAGACGGGCGCAAATGGAATATACCCAGCGAAAACATCATCGTACGCAACTGTAAAATGAAAAACGGACATGGTGGCGTTGTTATCGGTAGTGAGATATCCGGCGGCTATCGTAACCTGTTTGTTGAGAATTGCCAGATGGACAGCCCGAATCTCGACCGGGTGATCCGTATCAAAACCAGTACCTGCCGGGGTGGAATCATCGAAAATGTATTTGTACGCAACATCACCGTAGGACAATGCCGGGAAGCCGTACTACGCATCAATCTGCAATATGAGAACCGGGAACAGTGCAACCGTGGCTTCACTCCTACCGTGCGCAATGTACACCTGAAAAATGTAACCTGCCAAAAAAGCCGTCTGGGAGTGCTTATCATCGGACTGGATGACGACCAGCATGTATACAATATCAGCGTAGAAGATTCTCACTTCAACAACGTAGCCAAAGGAGGCAACGACATCAAAGGCGCTCACGATGTCACTCTAAAAAATCTGTACATCAACGGTGAACTCGTGAAGTAACAAAACGATTGAGAAAAGGCTGTTCCGGATTCATTCTGGTACAGCCTTCCGTATTCTTTCCACCCTATCCGCTCCTTTCTTAACTTTCATTATTACACTGCTTCCTTCCGGCATTATCTACATATGCAATCCCTCCATTTCTTTTTCTACATTAAATCCATTATACGCTAACAATCAGGTAGTTTCTGCTTAAAAACATAAAATAACAAAATGTCGTTAAAACCCACCTATACACCCTCATTTTTGATAAGAAAAAGTACAATAAGGATAAATTTAACCCACGACATAAGCTGTGTATATAAATAAAAAACTATCTTTGTGGTGCAAACTCTGAAACTCATTTAAATATGAAACAATTGGAGACCATAAAAGAGCTTATCAATCAGGGAGATATAAATAAAGCAATTGAAGCCCTTGATACTCTTCTCACTCAAACGGACTTCGCCCCCAAAGACGAAGTTTACTACCTGCGGGGCAATGCCTACCGAAAGCAAGGTAACTGGCAGCAAGCCCTCAACAATTATCAATCCGCCATCGAGATTAACCCCGAAAGTCCTGCCTTGCAAGCTCGCAAGATGGTAATGGATATTCTGGAGTTCTATCACAAAGACATGTATAATCAATAAACGTAATAAAATCGATAGATTATGGCAAAAATTAAAGGAGCAATCGTGGTCGACACGGAGCGTTGCAAAGGTTGCAACCTGTGTGTAGTGGCTTGTCCGCTCGATGTAATATCACTCACCAAAGAGGTGAATGTAAAGGGGTACAATTATGCCCGCCAAGTATTGGAAGATACCTGCAACGGATGCAGTTCGTGTGCAACGGTCTGTCCGGACGGATGTATCTCTGTGTATAAAGTTAAAGTAGATTAGCAAATTATTATTATGACAGAAGAAGTAGTATTAATGAAAGGTAACGAAGCCATCGCCCATGCAGCCATTCGCTGTGGTGCCGACGGATACTTCGGTTATCCTATTACTCCGCAATCGGAGGTATTGGAAACGCTGGCCGACTTGAAACCGTGGGAAACCACCGGTATGGTAGTGCTCCAGGCAGAGAGTGAAGTAGCAGCTATCAATATGGTATATGGCGGTGCCGGAAGTGGGAAAATGGTGTTGACCTCCTCTTCAAGCCCTGGTGTCAGCCTGAAACAGGAAGGCATCTCTTATCTGGCAGGAGCCGAACTCCCCTGTCTGATCGTAAACGTAATGCGCGGTGGTCCTGGTCTGGGAACCATCCAGCCAAGCCAGGCAGACTATTTCCAAACAGTGAAAGGTGGTGGACATGGCGACTATAAACTGATTGCACTTGCCCCGGCTTCTGTACAGGAAATGGCCGACTTCGTTGGGCTCGCTTTCGAACTGGCCTTCAAATACCGTAACCCTGCCATCATCCTTGCCGATGGTGTTATCGGACAAATGATGGAGAAAGTAGTATTGCCACCGATGAAACCCCGTCGCACGGATGCAGAAGTAATCGAACAGTGTCCATGGGCCACTACCGGTAAAACCAAAGACCGTAAACCCAATATTATCACTTCGCTCGAACTCCGCCCCGAAGAAATGGAAAAGAACAACATCCGTTTCCAGGCAAAATACCGCGTAATCGAAGAAAACGAAGTGCGCTTTGAAGAAATAGACTGTGAAGATGCGGAATACCTGATTGTAGCATTTGGCTCTATGGCACGTATCGGACAGAAGGCAATGGAGCTGGCACGTGAAGAGGGTATCAAAGTAGGTATGCTTCGTCCTATCACTCTGTGGCCGTTCCCCACAAAAGCTATTGCAGCGTATGCCGATAAGGTGAAAGGTATGCTTGTTACTGAGTTGAATGCCGGACAAATGATCGAAGACGTACGCCTGGCAGTAAACGGAAAAATAAAAGTAGAACACTTTGGCCGTCTTGGTGGTATTGTGCCCGATCCGGACGAGATTGTGAGTGCACTGAAAGAAAAAATCATGTAAAGTAGAATTTACGATTGGACGATTTACGAATTACGATCTAGGGAAAATGAATCATGAAAGTAAAGCAGTAAATCACGGAAGTTAAAGAAGTAAATCAAAGCCCCCAATCGTAAATCGAAAATCGTCTAATCGTAAATAAAATAAAGATGAATCCCGATAAAATAAGAAACGTATTGAATATACTTTTCATCATACTCGCTTTAGCGGCTATTATCGTTTACTTTGTAGCAGACGATTTCAAGATATTCATATACGTATGCGGTGCGGCAATCTTTGTCAAGCTGATGGAGTTTTTCATACGATTCACCAACAGATAAGGAGAAAGTTAACAAAAAGACAAGATGCAGGATGGTAAATCCACTTGTCAAATTGTCAACTTAAACCTCATCAACCAAAAAAAATTAAGTTATGACTAAAGAAGAAATAATCAAGCCCGAGAATCTGGTTTATAAAAAACCGACTCTGATGAATGATAACGCCATGCATTACTGCCCGGGTTGCAGTCACGGTGTGGTACACAAGCTCATAGCCGAGGTCATTGAAGAGATGGGAATGGAAGATAAAACCGTTGGTATCTCTCCCGTAGGTTGTGCCGTTTTCATTTACAACTATCTCGATATCGACTGGCAGGAAGCAGCCCACGGACGTGCCCCTGCATTGGCAACAGCCATCAAACGCTTATGGCCGGACCGTCTGGTATTCACTTACCAGGGCGATGGTGACCTTGCCTGTATCGGTACAGCCGAAACAATCCATGCACTCAATCGCGGTGAGAATATCACTATCATCTTCATCAACAATGCCATATATGGTATGACCGGTGGACAGATGGCTCCAACAACCCTTGTGGGTATGAAAACCGCCACTTGCCCTTACGGACGTGATGTAGACTTGCACGGATATCCTCTGAAAATTACTGAAATTGCTGCGCAACTGGAAGGTACGGCATACGTTACCCGTCAATCCGTACAATCGGTTCCTGCAATCCGTAAAGCAAAGAAAGCGATCCGCAAAGCATTTGAAAACTCTATGGCTGGCAAAGGCTCCAACCTGGTAGAAATTGTTTCTACTTGTAGTTCCGGCTGGAAAATGACTCCCGAAAAGTCTAACAAATGGATGGAAGAACATATGTTCCCATTCTATCCGCTCGGTGACTTGAAAAATAAAGAATAATGCTAAAAACTGAAAAAACAATGAAAGAAGAAATAATTATAGCAGGATTCGGTGGACAGGGAGTACTGTCTATGGGAAAAATTTTAGCTTACTCCGGACTGATGGAAGGCAAAGAAGTAACCTGGATGCCAGCTTACGGACCGGAGCAACGCGGTGGAACTGCCAACGTAACGGTGATCGTAAGTGATGACAGAATCTCCTCTCCGATTCTAAGTCAGTATGACACAGCTATCATATTAAACCAGCCTTCGCTCGAGAAGTTTGAGAACCGTATCAAGCCGGGCGGAATTCTTATCTACGACGGATACGGAATTATCAACCCACCTACCCGCAAAGACATCAAAGTATACCGCATTGATGCTATGGATGCAGCCAATGAAATGAAGAATGCCAAAGCATTCAACATGATCGTACTGGGTGGCTTACTGAAACTACGTCCTATTGTAACGCTGGAAAATGTTATCAAAGGATTAAAGAAAACTCTCCCCGAACGCCATCATCACCTGATACCGATGAATGAAGAAGCCATCAAGAAAGGGATGGAACTGATCAGGGAGGCTTAATTTAATTGAAAGTTGAAAATTGAAAATTGAAAGTTACTATGCAGCATGGCAGCGCAGCTAACTTTCAATTTTCAATTTTCAACTTTCAATTAATTAAGGTTTCAACTCTGTAAGCTTCAACTTTTTTGTCGTATATTTGCGCCCAATTATGAAACGAATCCTACTTACATATATACTACTCTTTATCGTAGGTCAGTTGGCTATCCAAGCGCAAGTCAACCCAAACAATCCGTACGGAGACCGACAGGATGAATTTGGCAATATCGTAGACCAATATGGCAACCAGATAGACCCTGCCATGCGTCCCCAAAGTCTGGATAGCGCAAATGTAGAAATCCAGGGACTTCCACCCAAACTTTACATGTGGCGTGTCAGCGAAAATCTGGGAAACGTAACCCGTATTCCTGCCGATACAGCCCGACTTAACTACCAGAATGCTAATCTGACAGAAGGTATGACCGGACACTATAACTACTTAGGTAACATGGGTGCTCCACGTATGTCTCGTATCTTCTTTGACCGGCAGGCAGCAGAACCAACTATCTTCATGCAGCCATATTCTTTCTTCTTCGTGCGGCCTGATGAATTTAATTTTACCAATAGCAATGTTCCATATACGAATCTGACCTATAACAAAGCAGGTAACAAAATAAACGGAGAAGAGCGTTTCAAATCTTATTTTTCGGTGAATGTCAACAAGCGGCTTGCTTTCGGCTTCAACATCGACTATCTGTATGGACGCGGATATTACAACCATTCAAGTACCTCATACTTCAACGCAGCTCCCTTTATCAGTTATATGGGAGAGAAATATGAAGGGACTTTGCTGTATAGCTACAACTACCTGAAGAACAACGAGAACGGAGGTATAACGAACGACGATTATATCAAAGATCCCGAGGGTGCAGCAGAAGGTGGAAGAGTGTATGAATCTACCAACATGCCGACGGTGATGAATACAGCCACTTCCCGTAATACTGACAGTTATGTATTCCTGACGCAACGCTACAAACTGGGATTCCATCGCGACCTCCCTCAACAGGAAAATGATACGTTGCCTCCTCAACAAGAGTTTGTGCCCGTCACCAGTTTCATTCACACGATGCAGGTGGAATGGACGAAGCGTAAATTTACGTCCAACGACCAACTGAAAGATTATTACCAAAATACGTACATCAAACCGGGACAACCTTATGTGGTGGATGATTCCACCTCCTATATCGGCATAAAGAATACATTTGGAATCTCCCTGCTCGAAGGTTTTAACAAATATGCCAAAGCCGGGGTCACTGCCTTCATATCGCATAAACTCAGTAAATATGAACTGATGAATGCAGACTCTGTCAGTAAAGATCACTATACAGAAAATGAGGTTTTTGTAGGTGGCGAGCTGGCTAAGCGACAAGGGAAAGTACTCCACTACCACGCCATAGGTGAAGTAGGCTTATTGGGAAAAGCCATCGGACAATTCAACGTAAAAGGAGATATCGATCTGAACTTCCGTTTGGGCAAGGATACGGTGAGCCTGATAGCACGCGCGTCTGTCAGCAACACACTGCCCTCGTTCTACATGCGCCATTATCACTCCAAACACTTCTATTGGGACAATGATAACATGGACAAGGAATTTCGTACCCGCATAGAAGGAGAACTAAACATCGACCGTTGGAAAACGCATCTGAAAGCAGGCGTAGAGAATATCAAGAATTATACTTACTTCAACCAGCAGGCAGTGCCCGAACAATTTGGAGGCAACGTACAGGTAGTTTCGGCTACTCTGGCACAAGACTTTCGCCTCGGCATTCTCCATCTGGACAATGAAGTGACCTGGCAGAAATCAAGTAACAGTACAGTGCTTCCGCTCCCCACTCTCTCGTTGTACCACAATCTTTACCTCGACTTTAAACTCGCAAAGAAAGTATTGAGTGTGCAACTGGGTGCCGATGTACGCTACTTCACTAAATATTATGCTCCGGCCTATATGCCTGCTACCGGACAATTTTACCTTCAATCGTCCAAAGATCAGGTAGAGATAGGTGCTTATCCTATTGTCAATGTATATGCCAATCTGCACCTGAAACGGACACGTTTCTTCGTCATGATGTATCACGTGAACGACGGACTTATAAATCGACCGAACTCGTTTTATGCTCCCCACTATCCGATCAATCCACGATTGCTAAAGTTTGGAGTTTCCTGGAACTTCTACGATTAATGACCTCATGAACCTATGAAACCAATAAAACGGAAATATCTGAAATACCTGTTAATGGGAGTCATATGCTTTCTGGTACTTTGGCTCTGGCCACAGAAGAAGGAGAAAGAGAACGGACATCCGCGAGACTATGCCGAGATCATTGCAAGCGGCATTCTCCATGCAGCAACAGAATACAATTCTATCAGCTTTTACGTGGACGGCGATACGGTGACTGGCTTTCACTACGAACTGATAGAAGCCTTCGCCCGGGATAAGGGAATCCAGGCACAGGTATCTCCAGTGATGAGTTTCGGGCAACGGTTGCAAGGATTAGAAACAGGAAAGTATGACGTTATCGCCTACGGCATCCTGGTGACCAGCGAACTCAAGGACTCTTTACTTCTCACTTCCCCCATCATTCTAAGCAAACAGGTGTTAGTTCAACGTAAACCTGTATCCGAGTACGATTCACTCTTTATCAAAAATCAGCTCGATCTGGCAGGGCGGACACTCCATGTAGTAAAAGGTTCGCCATCCATCCTCCGCATTCGTAATCTGGGAAATGAGATAGGAGATACGATTTACACCAACGAAGTAGAAAAATACGGTTCGGAACAGCTGATAGCAATGGTAGCTCACGGAGATATCGATTATGTCGTGTGTGACGAAAGCATCGCCCGGACAGCGGCAGATTCGCTGCCACAACTTGACATCAGTACGGATATCAGCTTTACACAATTTTATTCATGGGGTGTCAGCAAGCAATCACCTGTATTACTGGACAGCCTCAACTCCTGGCTTACAAAATTCCGTGAAGGAAAAGAATACAAAAAAATCTACCGAAAATACTATGGCAAAGAGTAGGAAGTGATTTGCAAGAGAATAAAAGGTGAAAAGCCAGGCTTTGACATTTCAATGTCGTATATTGGTCAATGAATTCATAAAGGAGACTCAGTTAAACTACACATAAAGGAGGGGCACTACGCGCTCTCCTTTTTTTATGCACATACGTCATAGAAAGCCTGCGAGCTGGATACTTCATGCTATTTCCCCGGTACTCGTCAAAAGTTTCCCAATATGTTACGGTTTGTTTCCCGGTATGTTATGGTTCATATCCCAGTATGTTACGATAGAAATACCACTGTGCTATGATGCAAACAGCGTTTTCTCTCAAAAGGAATGCTTTTAAGTTAAGAATCAATAAATATGCTCTTGACAGAAAAATATCCTTATCTTTGTGATCGTAAAAAAACAGATAGGTATGAGTGAAAAGATTATTAAATGGGGCTTCATCGGTTGCGGTGAAGTGACAAAGAAGAAAAGCGGCCCTGCGTTCCAAAAGGTGGAAGGCTCTGAGGTGGTGGCCGTAATGAGTCGTGACGGCTCCAAAGCAAAAGCTTATGCAGAGGAAAGAAGTATCAGGAAATGGTATGACGATGCTCAGGAGCTTATTGATGATCCGGAGGTAAACGCCATCTACATTGCCACTCCCCCTTCCTCTCACGCCACATACGCCATCATGTCAATGAAAGCCGGCAAGCCCGCCTATATAGAGAAACCAATGGCCGTCACTTACGAAGAGTGTACCCGCATCAACCGTATCTCACGTGAAACGGGCGTTCCTTGTTTCGTGGCTTACTACCGTCGCTACCTGCCCTACTTCATCAAGGTAAAACAGCTTGTGGAAGAAGGTGCTATCGGCAATGTAATCAATATACAAATCCGTTTCGCCCAGCCTCCCCGCGATCTGGACTATAACCGCGACAACCTACCTGGCGGGTGCAGGCAGACATCGCCGGAGGTGGTTATTTCTATGATCTCGCCCCTCACCAGATAGATTTATTGCAGGAGATGTTTGGTTGCATTCTCGAAGCCAGTGGTTATAAAAGTAACCGTGGCGGATTGTATCCGGCAGAAGACACATTGAGTGCCTGCTTCCAGTTTGACAACGGACTGGTAGGGAGTGGTTCCTGGTGCTTCGTTGCACATGAGTCTGCCAAGGAAGACCGTATCGAAATTATCGGTGACAAAGGTATGATCTGTTTCTCCGTCTTTTCATTTGATCCCATTGCACTACATACGGAACGAGGACGGGAAGAGATACATATCGAAAACCCCGAACATGTACAACAACCGCTTATTCAGGCAGTGGTAGACCATCTGTTAGGAAAATCAATCTGTACATGCGACGGCGAAAGTGCCACACTTACCAATTGGGTGATGGATAAGATACTGGGGAAGATATAAAAGTCATTGCTAATGAATAATCCTGGAAACACACGTATAAGAATAACTATAAAAATTCGACAACAATGAAATTTAGTAATGTAAGATTATTAGTTAAGGATTTTGCTAAATGTTTTAAGTTCTACTCTGAACAACTTGGATTGGAACCGGCTTGGGGCGATGAGAACAGTGGATATGCCAGTTTTAAGGTAGCAGACGGAATAGAAGGATTTGCCCTTTTTGTATCCGATTGGATGGCACCGTCTGTAGGTAATGCGAATAAAGAGCTGCCTGTTGGATTCCGAGAGAAATCACTCGTATCATTCAGTGTAGACAATGTTGACGATACTTATACAGCGTTGAAAGAAAAGGGTGTGGTATTTGTTAATGAACCTACCAATATGGCTGATTGGGGGATGCGCACAGTACATTTGCGCGATCCTGAAGATAATTTAATAGAACTTTTTTCACCATTAGCTCCGGAACAATGTAGTGAAGAGCTAATAGAAGAATGCAAAAAATACGAGTAAAGAGTTTTTCTCTTACAATAAAGCGGGGAATCTCATAACTATCTGAGATCCCCCGCTTTATTGGTATAACATGGTTTTCAAGTATATCAGAATAGGATCTGCCAACAATAAAAGTTAAGTATTTGCCAAACGGTTACCCAATCGTTACCTCTACCATTGTTTATCCTTGCTTAAAGACTCCTATTCAACAGCTTATCAGCAAATGATAGTTTGATAATAGGAAGTGGTACTTCAAATTTAGTTCATACTATGACAACATTTTATTAAAACGCAAATGATCGCAGATTTTCGCAGATTAAATGGCTGCGCTATACTTAAGCGATGATATGCTTTGCGTGAATCTGTGAGTTTCTGCGTTTCAGTAAGAGTATCCTATAATTTTAAACGATTACTTAATAAAAAAGACTGTAACAGAGACAGAAAGCAACCTATCTTTCCAGTTTACTTAAAAAAGTTCTATCTTTGATGTCACGTTTCTCCTCTCCCTCCGTCTTATTGATGTAAATGGAACTCAAACAATTTAAAATAGACGTGCTACCCCTCCGCGAAAAGTTATTAAACTATGCGCGGAAATTGACAGAAGATCCCTCCGATGCCGAAGACGCAGTGCAGGAAGTCATGCTGAAGCTATGGAATATGCGCCAGAGACTGGATGAATACCGCAGTATCGAAGCCTTGGCCATGACCATGACGCACCACCTCTGTATGGATATCTGGCGGGCCCGACGCCCGGACGCCCTTTCACTGGATCAGGTGCAAGCCCCCAGCCAATCGGCCACTCCGGAGCGACTACTCGAAGAGAAAGATGAATTCCGCCTGATGCGCGAAATCATCGACTCACTACCCAGTCTGCAACGTACCATCATACAAATGAAGGACGTGCAGGAATACGAAACAGACGAGATTGCGGAAATCACCGGATGTAATCCTGAAGCTATCCGCAGCAACTTGTCCAGAGCACGAAAGAAAGTTAGAGACATTTACCTGCAAACCATACAAGAAAGGAAAAGGAGAAACGAAGCATGAATATAGAAGAATTATTAAATAAATACTTTGAAGGTGAAACCTCTTGCGAAGAAGAACGCGAACTCAGACACTTCTTCACCCAGGGAATCGTACCGGAACACCTGAAAGAATACAGCCCCCTGTTTGCTTTCCTTGAAAAAGAAAACAGGCAAGCTAAGGTCACCGATACAGAGCCCGCTACAAAACAAAGAAAACTCCGTCGCCACGCCATCTATACCCTGAGCGGAATTGCCGCCGGACTGCTTCTGCTACTGGGCATTGCCGGTATTCACCGTCACCTCAACGCCATGCCCGACAGCTACGTCATCATCGACGGTAAGTGCTACACGGACGAAAATCTGGTGCGCGAACAAGCTATGGCAGCCTTCCGCAATGTAAGCCTCGACGAAGATGAACTTCTCGACAGCCTCTTTGGTGAATAGAAACAGTAGTAAACTATCAAAAAAAATAAAAAGAACCTATATGAATACAGTCATTCGCACAACACTTATCATCCTGCTATTAGCTGCCTTCCCGGCCAGTATAAAGGCGCAGGAAGATCTGCACAGTGCTTCCGTATTTCAGAAATACGGCAAGCAAAAAGGTGTGACGATGGTAGAATTGTCCCGAGACATGCTGGACTCCTACCGTATCGACCTATACAGAAGTCTGGTTTTCAAAGATGTGACAGAAGCATTGCCTTATATACTGGATTGTTTGGAGAAAGACCAGAAAGAAGGAACCATGAAAAAAATACAAGAGATCATCGAAGACGGTAAACTGCTGACTGCCTATTACCAACTCACTCAGGTGAAAAAAGGCAAAGAGAAGCTGAACCGTTTCCTCCTGTTCAAGATCGGGAAGAAAAACAGCGCTACCTTAATCTATATCGAAGGCAATCTGAATTCGGACGAGCTTGTAGCACTCTTATTCCAAAGAAGAAACTAAAACAATAAAAACGATAAAGACATGAAAAAGATCATTTTAGCATGTATGATGCTCTTCCCGTTCATGGGTATTGCAGCACAAGAAAGCGAAACCAGAAAACAAACGACCGTAAACACTTCCGGCGACTCTATCATTATCCTGAAGGGAGAAGGTAACGTGAAAATCAAAATCTATGAAGAGAATATCTGTAACGGCACCAGACAGGAAGAGAAGCTTTTTGAAGGCGTCTACCTCACCCGTATCGACTCTGACCGCCCAAGCATATTGGATGCGCTCCCCTTTGCACCGAAAAAGCGCAACCGCTTCGACCCACATTCCAGTGGTTTTTATATGGGATTCAGCCGTCTCACAAGCGATTTCTATAGTTTCGGCCCCACCGGAAAAGCATCACTGGATGCCGGTAAATCCTGGGAAATCGGTGCCAATCTTTTCTCCAGCCATATTGCTCTGACCCGTGATCGTCACTGGGGAATGACCTTCGGGCTGGGTTGGGGATATACTTCTTTCCGTCTGGACGGCAATCAGGCTTTCCTGAAAGCAGAAGGCAGCACGGGTGTCTTTGACGGAGATGAGGAAACGATGTATAACAAAAGCCGTCTGCGCTACTTCCATTTTCGTATTCCTATCTCTATCGAATGGCAGACAAGAATCAACGGACGTCGCCCCGTATTCTTCGCTGCCGGACCGGAAGTGGAAATACGCCACGGTGTGAAATCAATGGCAAAAGTAAACGGACACAAAGAGACACTGGGTAAAGGCATGTATGTACACCCGGTAGGCATCAACCTGTTGGCACAAGCTGGATACGGCAGCCTGGGCTTCTATCTGCGCTATTCTACCTACGGGCTCTTTGAAAAAGGAAAAGGACCGGATGTATCGCCAATGGCTTTCGGTATTTGTTGGTATTGGTAGGGAGAGAGTGATTAGTGATTAGTGATTAGTGGTAAGTGATTAGCGATAAGTGATTAGCGATAAGTGATTAGCGATAAGTGATTAGCGATAAGTGATTAGCGATAAGTGATTAGCGATAAGTGATTAGCGATAAGTGATTAGCGATAAGTGATTAGCGATAAGTGATTAGCGATAAGTGATTAGTGGTCTGCGCAATCGTTGCCATAGCGCAGCCCACTAATCGCTAATCACTTATCACTCATCACTACTTTATAATCTCCTTACACCACTCCCTCACCCGCTTGTCCGTCAGTTCCGCCTGATTATCAAGATCAATAACCAAGCCACACCATTGATTGCCACGCAGTGCACGAGACTTATTAAATTTATATCCCTCTGTAGAAGTAAAACCAACCAGGGTGGCTCCGTCTTCTTCAAAAACATCTGCCAGTATGCCCATACCATCTACAAAGTTATCAGGATACTTTGCCTGGTCACCCAGGCCAAAGATGGCTACTTTCTTTCCCTTCAGTTGAAGTGTCCTCAGCTCCGGCAGAAGTTCATCCCAATAGGTAGGCAGTTCCCCGTCAAACCAGGTAGAAGCTCCCACAATCAAATAGTCGTATGCTTCAAAATCATTCTGCCAGGCGTTCTCTACAGAGACTACCTCAACTGCATCACCCAACTCTTTTTGTATCTTTTTTGCTACCAAGGCCGTCTTATCCGAATTGGCAGCGTAAATCAATGCTATCTTTTTCATATAAGTAGTACTTTAAATTTAGTTCATACTATGTGACAGCGTTTTATTGAAACGCAAATGATCGCAGATTTTCGCAGATTAAATGGCTGCGCTATACTTGAGCGATGATATGCTTTGCGTGAATCTGCGAGTTTCTGCGTTTCAATAACAGTATCATATAATGATGAACGATTATTTATCAATCTATCTTTCTTAATATTCCAATAACTCTTTTGCTGTTGCATATATCTTTTCTTCATCGGGCAAAATAGCACGTTCCAGTACCGGATGGAACCCAACCGGCGTAAATGTGGAACCTACACGACGGATAGGGGCATCAAGATGCCTGAACATCTCCGTCCCAAGAGTAGCAGCTACCTCGCACCAAAGCCTGAAAAGACTTTATCTTCGTGTACCACCAATGCCTTGCTGGTTTTCTTTACCGATTCAAAGATAGTCTCTTTGTCTAACGGGATCAGTGAACGAAGGTCGATCACTTCCACTTCCCATCCGCTTTCCTTCGCCAGGCGTTCGGCTACGTTAAGGCAAAAATGGGTAGTATTGCCATAAGTGATAATACTCAGATCGGAGCCTTCACGACGGATACGGGCCTTACCAAAAGGTACCTCAAAATCTTCGGGCACAATGGCTGAGGCTTCTACTGAATTGTACAGAGCTTTCGGTTCAATAAATAAAGTGAATCCCCGCGAACGCATACTTGTACGAAGCAGTCCGGCCGCATCATCGGCAAAAGAAGGACATACGATCCGCGCTCCGGGAAGGGTGGTAAGAGCTCCTTCTATGTTTTGGGAGTGATACAGTCCGCCACCGATATAACCACCCGAAGCTAATCTCAGGGTGATATTGGGAACAAATTTTCCGTTGCTTCGCCAGTACTCGTGTGTACACTCTACGTACTGCTCTACGGCCGGCCAGAAATAATCGGCAAACTCAGCACCTTCTATCACAACATGTATCTTCGGGTCGAAGCGACACATACCATTGGCCGTACCTACGATATAATCTTCGGCAATCGGTGCACTGAATACACGGGCATCGCCAAACTCCTGTTGCATGCCTTTGGTGACATTAAATACGCCTCCTTTTTCTTTGTTTGCCACATCCTGTCCCCAGATAAAGGTATCGGGATTGCGCCTGAACTCAGACTTCAGTGTTTCATTAATAGCAGTCACCATAAAAGCCTTCTCTCCTTCTACCTCCTTGTGAGTTCCATCCGGATACTTCTTCGGTTCATAAGGTTCCGGCAGTACAAAGTCAAAAATCGACTTCGGATCGGGATCGGGAGCAGCAAGTGCTTTGCGATTGGCAGCACTAAGCTCTTTTTTCGCTTCGGCTTCTATCTTTTGCAAATCCTCTTCCGAGAGTCGTTTGTAACGGAGCAACATCCGGCGGAATTTCATCAGCGGATCGGCATCTTTCACATAGGTAAGTTCGTTCTCATCGCGGTAAAGGGTATGCTTGTCCGAATTGGAATGCGAACCGATACGGACACAATTGGCATGCACAATCACCGGGGTGCGATTGGCAATGGCAAACTCACGGGCTTCGGTCATCGCATTCATAGAGTCGAACACGTCTTTGCCGTTACAATGAATGATTTTCAGATTCTTAAAGCCGGAGAAGTTATCGGCAACTTTACGGTTGGCAGTCTGCTCATCTTTCGGGACAGAGATACCATAACCATTGTCCTGCCATACAAAGATAACAGGCAGGCGCTCAAGACTGGCCCCATTGACAGCTTCGTAAACAAAGCCCTCGGAGGAGGCCGATTCGCCATGCGAAGTGATCGCAACACCCCGGTGGCCGTAGTAAACCATAGCCCGGGCTACGCCTGCGGCATGCAAGTCGTGTGTACCGGTGGCAGAAGAGACATTTTCAATGTGCCACTCCGGTTTGGCGAAGTGATTGGACATGTGACGACCGCCACTACCGGGGTCGGTAGCTTTGGAAATGCCGTTTAGAATCAGTTCCTCTACGCTCATTCCGGCAGAAAGAGCGGTAAGCATATCGCGGTAGTATGGGAAAAGAAAATCTTCTCCTTTGGTGAAAACCTGCCCGATGGCTAACTGAATGCCATCATGCCCGGCATAAGGGGCGTGGAAAGACCACCCTAAAGATTGCAACAAATAAGACGGTGTTTTCTCGTCGAGTGCACGTCCTAAAGTCATCAGATAGTACCATTTACGAAGCGTGGCTTCGTCAGTAGTCTTAATATCATATTTCTTCATAAATCTTTTTTTGTGCTTCCCGCACGGGGAGGTGCGGCAGGCGATGATTGTATATTAATGGGGGTATCAATGTGTATTTTTATTTGACATTTAGGGGATACTTCGAGGGAGGCTTCGGGAGGGGGTGTTGTGACACACTGATGTCATGCTCGGTGACATCAAGGATGTCATGCCCGGTGACATCAGGGATGTCATACCCGGTGACATCAGTGTGTCATGACTGGTGACACAGGTGTGTCATGACTGGTGACACAGGTGTGTCATGACCGGTGACACAGGTGTGTCATAACAGCATCCCCAAAAAGCTGCTCAGAAGTACCACAGGGGCATTATTCTGAGGTGAAACGCTCTAAATAATCTGCTATAAAATGGAGGAAGTTACCCCCTAATGAGCCATCTACTACCCGGTGGTCATAAGAGAGAGACAGGTACATTTTATGCCGGATAGCGATCACATCTCCTTCGGGAGTTTCTTTTACAACCGGCTTCTTCTCAATACTTCCCACACCCAGGATAGCGACCTCCGGCTGATTGATTACCGGAGTACCAAAAAGCATCTTAAATGTACCGTAGTTGGTGATTGTAAATGTTCCGCCACTAATCTCGTCAGGAGTCAGCTTATTATTGCGGGCTTTAAGTGCCAGTGAGTTTATGCTCAGTGCCAGTCCGTTCAGGTTCAGGCGGTCGGCATCATGGATGACAGGTACAATCAGATTACCGTCATTCAGCGATACGGCAACCCCGATATTGATGTGCTTCTTAAACAGTATATTGTAACCGTCAACAGATACATTCACCTGCGGATAAGCAACCAATGCTTTAGCCACCGCCTCTGTTATGACAGGCATATAAGTCAGCTTCACACCCTCCCGACGGAAGAATGCATCTTTATTCTTCTCACGCCAATGAACCAGCCGGGTCACATCAACTTCGACTACATTGGTTACGTGTGGAGAAACTTTCTTCGACATTACCATATGATCGGCGATAATCTTACGGACAAAATCCATAGGCTTCACTTCCACATCCGAAGTGGACCTGGCTACCGGAGCAGGCGAGACAACCGGTGCAACCGGAGCAGTGGTAGCAGCAGATACAGGCGAAGTAGCCGGAGCTGTACTCACCGGAGCCTCTTTGGATATAGCGGCTGCTTGCTGAACAGTAACTTTAGGCGCAGCAGAACTACCACTCTTCTTCCGGGCAATGTAATCTTTGATATCTTTCTTACTCAACCGCCCCTCATAACCTGTACCGGGAATGGTATCCAGTTCTTCCCTCTGAATTTTTGCTTCCCGTGCCAGCTGTAACACAACGGGCGAGTACCAACGCTCTTCTTCGGCTTTCACAGCTTTCTCCTGCGGAGAGTCAGAAGTGGGTATTCCGCTTGATGGTTGCTCTGTTTCGGTTTCTTCCTGTTCGCCTTCTCCACCCATATCTACAAGGGCAACCACAGTTCCTACCGGCACTGTATCGCCTTCTTTAAACAATATCTCTACCACCTTGCCGGCTACGGGAGACGGAACTTCGGCACTCACTTTGGCAGTGTTTACCTCAAACAACACATCGTCTTCCTGAATGACGTCGCCTACTTGTACCGACCAGGATATAATGGTACCTTCAGTGACACTCTCACCCAATTTGGGCATCTTTATTTCAAACTTTGGCATATAACTTATTCTTTTATTATTATTGACTTATATAGATTAAACAACCTTCCGGATTAGAAAGTTCCGAGTTAATAGTTTATAGTTGTTATCACCCCGCACAATAACTGTCCACTGTCAATTGTCCACTGTCAATTGTCCATTGTCCACTGTCAATTGTCCACTGTCAATTGTCCATTGTCCCCTGTCAATTCCCCCAAATCCACGCTTCCGTAGCATACTTCCCACGCTTCAGCCGTTCAATAGCTTCTATATCATTACGGGTAAAATGATAGATAGGATTCTCTCCATTCTCACTCAGAAAGTAATGAAACAGGAGCCGTAGAAAGCGTCGCATATCCGGAGGTTGTTGCAAATGCCTGCACACATTGGTCACTTCACTTTTTACTGACGGCACAGCGCGCACTATGTGAGAACCGGGAGCCAGTACTTCCGGCTCCGACCTGCCATTGAGCGAGGCATTCAATGCCTCGATGTTTGTAGAAAAGAGGAGTGTGCAGTGATACATCACTCTGTTTTTGTGGATACACTGTGCACTACCGGATATCTTCTGCCCGTCGATATACACTCCTAAGCGACTGTCCGCACTGGCAGTGATCCCTACTGTTGCCAGAAAATCAATGGTCTGTTGCAGATAATAGTTGAAGTCGGGCTGAGTAGCAGTCTCTATGAAAGTGAGGTTGACATTTCCCGCATCGTGATAAACTGCACCTCCACCGGAGAAACGGCGGGCAATCCTCACACCGTACTGCTGCGTGTAGTCCGTATCCACTTCTGCCTCCACACGCTGGTGTTTGCCGATAACCACCGTAGGAGTTGCCTGCCAGAGCATGAAATAGTTCTCACGCTTCTGCTTCAACAGATATTCTTCTGCTGCCAGATTGAAATAGATATCCGTACAGCGGTTGTCTATGCAGAACATCAGGCAAAAAGGGTTTCATGGAAAATCTCTCCCACCGTGGGGTGAGGAAATACGTTCTTCTTAAACTCTTCTACCGTATATCCGTGCTCGATGGCAATACCTGCCACTACAATTAGTTCCGAAGCCGGATTCCCCAACAAGTGACAGCCGATGATATGCTCATCTTCATCAAGAATCAGTTTGCAAAGCCCATTTCCCAATTCATTCTCGGCAATAAAACGCCCGGAGTAGACCATTGGTAACTTCTGTACCCGGTAACTCACCCCTCCGGCAATCAGCTCTTCTTCCGTCTTCCCCACCCCCGCAAGTTCGGGATTGGTATAAACTACTCCGGGAATGTAGTCATAGTTCATCTTATCTTCTACGCCCAAAATGTGGTTAATAGCCACCTCACTCTCACGGATGGCAGTATGTGCCAGCATCGAATGGCCTGTAATATCACCACAAGCATATACATGCGGGTGAGAGGTTTGCATGTGCTCATTTACTTTCACCCCACTACGGTGTAGCTCGATGTTCAGTTTATCAAGCCCCACCTGGCCTATATTTGCTTTACGTCCCACGCTTACTAATATCTTATCTGCTTCAAGTACAGTTGTTTTCCCGTCTCTCTCTACTGTAACTCCTGCCTTACCCACTTCAATCACTTTTGTATTCAGATAGAAATTAACACCCCGTTTCGTATAGTCTGCCCGGAGCATGGCGCTGGTTTCTTTATCCATCGCACCCAGAATTTCGGGCATCATCTCGACCACTGCTACCCGCACTCCCATACTGTTGAAGAAAGAGGCGAACTCCATACCGATTACGCCACCACCAATGATGACGAGTGACCGGGGGAGCTGCGTCGACTCCAGGGCTTCTTTTGAAGTCCAGTAATCTACATCCGTAAGCCCCTTTATCGGAGGAATCACCGTATCAGAGCCCGTACAAACCATCAGATAGGTCACCTCATACGATTCGTCCTCACTGCTAATGTGTATTCGCCCATCCTTCTCCCCCACTATGAGGCTTCATGCTCCACAATCGTTACACCGTAGGAAGTTACCGTCATTGTCACTCCTCCCGTCAGCTTCTTCACTGTCTTGTCTTTGCGGTTGATAATCTTTTCCATATCAAACGCGGGAAGCCCGGAGACGGAAACACCATACTTGGATGCTCCTTTTATATTATCCAGCACTTTGGCGGAGTACAATAATGTTTTGGTTGGGATACATCCTTCGTTAAGGCATACCCCTCCCATTGCTTTTTTCTCAAACAGTACGGTTCTCAGACCGTTGGCCCCTGCACGCTCGGCAGCGGTATATCCGGCGGGACCTCCGCCAATGATTGCTATATCAAATTTCATACGCTGATTGTTTTTAAATAAAATATGATATAACAACAAATAAAAGAAGAACTTGGTTGCCGGGAATTGTCTGAATGATTACCTTTGCCTTAAAACTAAATCTTAAAAGAAATGACTAAGGAAGAATTAATGCGGAAAGCCATTGAGCTTTCAAAAGAAAATGTCGCTAATGGTGGTGGCCCGTTTGGTGCTGTTATTGCCAAAGACGGAGAGATTATTGCTACCGGAGTAAACCGCGTAACTGCCTCTTGCGACCCTACAGCCCATGCGGAAGTCAGCGCTATCCGTGCTGCTGCTGCCCAGCTTGGTACATTCAACCTAAGCGGTTACGAAATATATACTTCGTGTGAGCCCTGCCCGATGTGTCTGGGAGCGATCTATTGGGCACGACTGGATAAAATGTATTATGGCAATAACAAAACGGATGCGAAGAATATAGGGTTCGACGACTCATTTATTTATGACGAACTGGAATTGAAGCCCGCAGACCGGAAATTGCCTTCGGAGGTACTGCTCCACAATGAAGCTATCAAGGCTTTTGAAGAGTGGGCGGAGAAGGAAGATAAAGTGGAGTATTGATTAATCCTATTAACATTCCTGAGAATCATACGTACTATGCCTGACAAAGAATGCATAGTTTACATCTGAACTATGCATTTTAAGGGAGCGTTAAAATGCATTTTAAGGTATTGTTAAATACGTACTTTAGGACTCGTAATATTATCTTTCCTAAATGGTAACATAAAGCGTTGCAACATAGAAGTATACGCTATATAAAACAAGAATCCCCGGAGTACTGCATTTCTCCGGGGATCTTTTTCACACACAAAAGTTATAATTGCAATTGAAACTCTTCTTTTTTAGAAACGCATGCCGATGGTAAAGAGTACCTGGCTGCGAGTGTTGGTAACGTCCGTCTTGTTAAGATATATATCTTCAAAGGCATAGAACTTCTCTTTATAAGTACTGTATTTATATGCGAGATCTGCATAAAGCAAGCTGCCACGATAACCGATACCGATGGTATAATTGCTAAGCGCCTGGGCATTGGCAAAATCTGTATCTGTACTTATTGAGTTTATAGGTAAGTTCTTGAAAGCATCCTCCTTAAAGGCAGAAGTGCTGTAATTGTATCCCAAACGGAAAGCAAATTGCGGAATCACCTTATACTCTGCCCCTACGCGAACCGTACTAACTCCTTTCAGCATACTGGTCTGGCCATTTTCCCAAGTCATTGCATCACCTTCGGGGTAGTTGAAGCGCATTGTTGAATAATTTTCATATTCATACTCCGCACCGATAGCCAGGCTACTGCCCACTGTATATCCGAGACTGAAATTATAAGTCCACGGTGTACGGAAACTATACTCGCGGTTCATATCACCCACCAAGTCATAGGTATCAATGGTGGTCCGAGTCAGTTTATCACCCAAAAAGACATCGGAAACCATACGAGAGCTTGTAGTCAGCGTAAGTTTATAGAATGTAGGAGAGTGCACAGACACACCGAAACGCAGAGGAGAGGATTCGATGGGACGTACAATGCTCCCAGCTTAAAGTCAAATCCACTACCGCCAATCTTGTTCCAGCTTTCCAGCAAATATCCTGTCTCGCCATAGTTCTCGTCATAAGAAGAGTACTTCTTATAGTCTACGTCATAAGCACCTATTGTCATTCCGAAATAGAAACGGTCATTGACGTTGAACGATACGTTGAAGTCATATTGATCAATTCCGCCTCTTTCCTCAGAGTGAAACTTAGCATAGGGGATATCGGTAGTCATCGGTCTGTAGAGGTTTCCACCCCATTGGTCTTTTCCATCTTCAATTATTAGATGACCTTGAGAGCCCAATACGGAAAGCCAACCCAAATCCTTGTCGCGAAAAGCTTCACGGCCTTCAAGATATTTACTGTCTTTCACTCCATTCGCCTGATTAGCCATCTGGTAGGTTTGGGTTACAATACCATCGCCAGGTGCTGTATTCAGCAATCCCTCCATGCCCATATTCTTATAGAACGACTTCGATTTGTGATAGTTGAATCCGAAGTTCACATACCGCAGAGGCGTCTGATTACCTATCTTTGAAGAAAACACAAAACCTATATTATCAAATCCTCCACGGTTCTTATCCCATTTTGAATTATAAACATTGTCAAGTCCCTTGTATGTACTCTCCATCCCATAGGCTGAGAAACTGAAAGTAGTCATCACATCATTACTGCGGTAGATTCCGATACCAGCCGGATTTGTTCCGATAGTGGATATATCTCCTCCTAAAGCACTCATTGCGCCACCCATACCGACAAAACGGGCGGTTCCATTTAAGTCCTTACCAGTAAACTTAGCAGCATCGTATATTGTCTGTGCCTTTGCACTGCCTGCAAGCAGGGCGGCAGCCGCTATAATCATTATCTTTTTCATAATCCTTACCTTTTAAGTTAATACTACGGTTATCTCCGGCTACTACTGCTACGGCTGGAACCACCGCCACCACCACTGGAACGGGAGGAACTACCACCACTATATGAACCTGCACTGGAGCGCGAACTACTGCTGCTACTGGGAGAATAACTTCTGCTGGAAGAAGGAGTAGACGACGAACGTGAACTTCCGCTTGAATAGCTGCTACGGCTGGAAGGCTGCGTTGAGCTACCTCTGTTGTAAGTAGAACTCGGACGGCTACTGCTACTACTGCTCGGTCTGGAGGAAGAGCTGCTGGAAGGACGGCTTACCTCAGTCCGCGAGCTACTATTATAAGTACTGCGCGTACTGCTCGGACGTGTGTAGGTAGAACGACGTGAAGAGCTTGCTTCTCCCCTGTCCGTACTTACTCCCGGACGACTGCTGGCGGAGGTACGTGTACCTACAACCCGGCTTGAAGACGAAGCATTGGTACGACGGGAAGTGCTCGTTCCACCTGCACTTGGGCGACGGGAGGCATCTCCTGAGGTATATGTACGACGGGAAGTACCCGATGAATACCGGTCGCTGTTTCCGTAAGACCGACGATTGGTATAACTGTTATTGCTCCAGTAGTGACCTCCGCCACCCCAACCCGGATAATACCCGGGATAATGATGGTGATGTCCCAGTGACCACCCCAATAGCCGCCACCATACCAACCACCGTACCAGCCGCCATAATATCCGCCCCAACCGTAATAAGGACGTGACCATCCCCAACCCCAACCGGACCGTAGGAATTATAGCGCCAATCCCACCACATCGGATTGCTGAACGTAGGGAACGCATAGGCATACAAGCCGTCAGTATATACGTTCCAGTCCCATGAATTGCTTCCGTAAACAATATCCCAATAGAACGGGCTACTGATACTTACAGCAAAACGCGGATTACGGAAACGGATGATGCGTTCTGCATATTCGTAATCGTCCTGCGAACCGTTGAACTCACCGTTCACCCATTCGCCATCCAGATCCGGGCGTGATTTCTCTTTAATATATAAGGTGTCATCCTCCATCTCGAAGTCGTTTTCACGTGCATCGTAGCGGCGGTTATACTCGTCCACATCTCGGGTATTTCCTTTGCGGTCCTGAACAACAACAGTTGTCCCCGGAGACGTATAAATATTCGTCGTGGCCTGTCTCCTCACCGGTTCCTTCTTCTCTGGTGCCGGCTCTTCCTTCTCTTTGGAAGGAATGAAGTAGAGGTCATCGTCATAGCTCTGTGCCATCAAACCTATAGGGAGACACAAGGCAATCAACAATAAAAAAACAATCTTTTTCATATCTCTGTGGTTTATGGGTTTATTTTTTAATCCTTTCATTCACATTACAAAGATAAGCAAGGTATTGTTGCTTTTCGGAAGATTTTCCCCAAACAATAATAGGGAAATCCCTATTTATAAAAGATTAAGAAGCTGATAAAAACCTTTAATACTTTACCTCAATGAATAAAAAACAGAAGGATGCAGGGAATTGTTTCCGAGAGAAGAAAAGTTAACCATGAAGGTGGCATGTAACCGGAGCGTAGCCTGTATGTAGGCAAGGCGTGGGCTCCAAGCAGGCAAGGCGTAGTCTCCAAGCAGGCAAGGCGTGGGCTACGAACACCCTGTTTATCCTCCTTTTACCATAGTAATCTTTACGAGGCAGAACAACCGTTTAAATTAAAAACTCATTTCGCTTTCAATTTCAAAAAATATATATACTTTTGTTCTT
Source organism: Bacteroides nordii WAL 11050 = JCM 12987 (assembly GCA_000613465.1). GTDB lineage: Bacteria > Bacteroidota > Bacteroidia > Bacteroidales > Bacteroidaceae > Bacteroides > Bacteroides nordii. Next base: position 48,217 of record BAJA01000027.1, read on the forward strand.
CATAAATAAACTTCTAAAAGACAGATTATGAAAAAAGGACTACTATTAATGGGTTTGTCACTGTTTTCCGTGACAATATCGGCACAACAAATTCATTCTATTCTAAATAAAAAATATGGAATAGAGAACAAAACATCTATCAAAACAAAGCAAACCAGACAAGCAGAAACAGAAAAGCAAAAAGAGTATCAAAAAATGGTGGAAACACAGGTGAATACCAGCATCGCACGCCATAAACTGGAAAACATGCGCGAAACCATCGAAAGGGCAAGCGTCAACCTTCTGGATGAAGCTGTCATCGAAGGATCGGAGAGACGCACATACACCTATTCGCCCGACGGCAAACGTGACGAAGAAAAACTCTACCATTGGTACAACAATGAATGGCGACTGGATAATGTCTATAAAAGAATATACACGTATGACGACCAACAACGCTGTACTGGACGTACTATATTAAATGATGGCAGAGAAATATCCAAAGTTACCATCAGCTATGAAGGTGGAAACACCATCTACAAATACTACAGAATAGGAGGACCCGAGCAAACATTGGTGGCCGACTATGAAAAAGGTTACGATGCAGAAAAGCGCGAAACCCTCTACAAATTATACGACGAACGAGGTATCCTAAGAGACTGGAGAGAATTCAGATATGATAATGAAGGAGACCAGGTATTCACGTTATTCTGGAACGGATCATGGGGTGAACATGGCAGTGGAACAAAGTATGAAACGATAAAAGAAGGCTTGAAAAATACAAGAACCTCCTATCAATGGGACTCAAATAAAAACGACTGGTGGATGACCGAAACCCTGACCATCCTCCACAATGAAGCAAAACGCAGCTTGTCCGAAGAACGTTACGCATACAATCCCGATGGTAGCATCATCCATGGAGAAAAAGAAACCAATGTATATGATGCATACAACCGCCTCACCTCTACAGTGGTCGAGGAGTATACGAACGGAAAATTTGAATACTCATACAAAGAAGAGTATACATACTGGGGAACCGAAGCCTACGATCCCGACAGCGAAGAGGAAGACTTTGAAGGTCCGTTACTCACCTATTCTTCTTCTGACTGGGAAGACGGTGAATGGGTAGAAACTGAGTATGGAAAGATAGAACGTAATGCACAAGGGGTAGCCACAAAGGGTTACTCAAAAGAAATTGATGAAGAACGTATTGACGGTGAGTATGTCTTTGTAATCAACGAAGAAGAAGGAACGTTTGACGATAAGGGAAACCTTATTGCAAGTACAGGAACATGCAAGCATGAGAACGGCACATTGTTGTACAACATAAAATCTGAATACGAATATAATGCCCAAAACAAAAACATACGTTCTACTTTCTACAGAAAATACCCGACGGATGATGCATGGCAACTGAATGAAGAAGACCGTGAGGAATATGATTCATTCGGCAGAACTATCCTGAGTTCCTACCTCTACCGCGATGATAGCAATAACTGGCAGGGAAATAAGTCAATATACAAATACCAGTTTGGAACCAAAGAGACGGAATATGCCGAAATAACAGATTACTTTGTAAACAGCAACGGTGAATTCAGTACAGTACCAAGCTACTTCCGTTCTCATCTCCTGAAGGATCAAATCAAAGAAACCATAAACCAATCCTACGAGAATGGAGTTGTAGTTTATGGAAACAAAGAGGAAGTGGCTACAATCAGCATCCAGCTCACACTGCCCGACCCCGAACGTTACAACGATCCTATCGAGATAGAAGAGGTGATGGAAAGTCCGAAGATTTCTCTCATATCCTCCTACTACTGGGAAAACGATAGCTGGATACCGCAACAAAAGTACGGATTCGAGCAAGAAGGCAACAACATCACCGTAACATTCCAGGTAGGTGACAGAGAGATGGAAAGAAGCGTATACACCTACGATGACCAGAAGAGAATCGTTGCCTATACACAGTATCAGGATACAGAGAAGAGATCAGAAGTGACATATAGCTACAACAACGACGGATTGCTGAACAAGAAAGACGAAAACGGTATTGTCACCCTCTACATCTATTCTAAACACGAGGTGACAGGTATTGAGAAAACAACCGTGTCCGTTCTGCAAATCAAGGGACGTATCATTACTACCGACAACGCAGAAACATTGTTGCAGGTATATACCATTGACGGAACACTCATCGCCAGCGGAACAGGTACAGTTACCCTGCCGGAAAGCGGAATCTACATCGTAGTTACAGACACTGTTCGCCAAAAAGTTATGATCCAATAATGTATGGACATGAATTTATTTACGATTAGACGATATACGATTGAAGTTACTCTTTTAAAAGCCTGTTTCAGTGCTGTTAGAGACAAAGTAATCCCAATCGTACATCGTAAATCGTCTGATCTAAATAAATCCATTTTTATATGGATATAAGGGAATTTTGGTGCAGTTGCCCGGGCTTTTTCGGATATTATACCAGGCAATTGGTATTTTAATTACCTTTGCAAATAAAAACAGAATACATATGAAGTACTTTGAATTCACTTTTAACACTAACCCTTGTACCGAAACAGTCAACGATGTACTGGCCGCTGTCCTGGGTGAGGCAGGATTTGAAAGTTTTGTAGAGCGCGAAGGAGGATTATCAGCTTATATCCAGCAAAGCCTTTGCGATGAAGAAACAATAAAAAACGCGCTTGCTGATTTTCCTTTGCCCGATACGCAAATCACTTACAGCTATGTAGAGGCAGAGGATAAGAACTGGAACGAGGAATGGGAAAAGAACTTCTTCCAGCCAATAGTAATCGGAGACCGTTGCGTGATTCACAGTACATTCCATACAGATGTGCCCAAAGCGGAATACGATATTGTAATCAACCCACAAATGGCATTCGGCACAGGACATCATGAAACCACCAGCCTTATTATTGGCGAATTATTGGATAGCGAACTGCAAGGTAAATCACTGCTCGATATGGGATGCGGAACTTCCATACTTGCTATCCTTGCCCGCATGCGTGGTGCTGCTCCCTGCACGGCTATTGACATCGACGAGTGGTGCGTACGCAACTCCATTGAAAACATTGAACTAAACCAGGTAACGGACATCACCGTAGAACAGGGCGATGCTGCTGCATTGGCGGGTAAAGGACCGTTCGATATAGTCATTGCCAATATCAACCGCAATATTCTACTGAATGATATGAAGCAATATGTCGCCTGCATGCATCCGGGTTCGGAACTATATATGAGTGGCTTTTATGTAGATGACATCCCCGTGATCCGCGAAGAGGCAGAACGAAACGGACTGAGCTTTGTTCATTATAAAGAAAAGAACCGTTGGGCAGCTGTCAGATTAATAATGTGCTAATGTGCCAATGTGCCAATTAGCTGCGCAGTATTTGCACAAAGCTAATTGGCACATTATTTAATTGCATATTAACACATTATAAATTGGCACATTGGCATATTAGCACATTGGCACATTATTTTATCGTCATCCTCTTCAGCTCTTCCAGCGAACCGTTAAATACATTCAAGTCCACATCTTCATCAATTCCAGCACAGTACCAACATCGGAATGCTGCCAAAAGTGCCATTTACCTTCATACTTCACAGAATCCACATAATAGTGAGCAATCCAGTAAGGATACGTATTGAAGATTGAATCATCCAGATAGCGGGTTTTAAATTTGTAAGAAGTATAAAGGATTGGTTTCACACCATAGTGCGCCTCCACCCTGTCGAGCCAGCGCTTAATATTTTGCTGCAATTCCTTCTTTGTCTTTTTCCCGGTTACCTCCACATCCAGCACCGGAGGAAGATCACCCGGAGCAAGTTTCACCGTACGAATAAAGAAATCGGCCTGCTTTAGCGGATCAGTCTTCGGAGAGAAGAAATGATAAGCTCCGCGAATAAATCCATGCTTTCCCGCTTCCGAGAAATTACGGGCAAAAGTATCATCACCATGATCTCCGCCTTCGGTAGCTTTCATAAAAACAAACTCAATAGGATAATCGGTCAGACGGCTCTGCATCAGTTCAAGCCAATCTATATCACCTTGATAATGGGAGATATCAATGCCATGTACATCATAACAACAAGGCACACAAATACCATATGCTTTCAGACCGTAACAAGGTTTCCAACGATAAGCATAAGGACGTATAAAGAAATAATAAAATGCCCCGGAAAAGATAGCAATAATAAAGATAGCAAGTACATTGCGCAACCAGGAGGGCATAGCAGTACGGGCTGTTTTTTTTGTTTTTGAGGGAGTACGACGACGGGTACTACGCGCAGCAACAGCATCCATAGGGGTACGACGCGAAGTAGCAGCAGAAGTTTTGTGAGGTATAGGTTTACGGGAAGTAGTCATATCAGTAGTTAGAAGTCAGTATTTAGTAGTTAGAACCTATGCAGAGTACCAGTATTTACTACTAACTTGGAATTTAGTAGCCAGAATCTATAACAGCGTTAATACTGTATAGATTCGAACTACTAACTACCAGTTTCTAACTTCTTCTTATTTAGCTTGTTCAAGCTGCAATGTCTTGGTAGGCTGATCACAGACTTCAGTAGGACCAAAGTACTGGATAGGACCCGGATATACATAATCCGTAGTCATAGCCCACTGGTCGCGCATAGCGGCAAATGTTTTGAAAGGAGCACCATCCAGTTTCACGAGAGCTTTCTGGATAACCGGTTTCATTTCGCCATGACGACGTTCCATATTCATCATCATTGTGATAGGCACACCGCCTGCAATCCATTCTTCGGCAGGAGCTGTAGTGTTGCGTACAGATGACATATAACCAGTCTTACCATTGGCAATCAGCATAGAAGCGGTATATCCCAGTGAGTAGCAATAGTCGGCATCGTAGTTTGACGGAGCAGCGCAACGGCCTTCGTAACCGAAGAAGTGGTGCTGTGCAGCAAACTTTCCTACATATTTGCCTTCTGCCTTCCAGGTAGCCAATTTGGTAGCAACCATTTCCGACAACAGTTTCTCTGTTTCAATCAGTGATACCTGTACGTTTCCGTGCGGGTCACGGTCCAGAGTAAGCTGACGGGCAACGCCCTCGGGAAGGCTTGCATAGATAGCAGAATTTTCCGGAGAAAGTTTACGGATAATATAATCACGTTGATGAGATTTCTTAATCTGAGAGAACTCTTCTGCATTAGAAGCCAGGAAGTCGTTCAACTCAGCAATCAGGCGTTTCATAGCCGGAATGAACTCAACAAGACCTTCGGGGATAAGAACCGTACCGAAGTTATTGCCTTGTGCAGCACGATCGGCAACCACCTGTGCAATGTAGGTTACTACATCATCCAAAGACATATCTTTCGTTTCTACTTCTTCAGAAATGATACATACGTTAGGCTGAACCTGCAAAGCACATTCCAGCGCAATGTGAGAAGCCGAACGACCCATCAATTTGATAAAGTGCCAGTATTTGCGGGCAGAGTTACAGTCGCGTTGGATGTTACCAATCACTTCTGAGTAAACCTTACAAGCTGTATCAAAACCGAAAGAAGTTTCAATCATTTCGTTCTTCAGGTCACCATCGATAGTCTTCGGACAACCGATTACCTGTACACCAGTGTTCTTTGCTGCATAATATTCAGCCAGCACACAAGCGTTTGTATTAGAGTCATCACCACCAATAATAACAAGTGCTTTGATGCCCAGTTCTTTCAGGATTTCAAGCCCTTTGTCAAACTGCTCTTCCTTTTCCAGTTTCGTACGGCCGGAACCAATAATATCAAAACCTCCTGTATTACGATACTCGTCGATGATATCAGAAGTAAGCTCCATATAATTATGGTCAACCAGACCACCGGGGCCCAAGATGAAACCATACAATTTGCTATCAGCATTGAGAGCTTTGATACCATCAAACAGACCGGAGATTACGTTGTGTCCGCCCGGAGCCTGTCCACCGGAAAGGATAACACCTACATTCATAGCAGGCAGTTTAACAGCTTCTCCGGCTTCAAACTTAATCAATGGCATACCGTACGTATTGGGAAATAATTTCTTGATAGCTTCCTGATCGGCTACCGATTGAGTAGCAGCGCCTTCTACGGCTTTAACAGCCCCTTTCAGCGCTTTCGGAAGTTTGGGCTGATACGCAGCCCTTGCGATTTGCAATGCACTTTTAGTCATTTTCTTTATTTTTATTTAAAGGTGTTAGTAAGTTCGATACTAAAAAATCAAAAGCGATGCAAATTTCGTGTTTTTTTCTGAAATATGAAAGAGCATACGTAAATAATGTTAGCATACCTTTCGGTTAGAGAGACTTCCGGCTATCAACTACAAAAAATGGAAAAGGCGATAAAATGGCTTTTTTGAGGTATTAGTATAAATCATTGAGATAATACTGCAAAGTGGGACAAAAGATTTGAGCTACATTTGCACACATCATTTATGCATTTTTAATCAGGAAAAGAAACCATGAAAAACATGTATGGTCACCTTAGTAAAGGTATTTTGTTAGGGGTTCTCTGTCTGACTTCGTGCAGCAACCCCGCCCGTTCAGAACAAGAACCTCCTATGAACCGCTACAAAGCTGTATTTACTTCCATCCCGCAGGAAGTACCTACGATCAAAACACCCGATGCTCCCTTGGCAGGAAACGGAGATATAGGTATCACTATGGGCGGAGCACCGGATAGTCTGTGCTTTTATATCGGCAAGAACGATTTCTGGCGTGCATACCCTGTTTATCCGGGTGGTATTGCTCTACCAGGAGGGCTGAGCATCTCTTCCAAGAGTCTGCAAGGAGCCGGCTACTATGCAGAGCAACTACCGGGAAGCGCCGAAATCAAAGGTCGCTTCACCAAAGAAGATTTACAGGTTGAATTATCGGCATGGGTAGCAGCAACACACAATCACGTCGTCATAGAGTTGACAGCCAACGAACCTATTGAAGTCAATCTCAACCTATGGGCGGCCCAGGGTAACACCTCCGTCACTGCACAAGGCAAAGAAGATATACACTGGGTGAGCCGTTCATTTGAGAACACTCCGTTGCTACGCTGGCCTACACACGTAATACTGGCTATGAACACTCCCGGAAGTCCCCTCCCCCATTCTGACAGGATATTGTTACAACCCGGAGAAAAGAGATGGATAACCGTCACAGCATACACCAATCACGACACACCCCAATGGAAAGACCAGGCACTCAGTGAAGCCAGAAAACTGACTCCCGCCTTATTAAAAGAACTAAAGAAAGAACATCAACAATGGTGGAATAACTTCTGGAATGAATCCTCTGTCACCATCGGTGACGAAGAATTGGAGCGCTACTATTACATGTCCCAGTATCTGCTGGCTTGCTCTTCACGTGGCGATAAGTTTGCTCCCGGCATTTGGGGCACATTTGTTACACGCGATGAGGCTGCATGGGGAGGTGACTATCACTTGAATTATAATTATCAGGCTCCCTATTGGGCAGCATTTTCTTCCAATCACATCGACCTCACAAAGAATTTTGACCAGCCATTGCTGGATTATATGGACATGGGACGTCGGCACGCCCGTGAGCTATTGAACTGCAAAGGCATTTATTATCCGGTTGGTATCGGTCCAAAAGGACTTTGTACCTCTATGTGGCCTCTTACTCCGGACGAAATGATGCAAAAATATGCTACCCGCGAAAACACGATTGACAATGGGTATAAGTTCCTGGGACAAAAGATAAATGCAGTATTCAGTGTAGGCAATATGCTGATGAGGCACTACAGCACCTACGATGAAGCGTATGCAAAGAAGGTATATCCTTATATTATAGCCTGCGCAGACTTTTGGGAAGATTATCTGGTAATGGAGAACGGACGTTATGTGATAAAAATGGATCACTTCAACGAGGTGATGCCCAACAAGCGCAATAAAGGCGTATGGCGAAACAGGTTGGGCGATTTCAACTCAACTCTCTCGCTGGGATTAGTGAAGATGCTTTTCAAAGGAGTAACGGACATGAGCATCTTCCTCCAAACGGATGAAGAACGACGAGACAGATGGAATGAAATACTAACCAGACTAAGTGACTATCCTGTAGGAAAGAATTCTGAAGGAAGAATGAGCCTGAAAAGTATGGAACGCGGACCGCAAAATTCGGAAGTCCGTCCGTCGGGGTTAAACCGGGTATCTATTCATGGGCTTATCCTGCCAGGAGGAGTAGCCGGTCCGGTAACCGACTCTGTATTTAATACTATCCTGCTGGAAGATGTCAATCATTGGACAGATCGGCAACAGAATCCCAACGACTGGGGAAACACAAGCAACAATGGAATAGAAACCTGTTATCCGGGTGCAGTACGAGTAGGCTATGACGCGGAAAAGCTACTGCAACATCTTAAAAGACGTATCAGCTTCAGTGTTCATCCTAACCTGTGGATAACCCAGGGAGGTGGAGGCATAGAGACACTTGCCGCTGTGCCATTGACTATCAACGAAATGCTGATGCAGAGCTATGAAGGAGTAATCCGTATTTTCCCTAATTGGATAATGACACAGGACGCTTCTTTCAAAGATCTGCGGGCATACGGTGCTTTCCTCGTGAGTAGTAGCCTGAAGAACGGAACAGTGGAAATGGTGGAGATTAAAAGCGAGAAAGGACGTACCTGTGTGATAGATAATCCCTGGAAGGGGAAAGAAGTACGGATCGTACGTAATGGGAAAAACGAAGAAGTTATAGGCGGCAGCCGATTCACGATTGATACAAAGGAGGGAGAAACGGTAAAAGTGCTTCCCGCACAGGGAGGTTCGACAGGCGATGGTAGCTAAGCAAGTATATTCAAATCTGTATGGTTTTGAAGGTATTTCACCACAGAGTAACACAGAGTTCCACAGAGTAGTATTTATCTGATGAAACGCGGATTAACACAGATGAACGCAAATTAAAAGACTGTAGTTCTTTATCATACATTTGTTCCCCTTTGCGAAAATCTGCGTTTATCCTGCGTTTCATTAAAGATTTAAACTCTGTGGAACTCTGTGTTACTCTGTGATGGGTTTAACTCATTTCCGATCAGGTTTGAATAAAACTGAAACAGCCTCTTAATTTATTTACCTTCTTCCCTTATTTGCCAACCTCCGCCAAGAGCTTTATACACTTGTACTACTGCGATTAACTCATCACGAATAGCATTGCTCAAGCCTATCTGAGCATCAAAATAGCCACGTTGCGCATCGAGTACATCCAGATAATTGATAACTCCGTTAATATATTGAAGTTGTGCCAAGTCTACATAACTCTTGGAAGAACGTTCCAAATGAGCACGAAGATCATATACCTCTTTTATCTTGTTGAAGTTAACAATTGCATTTTGTGTCTCTTTAAATGCCGTCAACACCGTTTTCTCATAGTTGTGTACTTCCGCTTCATAGGCAGCCTTCTTAGCTTTCAACGCTGCGCGATTCTTTCCCCAGCCCAGAATGGGAGTTAGCAAAGCACCTTCCATAATACCATAAGGAGATTTCAGCAGATCGGAAAGGACTGTACTTTCGGCTCCGGCCCTACCTGTAAGAGAGATACGCGGAAACATATTCGTATACGCTACCCCCACTTTGGCGTTGGCAGCAATCAGTTTCTGCTCTGCCTGACGAATATCCGGACGACGTTCGAGCAAGGCAGAGGGTAAGCCAACAGGCAACGCATTCGGAAAATTGAATTCCTGCAACAAGCCACTACGAGCTATTTTATTAGGATACTCTCCGGCAAGAAAGGCAATATCATTCTCTTTGAGACTGATCTTACGTTCGAGATCGGGCACAAGTGTTGCCGTACGGGCAAGCTCCACCTGAGACTGGCGATAGGAAGTCTCGGATGTCAACCCACCTTCAAAACGAATACGTGCCAGACGCATCCCTTCTTCACGGGCTTTCAGAGTCTGCCGGACAATCTCAAGCTCCGTATCAAGAGCTACAAGTTCATAGTAAGCCTGTGCCACTTCGGCTACAATAGTCATACGCAAAGCACGTTGTGCCTCTATGGATTGCAAATAGTCGGCAATACTTGCCGAACGTGCCCAACGAAGGTTTCCCCAAAGGTCAAGCTCCCACGAAAAAAGTACCTGAGCCTCAAAGGTATCACTGCGTTTGAAAGCATCGCCACCATGATTCTCAAACTCACGTTCACCGGTCACCGTTCCTTTTATGTCGGGAAGAAGGGCAGCAGTTGAGATTCTTTTTTGTGCAGCCATCTCTTTTACGCGGGCAGCAGCAATTAAAAGATCTTTATTGTACTCCAGCGATTTTGATATCAACCCGCGAAGTGTAGAATCGGTATAAATCTCCCACCAGTCCATATCACCAAAACTAAGTGTATCCTGATTGCGAGCAAGGCTGTCAGGCAAGTGAAGGTCAGGGCGGGTGTAACTCTTTCCAATCTTACAAGAGGAAAAAGAGACTACAGCCAGTAATAAAATAATATATAAAAAATTTCTCTTCATATCGTAGTTAGAATTTAGTAGTTAGTAGTTAGAATTTAGAATTTGGTAGTTAGAATTTGGTAGTTGGAATCTTTGCAGATACTCCCACGCTGCATAGATTCCAACTGCCAACTACTTACTTCTAACTACCAACTTATACACCATAACAAAGAAGAACGGTACAAGAATAATGCCCAGAACAATGGCAAAAATCATTCCGAAGAATACACCCGTACCAATAGCCTGCCGACTGGCAGAACCCGGTCCGCTTGCCAATACCATCGGGAGCATACCAAGCACAAAAGCCAGAGACGTCATCAAAATAGGACGAAAACGCAGACGGGCAGCATTGATAGCCGCTGTAACAATATCTTCGCCATCGTCTACCTGTACTTTGGCAAACTCCACAATAAGGATAGCATTCTTAGCTGCCAACCCTACCAACATTACCAATCCTATCTGAAAATATACATCATTTTCCAATCCGCAGATCCATACCCCCAGGTAAGCACCTAACGCAGCAATCGGCAAGGATAACAGTACGGCAACCGGCAAGGTCCAGCTTTCATATTGTGCAGCCAGAAACAGGAACACAAAGAGGAATACCAACGCCATCACCAACCTGTCTGTCCACCGGCCTTCTTCTCCTGATAGGAAAGTCCACTCCATTCCAGCCCGATATTATCAGGCAAATGATCACGGGCTATCTGCTCCATAATCTCCATGGCTTGTCCGGAACTATATCCCTGTGCAGCTTCTCCGCGTATCACTGCCGTAGTAAACATATTGAAACGTTTGATACTACCGGGTCCTGTAGTGTATGAAGCATTCCCCAAAGAGGTAAGCGGTACCATAGCACCATTGGATGCTTTAACAAAGAAGAGGTTGATATTATCTTTATGCTCACGATAAGGAGCCTCTGCCTGAATATACACCTTATATATACGGTTGAACATGTTGAAGTCATTTACATATACAGAACCTGTATAGGCCTTCATGGTAGAAAACACGTCCGCCAGCGGAACACCTAACATCTTCACCTTATCACGGTCTACATCGAAATACAATTGTGGTATCTCTGACTGTAACGAAGAAGACAAGCCGGCAAGTTCTTTACTTTTTGAAGCATAGTACATCAATGTATCCGCCGCCTGAACCAGATTATCAAAAGTTGCCTCTCCACGGGCTTCCAGCTGCATCTCAAAACCTCCCGAACTACCTAAACCCGGGATAACCGGCGGTGTAGAGAGATACACTTTACTCTCGGGATACTCTTTGAGGTGTTCTTGTACCTCGGCCATAATTTTGTTTATAGTGGTTTCTTTACGTTCCTCCCACGGTTTCAGGATAACAGTCAACTCACTACGTGCCTGGTTACTACCTACACGAGGGCTACTTCCAGTCACATTCTGTACATATGCAATGTACGGATTCTTATCAAGGAAAGAGATAGCGCGCTCAGTCACTTTACGTGTACGTTCCAGTGTAGAACCTTCGGGCAGTTCAAGCTCTATCTTAAAATACCCCTGGTCTTCTACCGGAAGAAAACTGGTAGGAATGATACGATGTAATAAAAGAATCGCTATCAATACCATGCCGAAAGCACTTAGTACACGACGCGGATGCTTGATGACACGAGTGATAACTGCTACATATTTATTATTTCCAATATTCAGCCACTCATTAATTTTACGAAATACGATGTTCTTCTTTTTGCCATTGTCCGGTTTCAGAATCAAAGAACACATGACAGGACTCAGCGTCAGAGCCACTACTGTAGATATCAGTACAGACACAGCAATGGTAATGGTAAACTGACGGTAAAGCTGCCCGGTAATGCCACTAAGGAAACTAACAGGAACAAATACGGCGCAGAGCACCAGCGAGGTCGCAATCAGAGCACTCGTCAGTCCCTCCATTGCCTTCTTAGTGGCCTCGTAGGCACTCAACTTTTCTGTCTCCATGATATGTTCTACGCTCTCCACCACCACAATAGCATCATCTACCACGATACCAATGGCAAGAATCAACCCTAACAATGTAAGGATATTCAGTGAGAAGCCAAAGATCAACATAAATCCAAACGTACCAATCAGCGAGATAGGTACAGCCACAATTGGAATCAGTGTGGCACGCCAGCTCTGCAAAGAGAGAAATACCACTAATACCACCAGTACAAGTGCTTCAAACAATGTTTTGTACACTTCATGAATCGACTCCGAAATATAGGTAGTCATATCAAACGGGATTTCGTAGCTCAACCCCTCAGGAAAGTTTTTACTGATTTCTTCCATGGCCTGTTTCACGTTGTCGGCCACTTCGATAGCGTTAGCACCAGGAAGCATATAAATACCAAGTACGGCAGCATTCTCTCCGTTGATACCACTCTCCGTATTATAAGAAGAAGCCTCAAGTGACACACGTGCCACATCTTTCAAACGGATAATAGATCCGTTTGCATTGGCACGCACCACAATATCTTCAAACTGACTTACGGTGGAAAGACGTCCCTGTGTAGTAATAGGAATAGTAACATCGAGCCCTTTTACCGGTTGCTGGCCAAGTACACCGGCAGCCGACTCACGGTTCTGATCCTTCAGAGCATTCTGCAAGTCCTGCACGGTCAAACCGAAGTTTGCCAGTTTATCGGGTTCTGCCCATATCTGCATAGCATAATACCGGCTACCAATATTCGATACACGTCCCACACCCGGAATACGACGAAGCACGTCGAGCACGTTGATCGTGGCAAAGTTACTCAAATAGATTTCGTCAAACTTCGGATCCGAAGAAGTCAGACAGAGTGTCATCAACTGACTTGGTGCCTGCTTCTCTACGGAAATACCATTTTGAATTACTTCGGCAGGCAAACGGGATTCGGCAAGTTTCACACGGTTCTGAATCTCAACGGCAGCCAAATCAGGATCAGCAGATACATCAAAAGTGACTGTAGCCGAAAAGCCTCCGGAGTTGGAACTGTTAGACTCCATGTAAAGCATACCGGGAGTACCGTTAATCTCTTGTTCAATCGGAGTAGCCACCGCCTGCGAAACGGTAAGTGCACTGGCTCCCGGATAGGATGCACTGATTTTAACCACCGGCGGAGTTATCTGCGGATACTGATCCACCGGAAGCATAGTCAACCCTATGACTCCGATTATTATAATTACAATGGATATGACCGCCGAGAAAACCGGACGATCTATAAAAAAACTGACTTTCATTATTTACTCCTTTATAGCGTTATCCACCTCTTCAGCCTTATCGGCTTCTACTACCCGGACTTTCATTCCCGGATTGAGTTTGTGGAATCCTTCAACAACAATCATTTCTCCCTGTGCAAGTCCGCGTTCCACAACTACTTTATTACCAAATTCAGGTCCTAATTCAATGAAACGTTTCTCTACTGTTGAGTCTTTACGCATCACGTAAATATAAGCACCACCTTTCTCGATTGTTACAGCCTTGAGAGGCACCACAACAGCACCTTCTCTAACATCGAGCAATAATTTCACTTTTGTGAACTGTCCGGGTAACAACACCTGCTTCGGGTTGGGCATCTCAGCCCGGACAGAGAACGTCCCCGTCTGAGGATCCACTTGTGGTTCGGCAAAATCCACGTAACCTTTGTATGGATAGACCGTATTATCGGCCAGTGTAATAGAAATGTTGGGTTACCAGGAACGACTGGAATCCTGCTGCCCGATATTAATATTCCGTTCTTTACTTTTCAGATAATCCAGTGCAGTCATATTAAAATCGACCAGCACCGTATCACTCTTTACGATGGTAGCCAGCAAAGACTTCGCACCCGGTCCAACCAATGTCCCAAGGTCGACGTTTCGTTCGCTGATATGTCCCGAAAGCGGAGAGCGAACTAATGTATATCCCAATTCCATCTCTGCTTGTGCCAGATCGGCTTCACTCATGGCAACCGTAGCTACTGCACTTTCATAAGCAGCTTCAGCATTATCAAGATCCAACTGGCTGGCAGCATTCTGAGCATAAAGCGGTTTGATACGTTCAAAGTCACGTTGAGCTTTCAGTGCCTGTGCCTCATCTTTTTTCAGCTGTGCACGTGCTTTATCTGCTTTTGCCCGGTATTGCTCCTGGTTAATAACAAAAAGTACCTGGTTTTTATTCACATAGGTACCTCTGCGAAAAGCATCTGTTCCAGATAACCTTCTACACGGGCACGCACTTCAACAAATTGCTGGGCACGAATACGGCTACATACTCACCATAAATTTCTACATCATCTTTTACTGCAGCCTCCACTATCACTGTAGGTATTTCCGGTTCAGCCTTATGCGGACGCGTTAATAACCAGTAAATACCCAATATCAGAACAATGCAAACAACAGTAGCAATGGTTCTCCTTTTCTTTAATTTTAATTCTTTCTTTGAGAGAAATAATCTCATAATCGGTTGAATTAGTTAATTTAACTTATGTTTGTTCTTAGTCTCTTGTCGTACAAGTTTCGTACCAAAACTGCAAAAACTTCATTTATCTACTATAAACAAGCTGTTTATACTGTATATACACTAATTGGACATCTGTGGAATTTTACTGTAAACTGTAGAATTTATCCACAATTCCGACTTTTGGACCACAAAAGTAGAGAAATCTGCCTAAAGCAAAACAATTTATCACTTACATTTGTATTTTATATGTTACACGTAACAAAACCATCTTAATGAAAAAACATTTATCTTTAACATTAGTCTCCTGGCCTGCTTTTTTTTGGCTTTACCTACTTCGGCACAGCAACGTAAAAAAGTAGGCGTAGTGCTCAGCGGTGGCGGTGCAAAAGGTGTCGCACACATTGGAGCATTAAAAGTGATCGAAGAAGCAGGTATTCCCATCGATTATATCGTAGGTACCAGTATGGGCTCTATTATCGGAGGTTTATATTCTATCGGCTACACACCGGAGCAACTTGACAGCATGGTGAAAAAGCAAGACTGGACCTTCCTTCTCAGTGACCGGATCAAACGAAGCCAACAGACCATGTCCGAACGGGAAAAGTCGGAAACGTATGTACTCTCTCTCCCTCTGACCGGAAAGGGTTTCAAAGAACAGGCATCGGGAGGAGTTATCAAAGGGCAAAACCTCGCTAACCTGTTCTCTGACCTCACTGTGGGGTATCATGACTCAATTGATTTTAATAAAATGCCCATCCCTTTCGCCTGTGTTTCGGAAAACGTTGTGAATGGTGACGAAATAGTATTCCATAATGGCGTACTTGCCACAGCGATGCGTGCAAGTATGGCTATTCCCGGTGTGTTTACCCCTGTGCGAATAGACAGTATGGTATTAGTAGACGGTGGCATGAAAAACAACTATCCGGTGAATGTAGCCAAAGCAATGGGAGCCGAAGTTATCATCGGAGTAGATGTACAGGATAAGCTGAGAACAGCTAATGAGCTGAATACGGCTCCTGATATTTTTGTTGCAGATTATCGATCTTACTACACAAAAAAATTATGAACAAAACGTAGCAGCTACAGATGTTTATATAAAAGTAAATGTAAAAGGATATTCTGCTGCCAGCTTTACTCCCAATGCACTGGATACGCTCACCAATCGAGGGGAAGAAGCAGCACAGGAGAAATGGAGCGAACTGTTGAAGCTAAAAAAGAAAATAGGTATCCCGGCAGATTATAAACCAACTCCTCATGGGCCTTATACTTCCTTATCTTCTTCCAGAAAGTTCTTTGTAAAAGAGATCAATTTTTCCGGTATTGAAGATGTAGATAAAAAATGGATGATGCGGAAATGTAAATTGAAAGAAGATAGCGAAATCAGTGTAGCTCAATTGGAAAAAGCACTTTCCGTATTACGGGGAAGTCAGGCATATTCCAATGTCAGCTATAAACTTACCAGTACACCGGAGGGAGACAAGTTAGACTTTTTGTTAGAAGAAAAGTATGAACGGAAAATCAACCTGGGCATTCGTTTCGACTCTGAAGAAATTGCTTCTATGCTGCTGAATGCGACCCTAAACTTAAAGACACATATCCCGTCTAAAGTATCTGTAACCGGACGTTTGGGGAAGCGATATGCTGCCCGCGTAGATTATACCCTGGAACCGATGCAGATGAGGAACTTCAATTTCGGCTACCTCTTCGAATATAATGATATCAATATCTACAATCATGGTGACCGTGCTTATAATACCACTTATAAGTACCATTCGGGAGAATTCAGCTTCTCGGACGTATGGTATAAGAACCTGCGTTTTGCTGTCGGAGCACGATTCGAATATTTCAAATACAAAGATTTTTTGTATACCAGCCCGGAGTATAATCTGAAAATAAAACCGGAACATTTCTTCAGTTACTTTGCGCAGGTGCATTATAATACATTCAATAAAGGATATTTCCCCAACCAAGGTGCAGATTTTAAAGCCGGATATTCACTTTATACAGATAACATGGCAAAGTATAAAGGACATGCCCCATTTTCAGCACTTAACGCTTCATGGGTGGAAGCTTTCCAATTAACCAATCGTTTTGCCTTGCTTCCCGCTATATATGGAAGAGTGCTTATAGGTAGAGATATCCCCTACCCGTATACCAATGCATTGGGTGGTAACTACTTCGGACGGTTCATTTCACAACAAATGCCTTTTGCCGGAATTGATAATATCGAAATAATGAAAAACTCCGTAGTAGTAGGCGGTTTAAAACTACGTCAACGCTTATGGACCAAACACTACATCAGCCTGACAGGTAATGTAGCACTAACCAATAATAACTTCTTCGACATCTTGGAAGATAAATGTATCTACGGATTCAGTTTAAGTTACGGAATAGACAGTATGTTCGGCCCCCTTGAAGCTTCATTGGGATACTCTAATCAAAGTAAGAAGGCAGGGTTCTATGTGAATCTGGGATTCTACTTTTGACCAAACCTGAATCAGTTCACCACAGAGGACACGGAGGACACAGAGAAATTATCGACTTGGCATAAAAAGAATAAAATCCTCTGTATTCTGTGGTGAATCCTCTCTTTTCTTTGCGAGAATTCGCGTCTATCCACATTTCAATCAACCATCGTCTGGTGTACCTCCCCATGCGGAAAGCACACCGTTGCCCGGTGTTGTACTTTGTCTTTCTCAGAAAGGAACGTTCCTTTTCCCCGTGAGCAGCCTTGTTTTACATGTACATGTTTCACTGTACCACATGTACATGTCGTACTGCACCACATGCACATGTCGTACTGCTTTACATGTACATCTAAAACAATATTACACACCGAGGCTTCCTACGTTACTCTACGAGATAGAACTTTATCAGCACCGAAGAAATAAATAGATGGTAACGACAGAAGCTATTAAGCTCAAAACTTAATCTATTTACGATTAGGCGATGTACGATTGGAATTACCCTGTCTCTGACAGGGCTGAAACCGGCTTTTAAAAGAGTAACTTCAATCGTACATCGTAAATCGTCTAATCGTAAATAGATTCATATCCATACAGTATTGTATTATTTATTTGCCTAAGCCGAAGAAAGTATTTATCTTTACCGCTGATATATTCAATATTCACATTAAAAGAAGATAGATTATGGCAAGTAGAAGAGAACTCAAGAAAACCGTAAATTATATTTCAGGAGAATTATTCTCAGAGTGTTTGATCAATAGCATGTTTGTTCCTGGTACTGATAAGGCCAAAGCAGACCAACTTATGGCCGAAATCCTTAAGATGCAGGATGAGTTCATCAGCCGCATCAGCCATACAGAGCCGGGTAATGTAAAAGGATTCTACAAGAAATTCCGTAGTGACTTCAACGCTAAAGTAAACGAAATTATTGATGCCATCGCGAAATTAAACTAAGAATGAAAAAAGCAATTTACAGCTTTATTTACTTTCGCTTGTTGGGTTGGAAAATGAATGTAACGGTGCCAAACTACGACAAATGCGTAGTTTGCGCCGCTCCCCATACTACAAATTTAGACCTCTTCATAGGTAAACTTTTCTATGGCGCCTGGGGGCGTAAAACAAGCTTCATGATGAAAAAAGACTGGTTCTTCTTCCCCTTAGGCATCATTTTCAAAGCAGTGGGAGGTATTCCGGTAGACCGTAGTCGTAAAACATCATTAGTAGATCAGATGGCACACAAATTTGCCGAAAGTAAGAAATTTCATCTTGCCATCACACCCGAAGGCACACGTAAACGAAATCCAAACTGGAAGAAAGGATTCTACTATATCGCACTGAAAGCACAAGTCCCTATCGTGCTCGTAGGAATAGATTATACTACTAAGACCATTTCATCCACCAAAGCTATCATGCCTACAGGAGACATTGAAAAAGATATGCGCGAAATAAAGCTCTACTTCAAAGACTTTAAAGGCAAACATCCCGAAAACTTTAGTATCGGAGATATTGATGAGTAGTGATTAATGATTAGTAATAAATGTAATGCAAGAATTACGTATTTCAATCGTCCAGACTAATATTGTCTGGGAGAATAAACAAGAAAATCTCCGTTTGCTCCGTGATAAGCTACAAACGCTTCACGGAACAACGGAGATTGTTGTTTTACCGGAAATGTTCTCGACCGGGTTTAGTCTGAACAGCCGGAAGTTGGCAGAACCAATCTCCGGAGAAACCATACAAACACTCAAAAAGTGGGCCGGAGAATTTCAGTTCGCTATTACCGGAAGCTTCATTTGCAGCGAACAAGGTTCGTATTATAACCGCGCTTTCTTTATCACCCCCGAAGGAGAAGAGTATTACTACGACAAACGCCACCTCTTCCGTATGGGGCAAGAAGCTGAACATTTTTCCTCCGGAGACAGTAAACTCATTATCTCCTACCGCGAATGGAACATCTGCCTGCTGGTATGCTACGATCTGCGTTTCCCGGTATGGAGCCGGAATGTAAACAATGAATATGACTTATTAATATATGTAGCCAGTTGGCCGCAAGCCCGCCGATTAGTATGGGACACACTGCTTCGTGCCCGTGCTTTAGAGAATATGTGTTATGTATGCGGGGTAAACCGCACTGGAACAGATGGTAATAATCATCTATATAATGGAGGTAGTATCGTCTATTCCGCTAAAGGTGAAATACTAACATCAGTCCCGGACGGCAAAGAAGCTATCGCCACCGTTTCACTCAACCTCAAATCGCTACAACAATTCCGTGATAAGTTTCCGGTATGGAAAGACGCAGACACTTTCCGGATTTGAGTTTATATGTACATTTTAGTGATGTAACTTAAATGAACAAACGTTAAAATCGCCTCCCTATAGTAACAATACCTACAATAAGGTAGTTTTTATAATAAACTTCTTTTGTATCTTTGTCGTTCAGAAAAAACAGTCGCACGACTTGAATCTAACATAACTTAATTAAAGAATTTATGAAAACAAACTTAAGTTCTCAAATCACTCTCAACAGGGTCTCCCCCAGATACTACAGACCAGAGAATGCATTTGAACGGTCGGTATTAACCCGACTTGAAAAAATCCCTACTGATATTTATGAATCTGTAGAAGAAGGTGCCAACTACATCGCTCGCGAAATAGCACAAGTAATACGCGACAAACAGAAAGCAGGACGTTTCTGTGTTCTGGCATTGCCGGGTGGTAATTCACCACGCAATGTGTATTCCGAGCTAATTCGCATGCACAAAGAAGAAGGCCTGAGCTTCCGCAATGTGATCGTGTTCAATATGTATGAATACTATCCATTAGCTCTGGATGCAATCAACAGTAACTTCAATGCCTTGAAAGAGATGTTCCTCGACCATGTGGACATTGATAAGCAGAATGTATTCACCCCGGACGGAACCATTGCTAAAGATACGATTCTGGAATATTGTCGCCTGTATGAGCAACGTATCGAAAGTTTCGGAGGTATTGACATTGCTCTTTTGGGTATCGGTCGCGTAGGTAATATTGCTTTCAATGAGCCGGGTTCACGCCTGAATTCTACTACTCGCCTGATCTTGCTGGATAACAGCTCACGCAATGAGGCTACCAAGATATTCGGAACAATGGAGAACACTCCTATCAGTTCTATCACAATGGGGGTATCTACTATCCTGGGTGCCAAGAAAGTATATCTTCTGGCATGGGGAGAGGACAAAGCCAAGATGATTAAAGAATGTGTGGAAGGACCGATCACAGATACAATCCCTGCATCTTATTTGCAGACACACAACAACGCTCACGTAGCTATCGACCTTTCAGCTGCCAGCAACCTGACACGTATTCAACGTCCCTGGTTGGTGACTTCTTGCGAATGGAACGATAAACTGATCCGTAGTGCCATCGTTTGGTTATGCCAATTGACCGGTAAGCCCATCCTGAAACTGACCAATAAGGATTACAACGAAAACGGATTGAGCGAACTTTTAGCTCTCTTCGGCTCGGCATATAATGTAAACATCAAGATATTCAACGACTTGCAGCACACGATCACCGGTTGGCCCGGCGGTAAACCGAATGCGGATGATACGTATCGCCCCGAACGTGCAAAACCGTTCCCAAAACGTGTTGTTGTATTCTCTCCGCACCCGGATGACGATGTGATCTCTATGGGTGGCACTATCCGCCGTCTGGTAGAGCAAAAACATGAAGTACATGTAGCTTATCAAACATCGGGTAACATGCTGTAGGCGACGAAGAAGTAATCCGCTTCCTGCACTTCATTAATGGTTTCAACCAGATTTTCAATAACAGCGAGGACCTGGTAATCAACGAAAAATATTCAGAGATCCGCAAATTCCTCAAAGAGAAGAAAGACGGAGATATGGATTCACGCGATATCCTGACTATCAAAGGTCTGATTCGCCGTGGCGAAGCCCGTACGGCTTGTACATACAATAACATTCCGTTGGACCGCGTTCACTTCCTGGATCTGCCATTCTATGAAACAGGCAAAATCCAGAAGAATCCTATCAGTGAGGCAGATGTAGAAATTGTACGTAACCTGCTCCGCGAAGTGAAGCCTCATCAGATATTCGTAGCCGGTGACCTTGCCGATCCGCACGGAACCCACCGCGTTTGTACGGATGCTGTATTTGCTGCTATAGATTTGGAAAAAGAAGAGGGAGCCAAATGGCTGAAAGACTGCCGTATCTGGATGTATCGTGGTGCATGGGCTGAATGGGAAATTGAAAACATCGAAATGGCAGTACCTATCAGTCCGGAAGAGTTGCGTGCTAAACGTAATTCCATCCTGAAACACCAGTCGCAAATGGAAAGCGCTCCGTTCTTAGGCAATGACGAACGTCTGTTCTGGCAACGTAGCGAAGACCGTAACCGTGGTACAGCCGCACTCTATGATAATCTTGGCCTTGCGTCTTATGAAGCAATGGAAGCATTCGTAGAGTATATTCCATTATAACAATTAGTAAATAATCATAAAGAAGAGTGAGGAACAGAGAATTCTTCACTCTTTTTTTGTTTACAAATAAAAGACAAATTAATATGAAGAAAGAAGATACTCATTACCGGCTCCTACCAATGGCAGGAGCTTATAACATGCGCGATCTTGGAGGTTATCGCACCATTTATGGCAAACATGTGAAATGGAAAACTTTTCTGCGTTCAGACGACATGAACAAACTGACATCCACAGACCTGGATTATCTGACTCTATTACCGCTACGAACCGTGGTCGATTTCAGAGGTGAAGCCGAAAAGAGGGCAGCTGCCGATCATTTGCCACAGACTGTGTCCAAGCATATCCCATTGCCCATCGAAGCCGGCAATATGAGTGATATTGCACATTTTGACAAAAACAATCTGAGTGCTGTTATGGAAGAAGTGTACGCATTCATCGTTCGCCATATGCAGGATACATACAAAGAATTTTTCCGCATCCTGACAGAGAAAGCCAATACCCCGCTCCTCTTCCACTGTTCTGCCGGAAAAGACCGGACAGGCATTGCAGCTGCATTGCTGCTTTCGGCTCTGGGAGTGGAACGCGATACAATAATAGAAGACTATATGCTGTCAGCTCAGCATATCCAGGCCAAATATGATTTTATCACAAAAGACCATCCGGAACTGAAGCCGCTGACTACCGTGAGAAAAGAGTATCTGGAAACGGCTTTCCGTGTGATAGACAAAGAATTCGGAGGAATAGAAAGTTATCTGATAAACAACCTTGAAGCAGATATAGAGAAACTGCGCAATTTATATACAGAATAACGAAAATTACTCTACTTTTACAGACTAAGATTTCACCACAGAGGACGTTGAGAACACAGAGCTTTATTATCCGAATAAAACGCAGATTAACGCGAATGAACGCAGATTAAAGTACCGATATTCGTCCTTTTACATTTGTATTTTGCGAAAATCTGCGTTAATCTACGTTTCAATCAGATAAATAATACTCCGAATAATACTCCGTGTTCTCCTCTGTGATAAACCGTAATAATTGAAGTTTATGAGAAAGCTATACCTATTCCTGCTATCACTTATTGTAGGAACCAATTTACTCTTTGCGCAAGCTATCGAAAAAACAGTAGAAGATCGGCTGAATGAATACTTCAACAGCTACACCTCTGCCTCTGCAAAAATAAAACAACCCACACTACAAAGTGTAGAAATTGACTTTGACCGAAAGCAACTCACAATACAGGCTTCAGAAAGTTTTGCTTATCAGCCCTTTCTACCCGAAACTGTTGAGTCTATTTATAATCAGGTAGAAAATATTCTCCCTGGTCCGGTACGTTTTTTCGATGTTACGATATACGCCGATGGCAGACCCATAGAGGACCTTATCCCTAATGCCTACCGCAAAAAGAAAAAGGACAAAACCCGGCTTTCATTGAATACTGACTATAAGGGAGCGCCCTGGGTGACAAATACATCGCGCCCATACGAAATATCCCGTGGACTGCAAAACCGACACATTGCTCTCTGGCAGAGCCATGGACAGTATTTCAAGAATGAAAATGGAGAATGGAGCTGGCAACGTCCCCGGCTGTTTTGTACAACAGAAGACCTTTTTACACAATCGTTTATCCTGCCCTATGTTATCCCGATGTTGGAAAACGCAGGTGCCAACGTTTTCACTCCACGCGAACGGGATACACAGAAGAACGAAGTAATTGTTGATAACGACACGAAAAACGGTTCTATCTATCTGGAAATGAAAAGTCGCAAGGCCCGTTGGGAAACAGTAGGTGGAAAAGGATTTGCATCTAAAAAACGTATCTATAAAGATGGAGAGAATCCTTTTTTGGACGGTACTGCACGCTATGCCCGTACAGAAAAGAAAAAGAACAAAGCCTTTGCAGAATGGATTCCGACCATCCCACAAACGGGTAACTATGCAGTATATGTATCCTATCAGACGCTACCTAACAGCGTAAGTGATGCCAAATACATTGTGTTTCATAAAGGAGGAGCTACCGAATTTAATGTGAACCAGCAGATAGGCGGAGGTACCTGGGTATATCTGGGGACTTTTGAGTTCGACAAAGGCAATAATGATTATGGCATGGTGGTACTCAGCAATGAGAGCAAAGAGAATGGCGTCGTGTGTGCGGATGCAGTACGTTTTGGAGGAGGTATGGGAAATATCTCACGAGGCGGAACCGTCAGCGGACTTCCGCGCTATCTGGAAGGAGCACGTTATTCTGTTCAATGGGCAGGTATGCCGTATGAAATATATGGTGGACGAAAAGGAGAAAATGATTATGCCGATGATATCAATGCACGCTCCAATACACTCAATTATCTGTCCGGCGGTTCAGTGTTCAACCCCAAAGAAAAGGGATTGGGAGTACCGTTGGAAATGACCTTGGCCCTGCACAGTGATGCCGGATATAGTAAAACAGACGAAATAATCGGCTCATTAGGCATATATACCACCGATTTCAATAACGGCTTGCTGAACACAGGCATGGACCGCTATGCCTCGCGTGATCTGGCAGATATCTTATTGACACAGTTGCAACGGGACATCCGCACTACCTACAATATCCCCTGGACCCGGCGTAGCATGTGGAATCGCAATTATAGCGAAACACGCTTGCCGTCTGTACCCTCTACGATCGTAGAACTACTATCACACCAGAATTTTGCGGATATGCAACTGGGGCACGACCCTAACTTCAAGTTCACCGTAGGGCGTGCTATTTACAAAGGTGTACTCCGCTTTGTGAGCAGCCAACACGGAAAGGACTATGTTGTACAACCGCTTCCTGTAAGCAACTTCGCCCTTCAGTTCGGAAAGAAAAAAAACACCCTCGAACTCTCCTGGCAAGGAGAAAACGATCCGCTGGAACCAACTGCCACTCCACGTGAATATATAGTATATACCCGCATCGGCTACGGCGGCTTCGACAATGGTGTACTGGTGAGCCACCCTTCCTATACCCTAAAAATAGAGCCGGGCCTTGTGTATTCATTCAAAGTCACAGCAGTCAACCGTGGTGGCGAAAGTTTCCCCTCAGAGATATTATCGGCCTATAAAGCAAAAGATGAAAAAGGGAAAATACTTATCATCAATGGTTTCGACCGTCTGAGCGGTCCGGCTATCATCAACACACCTACCAGCGCAGGGTTTGATCTGGAAGAAGATCCTGGCGTACCCTATTTATACAACATCTCCCTGAGTGGGGCACAAATCGGATTCGACCGGAAACAAGCCGGCAAAGAAGGGAAAGGCAGTCTGGGGCATAGTGGCAACGAACTGGAAGGAATGAAAATCATTGGAAACACATTTGACTATCCATTTATTCATGGTAAAGCAATTCAGGCAGCAGGACACTATAGTTTTGTATCATGTAGTGATGAGGCTGTAGAAAACGGACGGGTACAATTGGAAGAATATCCCATTGTGGACTATATCCTGGGACTGGAAAAGGAAGATCCCGTCAACCGGGCATATTACAAAACATTCTCCTCGCCTATGCAACGGATCATTACGCTTACTGCCAATCGGGAGGTAACATTCTCGTCAGCGGCTCTTATCCTGGAAGTGATATGAATACTTCGCAAGGTAACCGGGAGTTCACACAAAAAGTGCTGAAATATGGCTATCAAAGTTCACTACGCAACAGCCTGTCCGGACAGATCAACGGACTGGGACGTACTATTTCCATTCCCCGCCTACCCAATGAAAACAGGTATGCGGTGACTGCACCGGATTGTATAGTCCCCGTAGCACCTGCCTTTTCCGTATTCACATATAGTCCGGATAACCAAAGTGCAGGTATTGCCTACAAAGGGAATTACCGCACATTTGTTATGGGCTTCCCCTTCGAAAGCATTGAATCGGACAAAGACCGGGCAATGGTTATGGCAGCAATACTTAACTTTTTTAGTGAATAATAAATAGTGATTAGTGATTAATGCGAATCAGTAGTTGAAATCAGTTAAGAGTTATTTTTGTTTCTTTCTGAACGGATTTAAATCAAACTGCGTTCTATTTCTATGGCACACGGATGAGGCGGATAAAACGATGACAACGGATCAGATTTTCTTTTTCCTTGATTATCAGTGAATAAAATAAAAAGATCCGTTGTCATC